>CALGAN010000035.1 GCA_937951875.1 uncultured Alkalilimnicola sp. | reverse complement strand
ACCACCGCGCCGGTCGACAATCCGAGGTCGCCGAGCACCGCGGCGAGCCGGTCGGCGCTGGCCGTCAGCGCGTCGCGCGACACATCGGCGCGCAGCGTGTGTACCGCGATCTCCGGTACGCCGTCGAGCAGATCGGCGAGCGTCACGACTCGACCTCCAGCGGCTGCCATTGCGGGGTGCGCTTCTCGGCGAACGCCCGCGGCCCCTCGTCCTGGTCCGGATGTCCCCACATCGACGTCAGGTGTTTCGCGCCCTCCCGGCAGGCGTCGGTCAGCCCGTGCTCCAACGCGCCCCACAGCGCGCGCTTGGTGGCCCGCATCGCGGCGGGCGAGTTGCGCGCGATCTTCTCGGCGAGCTCCTGGGCGACCTCCCGCAGTCGCTCGGGCGGATCGACGACCTGGCTGATCATGCCGAGTTCGTAGGCGCGTTGTGCGGTCAGCCGTTCGTGGCTGCCCACCAGCGCCATGCGGAACACCGCCTCGGCGGGCATGCGGCGCATCAGGCCGATCGTCTCCAGCGCGCTGACCTGCCCGAGGCTGACGTGCGGGTCGACGAAGGTGGCGTCGGAGGCCGCGATGACGATGTCGGCGTCGGTCACCCAGTGCAGCCCGCCGCCGGCGCACGCCCCGTTGACGGCGGTGATCACCGGCTTGCCGACGTTCATGTGCCAGGCGGTCAGCCGCAGGTCCAGGGTGCGCATGGTCTCCCGGAACTGCTCGATGCCCGTGGCGTCGAGATCCGAGACATCCGCGCCGGCGCAGAACGCCCGCCCGTTGCCGGTGTGCACGATCACCCGCACCTGCGGGTCACGGTCGAGTTCGGCCCAGGCGCGGGGGAACTCGGCGCGCATCACCGAGTCGTAGGCGTTGAGCCGATCCGGCCGGTTGTTGATGATCCAACCGACCGGTCCCCGGCGTTCGACGATCAACCGCTGATAGGGGACGTGTTGTTCCACCGAACCTCCATCGCATCGGCGCGGGCCTGGCTCAGCCCGACCTCCAGCGCATGCCATAGCGCCTTCTTCGTGGCCTGCACCGCGCTCGGCGAGTTGGCCGCGATCCTGGCCGCGAGTGCGGCCGCGGCGTCCCGAAGCCGGTCGTCGGGCACCACCTCGGACAGGATCCCCAGCTGGTAGGCGCGGTGTGCCGAGATCCGTTCGCCCCGGCCGCACAAGGCCATCCGGGTGATCGCCTCCATCGGGGATTTGCGCAGCAGGGTGATCGCCTCGTAGGCGACGGCCTGACCGACCGAGACGTGCGGATCGAGGAAGGTCGCCGACTCCGCCGCGATCACGATGTCGGCGTCGGCGACCAGATGCAGGCCGCCGCCGGCGCACACCCCGTTGACCGCGGCGATCACCGGCTTGGCGACCCCGCAGTGCCAGGCCGAGATCTTCAGCTCGGCGTCGCGGGTGCGCCGGGAGTGCCGCCGCATCGCCTCCTTGTCCCGGGCCACCTGCACGACGTCCATGCCGGTGCAGAACGGCTTGCCGTTGGCGGTGTTGACGATCACCCGCACCTCGGGGTCGGCGTCGAGTTCGGCCCAGGCCAGTTCCAGTTCGTCGAGCATGCGCGCGTCGAAGGCGTTCCCCGCCTCGGGCCGGTTGAGGATCAGCCAGCCGATGTGGCCGTCCTTTTCGACGACGAGCCGCTGATAGTCGGTCATGGCCTGCTCACGATCTGGGAATGTCCTTCCAGGGCTTAGCTTTCCACGGATCCGGCTCCTTGGGCAGGCCGAGCACCCGCTCGCCGAGGATGTTCTTGTTGATGTCGGTGGTACCGCCCTCGGTGCTGTTGGCCAGGCTGCGCAGCATGCCGTGCACCTCGCGGGGGAGCGCGTCGGGGTTCTCGGAAGGCTCCCAGGCCAGCGCGGCGGTGCCCAGCAGGTCCACCATCAGATCCTGGATCTGCTGATTGAGGGTGGCCTGATGCACCTTGCCGATCGAGGACGCCGGCCCCGGGGTCTGACCCGCCGAAAGCGCCTGCCGGACACGCTCGTTGGTCCATGCGCGGATCCTCTCCTGCGCCCACAGCCGCATCACCTTGGTGCGCACCACCGGGTCGTCCCAGCGGCCGTTGGCCTTGGCCACCTCGATCAGCCGTTCGGCGCTGGAGCCGCCCAGCCGGCCCATCCCGCCGGATCCCGAGCCGGACACCATCTGCCGCTCGCTGGACAACGTCGACGCGCTGACCCGCCAGCCGTCGTTGACCGCACCGATGCGGTACGCGTCGGGGATCCGGGCGCCGTCGAGGAACACCTCGTTGAACTCGGCCTCACCGGTGATCTGGCGCAGCGGGCGCACCGTGACGCCGGGCTGGTGCATGTCGAGCGCGAAGTAGGTGATGCCGGCGTGCTTGGGGGCGTCGGGGTCGGTGCGGGCCAACAGGATCGCGAAGTCGGCGACGTCGGCCCAGGTGGTCCACACCTTCTGGCCGGTCACCACCCAGTCGTCGCCGTCGCGCACCGCGCGGGTGGCCAGCGAGGCGAGGTCCGACCCGGCGCCGGGCTCGCTGAACAGCTGACACCACACTTCTTCGTTGCGCACGATCGGCGGCAGGAAGCGCCGCCGCTGCTCCTCGGTGCCGTGGCTGAACAGCGCCGCCGCGGCGTTGTTGAGGCCCAGCGGGTTCAGCCGGGTCAGCCGCAGCGGCGCCAGCACCCGCTCGACGGCGCGGGCGACCTCGGGATCGAGCCCGAGCCCGCCGTACTCCGGTGGCCAGGTGGGCACCACCAGGCCCGAGTGGGCGAACGTCGGGTACCACGCCCGGTACTCATCGGGGGAGCGGACCGCACGCAGCGCGGCCGGGCCCTCGGCGGCCGCCGCGCGCCACCGCTCGGGCACGTGGGTGGCGACCCAGTCCTCGACGGCGGCGACGACGTCGGCGACCGGAGTGTCGGCGGTGACGTTCAATCGTGTGTTCATCGACCCCGAAACCGTGCTTCGCGTTTCTCCCGGAATGCGGCCAGTCCTTCCTTGAAATCCTCGCTGCGGAAAGCGAGTTCGAGCGCCATCGCCTCGTTGTGCAGCTGCCGGTCCAGGTCCAGCCCGGCCGACGTGTGCAGCAGCCACTTGGTCAGGCCCAGCGCGACCGTCGGGGCGTTCGCCAGTCGGTCGACCAGCTTTTCGGCGGCGCGGTCCAGTTCGTCGGGCGGGTGGGCGGCGTGGATGATCTCCCACTCCGCGGCGGTGGCACCGGTGATCTCCTCGCCGAGCATGAGCAGCCGGCGGCTGCGGGCCAGGCCGATCAGCCGGGGCAGCAGCCACGTCGCGCCGCTGTCGGGAGTGAACCCGCGCGCCAGGAACGGCTCCCAGAACCGGGCATCGGTGGCCGCGACACAGAAGTCGGCCGCCAGCGCCAGGTGGAACCCCAGCCCGGTGGCCCAGCCCCGCACCACGGCGACGATCGGCACCTGGGTCTCGGTCATCACCGCGATCAACCGGTTCGCCTTGTGCGGCAGGCGCCGTTGCGTGCTGCCCACGCGCGGCCTGGGGCCGGACCGGGTGGTGTTGGCGACCAGATCCGAGCCCGCGCAGAAGTTGGGGCCGGCCGCGTCCAGCGCGATGACGCGCACCCGCTCGTCGGTGTTGGACGCAGCGATCGCGGCCACCATCGCGTCGACCATCACGTCGTTGACCGCGTTGCGCCGTTCCTCGCGGTCGAGGGTGAGCCGCAGCACCGGCCCGTCGAGGGCCACCCGCAGGCCGGGGACGTCGGCGTACGGCGGTGCGGGCGGGCCGGGATCCGGGCTCATCGGTTCTCGAACTCCGCGATCGCGGCCTGCAGCACACCGGCGAGCGTGTCGGCGCCGCCGGGTGGCTCGGGCAGCCGCACCGGCCCGTGGCGCCGGCTCGGCAGCAGGATGGTGGCGTGTCCGGGGGTGGTCACCTCACCGCGTTGGTTGGTGGCGGCGAGGTCGACGTCGACGGCGGGCCGGTTGCCGTCGGCCAGGTACTTGCGCACCACCGTGCCGGTGATGGTGTGCAGGTCGCCGACGTAGTTGAAGCGACGGAACTCGCAGTCGAGTTTCCACAGCCAGCCGTCGTCACCCATCCAGTCGGTGCACAGGTGGATCAGCCACGTCTCCCGCATCCGGCCGTAGTCGAACGTGGTGGGGTTGCCCGCGTTGCGGGCGGCCTCGGGATCCCAGTGCACGCGCTGCGCGACGTCGGGGATCCCTTGCGCGTCCGGGGTGTAGAAGCGGGGGATGCGCCGGCGGTTCTGCCAGCCCAGCCGCAGCGGGCGAACCCCGTAGAGGCCCATGCCCATGCCGACGTGCCAGCAGATCATGTCGGTGACGGTCAGCGGACCCTTGGTCAGCGGTCCCAGGCTGTCGCCCTCGTCGACGTCCTCCCACCAGCGCGGTTCGGCACCGCGGGGAGCTTCGGCCGCGTACCGGGCGTCGATCTCGGCGATCTCGTCTGGCGTCCAGGTCTTCAGCTCGACGTCGTGGTACTTGCGGCGGCCGCGGGCGGCGGAGCCGCCGCTAGCGCAGCAGATCCGGGGTACAGTGCGGCCTGATCTCGCGGATGATCTGCGCGAAGATGCGCGGATTGCCCGCCACCACGTTGCCGCTCTTGAAGTGGTTGGGGCCGCCGGTGAAGTCGCCGACCACGCCGCCGGCTTCCTGGATCAGCAGCAGGCCGGCCGCCATGTCCCACGGCTGCAGGCCGATCTCCCAGAAACCGTCCAACCGCCCGGCGGCCACGTAGGCCAGGTCCAGGGCGGCCGCGCCGGGCCGGCGGATGTCGGCCGCGTGCTTGGCCAGCGCCTTGAACATGTTCAGGTAGGCGTCCATGTGCTGCTGCGCCTTGTGCGGGAAGCCGGTACCCAGCAGCGCGCCCTCCAGATCGGGCAGCTTGGATACGCGGATGCGCCGGCCCTCCAGCGTGGCGCCGCCGCCGCGGTGGGCGGTCCACAGTTCCTGGCGGACGGGGTCGTACACGACGCCGACCTCCAGCCGGCCGCGCACCCGCAGCGCGATCGACACCGCGAAATGCGGCACGCCGTGCAGGAAATTGGTGGTGCCGTCCAGCGGATCGATGATCCACTGATACTCGTCGCCCTCGGTCAAGCCGGTCTCCTCGCCGAGAATGGCGTGGTCGGGATAGGCTTTGCGCAGCACCGCGATGATTTCCTGCTCGGCCATGCGGTCGACTTCGCTGACGAAGTCGTTGCGGCCCTTGGTCTCGACCGTGAGCGTGTCGAGCCGGTCCATGTAGCGGGTGATGATGTTGCCGGCGCTGCGTGCGGCGCGCACGGCGATGTTGACCATTGGATGCATGGGCGGACGGTGGCCAGAGCTGACGGAAGGGCCGATAGGATACCAGCAAGCTCGCCGAGGTTATAGGGCTGACGACGCGCCCTGTCCATGTCGGCCGCCGCGATACGCTCTACCATTAGGCCGGACGCGTCTCACACGGTTATCGAAATTGCATGAGTCTCGACAACATCCGCATCGTGCTGGTCGGCACCACCCATCCCGGCAACATCGGCTTCGCCGCCCGGGCGATGAAAACGATGGCGCTATCGCGCCTGGAGCTGGTGGCGCCCGCCCGCTTCCCGGATCCTCAGGCCGAGGCCAACGCCACCCACGGCAACGACGTGCTGCAGGCGGCGCGGGTGCACGCCGAGCTGGCGCCGGCGCTGGCCGGGGCGCGCCTGGTCGCCGGCTTTACCGCCCGCACGCGCCGCATGAGCGGCCCCAGCCTGGCGCTGCGCGAGTTCGCCGAGCTGGCGGTGCGCGAGAGCGCGCGCGGGCCGGTGGCGTTGGTGTTCGGCCGCGAGAACACCGGGCTGACCAACGCCGAGCTGGATATGTGCCAGTACACGGTGCACATTCCCAGCAACCCGGAGTTCGGCGTGCTGAACCTGGCGTTCGCGGTGCAGGTGGCGGCCTACGAGCTGTTCCTGGCCTCGGGGCAGGCGCCGGCGGTCGCCGCCGAGGAGGGCGAGCCGCCGGCTCCGGTGGAGCACCTGGAAGGGTTCTACCGGCACTTGGAGCGGGTGCTGGATCAGACGGGGTTCCTGCATCGGCACAATGGCGAGCTGTTGATGCGGCGCCTGCGCCATCTGTTCAACCGCGCCCGCCCCGACAGCGTCGAGGTGGACGTGCTGCGCGGCATGCTGGCCGCCATCGAGGCGCGCCTGACGCGCTAGCGTGTAGGCAGCTGCGTTGGAAATCGCTAATCTTTGACGCTATGTCCGAGCACCTACCTCGCCCTGATCAGCTCTGTAGCAAGGAGTCTGCCGCCTCGGTCGCAGCGCGGTAGGCTCCTGTCGGCCTTTCGTCCCCAATCAAGGCCTGTCCGGTAAGGATTTTCGTCTATGTTCGCGAGGCTCAGAGAAGACATACGCTGCGTGATGGAGCGCGACCCGGCGGCACGTAACGCCTTCGAGGTGCTCACCTGCTATCCGGGCTTCCACGCGGTGCTGCTGCACCGGCTCAACCACTGGCTATGGAACCACCGGCTGCGCTGGCTGGCGCGCTTCCTCGGCATGATCGCCCGCTGGCTGACCGGCATCGAGATCCATCCCGGCGCCCGCATCGGCCGGCGCTTCTTCATCGACCACGGCATGGGCGTGGTGATCGGCGAGACCGCGGAAATCGGCGACGACTGCACGATCTATCACGGCGTGACCCTGGGCGGCACCAGCTGGAGCCCGGGCAAGCGCCATCCCACCTTGGGCAATGATGTGGTGGTGGGCGCCGGGGCGAAGATCCTGGGGCCGATCAAGATCGGCGATCACGCCCGGGTCGGCTCGAACGCGGTGGTGCTCAAGGAAGTGCCGCCGGGTGCGACGGTGGTCGGCATCCCGGCGCGGATCGCGACCCCGCGCGGCGAGCGCCGCCAGCAGCGCGAGCAGCGGGAGCAGGTGGCGGCGCGCATCGGTTTCGACGCCTACGGCGCCACCCAGGACATGGCCGACCCGATCGCCAACGCCATCAACGCCATCCTCGATCACATCCACGCCACCGACCAGCGGCTGACGGAGATGTGCCGGGCGGTGCGCCATCTCGGCGGCAAGCTGGACGACGTCGACCTGCCCGATCTCGATTGCGATTGCTTCGGACTGGGCGACTCGCGGCCGTCGGACCGGCCTAAGCCGGCGGAGCGCAGAGCCGATGGCTGAGCGGGTCGGCCCGGTCTATCTCGACAACGCCGCCACCACGCCGGTCGACCCGCGGGTGCGCGAGCGCATGCTCGAGTGGCTGGACGCCGACAGCGGCTTCGGCAACGCCGCCAGCACCCACCGCTACGGCCGGAGAGCGGCGCTGGCGGTGGAGGAAGCGCGGGCCGAAGTGGCGGCGCTGATCAACGCCGCGCCGGAGGAGCTCATCTGGACCTCGGGCGCGACCGAAGCCAACAACTTGGCGGTGCTCGGCGTGGCCCGTTTCTACGGACCGACCCGCGGCCGGCACGTGGTGACGGTGCGCACCGAGCACAAATCGGTGCTCGCGCCCTGCGCCCGACTGGCGGCCGAGGGCTTCGCCGTGACTCAGCTGGAGGTGGAGCGGGACGGCTCGCTCGACCTCGAGCGCCTGGCGGCCGCGCTGCGGCCGGACACCGCGCTGGTGTCGGTCATGTATGTCAACAACGAAACCGGCGTGACCCATCCGATCGAGGAGATCGCCCGGGTCGTGAAGGCGACCGGTATCCTGCTGCATGTCGACGCGGTGCAGGCCGCCGGCCGGTTGCCGATCGACGTCGACGCGCTCGGCGTCGACCTGCTGTCGCTGTCGGCCCACAAGCTGTACGGGCCGAAGGGGATCGGCGCGCTGTACCTGCGCCGCCACCCGCGCATCCGCGTGCAGCCGCTACTGTGGGGCGGCGAGCAGGAGAGCGGCGTGCGTCCCGGCACGGTGCCGGTGCACCAGGCGGTGGGCATGGGCGAGGCCTATCGGCTGGCGCGCCTGGAGGGCGCGCAGGACGTCGCGCGCCTGCGGGCGCTGCGGCAGCGGCTGTGGGACGGGCTCAGCGCCATCGGCGGCGTGCTGCGCAACGGGCGCGAGGACGGCAGTCCGCACATTCTCAACGTGGCGTTCGTCGGCGTGCACGGCCAGGCGCTGGCCGCCGAGCTGGACGGCCTGGCGGCGTCCACCACCTCGGCCTGCAGCAGCGCCAGCGGCGCGGCCTCGCACGTGCTGCGGGCGATGGGCGTGCCGGAGCAGCTGGCCCACGCCAGCCTGCGCCTGAGCCTGGGGCGGTTCAGCACGGAACAAGACGTCGACTTGGCAGTCCAAATGCTGAAAGCGGGTGTCGAGCGCTTGCGGGCCTTGTCGCCGGTATGGCAGGGCTATCTGGCCGGCCGCTCGCTCGAAGAACTGTACGGCAACGGAGCGGCGGCGCATGGTTGAGGTGGTTACCGAGCTGCCGCCGGCGGTCGAGGCGCGTTTCCGCAAGCCGTCGCGCGGCGGACGCCCGCGGCCCGAGGCGGGTTATGCGCACGGCAGCGCCGGCAACGTGCGCGCCGGCACGCTGGTGCTGCTGTGGCTGCGGCTACGGGAGCGGCGCATCGACGACGCCCGCTTCGAAGTGTTCGGCGGCCCGTCGGCGATCGCCTGCGCCGAGGCATTGTGCGAGCGCCTGACCGGCGCTACGGTCGAACAGGCCCTGGCGATAACCGGCCTGGAGTTGGCCGAGGGGCTGCAGCTGTCGGCGGCGGAGCGCGGTGTGGCGCTGGTGGTCGAGGATGCGCTCAAGGCGGCGCTGCAAGCTGGTGATTCGAATCGATAATCCAATGAAAGAGGTGATGCCCATGGCGATCACGCTGACGGAACAAGCGGCCAAGCAGATTCAGCGCCTGATGGCCAAGCAGCCCGGGCTGGTCGGCTTGCGGCTGGGGGTCAAGCCCAGCGGCTGCTCCGGACTCAGCTACACGGTGGACGGCGCCACCGAAGTCGGCGCCAACGACACCGTGTTCGAGCAGCACGGCGTGAAGGTCGTGGTGGACGGCAAGAGCCTGCCGTTCCTGCAGGGCGTGGAGGTGGACTACGTGCGCGAGGGGCTGAATCAGCGCTTCGCTTTCAACAACCCCAACGCCAAGGGAACCTGCGGCTGCGGCGAGAGCTTCGCGATCTAGGCGACGGCGCGCTAGCCCGGTTTTCGCGCAGCCGCTACACTACGGCGCCACCGCCAAGCCCGCCGATCGCGGGCTTGCGCGTTTCACCGGGCCACAATGCTGTCAGTTAAGGAGTCGACCATGGCGGTAGAACGCACTCTCTCCATCATCAAGCCGGATGCCGTTGCCAAGAACGTGATCGGCGAGATCTACACCCGGTTCGAACGCGCCGGCCTGAAGATCATCGCCGCCAAGATGGTGCACCTCAGCCGCGAGCAGGCCGAAGGCTTCTACGCTGTCCACAAGGAGCGGCCGTTCTTCAAGGATCTGGTCAACTTCATGATTTCCGGCCCGGTCATGGTGCAGGTGCTGGAAGGCGAGGACGCGATCCGCAAGAACCGCGAGATCATGGGCGCCACCAACCCCAAGGAAGCTGCCGCTGGCACGCTCCGTCACGACTACGCCGAGAGCATCGACGCCAACGCGGTGCACGGTTCGGACGGTCCGGAGACTGCCAAGCAGGAAATCGCGTTTTTCTTCAAAGACAATGAGCTCTGCCCCCGGGCCTAACATCCAGCCGCCGGCCCAGCCGGCCAAGCTGAACCTGCTCGACCTTGATCGCAAGGCGATGGAAGGGTTTTTCGCCGGTATCGGCGAAAAGCCCTTCCGGGCTACGCAGCTGATCAAGTGGATCCACCAGCGTGGCGTCGCCGATTTCGACGCCATGACCGATCTCAGCAAGGCGCTGCGCGCCAAGCTCAAGGAAACAGCCGAAGTGCGCCTGCCCGAGGCGGTCTACGACCAGCGCTCCGCCGACGGCACCCGCAAGTGGCTGCTGAGCCTGGACGGCGGCAACGCCATCGAGACCGTCTTCATTCCCGAGACCAACCGCGGCACGCTGTGCGTGTCGTCCCAGGTCGGCTGCGCGCTGGAATGCAGCTTCTGCTCCACCGCCACCCAGGGTTTCAACCGCAACCTGTCCGTGGCCGAGATCATCGGCCAGCTGCGTTTCGCCACCGAAGCGCTGAAGGCGGAAGGGCGGGAGATCACCAACGTGGTCTTCATGGGCATGGGCGAGCCGCTGCTGAACTTCAACAACGTGGTCAGCGCCGCCAGCCTGATGACCGACGACGACGCCTACGGCCTGTCCAAGCGCCGGGTGACGATCTCCACCTCGGGCGTGGTGCCGGCCCTGTACCGCCTGGCCGAGGTCACCGACGTCAGCCTGGCGGTGTCGCTGCACGCGCCCAACGACGCCCTGCGCAACGAACTGGTGCCGCTCAACAAGAAGTACCCCATCGCCGAACTGCTGCCGGCCTGCCGCAACTATATCGACGGCAAGCCGCATCGGCGGATCACCTGGGAGTACGTCATGCTCGACGGCGTCAACGACCACGACGAGCACGCCCACGAGCTGGCGCGGTTGCTCCGGGGCATTCCGTCCAAGATCAATCTGATACCGTTCAATCCGTATCCGAGCGCCCGGTACGCCCGCTCCAAGCCCGAGCGTATCCAACGCTTCGCCCGCATCCTGCAGGACGCCGGCTACGTCACCACCACCCGCAAGACCCGCGGTGACGATATCGACGGCGCCTGCGGACAGCTGGTCGGGCGGGTGCAGGATCGGACCCGGCGCCGATTCCGACGCGAACAACAAATGCAAACGGGGTCGATCTGATCATGCGACGACTGATGCTGTTAGGCCTGCTTGCGCTGGCCGGCTGCGCGGTGACCGCCGACGTGCCGGAACAGACCGACAGCTATGCCGATGAGAAGAAAGCCGCCCGCATCAATACCCAGCTAGGGGTGGCCTACATGCAGCAGGGCCAGTTCGATCAAGCCATGGCCAGGCTGCAGAAGGCGGTGCGTCAGGACTCCAGCTATGCCGACGCCCACTCCGTGCTGGCCGTGCTCTACGAGCGGCTCGGGGAGGGCGACAAGGCGCTCGATTCCTATGACAGAGCGCTGTCGCTGGCGCCGAACGATTCCTCCATCCTCAACAACTACGGCCAGTTCCTCTGCCGCCGGGGCAAGATTCAGGAGGCGGAGCGGTATCTGAACAAAGCCGCCTCCAACCCGCTGTACCGCACCCCTGAGCTGCCGCTCGCCAACGCCGCCACCTGCCTGTACAACGCCGGGCAGTACGATCGCGCCGAGAGCTATTACCTGAAGGCGTTGCAAGCCAACCCGAATTTCGCGCCGGCACTGCTGCGCATGGCCGATCTGCGCCATCGCTCCGGTTCCGACGAGTCGGCGCAACTCTATTATCAGCGCTACCTGGCGCAGGCGCCGCAGACGGCGGAAAGCCTCTGGCTCGGCATTCAGATCGCTCGCGCCTTGGGCGACCGCGATGCCGTCGCCAGCTATTCACTGGTGCTCAAGCGAAAGTTTCCCGATAGCGAAGAGACGCGTCGTCTAATAGAGCTCGAACGCAATGAGCGCTGACCGCAATTCGCACGAGCCCGAGTTCGCCGCGGCGGCCGAGGACGGCGGTCCCGGCCCCGGTGCGATGCTGCGGGCCGCGCGGGAGCACAAGAAGCTATCGGTCCGCGAAGTCGCCAACGGCCTCCACCTCAAGCCAGCGGTGATCGAGGCCCTCGAAGCCGAGCGTTTCGATCAGCTGCCGCCGCGCACGTTCGTGGTCGGTTACATGAAGGCGTACGCCCACCTGGTCGAGGCCGACGAGGCCGAGGTGCTCTCGGCCCTGCGCCGGCGGTGGCCGGAGGAGGAGCCGACGGCGCTGCAGACGGTGGCACCCCGGCAGGTCGAGCACGGCATCGGCTTCGGCGGCTGGGCCAAGTGGCTGCTGGCGCTGGTCTTGCTCGCGGCGGTGGTGTTGTGGCTGGACGGCCGCTTCGGCCTGTTCGGCGGCGGTGACGCCAATGCGCCGTCGTCGCCCGCCAGCGTACCGCCTCCTACCAGCGCGCCGGTCCAGCCGGCTCCCAGCGCGCTGGAGCCGTCGGTGAGCGCGGACGACTCGCCGCTCGCGCCGCAGCCGGCGCCGAGCGAGGCGGCGCCTGAGATGGCGGTCGCTCCGCCAGTGGCCGAGCAGGCGCCCGCGCCGGAAGCGGCTGTGGCCCCGCTGGCGATCGAGCAGCCGCCGGTGGCCGGGGTGGCCTCGGACGAGTTGACGGTGGTGGTGCGCGGCGAGTCGTGGCTCGAAGTGCGCGCCGCCAATGGCAGCCGCCGCTACACGGGGCTGGCGCGCGGTCCGAACACGCTGCGGCTGCAAGGGCCGGCGCCGTTCACGGTGGTGGTCGGCGATCCGACCCAGGTCGAACTGCGCTATCGCGGCGAGACGGTGCCGCTGAATGCCGCGCCCGGCAAGGCCGCGCGCCTGAGCGTGCCGGCCGACTGACACGATTCAGTTTTTCGATTCCGCTGTTTTGATGATTCCGTAAGGGGGAACCGCCTGGTGGGCGCCATTCAAAGTATCCGCGGCTTCGCCGACATCCTTCCCACCGAGACGCCCCTGTGGCGCTATGTCGAGCACACCGTGCAGACGGTGCTGAACGCCTACGGCTACCAGGAAATCCGGCTGCCGTTGGTGGAGCGCACCGATCTGTTCGCCCGGTCCATCGGCGAGGTCACCGACATCGTCGAGAAGGAGATGTACACCTTCGAGGACCGCGGCGGCGAGAGCATCACGCTGCGCCCGGAGGGCACCGCCGGCTGCGTGCGGGCCTGCCTGGAGCATGGCCTGCTGCACGGCGCGCAGCCGCGTCTCTGGTATCACGGCCCGATGTTCCGCTACGAGCGCCCGCAGAAGGGGCGGCTGCGCCAGTTCCACCAGATCGGGGTGGAGGCGTTCGGCATGGAGGGCCCAGACATCGACGCCGAGGTCATCCTCATGAGCGGGCGCGTGCTGCGTGCCTTGGGCCTGAACGACGTGCGCCTGCAGCTCAACTCGCTGGGCACCGCTGCGGCGCGCGCGGCGTACCGCGAGCGGTTGGTGGCGTACCTGCGAGACCACTACGACCAGCTCGACGAGGACAGCCGCCGCCGGCTCGAAAGCAACCCGCTGCGCATCCTCGACAGCAAGAACCCGGACATGCAGGCCCTGATCGAGGCCGCGCCCAAGCTGCCCGACTATCTCGACGCCGAGTCGCGCGCCCATTTCGAGGCGCTGACCCGCATGCTCGACGCCGCCGGCTTGCGCTACGAGCTCAACCCGCGGCTGGTGCGCGGGCTCGATTATTACAGCCGCACCGTGTTCGAGTGGGTGACCGACCGCCTTGGCGCCCAGGGCACGGTGCTGGCCGGCGGCCGCTACGACGGCCTGGTGGAGCAGCTGGGCGGCAAGCCGACCCCGGCGGTGGGCTTCGCCATGGGCGTGGAGCGGCTGGTGGCGCTGCTGCAGGAGAGCGGTCAGGCGCCCGTCGCGCAGCCGCCGCACGTGTTCCTGGTCGCCGTGGGCGACGCCGCCGCCGAGGCCGCGGCGGCCCTGGCCGAGCGGCTGCGCGACGCGCTGCCCGGTTTGCGCTTGACGGTGAACGGCGGAGGCGGCAGCTTCAAGAGCCAGTTCAAGCGGGCGGACAAATCCGGGGCAGCGCTGGCGCTGGTGCTGGCCGAGTCCGAGGTGGCGGATGGGACGGTCACCGTCAAGCATCTGCGCGAGGACATCCCGCAGAGCACCCTCCCGCAGAGCGAGTTGGTGGAGTACCTTCGCGCGCGTCTTCCGTGAGAAGCGCGCGGGCGAATAACGAAAAAGGAGATGGCAGTGAGCTACGCCTCGGACGACGAACAACTCGAATCCCTGCAGCGCTGGTGGCGCGAGAACGGCCGCTCGGTGATCGCCGGCGTGGTGATCGCCATAATCGCCGTGGTCGGCTGGCAGCAATGGCAGTCGTATCAGAGGGAACGGGCGGAGGCGGCCTCCACCGAGTACATGGCCTTCCTGGAGGAGATCCGCAAGGAAGACGCCGCCGAGGCCGGCGTGCGGCGCGGCGAGGCGCTGCTGGAGAAGTACGGCTCCACGGCCTACGGTCCGCTCACCGCCTTCTGGCTGGCGCAGTACCACGTCGAGCACGACCAGCTCGACCAGGCCGCGGTGCGGCTGCGCTGGGCGCTGGACGAGGCCGATAGCGACGCGGTGCGGCATGTCGCTCGCCTGCGCCTGGCGCGGGTGCTGCTGGCGCAGGACAAGGCCGACGAGGCGCTGGCGCTGATCGATCCGCAGCCGGCCAATGCCGCTTTCGCTTCCCAGTATCAGGAGCTGCGCGGCGACATCCTGGCGGCGCAGGGCAAGCGTGACGAGGCGGTGGCGGCCTACCGCAGCGCGTTGGCCGACCAGGACACGCTGGGTCAGCGTCGCGGCCTGATCCTGCTCAAGCTCAACGACCTGGGCGCCGAGGAGCCGCTCTCGTGAAACGGGCTTCCCTGGCGCTCGCCCTGGCGCTGAGCGGGCTGCTGGTCGGCTGCGGCAGCAGTCCTCCGCGCCCCGACTTGCCGCCGCCCCCCCCGGCCGGCGACTACCGGGCCGAGGTCGGCTACGTTCAGGCTTGGAAGGTATCGCTCGGGCGCCTGCCGCGGGACGTCGGCTATGGCTTCCGGCCGGCGTTGGCCGGCGGCCGGCTGTATCTGGCCAGTGCCGACGGCCAGGTCGGCGCCTATGACGCGGGCAGCGGCGAGGCGCTGTGGGAGGTCGAACTGGAGCGGTCGCTCGCCAGCGGCCCCACGGTCGGCGAGGGCGTGGTGGTGCTGGGCGGGCGCGACGGCCAAGTGGTGGGTCTGGACGCCGCCGACGGCCGGCTGCTGTGGCTGTCCGGCGTCACCGGCGAGGTGCAGGCACCGCCGGTGATCGGCAGCGGGCTGGTGGTGGTGCGCACCATCGACGGCCGCGTGTTCGGACTGGATCCGAGCAACGGCCGCCGCCGCTGGATGTACGAGCAGAGCCAGCCGCCGCTGATCCTGCGCGGCAGCAGCAAGCCGCTGCTGCTGGGCAACGCCTTGGTGGTGGTCGGCACCAACAACGGCAAGCTGATCGGGCTGGCGGCGGGCGATGGCCGGCTGCTGTGGGAGCTGACGGTGGCCGAGCCGCGCGGCCGCTCCGATCTGGAGCGCATGGTCGACATCAACGCCGATCCGGTGTTCTACCGCGGCGACATTTACCTGGTCGGCTACCAGGGCCGACTGGCGGCGGTCGACGGCAGCAGCGGCCGCATCCGCTGGGACCGGGAGCTGTCGGCCTATGCCGGGCTGGCGACCGATCCGGCGCGGCTTTACGTTACCGACGCCTCCAACCGCGTCTGGGCGTTCGACCGTTTCAGTGGCGCTTCGATCTGGCGCCAGGATCAGCTGCGCGGCCTGACCCTGACCGGCCCGGCGGTGGTCGCCGACTACGTGCTGGTCGGCGACAGCGAGGGCTATCTGAATTGGCTGTCGGCCCGCGACGGCGAGCTGCTGCGCCGCCAGGACGTGGGCGGCGGCTTCGTCGCCACGCCGGTGGTCGACGGCGATATGATTTACCTTCTGACCGAGAAAGGTCTCACCGCCCTACGCCGCCGCTGATGTGCCTGCTGCTGTTCGCCTACGGCGTTCACCCGGAATATCCGCTGGTGATCGCCGCCAATCGTGACGAGTACTACCGCCGGCCGAGCGCCGGCGCCGACTGGTGGCCGGGCGGGGAAATCCTGGCCGGCCGCGATCTCGAGGCCGGCGGCACCTGGATGGGGGTGAGCCGCACTGGCCGCTTCGCCGTCGTCACCAATTACCGCGAGCCAAACGGCCGCCAGGCCGACATGCGCTCGCGCGGCCTGCTGGTGGCCGAGATCCTGGCCGACCGCCGCCCCGGCGAGGAGATCCTGCGCGATCTGGCGGTCGATGGCGATCGCTACAACGGCTTCAATCTGGTGTTCGGCGACGCTGGCGGCGTGTTCAGCTACGCCAATCGCGGCGATGCCGGTGGCCGGGCGCTGCCGCCGGGCCTGTACGGGCTCAGCAATCATCTGCTGGAGACGCCCTGGCCCAAGGTGGTGCGCGGCAAGGCCAAGCTGGCCCGCTACCTCGACCAGGGGCTGGCGCCGGCGCTCGATCCGCTGCTCGATCTGCTGCACGACACCACCACGGCCGACGATGATCAGCTGCCCGCCACCGGCATGGGGCTGGAGTGGGAGCGGCTGCTGTCGCCGATGTTCATCGCCAGCGATGTTTACGGCACCCGCGCCTCCACCGCGGTGGTGATGTCGCGCGGTGGCCGGGTGTGGTTCGCCGAGCGCGGCTACGGGGTGGGCGGGCAGCCGCTGGAGACGCGGCGCTTCCAGTTCGATATCCGCGCCTGACCTGGTGAATACCCGCGCCAGCGTTGCAGGGCCTCCCAGTGGATGCTACCCTCGGGGCCGGTTTGGGGCTGACCGCGCCCTCGGCGCGCGGGCGTCGGCGAGACATGGCCCGCCAGTGCCGTGACCGCGTCTCGCTCCCTTGCTGAAGCGCCCGCCATGCGCTCATCGGCCGCGGCCGCAAGACGACATCGGCGTAACGCCGGCGGCGGCCGGAAGCGACGAACAAGAATATCGGCCTCCGGGACGGATCGCGCTGCAGCGCGGCCCCGGTCGCAGCAGTTTTTCCTTTCATGCAGAGGTTGACGCCATGCGAGTCATTCTTTTAGGGCCGCCCGGAGCGGGCAAGGGGACCCAGGCGGGGTTCATCGTCGAGGCGTTGGGCATCCCGCAGATCTCCACCGGCGACATGCTGCGTGCCGCGGTCAAGGCCGGCACCCCGCTGGGTCTGGAGGCCAAGAAGGTCATGGATGCCGGCGGGCTGGTGTCCGACGACATCATCATCGGCCTGGTCAAGGAGCGCATCGCCCAGCCCGATTGCCGTAACGGCTATCTGTTCGACGGCTTCCCGCGCACCATCGCCCAGGCCGACGCGCTGAAGGCCGACGGCATCAAGATCGACGTGGTGGTCGAGATCCAGGTGGACGACGAGGAGATCGTCAGCCGCATGAGCGGTCGGCGCGTGCATCCCGGTTCCGGCCGCGTCTATCACGTCCGCTTCAACCCGCCCAAGGTCGAGGGCGTGGACGACGTCACCGGCGAGCCGCTGGTGCAGCGCGACGACGACAAGGAAGAGACGGTGCGCAAGCGCCTGAAGGTCTATCACGAGCAGACCAAGCCGCTGGTCGACTACTACTCGTCCTGGGCCGCCAGCGGCGATCCGCAGGCGCCGCGCTATGTGTCGATCAACGGCCTGGGGCCGGTGGAAGAGGTGAAGCAGCGTCTGCTGCAAGCGCTCGGCCGCTGAGCCGCGCAGGCATGCCAACGAGGAACGGGGCCGGATTGGCCCCGTTCGCGTTTTAGGGGCTACTCTAGCGGCAGGTGCTGTGATCACGAAGAGGATGTCATGATGCGCGGCTGGCGCTGGTTGCTGATGATGGTGCTGTTTGGCTGGGCGTCGCTGGCGCTGGCCAGACCGGTGGTGGTGGAGCTGGAGCTGCGGGGCGCCATCGGCCCGGCCAGCAGCGACTACTTCACCCGGGCGTTGAAGGGGGCGCAGGCGCGCGGGGCGGCGGCGGTGGTGCTGCGCATGGACACCCCCGGTGGTCTGGATTCGGCCATGCGTGAGATCGTGCAAGCGATCATCGCCTCGCCCGTCCCCGTCATCACCTACGTCAGCCCAGGCGGCGCCCGCGCCGCCAGCGCCGGCGCCTACATTCTGTTGGCCTCGCACGTCGCGGCGATGGCGCCGGGCACCAACGTCGGCGCCGCCACGCCGGTGCAGCTGGGCGGTTCGGGTGGCACGCCCGAGCGGGAGCCGGGCAAGGACGACGAGCCCGCCGCGAACGACGAGAAGCCGGCCAAGGCGCCCGGCAACGCCATGGAGCGCAAGCTGGTGAACGACGCCACCGCCTACATTCGCTCCCTGGCCGATCTGCGCGGCCGCAACGCCGACTGGGCCGAACGGGCAGTACGCGAAGCCGCCAGCCTGTCGGCCGGGGAGGCGCTGGAGCAGAAGGTGATCGACCTGGTCGCCGAGGATCTGGACCGGCTGCTGGCGGCGCTGGACGGTCGCGAGGTCAAGCTGGAGAGCGGCCCCGTGACCTTGCGCCTCGCCGACGCCGAAGTGCAGCGGCTGCAGCCGGACTGGCGCACCAAGCTGCTGGCGGTGCTCACCGACCCCAACGTCGCCTACATCCTGATGCTGGTGGGTATCTACGGCCTGATCTTCGAGCTGGCCAATCCCGGCAGTCTGGTGCCGGGCGTGCTGGGCGGCATCTGCCTGCTGCTGGCACTGTTCGCTTTCCAGGCCCTGCCGATCAACTACGCCGGGTTGGCGCTGATGCTGCTGGGCATGGCTTTCATGGTCGGCGAGGTTTTCGTCCCGAGTTTCGGTATCCTGGGCATCGGTGGCGTAGTCGCCTTCGTCATTGGATCGGTGATCTTGTTCGACAGCGATTCCTCGTTCTTCTCGATCTCGATGGGATTGATCGCCGGCTTCGCGTTGGTCAGCTTGGTACTGCTGTTCGGCATCGCCGCCATGGCGGTGCGCGCGCACCGGCGGCCGGTGGTGAGCGGCGACCAGCTGATCGGCGCCGAAGGCGAGGTGCTGAGCGATTTCACCGGACACGGCCGCATCCGGCTGCAGGGCGAGATATGGAACGCGATCGCCGACGAGCAGCTGCGGCGGGGCGATCGGGTGCGGGTGGTGGCGCGCGAAGGGCTGCGGCTGCGGGTGGTGCGGCTGATGCCGGCCGAGAGCGCGCCCGGCCGGGGCTAGCGGCGTTTCGCCGCCGTCCGGCGCTCTGCTAGATTATGCGCCTCTTCGGAGCAGCCCTGGGGTAGTCGTCGACCATGAGCCTCTACTCGGAAGCGATCGAGCGGTTTCAGTCCCTGCTGGAGCGGGCGCGCGCGGCCGGTGTGCCCGAGCCCACCGCTTTCACCCTCGCGACCTGCGGCAGCGACGGTATGCCGGCGGCGCGCACGGTGCTGCTCAAGGAAGTGAGCGAGCGCGGCTTCGTGTTCTACACCAACATGCAGAGCCGCAAGGGGCGGCAGCTGGCGGAGAATCCGCGCGCGGCGCTGTGCTTCCACTGGCAGGCGCTGGCCGAGCAGGTGCTGGTGCAGGGCAAGGTGACGCAGGTCGCCGACGCCGAGGCCGATGCCTACTGGGCGACGCGGCCGCGCCTGAGCCAGCTCGGTGCTTGGGCGTCGCAGCAATCGCAGCCGCTGGCCAGCCGCGCCGAGCTGGAGGCGCGTCTGGCCGAGGTCGAGAAGCGCTTCGAGGGCGGGCCGGTGCCGAGGCCGCCGTACTGGTCGGGCTATCGGGTGGCGCCGGACTTCATCGAATTCTGGTACGCGCGCCCCGGCCGCCTGCACGAGCGGCAGCGCTACACTCTGGAAAATGGCGAGTGGCGGGTCGGCTGGATCTACCCGTGAGCCGGCGGCTCCCGCCGGCAGCGGTCGCCTAGTGGGCGGTGCTGCCGTCGGGTTCCAGGAACGGCGCCAGGTCGGTGCCGTCCTCGTTCAGCACCAGACGGTCCGGCCGCGTCATGTGCAGCTCCAGATTCAGTTCCCGAGCGCGGCCGCGCCAGTGATCGAGCACCGTGCGGATGCCGGCGGCGGTGAGCGGGTATTCGTTGCCGAGATGCAGCACGCGGCCGTCGCCGGTCTGCACCAGCACGGTGTATGCCACCGGTCCCAGCTCGGGGTGGCTGTGTTCGGTCAGCCACACGGCCGCGGCGCCGCTCAGGTCGACGGGGCGCTCGGAGACCGCCAGCACCGGTTCCGGCAAGGCGTATTGCGCGCCGATCCGCTCCCATTTACCACCGCACAGCTCCTCCAGCGGCGCCTCGGGCGCGAGCCGGCGCAGCTTCAGGCCATGCGCGGCCAGTCCGGCGTCGTAGACCCGCTGCCGCTTCGCCCAGTCGACATAGCCGTCGATGGTGCCGCCTTGGGCCAGCCAGCGCTCGACGGTGAAGAACGGCGTGTAGACGGTGTCGGCGCCCACCGCGAAGCGGTTGCCTTCCGGCAGCGTCACCAGTTCGACTTGGTCCGGCCGGTACAGCGCGCTCTCCAGCAGGGTCCAGAGGCCGTCCAAGCCGGCGTGGCCGAGCTGGATCTTGAGCAGCGCGCACAGGTCGTTGAAGGTGGCGTAGGCCAGATTCTCGGGCGCCAGCCCGAAATGGCGGCGCACCAGGGCGTCGGTGGCGGCGCCGGCCCGGCCCTTTTCCAGCAGCACCGTCTCCAGCCGCACCTGTAGCCGTTCGATGGCGTCGCGCTCGCCGATGAACAGCATCGGCAGCACCAGCAGCGGTCCGGAGCCCGGACGGCGGGCCGGGGCGATGTTCGGCACCGGGAAGCGTTCGGCGCTGTCGCCGATCGCCATCAGCTGCGGCAGGAACTGCCCCGGCGGCAGGCTGCCGCGGTACAGCTCGAACAGCGTCTCCACCATCGGCAGGCCCGGCCGCACCAGCTCGGTGATGTCGTACAGCGCGCCCGGCAGCACCAGCCCATAGGCGTCCAGGCCGTCGCCGACGATAGCGGCGAGATCGGCCGCGACCGCGTCGAGCAGCTCGTCGGCCTGCTGGCGGGTCAAGGGCGCGGGCGGGCGCTCGCCGCCGAGCACCTGTTGGATGCCGATTTCGACGGTAAGGACGATGGGGGTGGCGGAAAGACCGGCTTGCAGGCTGTTCATGCGGGCACGCCCTGAGGCTGGATCGACAAGGGCCCACACTATACCGTCTGGGCGGCGGAGCGCCTACCGGCTGCGGCGCCCCGCCGTCGAACAGCGCCAGGGACGCGCGGGCGGCGTCAGTGCGGTTTGTCGCCGAAGCCTTTCACGATGTCGGCGGCGCCGGCGGGCAGACCGAGGCGGGTCATCACGTCGGCGATGCTGTTGTAGGCGCCGGGCGGGATCTTGCGCAGCAGATCCAGGGTTTGGTTGTCGGCCTGGTGCGATTGCGCGTGCTGGACCACGTCCTCCTTCTGCGCCGGGAAATTCAATCCTTGCAGGTACTTGGCGATGTCGCCCGCGGAATGTCCGCCGAGATTGCCGAAACTCATGCCGTTCTCCTTGGAACGCTCCACCGATGCCCGGCGCGCGCGGCGCCGGGAGCGGATTGCGAAGCTGCGACCCATCCTGCTAGGTGGGTGCGACGGCGGAGGATGCAAGCCGTTCAGGACGCGGACAGGGCGAAGCCGTGCTCCGCGAGCCAGGTCAGCGAGCTAAGCGTGTCGGGCGTGGGGATGTACTCCAGCGACACATAGCCGCGGTAGCCCATGCGGTCGAGTTCGCGCAGCAGATAGCGGAAGTTGATCTCGCCGGTGCCCGGCTGGTGGCGGCCCGGCGTGTCGGCCAGCTGGATGTGGCCGATGCGCTTGAGGTTGGCGCGGATGGTCTCGGTCAGTTCGCCCTCGGCGCGCTGCATGTGATAGATGTCGTACTGCAGCGCTAGGTTGGGGGCGGCGGCCTGTTCGATCAGGCGCAAGGCTTCGGCGCTGGTGCCGAGAAAGAAGCCTGGGATGTCGTAGCGGTTGATCGGCTCGATGAGCAGCGTCGCCCCTTGCTCCGCCAGCCGCGCGGCAGCGTAGCGCACGTTCGCCAGCAGCGTGCGCCAGTGGTCGTGGGCCGTGTAGGCGGGGTTGCCGCGGCCGGCCAGGCAGTTGAGCCGGCGCACGCCCAGGGTCGCGGCGTAGTCCAGCGCCCGCCGCACGCCTTCGCGGAACTCGTCTTCCCGCGCCGGATCGGCGGCGATGCCGCGATCGCCGCCCGCCCAGTCGCCGGCCGGGAGATTGAACAGATACAGCCGGACGCCGGCGTCGGTCACGGCGTGGCGGATCTCGTCGGCCGGGTGGTCGTAGGGGAACTGCACCTCCACCGTGTCGAAGCCGGCCCGGCGCGCGGCGGCGAAACGCTCGAGCAGCGGCAGTTCGGTGAACAGCATGCTCAGGTTGGCCAGGAAGCGCGGCATGATCAATGCTCCCTGCCGGATTGCGCCGCCAGCAGCCGGATCAGCGCCGCGGCGTCCAGACCGCCCAGACCGGCCTGACGACCGGCTTCGTACAGCGCCAGGGCGGCGTCGCCGAGCGGCAGAGCGGTGCCGGTTTCCTGGCCGAGACGGCGGATCAGGCGCAGATCCTTGGTGAGCACGTCCACGGTGAAGGCCGACTCGAACTGCTGCTGCTGTAGCACCGGTACGGTGCGGTCAAGCATGCGGCTGGCGCCGAAGGAGGCGGCCAGCACCTCGTGCAGCAGCGTCAGGTCCAGCCCCAGGCGTTGGGCCAGGTGCAGGGCTTCCACCGCCGCCGCCGAGTGCAAGGAGGTGAGGAGCTGATTCACCAGCTTGGCGCCCTGGCCGGCGCCGCTAGGGCCCATGTAGCGCAGCAGGCGGCCCATGGCGCCGAGCACGTCCTGCACCTGCTCGAAGGCGGCGCGGTCGCCGCCGACCATGATGGTGAGGGTGCCGGCCTCGGCGCCGCCGGTGCCGCCGCTGACCGGCGCATCCAGGTAGTGCACGCCGTACGTGGCGGCTTGCTCGGCCAGCCGGCGGGCGGCGCTCACCCCCAGGGTGCTGTGGTCGAGCACCACGGTGCCAGGCTGCAGCAGGGGCAACGCCTGGTCCAGCACCGCCTGCGACGCGACGTCGTCGAGCACGCATACGCACACCACCTCGGCGTCGCGCACGGCGTCCGCGAGGGTGGTCGCCACGCTCACGCCGGCGCGCTCGAGTTCGTCGAACGGCCTGGCGGTGCGGTTCCAGCCGCGGGTGTCGAAACCGGCGCGGGCCAGGTTGGCCGCCATCGGCTGGCCCATGGCTCCGAGCCCGAGAAAAGCCACGCGTTTGCTCATGTCCACTCCCTTCCCGCTACGGGTCTCGCGGCGAATGATACGGCATCGGGCCTTCGAAGCGGGGGGTAACCGTACCTATCATCTATCGGTTCGTGACAGTCGGGAGCGCAAACGATGATCAAGTCTCACGGTTACGCCGCGGTCGCCGCCGACGCGCCGCTGGCGCCCTTTCGGTTCGAGCGGCGTGAGCCGCGCGAGTACGATGTCCAGATCGACATCCTGTATTGCGGCGTCTGCCACTCCGATCTGCATACCGCCAGGAACGAGTGGGGCAACACGGTCTATCCGGTGGTGCCCGGGCATGAAATCGTCGGCCGGGTGGCCCGAGTCGGGTCGGCGGTGACGCGCTTCAAGGTCGGCGACCTGGTCGGCGTGGGCTGCATCGTCGATTCCTGCCGCCAGTGCGGCAGCTGCCGCGAGGGCCTCGAGCAGTACTGCGAGCGCGGTTTCGTCGGTACCTACAACGGCGAGGAGATGCACATCGGCGGCATGACCTACGGCGGCTACGCCGACAACATCGTGGTCGACGAGAACTACGTGCTGCGCGTGCCTGACGGTCTGGACCCGGCCGGCGCGGCGCCGCTGCTGTGCGCCGGCATCACCACCTACTCGCCGCTGCGGCATTGGGGCGCCGGTCCCGGCAAGCAGGTGGGCGTGGTGGGGTTGGGCGGCCTCGGCCACATGGCGGTGAAGCTGGCCCGCGCCATGGGCGCGCAGGTGACGCTGTTCACCACCTCCGCGAACAAGCGGGACGACGCGCTGCGGCTGGGCGCCCATGAGGTGGTGGTGTCCACCGACCGGAAGGCCATGGCGGCCCAGGGCGCGCGGTTCGATCTGATCCTCGACACCGTGGCCGCGCCGCACAACCTCGACGCGCTGCTGGGGCTGCTCAAGCGCGACGGCGCGCTGGTGCTGGTCGGCGCGCCGGCCGAGCCGCACCCGTCGCCGGCGGTGTTCAACCTGATCATGAAGCGGCGCACCCTGGCCGGCTCGCTGATCGGCGGCATCCGCGAGACCCAGGAAATGCTCGATTTCTGCGCCGCGCACGGCATCACCGCCGATGTCGAGATCATCCCGATCCAGCGCATCAACGAGGCGTTCGAGCGCATGCTCAAGAGCGACGTGAAATACCGCTTCGTGATTGATATGGCGTCGCTGCGCCAGGAGGTGGCGGCGGGTTAGCGCCGACGCAGCGCGGAAACGAAAAAGGGGAGGTGCAAGCCTCCCCTTTCGAGCCGGGCCGAAGCCGGCTTACTTGATGTCGGACAGACGGGTCTGGCGGATCTTGCCGTTCTCGACGATGCCGACCGGGGTGTTGGCGATGAAGCCGCCGTCGGCGCCGACGCCGGAGATTTCGTTCGGGTTGAAATCAGCCGGCAGCTTCTTGAACGCCTGATCCATGTTGGCGCGGATCGCCTGGGCATCGGTGGCGGTGCCGGCCATCTGCGCGGCCAGGGCGATGGCGTGCAGCGTCAGGTAGTGCAGCGAAGCCTCGGAGGTCGGATCCTTCTGGAAGGCCTTGCGGTACTTTTCAACGAAGACCTTGGCGCCCGGGCGCTCGTCGGCGACCAGCGGCAGCGTGCCGATGGCGCCTTCCAGCAGCTCCAAACCGCCCAGGACCTTGGCCATCTCGTCCATCTTGGCCTGGTCCATCATGATGAAGCCGCCCTTGAAGCCGAGCTCGCGGGCCTGCTTGACCACCAGCGCGGTGGGCTCGGAGGCGCCGCCGATGAACAGCACGTCCGGCTTGGCGGCCAGCACCTTGCTCACGCCGCTGAAGAAGTCGGCGTCCTTGTTGTAGGACATCGGGTTGTTGGCCACCACTTCGCCGCCCGCGTTGATCCAGGCCGGCGCGAAAGCCTTGGTCCAGGCCTTGGCGTAGTCGTGGTCGGCGTTGGCGATGGCGACCTTGTTGCCGAACTTGGCCATCTGCACCTTGATGAAGGGCTCGATGTAGCCGGTGAACGCCGGCGGAATGCGCAGGGTCAGCTTATTGCCGCGCGCCGTGATGGTCGGCACGCTGGAGTAGGCGCCGATCAGGAAGTTGTCGCGCTCGTTGAACGCCTGCAGAGCGAAGGCGCCGCCGGAGTGCGGGACGAACACCACCGGGGTGCGCTCCTGCTGCACCAGACGGCGGGCGTTGACGGCGGCGTCGCTGGGCGAGTACTTGTCGTCCAGGGCGACGATCTCGACCTTGTGCTTCTTGCCCTTGATGTCCACGCCGCCCGCGGCGTTGATCTCGTCGGCCGCCAGCTCCAGGCCGCTCAGCGCGTTCTTGCCGTACAGCGCCGCGCCGCCGCTCAGCGGGCCGGTGTAGCCGATCTTGAGCACATCGGCCGCCGCCGCCGTGTTAGCGGCAGTCATGACCGCGACGCCCATCGCCACGGTGGCCGACAGACGGCCCAAGCGCTTCAGAATTTCCATAGCCATCGCTACTGCTACCTCTTGACCTTCTTGGTAAGTCCCTTGCTTGACGACTGCCGCCAAGACTTGGCGGGTCCCCATCTCATGTCCGTATGGGGATGGAGAACGGGCAGGGCTCGCGGCCCCGTGCGGTGAGAGCCGGCGCAACGGCCAGTCGGAGTCCGCTGTGCATGCGGTCGGCACGATGCGACCGGGGCGGCTGAGGATAGCCGAAATGGAAGCGGGAATTCAAAAAAAATGAAACGAAAGTTCGCATGGCGGAAAAAATGTCCGCTTCTGCGAAACCGCTGATGGTCGCCGGCGCCCGCGGCGCGGCGCTACCAGCGCCGCCCGCCGCCGCCGCTGGGACGGCGTTCCTCGGCTTCGTTGATGCGCAGCGTGCGCCCGCCCATGTCCTTGCCGTTGAGGGCGCGGATCGCGGCGTCCGCGTCCTGATCGTCCATCCTGACGAACCCGAACCCGCGCGGCCGGCCGGTTTCGCGGTCGGTCATGATCCGGGCCTCGTGCACCGTTCCGTAGTCGGAGAACAAGCTGCGCAGTTCGTCCTCAGTGGCCGAGAAGGGGAGATTGCCTACGTAAATCGACTTCATATGCCGGCTGCCTAGCGTTTGACGACATGCATGCCGCGTGAGCGGCGCGCCCCAAGGGGTTATGCCAAGGGTTGGGGCCGAGGTAGCCGACGACAAGCGCCCGGGGTGAAAATTCGCGTGCGCCGGTTCACAACTTGGAACCTTGCCGCGCCCGCGAAAGCCAGGTTTGTGGTCCACACCACAACCTAAGTGCCGGCTAACGATTACAAAAACGGCTGCTTACCCGTGCAGTAGCACGCGACAAGACGGCAGCCAGATCCGAATGTTGTTCCCATTCCCATCGAAGCCGCAGGTCGGCGGCGCGCTGACCCTGCGCGCCTGGGTACGCCGCCTCGCCGCCCTGACCATCCTGTTCGCGCTGAGCGCCCAAGCCGAGCCCGCCTGCTACGGCAGCGTCTGCGTCGAAGCGCGCTCCGGCGCGGGCTACACCGAGCTGGTCGGCATCAACCACAATCACTTCCCGGTGACGCTCAATCTCGGTCTGCGGCCGGTCAACATGCGCGCCGACACCGACGCCCAGGCGCATGTGCTGCCGCCGCGCGCGACGGTGCCGCTGCTGCGGCTGCGGGTGGAGGATCCGGCCAAGCCGGCGTCCTACACGATCAAGGTCGGCTGGGCGCGCGGTAACCCCGCGGCCAGGCACGACGACAGCTACGTGTACGGGCTGCCGTATCTGCCCGGCCTGGGCTTCAAGGTCACCCAGAGCGCCAACGGCCGCTTCAGCCATCACGGCGACGCGCGCTACGCGATCGATTTCGACATGCCCGAAGGCACGCCAGTGTTCGCCGCGCGCGAGGGCAAGGTGGTGGCGGTCGAGGACCGCCACGATCGCGGCGGCCCGCATCCGCGCTTCGAGCCGCTTGCCAACTACGTGGTGATCGAGCACCCGGACGGTACTTACGGCGAGTACCTGCACCTGCAGCGTCGGGGCGTGAAGGTCAAGGTCGGTGATCGGGTGCGGCGTGGCCAGCTGATCGGGCTGTCGGGCAACACTGGTTTCTCCAGCGGCCCGCATCTGCACTTCATGGTGGCCGGCGCCACCGCCGACGGCGGCCGCCGCTCCTACCCGGTTCGCTTCCACACCAGCGAGGGGCCGTCCGAGCTCCAGGCCGGCCGCACCTACCTCTATCAGCTCGACGGCGCGCCGGAGGGGCTGGCCGACGTCGCGCCGGCGGCGGGCGACGCCATCGACGGCGTGGGCGGCTGAACCGCGGCCCGCACGCTGGCCCAGTCCAGCGGCAGCGGCAGAAATTCCCGCGGCGGCAGCTGCGCCAGCTCGGCGCGCAGCCGCTGTAGGCGTTCCTTCGACGGCGGATGGCTGGAAAGCAGCGCAGCCGCCTCCGCCAGATCGCCTTCCCGCTCCGCCAGCTTCTCGAGAAAGCGCGGCAGACCGTAGGGCGCGATGTCGGCGGCGAGCAGCCGACGCAGGCCCTCGCGGTCGGCCTCGGCCTCGGCCTCGCGCGAGAACTTCAGCTCGGTGAGCCGGGTGGCGAGATCGCCGGCCAGGCCGGCGCCGTCGCCTAGGGCCAGCGCCAGCAAGGCGCGCAGGCCCAGCCCCTTGACCATGCTCTTGAGGCCGTGACGCAGCTCGACGTGCGCCACCTCGTGCGCCAGCACGCCGGCCAGTTCCTCGGCGTCGTCGGCGGCCCGGATCAGCCCCGTGTATACCACGATCACGCCGCCGGGGGCGGCGAAGGCGTTCACCTGGGGGCTATCGGCGACCAAGAACCGATACGTATGGCGCGAGCCGGCGCTCAGTCGCTGGCCGATGGCGCGCACCGCCTCGACCGCCGGGCCCTGCTCCTGCAATCGCAGTTCGGCCTGGATCTGCGCCAGCGCCAGGTCGCCGAGCCGCGCTTCCTGCTCGGCCGGGATGCGCTCGGCGACCGCGGCGGCGATCGTGTCGGCCTTGGCCAGGAACAACGCGAGCAGCAAGAGCGGCAACAGCAGGATCGGCGCCAGCAGCCCCCAGCCGAGCGCGAAGCGCCAAGTCAGCCGCCGGCGCGCCCGCCCGGCCGCCAACAGACCCTCGGCTACTGTCGCCGGCGCCGCCGCAGCCAGCGCCCGGCCGGCGGCGGAATCCAGGCATAGCAGGAATTCGCCCTCGTCCTCGGCCCAGCGCAGCCACGCCTGCTCGGCGTTGAAGCCGCCGGCGTCGCAGCGCAGCCGTTCGCCCGCCACCAGGCGTTCGCCGTCCGGCAAGGCGACGGCCAGGCGGTCGCCGCGCCAGCTCAGCCGTACGTCGACACCGGTTCCGGCCAGGCCGGGACCGAACAGACGGCCGTGAACCGCCTCGCTCATGCCGCGTCAGTCGTCCCCACTCAGGAAGCTGCCCAGCAGCGAGCCCTCGCCCTGAGAGCGGCCGCCGGCGACCGGCGCGGCCATGACGATGCGGTTGGCCAGACGCGACAGCGGCAGCGACTGCAGCCAGACCCTGCCCGGGCCGCGCAGGGTGGCGAAGAACAGCCCCTCGCCGCCGAACAGGGCAGTCTTGAGCTTGCCGACGTACTGGATGTCGAAATCCACCGACGGCTGGAAGGCCACCACGCAGCCGGTGTCGATCCGCAGCAGCTCGCCGGGCGCCAGCGTGCGCTCCATGAGGGTGCCGCCGGCGTGCAGGAAGACCCAGCCGTCGCCGTCGAGCTTCTGCATGATGAAGCCTTCGCCGCCGAACAGGCCCACGCCCAGCTTCCTTTGGAAGGCGATGCCCAGCGAAACGCCCTTGGCTGCCGCCAGGAAGGAGTCCTTTTGCGCGATCAGCGTGCCGCCCACCTCGGCCAGGTGCACCGGCACGATCTTGCCGGGGTAGGGCGCGGCGAAGGCCACCCGGCGCTTGCCGTCGCCCTCGTTATGGAACACGGTGGTGAACAGCGACTCGCCGGTGAGCAGTCGCTTGCCGGCGCCCATCAGCTTGCCGAAGAAGCCGCCTTGCTGGCTGCCGTCGCCGAACACGGTGTCCATCTGGATGCCGTCCTGCATGTACATCATGGCGCCGGCTTCCCCCACCGCCGCCTCACCGGGGTCCAACTCGACCTCGACGTACTGCATTTCGCTGCCGAAGATTTCGAAATCGACTTCGTCCATCGCCATTTTTGCGGTTCCTTGTTTTTTTGCTGACGGCGGGCGGCGCCCGGCCACGCGGCGAGCTTAGCGGACTCGTCCGATAGCGGCCAGACGGCGGCGAAGGCAGCTTGCATAGAGGAATTTTATGCGTGGCTGTCGAGCGCTTTATTGGAGAGCTGGCGGGCCTCTGCCTATGCTGGTGCAGCGCGCGCTCGAGTCCGCGCGTATTCCATAACGATAACGAAGAAGAGGAGAGAGCCCTTATGTCGTTCCGATCGTTCCGCAAATCCCTGACACGCTCCGCCCTGGCGCTCGCCATGCTCGGCGCGGCTGGGATCGCCGCCGCCGAGGAAACGATCAAGATCGCCTTCGTCGATCCGCTGTCCGGTCCGTTCGCCAACGTCGGCGACTTCGGTCTGCGTCATTACCGCTACCTGGCCGAGTATTTCAACGAGCGGGGCGGTTTGAACGGTAAGAAGCTGGAGATCGTGCCCTTCGACAGCAAGGCCAGCGCTCAGGAGGCCGCCTTGCTGCTGCGACAGATCGCCGACCAGGGCATTCGCTACATCACCCAGGGCAACGGCTCGCACGTCGCGGCGGCGCTGATCGAAGGCATCGAGAAATACAACAGCCGCAATCCGGGCAAGGAAATGCTGCTGATCAACTACTCGGCGCAGAACCCGGAGCTGACCAACGAGAAATGCAGTTTCTGGCATTTCCGGTTCGATGACGACGCGGCGATGAAGCTGCACGGCATCACCGATTACATGGCGAAGCAGCCCGACATCAAGAAGGTGTTCCTGATCAACCAGGATTACGCCTTCGGCCATCTGGTGTCGTCCTACGCTCGCGACATGCTCAAGAAGAAGAATCCGAACATCGAGATCGTCGGCGACGTGTTCCATCCGATCGGCAAGGTCAAGGATTTCGCGCCCTACGTCGCGCAGATCCGCGCCTCCGGCGCCGATTCGGTGATCACCGGCAACTGGGGCAACGACATTTCGCTGCTGATCAAGGCCAGCGCCGCGGCCGGGTTGGACGTGAAGTATTTCGCCTTCAGCGTCGGCGGCTTGGGCTCGCCCACCGCGATCGGCGAGGCCGGCGAGGGGCGGGTGTTCCAGGTTACCGAGTGGCACCTGGACCTGCCGATCGAGGAGAACAAGCCGGAGCTCGACGCGTTCGCCAAGGAGTTCAAGCGTAAGTACAACTACGACTACTTCTTCCTGCGCGCTCGCACGGCGCTGGAGATGGTCGGGGCGGCGATGGCCAAGGCCGGCTCCACCGAGCCGCTGGCGGTAGCCAAGGCGCTGGAGGGCATGCGCTACGAGACGCCGTTCGGGCCGGCGATCATGCGCACCGAGGACCATCAGCTGCTGCAGCCGCAGTACATCTCCAAGTTCACCAAGGACGCGAAGAACGACGTGGAGAACACCGGCATGGGCTTCGTCACCGTCTATCGGCTCGACGCTGAGCAAGTGGCGCTGCCCACCACCTGCAAGATGAAGCGGCCGAAGTAACCGCCGCGCCGGGTCCGGGACCGAGCGTCCCGGACCTCGCTTTCTGGGCTATCGCCGCCGAGGCTGGGTCGGCCGTCGCAAACCCTTGTCCCGACCGTTGGGGAGGGCCATATGAGAACTCGAACGTTAGGGCAGCGAGGAGGCGGTCATGGCTACGGCGAAGATCGAACGGACGGCCAGCGGCGTCTGGCGGGGCGACTTGCGCGGCGGCAGCGGCGAGATGAGCAGCGGCAGCGGCACGCTCGACCAGGCGCCTTTTACCTTCGCCACCCGGTTCGAGAATGCCAAGGGTACCAACCCGGAGGAGCTGATCGCGGCGGCGCAAGCCGGCTGCTACAGCATGGCTCTGGCCAACTATCTGGCGCAGCAGGGTTTACAGCCGCAGGAGATCGTCACCCGCGCCATCGTCACCATGGAGAACCTCGCCATCACCAGGATGCACCTAGAAACCCGCGGCCGGGTGCCGGGCTTGGACGATGCCACCTTCAAGCGGCTGGCCGCCGAAGCCGAGCGGAAATGTCCCGTCGCCAATCTGCTGCGCAGCGGCTTGACCCTGACGCTGGATGCCGCCCTGGCCTGAACCGGCCGGCGGCAGGTCGATTCCCTCCTTGGAGACGGCTGCAGATGGGTTATTCTGCCGCGGTCCGGCGAGAGCCGAACGAGAACATTCCAGGAGAACGACCATGTCGAAGCAGGTTCAGTCCAAGCGCTTGACCGTTCCGGGCATCTACGAGCGCAAGGGCAAAGAGAAAATCGTCAGCCTAACCGCCTATACCGCGCCGATGGCGGAGTTGCTCGACCCGTACGCGGACATTCTGCTGGTGGGGGATTCGCTGGGCATGGTGGTGCACGGTCTGCCCAGCACGGTCGGGGTGACCCTGGACATGATGATCCTGCACGGCCAGGCCGTGATGCGCGGCTCGTCGCGCGCGCTGGTGGTGGTCGATCTGCCGTTCGGCACCTACGAGCACAGCCGCGAGGTCGCGTATGAGTCGGCGGCGCGGGTGCTGCGCGAGACCGGCTGCCAGGCGGTGAAGGTGGAGGCCAGCAAGGGCATCGCCGATACGGTGGCGTTCCTGGTCGACCGTGGCATTCCGGTGATCGGCCACGTCGGCCTGCGGCCGCAGGCGGTGAACATCGACGGCGGCTTCAAGGCCAAGGGGCGCACCGCCGAGGAGCGCGATCGCATCATGGAGGAGGCCCGGGCCGTGGATAAGGCCGGCGCTTTCGCCATCGTGGTCGAAGGCGTGGCCGCCGACCTGGCCAGCGAAATCACCCGCGAGGTGAAGGCGCCCACCATCGGCATCGGCGCGTCGGCCGAGTGCGACGGGCAGGTGCTGGTGACCGATGACATGCTGGGCATGTTCGAGTGGACGCCGAAGTTCGTGCGCCGCTACGCCAATCTGCGCGAGAGCATCACCGCCGCGGCGGCCGCCTACGCCGAGGACGTGCGCGCCGGCCGCTTCCCCGGCGAGGCCGAGCAGTATCTGCTGAAGGCGAAGTAAAGGCGGACCGGCACGCCGCCGCGGACCGGTTCTCCCCGCGGCGGCGGACGGCCGCCGCCGACAACAACAACGATTCCGGGGAGGAGCGCCACCCATGGCCGATATCGATTTCGCCGTCGCCGATCACATCGCCACCATCACCTTGCGGCGACCGCCGGTGAACGCGTTGTCGGCACCGATGATTGCCGAGCTGATCGACGCCCTGCGCCGGGCGGACGAATCGGACCAAGTGCGGGCGGTGGTGATCACCGGCGCCGGCCGCTGCTTCAGCGCCGGGGTGGATCTCAAGGAGCAGCTGGCGGCGATCGAAACCGGCGGCCAGGGCCCGGGCAGCCTCGGTCCGGCGCTATACGCCGCCCTGCTGCACGGCCGCAAGCCGACCATCGCCGCCATCAACGGCCCGGCGCTGGGCGCTGGGGTCGGCATCGCCGCCTCCTGCTGCATCCTGGTGGCCAGCGAGAACGCCCGCTTCGGGCTGCCGGAGATCGACGTCGGCATGCTGGGCGGGGCGCGGCACGCGCTGCGGCTGCTCGGGCACTCGGTGGTCAACCGCATGCTGCTCACCGGCCATCAGCTGGACGCCGCGGAGCTGTACCGGCGCGGCGTGGTGGAGGCCTGCCTGCCGCCGGACCAGCTGCTGCCCTATGCCTACGGTATCGCCGCCGAGATCGCCGCCAAGGATCCGCAGGCGGTGCTGCTGGCGCGCCAAAGCCTGGCGCGGGTGGAGTCCATGGAGCTGCTGGACGGCTACCGCTACGAGATGACGTTGGCCGACGAGCTGGCGCGCCTGCCGGCGGCTCGGGAAGCGATGCGGGCTTTCCTCACGCGCCGGTCCTGAGCGGGCACGCTCGGCGCCGGTCCGGGATTGGGGCACAATGCCTGCCCCGCGGCCGAGGAAGTTCGCGACATGCCCGTCTCCCTCTCGATCTTCGTGCTGGCGGCTCTGGCCGAGATCGCCGGCTGTTTCGCTTTCTGGGCGTGGCTGCGCCGCGGCGGCTCGGCCTTGTGGCTGCTGCCGGGGCTGCTGTCGCTGGCGCTGTTCGCTTGGCTGCTGACTCGCAGCGACGCCCAGTTCGCCGGTCGCGCCTATGCCGCCTACGGCGGCATCTACATCGTCACGTCGCTGCTGTGGCTGTGGGCGGTGGAGGGGGCGCGGCCCAGTTCCTGGGATGTGCTGGGGGCGGCGCTGGCGGTGACCGGCGCGGTGGTGATCCTGTACGGCGCGGGCGTCGGCGCCCGCTGAGGCTGCGTCAGGCGCAGCAAGCGTAAGGCACCATCGAGATGCGGCCCGGCGCCGGCCGGGGCCGGCCCAGGAACCCTTCCAGCACGGCCAGCATCCGCCGCTCGGCCTCCGGATCGACGATGCGCGGTCGCAGGGTGCGCTCGCTGCCGTCGTGCAGTCGCAACCCGATACGCAGCCGCGGGCCGCTGCGGCGGGTGAACCAGTCGCGGACCTGCTGCGGGTCCAGCGGAACGAAGCGCCCGCGCGACCATATCCGCAGCTGGCCGCGCCGATAGCACAGCACCACCCGGCCCTCGAAGCCGCACCGGTAATGCAGCTCGATCGCCAGCTCGGTGAGCAGGACTACCGCGAAGGCCAGCAGCAGCGGGGTCAGGGCGACCGCGGCGGCGTTACCGCTCACGCGTACCGCGGCGATGGTGCAGAGGAACGACAGGGTCAGCGCCAGCAGCCGGGCTCGGCTCGGCCGCTCGCGCGAGAGAATGGTCCAGTCCATGGCAGCTCCGGCTCGACGCGCATCCCATCGAAAAATTGCGGTCGAGCCTCGCTGCCTCAAGCCGTGCGCCGACGTTTAGCGGCGGATATGGCGCACCACCACGCTGCCGGCCGAGTAACCGGCGCCGAACGAGCAGATCACGCCGGTATCGCCGTCGTTGAGATCGTCGTGGTACAGGTGGAAGGCGATGATGGAGCCGGCCGACGCGGTGTTGGCGTAGCGGTCGAGGATCACCGGCGCCTCCTCGGGGGTGGGCTCGCGGCCCAGCACGCGGCGCGCCACCAGCTGATTCATGTTGATGTTGGCCTGGTGCAGCCACAGCCGGCGGATCTGCGCCACCTCCAGCCCCAGCTCCTGCAGGTGGCCGAGAATCAGCTCCTGCGCCACCGGCACCACCTCCTTGAACACCTTGCGGCCTTGCTGCCGGAACAGCAGCTCGTCGGGATGGCGCGGCGGCACTTCGGTGCGGTTCATGAAGCCGAAGTCGTTGCGGATGTTGTTGGAGAACCGGGTCAGCAGCCGCGTGCCGAGGATCTCGAAGGCGCGGTCGGTGTTGAGGGTGTCCTCGCGCTCGACGATCACCGCGGTGCAGGCGTCACCGAAGATGAAGTGGCTGTCGCGGTCGCGGAAGTTCAGGTGCGCCGAGCAGATCTCGGGGTTGACCATCAGCACCGCCCGAGCGCTGCCGCTGCGCACCGCGTCGGCCGCGGTCTGTAGGCCGAAGGTCGCCGAGGAGCAGGCCACGTTCATGTCGAAGCCGAAGCCGTCGATGCCGAGCGCCTGCTGGATCTCGATGGCCATGGCCGGATAGGCGCGCTGCATGTTGGCGCAGGCCACGATCACCGCGTCGATGTCCTCGGGGCGCTTGCCGGCCCGTTCCATCGCCTCGCGCGCCGCCGCCACCGAGATCTCGCACTGGATCGACATCTCGTCTTCGCTGCGGCATGGCAGGCGAGGATGCATGACCTCGGTGTCGAGCACGCCGGCCTTGTCGAGCACGAACCGACTCTTGATGCCCGAAGCCTTGACGATGAACTCTTCACTGGAGAATTGCAGCGGCGCGACGCGGCCGGCCTCGATGTCGGCGGCGTGCGCCTCGTTGTAGCTAGCGGCGTAACGGTTGTAGGACTCGACCAGCTCCGCGTTGGAGATGGAGTCTTTCGGCGTGAACAGGCCGGTGCCGCTGATGAATGTCTTAGCCACGTGGTTCCCCGACGCTTTAACCAGAATATTGTGACGTGCGAATTCGCCCCTGAAAGCGGCAACGCTACCCCCTGCCACGTTTCGCTTCAAGCGCCAAGCGCGCTCAACAGCGGACGCTGAGAACTGCATCGCGCATCGCCGTCGTGCCGGAGCGACGAGAGGCCCTGTCGCTTGATCGCCGCGGCGCGCGGTACTAGCCTCAGCAACTCGAAGCGACGGGCGGCCGGAGGCCGAACCCAAACGAGTGTTACCGGAAGCATAAACACAATGGAATCCTTGCCCTGGAAAGTGGCGTCGCCGCACATCGAGCGCGTGGTCGTGGACGAGTCGCACATCGACGGCTACGGCCACACCAACAACGTGGTCTATCTCGGCTGGTTGGAGAAAGCGGCCTGGGCGCACTCGTGCAAGCTGGGGTTCTCGCTGGACGACTACCGGCGGATCGGCTGCGGCATGGTCGCCCGCAAGCACGAGCTGGAGTACTTGCTGCCCACCTTTCCCGGCGACGAGCTGCTGATCGGAACCTGGGTCAGCGGCAACGACGGCAAGCTCTCCACCTACCGCTCGTACCAGATCATTCGGTTGCAGGACCGCAAGACCGTGCTCACCGGCCTCACGCACTGGGTTTGCGTCGATATGAAGACCGGCCGGCCGCGCCGCATGCCGCAGGAGTTCATCGACGGCTATCGCCCGGCGGAGCCGATCGCATGAGGCGCAATCGGGTGTTTGTCGCCAGGACCGCAGTACAACGGGCCGCCATGACGGCGAGCTCTCAAAAAACCAACGGAAGGTGACGCTGGTGATGTTTCTAGACAGTTACGTGAGGGAGGCCGACGGCCTCGTGCGTATCTCGGCCACGCAGGCCAGCCGGTTCGCCAAGGAAGTGGCCGGTGACTTCAATCCCATCCACGACCCGGACGCCAAGCGCTTCTGCGTGCCCGGCGATTTGCTGTTCTGCCTGGTGCTGAGCCGCTACGGCCTCAGCCAGCGCATGTCGTTCGCCTTCACCGGCATGGTCGGCGACAACGTCGGTCTGCGCCTGCCCGCCGAGCCGGGCGCGCTGATCGAGCTGACCGACGAGACCGGCAAGTGCTATCTGCGGGTGGAGCGCGACGGCGCGGTGACGCGCGATCCGGCGCTGGTGGAGCGCATCGCCCGCAGCTACGTGTCCTTCTCCGGACACAACTTCCCCTACATCCTGGCGCCGCTGATGGCTCGGCATAAGGTGATGATCAACCTCGAACGGCCGCTGGTGATCTACGAGAGCATGTCGTTCGACCTCGACAGCCTCGATCTGGCCGATCCAACCCTGGAGCTGGCCGACGCCACGCTGGAAGTCGCCGGCAAGCGCGGCGACGCCTATCTGCACTTCCACTTCGGCGCCGGCGGCCGCACCGTCGGCAGCGGCCAGAAGAAGCTGGTGCTGAGTGGCTTGCGGGAGTACGACGAGGAAGCGATGCAGCGCTTCATCGAGCAGTACAACCGTCGCAAGCCGGCCGCCGCCGCGCTGTAGGGGCGGCGCGCCGTCGGTCCGGCGCCGCGGCGTCGGGCCGACGGCCGGGTTACTGCGGTCGCGCGTGGGCGGCGTTGTCCACCACGTTGCGTACGCCCTCGGCATGGGCGCAGTGGGCGCAACAGTAGAAGGTGTCGTTCGCCTCGATCCCGTGGCCGAGGATCTTCACGCCGCAGTGCTGGCAGATCGGCGCCAGCTTGTGCGCGGCGCATTCGAAGCAGTCGAAGGTGTGGGTGACGCCGGCGGCGATCACCTGAAAGGCGAGCTCATAGTCGTTGCCGCAGACTTCGCATCGGGCCATGACACGCTCCCTGATGGTTGTCGATAGGGTCCGGTCGAGCGACCAATGTGGGGGCGGTAGGCAACGCCAACAGGGCATGCGGTCGTTCGCGGCAACCGATCAGTGATTTAATCCACACCGTTCGGGGGCGAGCTCCGCTATCTTCCCTGCAAAACTCTAACTTTCTCGAAGAGCGCTTCCATTCATGACCGAGCCCCGGCTCTATTCCGTGGTGTTCGCAGGTCGGCTGCTGGCCGACGCCGATCCCGAGCAGGTGAAAGAGGAACTGGCGCGGCGCTTCCGTCTGGGCTCGCAGCAATTGGCCCGGCTGTTCTGCGGAGCGGAGGTGGCCGTTCGCCGGGATCTGTCGCTGACGCAGGCGCAGGCGCTGCGGCAGGCGTTCCTCGCCGCCGGCGCCGACTGCGTCGTGCGTCCGCAGGACGAGCCGAGCGGGGTGCCAGCCCTGACCGAAGAGGTCCTGGCGCGGGCGTTCGCCCGTACCGTCACCCCGGACAAGCCGAGCCGTGCCGAGCGGCTCAAGCGCGCGCTGGCTGCCTGGGCGGCGCTGCTCGTGCCGGGGCTGTACCCGCTGGCGCTGCTGGTGTTGGCGCTGTTCGCGCTGGTGCGGATCGCCCGTCCGGTCCTTGATCCGGAGCGCGGCGTGGCGGCGGCGCTGCTGCTGGACGCGCTGCCGGCGGCCTTGGCGGCGCTGGTACTGATCTGGCTGGCGCGGCCGCTGTTGTGGCGGCGCCGGTCGTGGACGTTGACGCCGCGGCCGGAGCAGGCGCCGTTGCTACACGATCTGGTCGGTCGCATCGCCGCCCAGGCGGGGGTGCCGGCGCCCGATCTCGTGCTCGACGACCAGCCGCGGCTGCGGGCGTGCTGGCGGTGGCGGCAGCGCCGCCCGCGGCTTAGCCTGCGGATTGGCTTGCCGGTGCTGGCGGCGCTGGATACCCAGCAGCTGGCCGGCCTGCTGGCCGCCGAGCTGTCGGCGGCCGCCTCGCTGGAGACCGCTTTGCCCCAGCAGTGGCTGCGGGAAGGATTGACCCGTTGCCACGACGGCGCCCGCCGCCGCGATGCCCTGGATACCGCGTTGCAAGAATGGCTGGCTCGGCAGGACGGCTGGCGCCGCGCTGTCGGCGTCAGGCTGGCGGCGGCGTTGCGGCTGCCGCATCGGCTCCTGGAGCGGCTGGCCGCGCTCGGCGAGCGGGTGGCCGAACCGCTGCTGCGGCCCCTGGAGCGGGCTGCGCGGGAGTGGCAATGGCAGGTGAGCGGCCGTGCCGCCGCGGAGCGGGCGGCATGTCGGTTGCAGGTGGTGGCGGAGGCCTGGGAGCGGTTGGCGCCCGAGCTGCTGGCCGCCGACGGCCGCGAGCTGCTCAGCGCCGATCTGCCCGGCTTGCTGGCGTGGCTGGCGGATCTCGCCCAGGCGGAGACGCTGGAGGTCGGCGATGCCGAACAGCCGACGCCGGACGAGCCGAGTTTTACCTTGCGCGCTCCGGCCGCGGCCCTGCTCGCCGATTACCCCGCCGTCGCCCGCGAACTGAGTCTGCGGACTTACCGGCGCCTGGGCCTGACCGTGGGCGATGCCGACTTGGTGGCGCCGGCGGCGGCGGAGGCGGCGCTGATGGCGCGGCGGCGTGCCGCCGCGGCGCTGGAGACTTACTTCCGCGAGTACCGCTGGGCCGGGCAGGTGATCGTGCCGGCCGGCATCGAGCGGGCGCGGCGCCTGAGCAAGACCGAGCGCCTGGCGGAGTTGGAAGCGGTGGTGGCGGAGCTGCGCCGCGCGGTGCCGGATATGGACCGGCTGCGCAAGCATTATCTGGCCGCGGCCGAGGCATTGCGGGAGGCCGAGGTGGCGGTGGCGGTCGCTCAGCATCGGCCGTCGCCGCGGGCGGAGGCGGTCTATCGCGAGCGGCGCGAGGCCATGACCGCGCGCGACAACGAGCGCAAGCGCCTGGACGAGCTGTTCGCGCGGCGGTTGGGGTTGGGGCTGGCCGAAGCGCTGGCGCGGGCCGCCGCGCCGAAAGCGCTGGCGGCCGAACTGGCCGCGATCGGCACCGCCCTGGCTGGGCTGGCGGCGCTGCAGCCGGATCTACAGATCTGTCAGCGCGAGTTGCGGCGGGTGCGGGCGCTGATGGCCGCCAAGGGACCGACCGGCCGCCTGCCCGAATATGCGTTCATGGCCCACATGAGCGAGGCTTGGCACCGGCTGGAGCGGATCGCCGAGCGCCTGGCCGAGATCCGCGTCGGCGACGCCAGCCTGAGCGAGCGGATCGGCGCGCGGCTGATGCCGCCGGCGTCCAACGCCAGCGCCGCCGCCCTGGCCCATTACCTGGAGCGCCTCGACGCCCAGCTGGAGCGCTATCGGCAGCGGCTGATGGGGCGGCTGGCGGAGCTGGCCGAGGAGATCGAGCGGGCCGAGGATATCCGTATCAAGCGGCTGGCGTAGCGGGGCCGCTCAAGCGGCGGTCGTCAGCAGCGTGGGGGTGGTGCGCGCGCCCATGGCCAGTGCCGCCGCCCGCGCGGTCAGTCCGCTAGGGTCTTGGGCCGCGGCATCGGCGCCGGCGTCTAGCAGTAGCTGCACCATCTCGGCCCGATCGAACATGGCGGCGAACATCAGCGGCGTCTTGCCGTCCGCGGTGCGGCCGTTGACGTCGGCGCCGTGCGCCAGCAACAGCCGGGCGACGGCGACGTCGCCCTTGAAGGCGGCGCCGGCCAGCGGGGTCTGGCCGCGGTCGTTGCGCAATTCCGGATCGGCGCCCTTCTCCAGCAGCAGCGCCGTCGTGGCAACGTGGCCGTGGTAGCTGGCAAGCATCAGTAGGCTGTCGCCCTTGTCGTTGCAGAGGTCGACCGGCAGCCCGAGATCGAGCAGCCGCCGCAGCTGGGCGGTGTCGCCGTTCCGCACCAGCTGGAACACTTGCTGGGCCAGGGCTAGCGCCTGCTCGTCCAGCACGGCGTCGTCCTGGACCGAGAGGCTGGTTTTCCGTTCATGGTCTTCTTGCATGATTGTCTCCGTGGCGCCGCTCATGGCGGTGCCATCGTTGGCTAAGGGACGCCTAACCGCGGCGCGCGGCCACCGCCGCCGCGACCCGTCGGCCGTAGTCGGCGTCGGCGCGGGTGAAATGCGCGATGGCGCGCTCGATCACGCCGGGGATGGTCACCTGCGCCAGGCTGGCGGCGATGTTGTTCACCAACCGTTCCTTGGCGGCCTCGTCCATGAGCCGGTACAGCGCTCCGGCCTGAACGAAGTCGTCGTCGTCGCGATGGCGCACCGGCACGTAGTGGCCGCTGTTGCCCTCCAGGGCGAAGCCGCTGTAGAGCGCTTCGCCGGTTTGGATCGGGCCGTCGACGCTGTTCGGCTCGTAGTTGGCGACGGCGCCGAAGTTGCCGTCGAAGCGCATGGCGCCGTCCCGGCCGTAGCTGCGCAGGCCGTAGCGCGATGCCTTGGGCGCGTTCACCGGCAGCAGCGTGTGGTTCACACCCAGCCGATAGCGCTGCGCGTCGGCGTAGGCGAACAGCCGGGCCTGCAGCATCCGATCGGGCGACGGGCCGATGCCGGGCACGAAATTGGCCGGCGAGAAGGCCGCCTGCTCGGTTTCGGCGAAGTAGTTGTCCGGCACTCGGTCGAGCACCAGGCGGCCGATCTCGATCAGCGGATAGTCCTTCTGCGACCAGACCTTGGTCAGGTCGAAGGGGTTGAAGCGGTACTCGGCCGCGTCGGCCGCCGGCATCACCTGCACCTTCAGCGTCCACGACGGGAACTCGCCACGGGCGATGGCTGCGCAGAGGTCATCGTGCAGATAGGTTGGATTCTCGCCGCCCAAGCGCGCCGCTTCCCCGCTGGTGAGGCAGCGGATGCCTTGGTTGGCCTTGAAGTGGAACTTCACCCAGAACACCTCGCCCTCGGCGTTCACCCACTGGAAGGTGTGCGAGCCGAAACCGTCCATGTGCCGGTAGGAGGCCGGGATGCCGCGGTCGCCGAACAGCCAGGTGAACTGATGAGTGGCTTCCGGGGAATTGGCGAAGAAGTCCCAGACGTTGTTCGGCTCCTGGCGGTTGCTGAACGGATCGGGCTTTTGCGAGTGGATGAAATCGGGGAACTTGATGCCGTCCCGGATGAAGAAGGTCGGTGTGTTGTTGCCGACCAGATCCCAGTTGCCGTCCTCGGTGTAGAACTTCACCGCGAAGCCGCGTGGATCGCGCGCGGTGTCGGCCGCGCCGCGCGAGCCGGCCACGGTGGAGAAGCGCACGAACACGTCGGTGCGCTTGCCCGACCGCTCGAACACTTTCATGCGGGTCCAACGGGAAACGTCCGGGTTGGTCACCTCGAAATAGCCGTAAGCGCCGGTGCCGACCGCGTGCACCACCCGTTCGGGAATGCGCTCGCGATTGAACCGCGCCAGCTTTTCGATGAGATAGGCGTCCTGCAGCAACACCGGGCCGCCGGCACCGGCGGTTTGCGAGTGCTGATTGTCGGCGACCGGAGCCCCAGCTTCTGTGGTGAGGGTCGGGCGTGGGGTCATGGATTTTCTCCTTGGAGGCGGCGGCTATATCAGCACGTTAGTGGTGAGCTAACTATGACGGGCGCACCTATTTAGGGAAAATCGATTGATGGAATTGGATCGATAGTATTTCGCTATGGATGGGGCAAAGCGACGGCGCGCCGCCGCTAGCGACGGACATGTTTCAGCCGCGCGGGGCGGGCGTGTCCAGCCGTTCCGTTGCCGTCGCGCCGTCGTCCGCGGGCGGGGTGCCGCTGCGGCCGGCCGGGCCGAGGAAAAAGATCCAGATGAGCGCCAGCAGGATCACCACGCCCAGCGCCAGAAAGGGCAGGAACGCCTTGAGGCTGGGGCGGCTGCCGGGCGCCGGTCGGCGCGGGCGCACTCTATCGCCGTGTCCGTTCATGCGCTGCTCCTGGTCTCCATGGACGTTGCCTATGGCAACGACTTCGGTGCGATACGGGCAAAATCCAATGGCGCGGCGGGGGCGGGGGTTTCGTCCGCGCGCCGAATGTGGTGCCATTGGGAGCGGTTTTTCGGTCGCGCGCTCCAAGGATGACGGCGATTGATCGGCGTCGGCGCGCGGTTGGAAAGTTGCCGAGGAGAGAGCCCGAAACCTAGCCAAAGAGAGCCCGAGATGGCCGAAACGACACTGGTTCCCCGCCCGGCGGCGACCCTGATCCTCGCCCGGGATGCCGCTGACGGCATCGAGATCTTCATGCTGCAGCGGACGCACACCGCGGTGTTCATGCCCGGGGTTTACGTTTTTCCCGGCGGCGCGGTCGACCCCGCCGACGCTTCCGAAGAGCTGCACGCTTACTGCCGCGGGCTGGACGACGCCGCCGCCAGCCGGCTGCTGGGGCTGGAGCGCGGCGGTTTGAGCTACCTGGTGGCGGCGGTGCGGGAGTGCTTCGAGGAGGCCGGGCTGCTGCTGGCCGAATCCGAGCACGGCCGGCCGCTCGACTACGCCGAGCTGCGCGCCCGCCTGTGCGCCGGCGAGCTGAGTCTGGCCGACCTGTGCCGCCAGTACGGCCTGCGTCTGGCGCTGGATAGGCTGGCGTATCTGGCGCACTGGATCACCCCGCCCGGGCCGCCGCGCCGCTACGACACGCGCTTTTTCGTGGCCACGGCGCCGGCCGATCAACTCGGCTGCCATGACGGCAAGGAGACGGTGGCGCACCTGTGGATCAGCCCGGAACAGGCGCTGGAGCGGCATCGCCGCGGCGAGCTGCCGCTGAGCTCGCCGACCATCCGCACCATCAAGACCCTGGTCGGGTTCGACAGCACCGAGGCGTTGATGCGCCACCTGCGCGCGCCGCGGCCGGTGGTCGTCAACCTGCCGCGCACCGGCATCGGCCGCGACGGGCCGCGGGTGTTCCACAAAGGCGATCCAGTGTACGCCGAGCTGGCCAAGCTCGATCCGGACAACACCGGCAGCGCCGCCTATGAGATCGTGCCGGGCGTGGTCACGCGCCTGTCGCCGCGGGTGCGGCGCCTGACCGCGCCCAATCCCGGCTTCATGACCGGCCCTGGCACGAATACCTATCTGATCGGCGACGGTGACGAGCTGGCGGTGATCGATCCCGGTCCGGACGACGACCGCCATCTGCAGGCCCTACTGCAGGCCTGCGGCGGGCGGGTGCGCTGGATCCTGGTCACCCACACGCACATGGATCATTCGCCCGGCGCGGCCCGGCTCAAGGCCGCCACCGGCGCCGAAGTGCTGGGCATGCCGCCGCCGCCGTACCCGTCGCAGGACCAGAGCTTCCGCCCCGACCGGGTGCTCGGCCACGGCGAGCGGCTGACCATCGGCGACTATACCCTGCGGGCGATCCATACCCCCGGCCATGCCTCCAATCATCTCTGCTATCTGCTGGAGGAGGAGGGGATGCTGTTCACCGGCGACCACATCATGCAGGGCTCGACGGTGGTGATCAGCCCGCCGGACGGCGATATGCGCGCCTACCTCGATTCCCTGATGGCGCTGCACGACCTGGAGATCGCCTACCTGGCGCCGGCCCATGGCTTCCTGATGGACGAGCCGTACGCGGTGATCGACCGCCTGGTGTCGCATCGCCTGGCGCGCGAGGCCAAGGTGCTGCAGGCGCTGCGCAGCCGCGCGCGGGGCACGATCGCGGAGCTGGTGCCGCTGGCCTACGACGACGTGCCGCCGGCGGTGCATCCCTTGGCGGCGCGTTCGCTGCTGGCGCATTTGCTCAAGCTGGAGCAGGAGGGATGGGCGCGGCGCCAGGACGAAATCTGGGCCTACGTCGAGGGCTGAGCGGACCGGCCGCACCCGGCCTGAGGGCCGGGCGCGGCGCGACCGCGTGGGCAGGCAGGGAGTTCTAGCGGGGCAGCCGCCCCATCAGATAGAACTCGTCGTTGGGCCGGATCGACGCCATGTTCGCCAGGCGGTTGCTCATGGCGAAGAAGGCGGCGATGGCGCCGATATCCCAGATGTCGTCGTCGCTGAAGCCATGCTCGCGCAGCGCGGCGAGATCCCGGTCGTCGATCTCCTGGGAGCGCAACGCCACCTTCATGGCGAAGTCCAGCATCGCCCGCTGGCGCGGGGTGATGTCGGCCTTGCGGTAGTTGATGGCGACTTGATCGGCCAGCAACGGATTCTTGGCGCGGATGCGCAGGATCGCGCCGTGCGCCACCACGCAGTACTGGCAGTTGTTGGCGCCGGAGGTGGCGACCACGATCATCTCGCGCTCGGCCTTGGTCAGGCCGCCAGCGCGCTCCATCAGGGCATCGTGATAGTCGAAGAACGCCCGCAGTTCCGCCGGCCGGTGGGCCAGCGCCAGGAACACGTTGGGCACGAAGCCGGTTTTCTCCTGGATGGCGAGAATCCTGGCGCGGAGATCCTCCGGCAGGTCGGTCAACGCCGCCACCCGGAAACGGCTGATCGACGGATTGCTCATAGCGATACCTTGTCGTTATCGGTTGTAACGCTCTTCCGAGATCCGCGCTGCCGTGGCTCAGCCGGCCGGCTTTTCGTTGAACATGGCGATGCGGCCGCCGTCCACCACCAGGTCGTGGCAGTTGATGAAGCTCGCCTCGTCGCTGGCCAGGAACAGCGCGGCGTTGGCGATGTCGTCGGCCAGGCCGGCGCGCGGCGTGGGCGTGGCGCGGGCCAGGTTGCGCTCCAGCTTGGCCAGCTTCTGCTGGTTCTCCTCCTCGCTGAGGGTGCTGGCGCGGGCCGAGCCGCCCCAGAAGATCGGCGTGGCGATGGCGCCCGGCGAGATGGCGTTGACGCGGATGCCGTGCGGTCCCAGCTGCAGGCCGGCCAGGCGGGTGATGTGGCTGACCGCGGCCTTGGCCGCCGAGTACAGGTAGCCGCCCTGGCCGGTGCGGTGCGCGGCGATGCTGGAGTTGTTGATGATGCTGCCGCCGCCCTGAGCCTTCATCACCCGCGCGGCGTGCTTGATGCCGAACACCACGCTGCCGGCGAGCAGCCGCATGGTGTAGTCGAAATCCTCCTCGGTGGCGGTCTCGAGCGTTCCGCGATCCGGGCCGCCGGCGTTATTGAACAGGCAGTCCAGCCGGCCGAAGCGGGCCACGGTGGCGTCGACCAGCGCGGCGATGTCGGCCTCGCGGGTCACGTCGGTGCGATGGAACATGGCCTGCGCGCCCAGCTCGCGCGCTAGCTGTTCGCCCTTGTCGGCGTTGCGCCCGGCGATCACGACCGAGGCGCCCTCGGCCACGAACTTGCGAGCCGTCGCCTCGCCGATGCCGCTGGTGCCGCCGGTGATGATCGCCACTTTGCCTTGGAGCCGAGTCCCCATTGCTTCCTCCTGGTGTCGAGTTCGTTGTGTGCGTGAATGGCCGTCGTCGGACGGCCGCGTCCAGTGTAGGGGATATGGCGGGCTGTGTATCGGTCGACGGCGAATAAAGTGCTCGGCGCGGCGTTTGATCCCGGACGCGACCGGCTAGCATTACCGGGAAGGATCGAGTCGAAGGACGGTCAGGGACATGATTCTCTACTGTAGCCGGTCGCTGGCCGAGCGCCTGCCGGACGTGGCGGATCCGCCGCTGGAGGAGCTCAGCCCGCTCGGCAGCTGGCATGGGCATCTATTCCGCTTCGGCCGCCGCCAATGTGTCCTGCTCTGCCACAACGCCAGCCGTTATCTGCTGTTCCTGCCGGGCGTGCGCAAGGAGCAGCTGCTCGCGCTGCGCCATTGGCACCGCATGCTGTATCTGGCCGTGCTGGAAGCCGACGGCACGGACCTGGCGCGGTTGCGGCGGGTGGAGCTGGCGCTGGGGGCGATGCGCTGCGTGCGCGGCACCGACCGTTCGGTGATGGCGACGATCCGCGTGGCGCAGCAGGATCTGAAAGACGTGCTGGAGCAGAGTCTGGACTCGCTGGCGCTGGACCCGGTGGCCGTGTCGCTCTGGCTCAACCAGCGGCCGGTGACCGTCCACGGCGAGCGGTTCTTTCCGCAGCTGCGCATGGCGGAGTGCATCGAGGCGCTGTGAGCGGGGGCAACATGAACACCGCTGACAGCGCTTGGCGACCAGAGTTGGCATAGCGGTTTATCAGAATGAGGCAAGTGGTTGAGTGGACGATGCGATCGTCGGTTGTCCACAAAACCTGTGGATAAGTCTGTGAGCAATCCCTGGATACGCCTCGCAAATCCGCGTCCCGCTTGGCCCGGTCTCATTCTGGCGACAGTTTGAGCATGGAATGGTTGCCCAATAAAAACAATGCGTTACGTTGTTGTGTGGTGTCTCGATGAGGAACCGGAGCGGCGTGAGACGAGCGTTGCGAGATGTGGATAAGGCCACCTCCCGTGGGTGGCCGTCGTCCGCTCGCCCGGCCAGGTCGGTTGTCCGTAGGCGCGGCGCGTGGCCGTTGGCGCGGACGGCTCGATGGGGAGGGGGCTTGCATCACGACCTCGCTTGCCGTACATTATCGGCACTCCAGTTGCGGGGTGGAGCAGTCTGGCAGCTCGTCGGGCTCATAACCCGAAGGTCGTAGGTTCAAATCCTACCCCCGCTACCAGTTTCAGATGAGCGCCCTGTTCCGGTCAGGAACAGGGCGTTTTTATTTTCCGGCTCGGAAGCGTTCGCTTCGCCGCCTTCAGGTCTGGTCAGTCCTAGCCGCCGCCCCGGATTCCCCGTTTCCGCCTCACGGCTCGGCGACCGAAGGCGCGTATCGATACTCCGCGATCCGCGGATGGTGCGTGCCGTGCTCGATCAGGCTCTACGGCGCAAGAACCGAATGTTTATTATTAAATAATAATAAACAATTAATGTGAATATGTCCGCGCTCGCCGCAAAATGAGCGCCGTTCGGTACGCACGGGGCTGGCGATTAGATAAAATACGTGGCGTAATTAAAAGCGATTCAGAATACCTTGTAGTAGCTGTAATATTTCAGCGCGGTGCGCGGGCGGAAGGAAGTTCCGCCCAGATCGGCGCAAGGGACGGCGCAGCGCGGATCACTGGCAGGACGTCGGCATATGGATGTGAGCGTGGAGCAGGCCACCGGCAGGGATCGACAAGCGGGCAAGGATTCTCGGGAGAGGGACGAGCGGCGGGGCGACGGCGACTCGCCGGCGATCCGTGTGCCCTGGACTTCGCTGTTGGGGCCGCGGCTGGGGGCGCTGGAACGCACGTCGCCGCTGTTCGTTCTATTCAAGACGGTCATCGATCCGCTGGCGGTGGCGCTGATGCTTTTCGCATTGGCGTACCTGCGTCACGGCGACGTATCCGGGTTCGAATTCGTGGCCGGCGTCGTCGCTTTTCTGCTGGCCGGTTATATCCTCGACGGAACGACGCTCTTTCTAGGCCGTACCGCGCCGTATAAGCAAATTGCCGCATTTATCGGTCGCTGGCTGGCGCTGCTAGGCATCATGGTCGGCATCGGCCAGGTTTCCGGCACCGGCCAGCTGCTCGACATTTGGCTGATCGTCTGGTGGGCCGTGCTGACGCCGCTGGTCCTGATCGGCTTCCACGCCTGCGCCTGCTGGCTGCTGCGCCTGTCGCGCCGCGCCAGCGACGGCCGGCGCAAGGCCGTGATCGTCGGCACTACCCGCATCGGCCGGTCGCTGGCGGCGGCGATGAGGGACCGCGAGCTCACCGGGCTGGAGTTCGTCGGCTATTTCGACGATCGTCCGGTCAGCCGCACCGGCGTCGACCCGGCCGAAATGCTGGGCACGCTGGCCGATGTGGCCGAGTACGTGCGCGCCCACGACATCAAATCGATATATATCACCCTGCCGATGACCTCGCAGCCGCGCATCGTCAGCCTGCTGGACTCGCTGCGCGACACGACGGCGTCGGTGTTCTTCGTGCCCGACATGTTCGTGTTCGACCTGATCCAGGCGCGCTTCGATCACGTCGGCGGCATACCGGTGATTTCGGTATGCGATTCGCCGTTCGAGGGGTATAGCGGCATCGCCAAGCGCGTCACCGACGTCGTGCTGGCGTTGCTGATCCTCAGCATGATCTGGCCGGTGATGCTGGCCATCGCCGTCGCCGTGAAGGTCACCTCGCCCGGTCCGGTGATCTTCAAGCAGCGCCGCTACGGTCTCGACGGGCGCGAGATCGTCGTCTACAAGTTCCGCAGCATGACCGTCACCGAAGACGGCGACGATGTCCGCCAGGCGGTCCGCAACGACCAACGTCTGACGCCGATCGGCGGCTTCCTGCGCGCCACCTCGCTCGACGAGCTGCCCCAGTTCATCAATGTGCTGCAGGGGCGTATGAGCATCGTCGGGCCGCGGCCGCACGCCACCGCGCACAACGAGCTGTACCGCAAGCTCATCAAGGGCTACATGATCCGCCACAAGGCCCGGCCCGGCATCACCGGCTGGGCCCAGGTCAACGGCCTTCGCGGCGAGACCGATACGCTGGAGAAGATGGAGCGGCGGATCGCCTACGACCTGGATTACCTGCGCAACTGGTCGGTGTGGCTGGACATCCGGATCATCGTCCGGACGGCGCTCATGATGTTTCGGGATAGAAACGCTTATTGACCGGCGGTCCGGGCCGGCGGCCGGCTATTCTTTAGTAGATTAGAATTATCTAATAATCCCTTCGCACGGCATGCTCCGCTAATTAGTCTATTTGGGCCATTGCTGCACCTGCGATCAAAAACGATCATTCCCCAGCGGCATGCGCTGTAGTGGTCGACAACCTGGCGGGGTGGCTTTTGTTTATGTCAGCCGGCGTGCCGCTACCGCAATTAAGGGGGAATTTATGAAGAGCATGTTCAAGGGACTGTGTGCTGCCGTTCTGATGCTTGCGGCGCCCATGACGATGGCTGCCACCGTCGTTCCGGTGGTGGAGTTGGGGAACCATGGCGCTATTACTTGGGAGGGCGATTTCGTCGATCCCGCGGATCTGACCCTCTGGGTGCCGATCCGGTTCACCGGCTCCGGCGGCACGCTGGAAGCGAGTGCCAGCTCCACGCCCGTCAATGTGGTATCGATGCGGCTTTATCAGACCGACGATACCTTCAGTGGCTTCGATCCGAGCAGCCCGATTGCTGTCGCTACCGAGATCGGTTCGGTGGGGGAGTTCTTCGTCTGGGGCCTCAAGCAGTTCATCACCAAGGGTAATTACATCCTTGAGCTGGTGACGGATGGCTATGCCAGCGTCCACGGCAACTTCAGTGCCGCTCCGCTGCCGGGTGCCGCTTTGCTGTTCGGTTCGGCCCTGCTGGGTGCCGGTGTGATCGGCCGCAAGAAGCTCGCCAGACAGAAAAACGAAGTGGTTTCTGTCTAATATTAGAATTGTCTGAGTTTGTACAAAGGGGCCTTGTGGCCCCTTTGTTTTTGCGGTTAGCATAAGCCCATATCAATGGACGATTCTAAATGGCTATGAAAGCTATACCCTTCCTTGCCCTGCTTTTCATGCTGATTTCCTCCTCGGTTTTCGCTGCGGACGACGATCGTGCATATCGGCTGCGGCCGGGGGATGCCGTGCTCATTTCGGTGTGGCGGGAAGAAGCGCTGCAGCGTGAAGTGCGGGTGCTGCCGGACGGTAGCCTCACGTTCCCGCTGGCGGGACGGGTGGAGGTCGCGGGGCTGACCACCGTCCAGGTGGAGGCCGAGCTGGCGTCGCGCCTGCGCAAGTATCTGGCCGAGCCGATCGTGACCGTGGTGGTGACGGCCATCGATGGCAATCAGGTTTACGTGATCGGGCGGGTCAACCGTCCCGGCCCGGTGGTTCTGAACGGGCCGATGACCGTCATGCAGGCGCTCAGCATGGCCGGCGGGCTGGATACCTTCGCGAGCGGCAACAGCATCCGAATCGTCCGTACTTCCGCAGGCAAGGAAGAAGTGCTGCCGGTTCGCTACGACGATCTGATCAAAGGTCAGAATCTCAAGTCGAACGTGCTGCTCAAGCCAGGCGACACGATTCTCGTTCCGTGACTTCGCGCGTGCCGTTGATGCGCGTGGGGGCGCGTATGGACGTGAAAACTATGGTGCGCTGGGCGGCGCTGCTGTCGGGCTGCCTGTTGTTCCCTGCCGTCGCGGCGGCCGGCAGCTGGCGGCATTCCGCGTCTCTCGCGGTGAGCGGCGAGTACGACAGCAATGTGCATCTGGTTGCGAACGACGAAGAGTCCGCCTGGATCGGTGTCGTGCGGCCCAGCTACGGTTTGTCGTGGTCGGATGGCCGCGATTCGCTGGAGTTGGGTGGCAACGTGTTGTTCGAGCGCTCCACCGAGTCCGTGGCGTCCGACCGCAACGATCCATCCGTGTTCCTCGGCTGGCGACGGGCCAACCCGCGGGGGAGTGTCGGTTTGCGGGTCGGCTACGCCAAGACCTCGCTGCGCTGGTTCGAGCGAGCAGAACCGGAGGAGCCGCAGGAGGAGGGGCCGGTCGTGCCGGACGAGCCGGAGGCGCCGGTCGACGATCCGCGCTTGTACGGTCGACGCGGGTCGCGTGAGGTCGGCAGCGTAAGCCTCGCCTGGTCGCATGCCTTGGCGCCGCGTTGGACTCTGGGCGTCGATGCCGGGGTCCGCGCGGTCGAGCAGAACAGCGGCAACCTGCCGGACTATGGCGAGCAGAATGTCGCGGTGAGCCTCGCTTACGAGCTCGACCCGCGTTCGAGCGTTTTCACCCGGGCCTCTTGGATCCGGAACGACCCCGACAACCGGGACGATTACTACAGCACCAGCGCCGTGCTGGGGGTGAGCCGGCGTCTGAGCGACAACTTCAACGTCTCCTTCGACATCGGCGGTAACCACCGTTCGCCCGACGGCGACGGCATCCATTGGCAGGGTGGAGGAGCGTTCGGCTACCGCGCGCAGCGGCTGGAGGTTTCCGGCAGTCTGCGGCGCGCCATCACCGCCAGCGCCTATGGCGGTTTCGTCGAAACCGACTCGGCTCGCCTGGGGCTCGGCTATGCGATGGACGACAGAACCAGGCTGGCGAGCCATGTCAATTGTCGGCGCGCGCGCGCCGCCGCCGACTCGGTGCTCTGCGGGGCCGGTGCTTCCGTCAGCCGCCGGTTGGCGCCCAGTTGGACAGGCGGTCTTTCGTACTACTACCGCCTGCGCGACGACGAGCATGCGCCGACGGTTCACGGGCATATCGTCAGACTAACCGTTTCTTATTCTTGGTCATCGAATTAGGACGCGTGGTTATGGCAGCGGACGCTCAACTCACCCTCAACGACTATCTCGCCATCCTCCGTCGCCGCGCTCCGCTGATGATCGCGACGTTTTTGCTGGTGTTCGCCGTCGCGGTGGTGATAGCGGTGGCGCTGCCGCCGATCTACCGTTCGACCGGCACCATTCTGGTGGAGTCCCAACAGATACCTTCGGAACTGGTCCAGAGCACGGTCAAGGGGCGCGCCGAGGAGCAGATCCAGATCATCCGCCAGCGCATCATGACCCGCGACAATCTGTTGCGGATCAACGAGCGCTATCGGCTGTACGGCGATGGTGGCGCCTCCTGGTCGCCGACTGAAATCGTCACTGCCTTGGAGCGCAATGTCGATGTCGAGCTGATCAGCGCGCGCGCTGGCCGCCGGGGCGGCGACATCATCGCGTTCAAGGTGTCGTTCGAGCACCGCTCGCCCGACATCGCCTATCGTGTCGCCAACGAGCTGGTGACCTTGTTCCTGGCCGAGAACGCCAAGGTCCGTTCTGAACGCGCCAGCGAGACCACCGAGTTCCTGGCGCGCGAGGCCGCCCGTCTGAAGGGGGAGCTGGAGAAGCTGGAGCAGCAGCTGGCGCAGTACAAGCAGCAGCACGCCGACGCCTTGCCGGAGCATCTGCAGCTGCGCATGGCGATGCACCAGCGCTTGGAGGCGCAGCTTGCCTCGATCGAGCGCGACCTCAAGGCCAACGACGAGGAGCGCAGCTTCCTGGAGCTGGAGCTGGCGGCGGTGAACGCCGGCCTGCGCGGCCAGCCTGCCGGGGCGGCGTCCGGACCGGCCGCCGAGCTGCAGCAGCTGCGGGCGCAGCAGGCCGCCTGGAAGAACCGCTATACGCCCGACCATCCCGATGTGAAACAGCTCGAAGCCCGTATCGCCGAGCTCGAGAAGGAGCTGGGGGCGCAGTCCGACGCCAACCGCGCGGTCGCCATGACCGGCAGCGATCTGCTGCGCGCTCAGGTGCAGATGAAGATCGACGCGGTCAAGGAGCGCCGCGCCATGCTGCTCAAGCAGCAGGAAGCCGTGCGCGCCCGCCTTGCCGAGGTCGAGAAGCAGATCCTGCAGACACCGCAGGTCGAGCGGGCGATCTATATGCTGACGCGCGATCACGAGAACGCGCGGCGTAAGTACGACGAGGTGCGGGCCAAGCAGGCGCAGGCCGAGATGGCGGAGAGCCTGGAGGAGGAGCAGCGGGCCGAGCGCTTCACCTTGCTGGAGCCGCCGGTGCGGCCGGATGCGCCGGTGCGGCCAAACCGGCACAAGCTGGCCCTGGTCGGTTTCATGGCGGCGGTCGGTTCGTCCGGTGGGCTGGCGTTCCTGCTGGAGGTGCTCAACCAGCGGGTGCGCGGCGCCAAGGCGCTGAGCGCGATCATCCGCCAGCCGCCGCTGGTGTCCATCCCCTACATCAGCACCGAGAGCGAGCGCCGCCGACGTCGGCGCAAGCTGATCACGCTCATCGCCGTTTTCTCGCTTCTCCTCATCGTGGGGCTGGCGGCCGTGCACTTCCTGTACATGCCGCTTGACCTGCTCGTCTACAAAATCATGGCGCGGTTAGGCTGAGGGCCGAATCATGGAAAGAATCAAGCAAGCCATCGACAAGGTGCGTCGCCAGTCGGCCGATGCCAAATCGCCGCGGGCGACGCGTCCGATCATGCCGCGCCGGACCTTCCAGGCGATGGCCGGCGCCGAGCCCATCCGCTACAGCCAGACCAAGATCGTGGCGGTCGACGCGGCGCATTTGGAGCGGCACCGTATCGTCGCCTACAACAAGAACGATCCGATGAGCGCCACCTTCGATCTGCTGCGCACCCAGGTGCTGCGCAGGATGGAGGAGAAGGGCTGGCGCACCCTGGCGGTGACCTCGCCCGTCCCCGGTTCCGGCAAGACCGTGGTGGCGGTCAATCTCGCCATGAGCATCGCTCATCAGACCGAGAAAACCGCGGTGCTGGTCGACTTCGATCTGCGCAAGCCGCGGGTCGCCGAGTATCTGGGGTTGAAGGTGCAGACCTCGCTCAATGACGTCTTTGCCGGCGAGGCCGAGCTGCACGAGGCCTTCTATAACCCCGAGTTGCCGCGCCTGGTGGTGCTGCCGACCGTCCGGCCGGTGCCGAAGCCGGCCGAGCTGCTGGCCTCGCATGCCGTCGAGAGCCTGATCGTCGAGCTGCGCGAGCGCTACGACGACCGCATCGTCCTGTTCGATCTGCCGCCGGTGCTCAATGCCGATGACGTGATGGCGGTGGCGCCGCACATCGATTGTGTGCTGCTGGTAGTGGGCAACGGCGAGTGCACCAAGGCCGATATTCAGGAGAGTCTGCGCCATCTGCCGGGCATCAACCTGCTGGGGGTGGTGCTCAACAAGGCGGAAGTGTCGCGCAATCGCTACTACTAGCGGCGGGAGTGGAGCACAGGGATGTCTGCGGTGGGGGGGGTTGCCGGGATCAGGCTGGCTTTGTTCGGCGCCGCGCCGGACACGCCGAACATGGGGGTGTCGGCGCTGTTCCTGAGCACGGTTTCGGCGCTGAGCGAGCGCTTGGACGATGTGGAGTTCATCGTCTTCGACAACGGTCTGGGCCTGCGCACCGACCAGCGGATCACGGCCGGCGGCCGTCCGTTGCGGATTCGGCGCTTCGGCGCGCGCGGCGGCCGCCGCTATCACCGCCCGGAGAACCTGCTGACCATGACGCTGAGCGCGCGGATGGGGGGGCTTGGCGGCATGTTGAATCGAGCGGTGCGGCTGATCGACCAGTGCGACGCGGTGCTCGACATCTCCGGCGGAGACAGTTTCAGCGACATCTACGGGCGGGAGCGCTTCGACAACATCTGGCGGCCGAAAGCGATCGCGCTGGCCCGGCGCAAGCCATTGATCCTGCTGCCGCAGACTTACGGCCCCTTCGAGGCGGCCGACGTGCGCACCCGGGCTGCGCGCGTGGTGGCGCAGGCCGACATGGCTTGGGCGCGCGATCCCGATAGTTTCGAGGCGCTCATGGCGCTTGCCGGGCCCGCTTTCGATCCGGCCCGCCATCGACAGGGGGTGGACATGGCGTTCGGCCTGCGCCCGACACCTGCCGCCGATCGCCTCGACCCCGGCTTGCGGCAGTGGCTCGCTGACAAAACCGCCGAGCGTCCGCTCGTGGGGCTGAACGTGAGCGGCCTGATCTATAACGATCCGCAGGCCGCGCGCCGCCGCTACCGCTTCAAGGCGGACTACCGCCGTGTGGTCTGCGCCCTGGTCGACGGCCTGATCCGCCGCAGCTCGGCGCGGGTGCTGCTGATTCCGCATGTCATGGACAAGCCCGGGCACTACGAGTCCGACCTGGGTGCCTGCATCGACGTCGCGGCCCAGTGCGGCCACGGCCCGGACCGCTTGCGGATCGCGCCCGCCGATCTCGATCAGTCGCAAGTGAAGTGGCTGATTTCCCAGGTCGACTGGTTCTGCGGCACGCGCATGCATTCGACCATCGCGGCGTTATCCAGCGGCGTGCCGACCGCGGCGATCGCCTACAGCGGCAAGACTGCCGGCGTGTTCGAAAGCTGCGGCCAGCGGGCGCAGGTCCGAGATCCGCGCGTGTCTTCCACCGACGAGCTGATCGCCGATCTGCTGCACGCCTACGAGCAGCGCGCGGCGGTCCGGGAGCGGCTGGCGCGGCATCTGCCCGCCGTGCGCCGGTTATTGGACGAACAGATCGACGCCATCTGCGCGCGGGTGCGAGCGGCGGCGCAACAGCGGGTAGCGCCGCTGCGGGAGGTTTCATGAAACGGCCCACGGTCTCGGTCGTGATTCCCACCTACAACCGGCGCGCCTGCGTGGTCGACGCGGTCGATAGTGTGCTGGGGCAGACCTACACCGACTACGAGCTCATCGTGATCGACGATGGGTCCACGGACGATACCGGCGCCTTGCTGGCAGGGTACGGCGAGCGCTTGCGATACATCTACCAAGCCAACGCCGGGGTCAGCGCGGCCCGCAACCGCGGCATCGAGGAGGCCCGCGGGGAGTGGGTGGCTTTTCTCGATTCCGACGACGAGTGGGCGCCGGACTACCTGGCGACGGTGGTGGCGGCGGCGCAAGCGCAGCCGGGGCTCGCGGCGGTGAGCAGCGACCTGCTGATCGAGGCCGGTGCGTCGAGTACGACCCTGTTCCGGCTGCGCGGGCTGCCGCCGTTCGCCGACCGTCCGAAGGTGGTGGCGCGGCCGTTGGTGGGCATGACGCACATCAACTGCTCGCCGTCGGCCACCGTGGCGCGGCGGGATCTGCTGCTCAAGATCGGCGGATTCGACACCGGCCTGTCGCTTTACGAGGATCTCGACCTGGCCCTGCGCCTGTCGCTGGAAGGCGGCTGGTGCTGGATCGACCGGCCACTGGTCAAGGCGCTGCGCAAGACCGCCACGGGGTTGTCGTCGGCGCACCGGATCGATCCGGCCCGCTCGCCGCTGGCGCTGCAGTACGTGTACCAGCGCTGCCTGGGGCTTGCCGGGCTGACCGGCGCCGAGAAACGGACTCTGCGGCGCCTGCTGGCCGCCCAACGGCTGCGGCTGGCCGAGATCGCCATGGCCGGCGGTCGCCGCGGCGCGGGCCCCGCTCTGTGGGCCGCGTTCACCGCCGATCCTCGACCCGTCACCGCCGCCAAATGCGTGCTGCTCGGTCTGCTCGGCGCTGACGGTTATCGCCGCCTGCGCGGTCGGCGCGCCGCCGGCCGCGAGTTCCGACGCAGCGACCTGGAAACGATGGTACGGCGGGAGGGCTAGCACCGATGCAGCTGTCGCGTAACTACCGGGTGGTCGCCGCGGTCAACGACGACGCGATACTGGCCGCCAACCTGGCCCAGTCGCCGGACTTGGCTCTGACCGGGCCGGTGTTGGAAATGCGCGGCTGCCGCTCGGCGGCGGAAGCGTACAACCGCGGCCTGGACGCCAGCGACGGCGATGTCACCATCTTTGCCCATCAGGACGTCTATCTGCCGGCCGGCTGGCTCGCGCGCTTGGATAAGGCGCTGGTCGCGCTGGACGTCAGCCATCCCCATTGGGGGGTGATCGGCGTCTACGGCGTCACGCCGACCGGGCAGCACGTCGGCGAGTGCTGGTCGACCGGCCTGGGCAGGCTGCTCGGCGGCCGTCTGGACGAGCCGGTGGCGGTCGGCGCCCTGGACGAGTTGGTCATCATCCTGCGCCGCGATCCGCGCCTGCGCTTCGACCCCGCGCTGCCCGGCTTCCATCTGTACGGCACCGATATCGTTCAGACCGCGCTCACCGCCGGCTTCGGCGCCTACGTGCTGCACTTGCCGGTGGTGCACAACAGCCGCCCGGTGAAGACCCTGGCGGGCGCCTACACCGCGGCCTATCGGTTCATGGCCAGGAAGTGGGGGGCGCGGCTGCCGATCGCGACCACCGTGGTACCGCTGACGCGTTTCGGTTATCCGCTGTACCGGCACCGGCTGCGGGCCTACCTGCGCAAGCGCGCGCCGCGCGCGCTCGAGCGGGAGTCCGGGCCGCAGATCGCCCGGCGCCTCGGTTTCGAGTAACACCTGCCGCTCAGGCCGGGGCAAGGAGCGGGATCCCGCCTCGAGGTCCAAGGAAGAACCGACCGTGAGACTGCATTATTACCGTGATCCGCAAGGCAATTTCGGCGACGACCTGAATGTCTGGCTGTGGCGGCGCCTGTATCCGCAGGTGCTGGACGGCAGCGACGACGAGCTGTTCGTCGGCATCGGCACCATCCTCACCAGCAGCCTGCGCAAGGACGTGCCCAAGCACGTGTTCGGCTCCGGCGTCGGCTACGGCTCCTATCCGGATCCCCGCGACAACTTCGTGTTCCATGCGGTGAGGGGGCCGGGCACGGCCAAGGCCCTGGGGCTGGACCCGAAGCTGGCGCTCACCGACGCCGCGGTGCTGATCCGCGCGGTGGATGTGCCGACGCCGGCGCGCCGCGAAGGCATCGGCTTCATGCCCCATCACTTCAGCTCCTACTGCTACGACTGGGAGCGGGTCTGCGCCGAGCTGGGGTTCAAGCACATCTGCGCGCAGTGGGACGTGGACCGGGTGCTGGAGGCCATGCTCGGCTGCGAGGTTCTGCTGTGCGAGGCGATGCACGGCGCGATCGTGGCCGATGCCTTGCGCATTCCGTGGATTCCGGTGAAGGGCTACGACTTCATCAACGAGTTCAAGTGGCGCGACTGGCTGGCGACGGTGGCGCTCGACTACCAGCCGTCGCACGTCACCTCGCTCTATGAGGTCGAGCGCAACTATTCGTTCAAGAAGCGCTGCAAGGTCGAGGTGCAGCGGATCCTGGTGGCGCGCGGGTGGTGGGACCCTGGGCGGCGTTTCATTCCGCCGCGCCGTACCGGCCAGGCCGAGTTCCGTCAGGCCGTCGCCGATTTGCGCAAGGCCGCTCAGCGCCAGCCCATGCTCAGTTCGGAGGCGCGGCTAGCTGGCTATACCGAGCGCTATCTGGAGCTGCTGACGGCGCTCAAGCGCAGCAAGGGCCATGCCTGACCGATTTCCCTTCAGCACGGTGACCGCCATCCATGATCGCCACCTACCGGAAAATTCTGGAGCTGCTCGACCGGCATGAGCGCCGGCGCTTTTATCTGCTGCTGGTGATGACCGTCGCCATGGGCTTCGTCGAGGCGATCGGTGTGGCTTCGATCATGCCGTTCGTCACGGTGCTGGCCAATCCCGAGGTCGTGCAGAGCAACCCGCGCATGGCGCGCCTGTACGACTACTTCGGCTTTGGCGATCCCCGTGAGTTTCTGATGACGCTGGGGCTGGCGCTGCTGGCGGTGATACTGCTTGGTCTGGTCTGCAAGGCGGTCACGGTGTTCGCGCTCACCCGCTTCAGCTACATGCGCAACTACAGCATCGGCCGCCGGCTGCTCGCGGCCTACCTGCGACAGCCCTACACGTGGTTCATCTCGCAGAACTCCGCCGATCTGAGCCGGAACGTACTGTCGGAGGTCGACAAGGTCGTGAACGGCGCCATCGTGCCGGCGATGAAGGCGCTGGCGCACTTCGCGGTCGTGGTGTTCCTGGTCGCTCTGGTGGTGCTGGTCGATCCGCTGGTGGCCCTGAGCGCGGGCGGCGTGTTGGGCGGCAGCTACGCGCTCATCTACCTGGGCGCGCGCCGCTATCTGACCCGCATCGGCCGCGAGCGCATCGCCGCCAACCGGGAGCGGTTCCGCGTGGCGCAAGAGGTCTTTGGCGGCATCAAGGACGTCAAGATCCGCGGGTTGGAGCCGGTTTACTACCGCCGGTTCCGCGATGCCGCCGAGCGCTACTCCGGACGGGAGGCGACCAACCAAATCATCGCCGCGCTGCCGCGCTTCCTGCTGGAAGGCATCGCATTCGGCGGCATGTTGGGCCTGATGCTGATCCTGTTCGCCGGCAGTGAGGGCGGGATGACGGCGGTGCTGCCGCAGATCGGCCTGTACGCGTTCGCCGGCTTGCGCATCCTGCCGGCCATGCAGCAGCTGTACGGAGCCATCACCCAGCTTCGTTACTCGCGCCCGGCCTTGCTGGCGATGGTCGATGCCCACCGCCGGCTGCAAGTGCGGGAAGCGGGCGGGACAGTGGTGTCCGTTGCGGAGCGGCTTCGGGTGCGCGAGGGTATCGAGATCCGTGATTTGGCGTTCACCTATCCGGGCGCGAGCCGGCCGGCGCTGCGCGAGGTCAACATGGTCATTCCCGCCAACACCATGGTGGCTTTCGTCGGCGGCAGCGGCGCCGGCAAGACCACGCTCGCCGACGTCATCCTCGGCCTGCTCAGGCCCGAGCGCGGCGCGGTACTGGTCGACGGCGTCGAGATCGACGACGGCAAGCTGCGCGCCTGGCAGCGGACGATCGGCTATGTGCCGCAGCATATCTTCCTGATAGACGACACCATCGCCGCCAATATCGCTTTCGGCATACCGCCCGAGCAGCGCGATCAGCAAGCGATCGAGCGCGCCGCCCGCATCGCCGAGCTGCACGATTTCGTCATGGAGCAGCTGCCGGAGCGCTACGACACCATGGTGGGGGAGAGAGGCGTGCGCCTGTCGGGCGGCCAGATTCAGCGCATCGGCATCGCCCGCGCCTTGTACCACGATCCGGACGTGCTGTTGCTGGACGAGGCGACCAGCGCGCTGGACAACCTCACCGAGCGCGCGGTCATGGATGCCGTGCACAATCTCGGCCGCAAGAAAACCATCATCCTCATCGCCCACCGTCTCAGCACGGTGCAGGCCTGCGACACCATCTTCGTCATGCAGGACGGCAAGGTGGTGGACAGCGGCAATTACTCGGAGCTGGTGGCGAAGAACCCGCTGTTCCGGCGCATGGCGCAGCCGGCCGCGCGCTGAGGCGCGGCGGCCGGCGGCGGCGATCGTGCTGCCGCCGGCCCGGGCGTCATTTCGGCTGGACGGAGGTGATCCGCGGCGGCAGCAGGCAGAACTCGCTGGTGCCGCGGATGCGCTCCCAGTTCGCTTCCACCTGGGTGGCGCCGTAAGCGATCGTGAGCTTCTCGCCGTGCCGGGACGCGAATCGCCCCTTACCGTTCTTTATGCATTGGCCGGGATTGGCCGGATCCGGCCCCCAGGTCTTGCGGTAGTACTGACAGCCGACGCCGCCCCGGTAGGCGTCGCACTTGTTGGGATCCTCCCGCGGATCGGGCGGCGCGCAGGGGTCGGGCGCGGTGAGTCGGCCGACTTTGTGCAGCCGATCGACGTACTCGACCAGCGGCCGGTAATTGACGATCTCGCATACCTGCGGCATCAGGAACATGGTCGCGACCAGCCCGCGCTGTACGCCGGCGGTGATGTTCATGTAGCCGGAGGCGGGCAGGTTGGGAGGCCCGTCGATGTAGCCGTAAGGGTCGCGCGCGGTGCGCGGTCCGATCGACTGATTGCATTTGCCGGGCGCACCATCGAAACACTGCGAGCGCAGCAGGTTGTCCCAATAAGCGCCTTCCTCGCGCTCGGGGAATTTGGTGTCGTCACCCCACAGCAGTGCGCCATTGACGCCTCGGTGGATCTGCCTGAGTTCGCTCGGGCCGCGATCGGCTTCGTTCTCGGCGTGGGTGTTGGGACCGACTTGCCGTAGTACGTCGGCATAGCGTGGGTCTTTCATCAACGCCGCGGCGAACACCGCCGGCAGGAACTGGCCATTGTGCTGACCGGCCCCGGCCGCCCAGCTGCGGACGATGCCGGGCGGCGGATTGTAGCGGGCATGATAGATGTCGAGGCCGAACGCGATCATGGCCGCCAGCGCCGGCAGTTTCTCCTCGAGCGCGTGGTCGGCGGAGAAGAGGTTCATCAGGTCGTTGGTGTAGGTCTGCGCCATGCCCGACGCATAGTCATGGTGCAGGATGTGCGCGCGGAAAGCGCGTCCGCCCTCCGAGAACACCCCGGCCGGATGGTTGCGGACTGCGAAGGCCTCGATGCTGTGCGACCAGCGCATCCGGATCTGTTCCAGCCGCTCGCGGCTGCCGCCTTTGAGATAGGAGACTCGCGGCAGACACGTGAAGTCGAAGTCGGACAGGCGCCACAGATCCTTGGAGCGTCCGGTGATGTTCGGGCGGATCATGTCGCGGCCGCCGTTGAGTGGCGGTTTGTCCAGCACCGTGACCACGTGATAGGCATCGACGCATTCGCCCACGATGGCCTTAGTGCCGCATTCGCCATCCGTGGCCTCGTCGCGCTGTTTGGCGGCGACCAGGGACACGATGCCGCTGAAGCGCGCCGGCAGCGAGGACAGCACGTTTTGTTTGGGATCGTGGTTGCCGTAGCGGCGGCTGCCGTCCAGCAGGCCGAGCGATTCGATCACCGGATCGGCGTCGACCGTGATCCGGCCGTTGCCGCTAACCCCCAGCAACTCCACCACGGCGCCCGGCCGCGGTGCTACCCAGTAGTCGCCGTTGGCGAAACGGCCGCAATAGACCGGTTTGCCGTCGGAACGGAAAGTCCATGTGAACTCCGCCGGGTAATAAGGCCCGGAACGCAGCGCTGGGACTGTAACGGAAATGGTGTCGCTGCTGCACGGCGCTTGCGGGTCGGTCGAGCCGCAGTCACAGCCTTGGCCGGCCATGGCGTTGCCGATAGGGCCCAACGCCGATAACGCCAACAGGCCGATCAGGTAGCGGCGCAGAGGCCGAGTGGAGAATGCGCTCGCTGGAGGCGACCTTCGCATAGCGTTCTGTTGATCGACGTGCTGCATAAGATTCTATTCTTATTCAAGAAACCATTTGCTGGTTGAAAGCGTCCATGCCGCGATGCAGCGGACGAAAATCATCAATTAAGCATAAAAATATCCGAGTGGGCACTTTCCTGCAGTTCGCCGTTGTTGGCCAGCGCCGTCATGGTCAGTAGCGCAGGTCGGGGTAGCTCCGCGAGTGCCTGTTCGTCGCAGTGGGCGCGCGTTACATACAAGATGTAGGGATTGAATGACTCGCAGATCTTTTTGCCGTTGGCATAGACGCGATATCCGATAATGCGGAGCGGTTCTATTTCGCTGAGATCGTACTCGAACTCGAGAAGTAAATCGCTATTTTCGGTTTGATCGGGAGGTCGAGGCGCTTGAGGACGATCAGGCGAGGAAACAGGAGGGGCGCCTTCTATCATTCCGCTGTCATTATTTTTGTCAGCGCTGCAGGCGGACAGAAACAAGGCCAGGCATAAGTACGCGACCGGTCTTATCACGTTCCCCCCAAGAAACGCAGCCGAAACAAAAAATTCTTGTGGTTGAGATCAGTGTAGGCGCCCCCGATGAGTTACTACTGTGCGCTTCATCACAGGCTGAGACATTTGCACTTCCGTGTCGTGGAGCGGTCGGTGGCAGCGGCCATCCAAGTGCCGGCGGGAGGGGCTGGTAAGCGCCGGCCGATAGGACGGCCGGTGTCTCCGGTCAACGGCAACGTGTCAGGCGTAAGGCGGGTGGGGGCGGTGCGGAGGGTGATGAGGCGCCGCTCACCGCTGAGTGAGGGCGCCTTCTTTGGCCGGTTTCCTGGCACGCTCCATTGCCAAGGTCGTGGCCTTTCGCAGTTTTCGTGCCGCTTTGTAGAGGATCGGGTTGCTGAAAATTTTCGATGTGACCGGGAATGGGTAGTTGCTGTCTTTGGCGAACCGGACCAGTTCTTTCAATAGCGGATCGGAGCTCGAAAGGATGCGGGCAATGAAATCGTTCTTATGCTTGTAGTAGGCGCTTAGATCGAAGGAAGCATGGTAGCGGTCGATATAGCCCACGATATCGAGCGTGAGCAATGTCCGCAGGCACTTCGAGCAAGCGCCGCAGTTGGTGTAGCCGCTGGTGTTGTTGGGGTTGGTGCATACGTCCAACGACGTGTACGACTCGGGGATCGTCGCCACCCGCAGTGTTTTCTCCACTCGCGTGTATTCGGCTCCCGCGAGGAACGCTTCGAGTCGATGGGTGGAAGCGAGGGGTAGCAGGATGAGTTCGATGGCGGATATTTTTTTGCCAGCGCCAACGTGAACATCCGTATAGTGGAGACTGGAGGCGTATATGTAGCGACGAATGCCGTTCTGGAGGAGCAGCGCGGCCGATAAATTGCGCAACGTGTGGGTTTGCTCGAAGCCGAGGCCGCGCCCGTAGAAGGAATCGAGGTTGCTGTCGATCGTGATGAACGGCAAGCCCAGCCGTTCTACCACCGGCAGGAGGCGGGTGAAGCGTTGCTCGAACAGCTTTTTGCCGCCCATACCGTGCGAGCCTACGTTGTTGAAGAGCAAATGGGTGATTTTGAGGCTCTTTGGCGTGTGCGGCTGGAAGTGATCCGCAAGGACGCTGTAGGAGTCGACACCTCCGGAGAATCCGGTCGCCACGCCGGTGGGGTAGGGCGGTGTGTCTTCGTCGATTTCGTCGGCGGTGATGGTTATTTCCTTGAGGGAAGGCATCAAATAGCGCAAAAGTCGCTGCACCCGTGTCGCCAGGTTATAGAGCAGCTTTTCGGAGATCCTTCCCCGTACATGAATATCTTCTCCTGCGGCCATGGCCGGTAGCAGCAGGCCTACTACCGCAGAGTCGCACGAGTCGGTCAGCAGGTGAAGGAATTTTTCGTCGATGCTGTATGTTAGATGGCTTTCTCCGGCGTTGGACTTTACCTTGAATTGATGTTCGACGGCGCTGTCCGCCTTCTTTCGTATGGGTGAGTTTATAATCATTTAATTATTGTTTGGTTGTTGGGTGGGTGAGGGCTGTGGTTGTCGGCTTCGGTGTTTTGTGATGGCGAACATGTTATTGCGTTTTTGGTCGAGCGCAAGATAACCACGGTTGTTGGTATTTGTGTTCATAATATTAGAAAATAATAAATATGTTGATCGATGACGATCGATTAGGTTGCTAATTTCTTGTATATGGCTCTACTAATCTAAGTGGAGGTTTGCTACCGTAAATCGCGTGTAGCACAATCGCACCCCGAAAAACGCGTGAGACCGCGTATGCGGGGCGGTTGTACATGGAAGTGCGTCGAGGCGGAGGGATGCGTGACGATCCGGTCGGTATCTGACGTGGTGGAGCGGCAGCTTTGCACGGGGTGCGGAGCGTGCGCCTACCTCGAGTCCCGGCGGTTTCGCATGGCCGACGCCGTCGACTTCGGCCGGCGCCCGTTCCTGCAAGCCAATGCTGCCCCGGAAACGGGTGAGGGCCTGCGCGCCTGCCCGGGGGTCAGCCTGACGCGTCCGGCTCCCGACCAACGCCCCGCCGCCGATCCGACCCTGTATGCCGAGTGGGGGCCAGTGCTCGAAGTCTGGGAGGGGTACGCCGGCGATCCCGAGATCCGCTATGCGGGCTCCAGCGGCGGCGCGGCGACGGCGCTGGCCTTGTTCTGCTTGGAGCGCAAGGGTTGGCGCCAAGTGCTCCATACCGCCGCCTCGGCGGACAGGCCGTATCTCAACGAAACGGTGGTGAGCGTCGATCGCGACGAGCTGCTCTCGCGCACCGGGTCGCGCTATGCGCCCGCGAGTCCGGTGGAGGGCTTGGCGCGCTTGGAGCAGGGCGACGGGACCGGGGTGTTCATCGGCAAGCCGTGCGATGTCGCCGCTGTGCGTAAGGTGCAGGCGCTGCGCCCCGCTCTTGAACAGCGCCTGGGGCTGACCATCGCGTTCTTCTGCGCCGGGGCGCCGTCCACGGCCGGCAATCTGGCGCTACTGGCGCGCGAAGGTGTGGAGCGTCCGGAGTCGGTACGGGAGCTGCGCTTCCGCGGCTTTGGCTGGCCCGGCCTTTGGCGCGCGCGCTTCACCGACGGCGACGGCCGCGACCGCGAGGTCAGCCTCAGCTACGAGGAGTCATGGGGTTTTCTGCAGCGCTACCGGCAGTGGCGCTGCTATATCTGCCCGGACCACAGCGGCGAGTTCGCCGATCTGGCGGTGGGCGATCCCTGGTATCGGCCGACGGTGCCGGACGAACCGGGCAAGTCGTTGATCGTGGTGCGCAGCGAACGCGGGCGCCGTCTGCTGCACGAGGCCGCCGCGGCCGGCTACTTGGTGCTGGAGCGTGAGGATAAGTCGCTGCTGCCGCGCTCCCAGCCCAATCTGCGGCTCACCCGCGGCGCCCTGTGGGGCCGTCTGCTGGCGCTGCGGCTGTTCGGCGCCGCGGTGCCGTCGTACCGCGGTTTCGCGCTGTTCGGCGCCTGGCTCAAGGGCCTGACCTTCAAACAGAAGTTGCAGTCGGTGGCGGGAACCGTGAAGCGGATCTACGCCAAGCGTCTGCGCAGTCGCGTTCGCCTGGCGGATTCCCAGGTATGACGGCGAACGTCGAGCTCGCATTCGGTCCCGAGGGGAGCGCGGCCCGTGCCCGCGCCACCGCGGCGCTGCGCTGGTGCCCGTTCTGGGTGGCGATGCTGCTGCTCACCCTGGCCTTGCCGACCGAGTTCTCCTTCCACCTCGGTAGCCTACGGCTGACTCCTTACCGGCTAGTTCTGATCGCGACGTTCGTGCCGTGCCTGCTGCGTCTGCTGTCCGGCCAGGCCGGACCGTTGCGGATAGTCGACACGCTGATGTTCGCCCACATCGGTTGGTGCTTCATCGTCATCGCCGTGCATCACGGCGAAGCGGTGGCGCTGGAGTCCGGCGGTATCCGCATGCTGGAGGTGCTCGGTGCCTACCTGATCGCCCGGGTATACGTCACCGACGAGCGGTCGTTCCGCGGCATGCTGGCGGTTGCCTTCCTGGTGCTGGTCCTGATCGCGCCGCTGGTGGTGCTCGAGTCGCTGACCGGCTTCCATCTGATCAAGGAGGTCGCCGCGCGCATCATGGGCGTGCCGTTCTACAGCGGCATCGACCAGCGGTTTGGTCTGAGCCGGGCGTTCGGACCGTTCGATCACCCGATCCTGCTGGGGGTGTTCGCCGCCAGCATGGTGGGCGTGAGCTGGATGACGGCTTTACCGAGGCTGGGGCAGCCCCGGCGGCGACGCCTGCCGACCCTGGCGGCGGTGGCCGGCGCTATGGTGTCGTTGTCGTCGGGCGCGCTGGCGGCGCTGTCGATACAGCTCTGCCTGCTGTTGTGGGAGCGCTTTACCCGCGGGGTGGCGGGACGCTGGAAGATCCTCACCGGCTTGTTCGTCGCGGCGTACACCGCCGTGGACTTGCTGTCCAACCGCTCCGGCTACCACGTCTTCCTACACTACCTGACGTTCAGCGCCCACACCGCCTACAACCGCATCATCATCTTCCAGACCGGCATCCAGGACGTCTGGCGCAACCCGCTGTTCGGCATCGGCTTCAACGTCTGGTCCAAGCCGAGCTGGATGCACAGCGACAGCATGGACAACTTCTGGCTGGTGCAGGCGGTCACTTTCGGCATTCCCGGCTTCCTGACCCTGGCGCTGGCGGTGATCCTTGCGCTGGCCATGGGCTGGGGCAGGCTGCCGCCGCGCCTGACCAGGCTGCGGATGGGCTGGGTGATCTCGATGATCGGCATCATCGTCGCCGCCTGCACCGTTCACCTTTGGAACAACATCTTCGTGTACTTCATGCTGCTGTTCGGCGGCGGCCTCTGGTTCCTGAACGCGAACAGGTGCGTCAGCGGTCGGGAAGATCTGACGCCCGGGGGGGAATATGGACATTGATCTGTCGATCGTCGTGGTTTCGTACAACACCCGCGAAATGACGCGCGAGTGCCTCGCCTCGGTGTTCGCCAACGCTGGTTCGCTGGCGTTGCAGGTGATCGTGGTCGACAACGATTCGCGCGACGGCTCGGTGGAGATGATTCGCGCCGAGTTTCCCCAAGTCGAGCTGATCGCCAACGACCAGAACCGGGGCTTCGCCGCCGCCAACAACCAGGGTTTCCGGCTGGCGCGCGGGGAGTTCGTGCTGCTGCTCAATTCCGATACCGTGGTGCTCGGCGACGTGCTGAGCGCGTCGGTGCGCTACATGCGCGAGCATCCGCGAGCGGGGGCGTTCGGCTGCCGGGTGCTGAACACCGACCGCACCACGCAGCCCACCTGCTCGGGCTATCCGACCCTAGGGCGGCTGGCGCTGCAGGCCAGCGGGCTGGATCGGCTCATGCCGCGCCTGCTCGACCGCTACCTGCTGCGCCACTGGCAGCGCGACAGCGAGCGCGAGGTCGAGGTCATCAGCGGCTGCTATCTGATGGTACGCCGGCAGGTGATCGAGCAGGTCGGCGGTCTGGACGAGCAATTCTTCTTCTTCGGCGAGGAGACCGATTGGTGCCGGCGCATCGCCCGCGCCGGCTGGCAGCTGCGGTTCGCGCCGGTGGGCGAGATCATCCACCACGGCGGCGGCAGCGTGCGCAAGCTCAACTATCGCCGCGACGTGATGCTGACCGCGGCGCTGGTGCGGTTGCACCGCAAGAACGGCGGCCGACTGGCGGCGCTGGCGGCGTTCCTAATCCTGTTCGGTTTCAACCTGTCCCGGATGCTGTGGTGGTCGGGATGGGCGCTGGCGGCGGCCTCGGCGCGCGAGCGGGCGGCGCACTTCCGTCAGGTGGTGGGCAGCTCGCTGGCGACCTGGCCCCGGGGGTGACGGCCATGCGCGTGCTGTTGCTCACTTGGGCCTGTGATTTGGAGGACGTCAGCGAGCCGGGCGTGGCGGCGCGCTGGGTGCAGGAGCTGTCCCGCGATCACGAGGTCACCGTGTTCGCGGTCAGCAAGCCCAGCCGGTTCGGCTGCGTGCGCGAGCAATTCCCCGAGCTGGATGTCATCGAGTGGTGCGACATCCGCCTGCCGCAGCGGTTCGAGCGGTTCCAGGCGATCGTCAAGCCGGGCTACTTCCCGTATTACTTCAAAGCCCGGCGCTTTCTGCGCCGGCTGCTCGCCGAGCGGCAGTTCGATGTCATCCACCATCTCAACCCGTTCACCTGGCGCTACCCATCGCCGGCCGCCGGTCTAGGCGTGCCGTTGGTGCGCGGCCCGTTGGCGGGCGGCCTGCCGTCGCCGTCGGGGTTCGTCGCGGAGGCGGTCAGCGGCGCCTCGCCGTTCATGCTGCTGCGCGGCAGCGACGGGCTGCGGGCGCGGTTCGACCCGTGGCTGCGGCGCAGCTACGCGCTCACCGACCATGTGCTGATGGCGGCGCCGTACGTCGCCGAGCGCCTGCGCCACTTCACGATTCGGTCCGCGTCGGTGGAGATCGAGCTCGGTCTGAGCGGCGAGCCGGCGCAGGAGGCGACACCGCCGTCCGGCGACCCGACTCGGCTGCGCCTGCTGTACGTCGGCCGGATCATCCCGACCAAGGGCTTGCTGTACGCCATTCGCGCGTTGGGCAGCTGCGTGCGTCGCGACGAGGTGACGCTGACGGTGGTGGGCGACGGCGATTACACGCCGCGCTGCCGGGAGGAGGTGGCGCGGCTCGGTCTGAGCGACCGGGTGCATTTCCTTGGCTGGCGCGACCGCGCCGAGGTCGAGGCCCAGTATCGGCAGGCGGACGTCTTCGTCTTCCCGAGCTTTCGCGAGCCGACCGGCGGTGTGCTACTGGAGGCGATGGCGGCGGGATTGCCGATCATTACCTGCGCCTACGGTGGGCCCGACTACGTGGTCGACGAGTCCTGCGGCGTGAAGGTGGCGCCCACCTCGCCGGAGGAACTGGTGCAGGGGCTGGCGCAGGCGATCGATCGCCTGGCCGCCGACGCGAGGCTGCGTGCGGCCATGGCGGCGGCGGCGCGGGCGCGGGCCGTCGCTCATTTCGACTGGGCCGGCAAACGCCAGCGTTTGGCGGCGTTGTACCGGCAGCTGGCTGCGCCGGTCGCCGCCACGGTCGAGGAGGCGCGCGCATGACCTCGATCGTGATACCGGCACACAACGAGGCCGCGGTGATCGAACGCACCTTGACCAGCCTGCTGGCTCAGGTGGGCGAGGGCGACGAAGTGATCGTGGTCTGCAACGGCTGCACCGATCGCACCGCCGAGATCGCCCGCCGGTTCGAACCTCGGGTGACGGTGGTGGAAACGGCGGTGGCCTCCAAGGCCAACGCGCTCAATCTGGGCGACCAGCTGGCCCGCGGCTTTCCCCGCTTGTACCTGGACGCCGATGTCGAGCTCGCGGAGGGGGCGCTGGCGCGCATCGAGCGGGCGCTCGCAAGCGGCCCCTGGCTGGCCGCATCGCCCGAGCCGGAGATGGACTTTACCGGCGCCAGCTGGGCGGTCCGCGCCTACTACCGGGTGTGGCTGGCGCTGCCTTACTGTCGCCGCGGCATGCTGGGGGCGGGCGCCTACGCCTTGTCCGAGCAGGGCCGCAGGCGTTTCGGCCGGTTCCCGGACCTGATCGCCGACGACGGCTATGTCCGCGCGCTGTTCAAGGAGCACGAGCGCGGCAGCGTGGCGGGGGCGGTGGCGCGGGTGCGAGCGCCGGCCGACTTACGTTGGCTGCTGAAGATCAAGATCCGCAGCCGATTCGGCCAGTGGCAGCTGGCGCGGCGCTTCCCCGAGCTGCGCGGCAACGAGGAGAAGCGCTACGGCGCGGCGCTGCTGGGGGTGTTGGTGAACCCGCTGCGCTGGCCGGCGGCGGCGGTCTATCTGTACGTGGTGCTGCGCTCGCGCCAGGGCGCCAAGGCGTTGATGCGCAAGGATGCCTTTCGCTGGGAAAAGGATGAATCGGCGCGGAGGGAAGCGGCATGAGCGGCAGGCGATGCGAATCCCGACGGGCGTTTCTGGTCGCATCCCATGGCGGCCACTGGGTGCAGCTGCGGCGGCTGGCGCCGGCGTTCGAGGGCATGGACGTGTGGTACGTCACCACCACTGCCAAGGTGCGCGAGGAGGTCGCGCCGGCGCCGGTGCTGATCGTGCCGGACGCCAATCTCAACGAGAAGCTGCGGCTGCTTCTGCTGGCCGGCCGCATGCTCTGGCTGACGCTGCGCTACCGGCCGCGGGTGGTGATGTCGACCGGCGCGGCGCCCGGCTTCTTCGCGCTGATGTTCGGCAAGCTGATCGGCGCTCGCACGATCTGGGTCGACAGCCTCGCCAACGCCGAACGGATGTCGGTCTCGGGCGCCAAGGTGCGGCCGTTTGCCGACCTCTGGCTGACCCAATGGCCGGAGGTCGCTAGTCCATTCGGACCATTCTATAAGGGGGCGGTCATATGATATTCGTGACCGTTGGAACGCAGCTGCCGTTCGACCGACTGGTCGCCGCTGTCGACGACTGGGCCGCGGAACATCCCGATGCCGATGTGTTCGTGCAGTTGGGCAATAGCGCTCTGCAGCCGAGATTTTGCCGCTATACCCGGTTTACCGATCCCGCCGAATGGGAGGCGCTTTTCCAGCAGGCCGAGCGCGTGGTCTCCCATGCCGGCATGGGCACCATCATCAAAGCGCTGGATCAAGGCAAGCCATTGATAGTGATGCCGCGCCTGGCGGCGCGGGGTGAGCATCGCAACGACCACCAGGTGGCGACGGCGGCCAGGTTTCGTCACTACCCCGGCGTGCGGGTGGTGGAGGACGCCGCCGGTCTGGCGCGCTGTCTAGACGAGCCGTTGACGGCGTTTCAGACCGAGGAGCGTTCCAACGAGCGGCTGGCGTCGCTGTTGGGCGCCATCCGCGGCTTCCTGCAAGCGCCGGCCGGTTAGCCGCGACGCACTTCGGACGGGTTGGGGAACGACAACAAGAGCGCGCGCTCGATGGATCGCCCGGGAAGGGATTTGACGGGGGAGGCGACGATGAAGGGAGCATCGACTAGGCGTGGCATGCGCGCGCTGTGGATCGCGCTCGCGCTCGCGCTGTCGTGGCTGACCTACCGTTCGGGTCTGGTCACGGTCTGGCTCGACAGCGAGGAGTACAGCCACGGCCTCCTGGTGCTGCTGGTGCTCGCCTATCTGCTGTGGTGCCGACGCGTCAGCTTGCCGCTGCGGCCGCCGAGCGGCGTTCTCGGCACCGCCGCGTTCGCGCTCGTTCCGCTGTCGGTCGCGGCGATCGGCGCGCTGGCCGGCATCAATCAGCTGGAAATGTACGCCGTGTGGCTGTTCGGGCTGGTCGCCGTCTACGCCGCGGGCGGCCTGCCGCTGCTGCGTGCGCTGGCGGTGCCGCTGCTGATCGCTTTCATGGTGATTCCCCTGCCGAACGCGCTGGAACCCAAGCTCACCGCGCAGCTGCAGCTGGTTTCCTCGCAGCTGGGCGCGTGGTTCATTCGCCGCTTCGGCGGCGTCGTCCACCTGCAGGGCAACGTCATCGACATGGGCAGTATCCAGCTGCTGATCGTCGAGGCGTGCGCCGGCCTGCGCTACCTCTATCCGCTGATGAGCTTGGGTGCCATCCTCGGCTATCTGCTGCGCGCGCCGCTATGGGCGCGCTGGACGCTGTTCCTGTCCACCGTGCCGATCACGGTGTTCATGAACAGCTTCCGCATCGGCGTCACCGGCATTCTGGCGGAACGTTGGGGCCTGGAGCACACCGAGGGCTTCCTGCACCTGTTCGAGGGCTGGGTGGTGTTCGTGGTCGCTCTGGCCTTGCTGCTGGCGGTGGCCTGGTTGCTGCTCAGGCTCACGCCGGGACGCCCCGGTCTGCTGGATGCGATCGCCTTCCAGCCCGAGCCGCAGGCCGCGGAGCGGGCGCGGCCGGTGGTCGGCAGCGCCGCCGCGCTGGTCGCCGTGATCGTGGCGGTGCTGGTGGCCGCGGTCGTCGCTCCCACGCTGGCGCAGCGTCCCGAGATCGTGCCGGAGCGGCGTTCGCTGGCGGAGTTTCCGGTGCACATCGGCGAGTGGACTTCCCGCGAGTACCGCCTGCCGCCGCTGGTGGAGAACGTGGCGGGCGCCACCGAGTACTACTACGCCGACTATCTTTCGCCCACCGACGCCGGCGTGAATCTCTACCTGTCGTATTATGAGACCCAACGCCGCGGCAAGATCCCCCATTCGCCCACCGTCTGTATCCCGGGCGACGGCTGGCAGATCGTGAGCAACCGGCCGGTGACCATCGACGACGGCAGCGGCGGTCAGGTCACGGTCAATCGGCTGGTTTCCACGAAGGGCGATCAGCGCGTGCTGGCTTACTACTGGCTCAAGCAGGGCGAGCGCACCTACAGCAGCGAAACGCTGGCCCGGCTGGACCTGATTAGGCTCGCCGCCTTCCAGCGCCGCACCGACGGCGCGCTGGTGCGACTGATCGCTCAGCTACAGCCGGGCGAGCGGGAGGAGGACGTCGAGCGACGGATACGCCGTTTCGCGGCGGCGCTCATTCCGGTGTTGCCCGCGTACGTGCCCGACTGAATTCGAAGGTTGCCGGACGAAACAAGGGAATGTGGTTCGCCGGGCTCGCGCTCGGCGGCCAACAATAACGAGGACGACGAGTCGTGACCAAAGCCCGCTCTTTCCGTTTTTCCAGTCCGGCCAGCCGCTGGCTGCTGCCGGTGGTGGCTGCATCCGCGCTGGCGCTGGCGGCCTGTTCCACGCCCGCCGAGGAGGCGACGAAGTACTACCGCAACGGTATGGCCTTGCTGGAGCGGGGCGAGCTCGCCAAGGCGCGCCTGGAGTTCCAGAACGCGCTGCAGATCGTTTCGACCATGAGCGAGGCCACCTATGGCCTGGCGCTGATCGCGGAAAAGCAGGCCGATTGGGAGCGTATGTACGCGCTCCTCAAGCGCGTGATCGACCAGAATCCCAAGCACGTCGACGCCCAGGTCAAGCTGGGGCAGCTGCTACTCGCCGCTGGCCAGGTGGAGGAGGCGCTGCAGGTAAGCGATGCCGCCATGGCCCTGGCGCCGGAGTCGGCGCCGGTGCTGGCGCTGCGGGCCGGCGTGCTGTTCCGGCTCGGCGACGCCGCCGCGGCGGTGAGCCAAGCGAAGGCGGCATTGGAGAAGGAGCCGAACAACATCGAGGCCATCGTGGTGCTCGCCAGCGAGCGCCAGAGCGCCGGTGACGACACCAAGGCCTTGGAGCTGCTCGATCAGGGACTGGCGCGCAATCCCGGTCACGCGCCTCTGCAGCTGATGCGCGCACACGTCCTTGAGCGGCTGGAGGACTGGCGCGGCGCCGAGCGGGCCCTGCGGGAACTCGTCGCCGCCAACCCGGACACGCAAGGGTACCGGACCCTGCTTGCCGATCTGTACGTGCGCCGCGGCATGCTGGCCGAGGCGGAGGCCGAGCTGCGCGGCATCGCTGCCGGCGGCGACTTCTCCGCCAAGCTGGCGCTGGTGCGCTTCATCAACACCCATAAGGGCTACGATGCGGCGGTGCGGGAGCTGCAGGGGTTGATCGCGGCCGAGCCGGACAATCATCAGCTGCGTTTCGCGCTCGCCGACCTGCACCGCCACGGCAAGAACGACGCGGCGGCGACGGCGGTGCTGCAGGAGATCGTCGCCAAGGCCGGCGACGCCGCCGACGGCCTGAAGGCGAAGGGGCAGATCGCCGGGGCGTTGCTGGCCAGCGGCGACGCGAAGCGCACGACGGTCCTGGTCGAGGAGATCCTCGCCAAGGACCCGCGCAACGAGCAGGCGCTGTTCCTGCGCGCGGCCATGGCGGTGGAGCGGCGCGACCTGGACGCTGCCATCGCCGATCTGCGCGCGCTGCTGCGCGACAATCCGACCTCGGCGCGAGCGCTGCTGCTGTTGGGCAAGGCGCACGAGTTGGCGGGCGCCGCCGAACTGGCCGACAGCCAGTACATGAGAGCGTTCCAGGTCGGGCGCATGGCGCCCCAATACGGGGTCGAGTACGCCCAATATCTGATTCGCCGCGGCGCGTTTGATCGCGCCGAGCAGGTGCTGGAGAACGTGCTCGGGGTCGCCGACAGCGATCAGGCCACGCTCAAGCTGCTTGCCCAGGTGCGCATTAGCCGCGGCGATTGGGTCGGCGCCCAGGAGGTGGCCGAGCGCATCCGCCAGCTGGAAGGGCAGCAGCACGTCTCCGAGCAGATCCTCGGCGCGGTGCATGCCGCCAAGAAGGACTACGACAGCAGCATCGCCGCCTTCACCAACGCCTATCGAGCGGCCCCCAACGCCATGCAGCCGCTGGTGGCGCTGGTGCGCAGCTACGTCGCGGCCGGCCGGCGCGACGAGGCGCTGCGCTTCCTCGGCTCGGTGCTGGAGGCCAGTCCGAACAACGCCAACGCCCATCTGCTCAGGGGGCAGCTGCACGGCATGAATGGCGATCGGGCATCGGCGGCGGCGGAGTTCCGCAAGGCCATCGAGCTCGACCCGCGGCTCAGCGCCGGCTACCAGAACCTGGCCGCGCTGCACGTGCGGGAGAAGCGTTACGACGAGGCGCTGGAGGTGGTCGACGCCGGCTTGAAGGCGCTGCCGGACGATTTCGGCCTGACTCTGACCCGCGCCTCGCTGCTGGAGCTGACCGGCCGCTACGACGACGCCATCCGTCTATACGACGACATGCTGGTGCGCTGGCCCGGCGCCGACATCGTCGCCAACAACCTGGCCAGCGTGCTCACCGAGCACCGCAGCGACGAGGCGAGCCTCAAGCGCGCTCTGCAGTTAGCGGCCCGCTTCGAGCGCAGCGCCATACCGCATTTCAAGGACACGTTGGCCTGGGCGAACTTCAAGGCTGGCAGGCACCAGGCGGCGGTGGCCATGCTGGAGGAGATCGCCGAGCAGGTGCCGGATCACCCGGTGTTCCGCTACCACCTCGGCATGGGCTATTTGAAGCTCGCCAACGCCGAGGCCGCCAAGCGCGAGCTGCAGAAGGCGCTGGAGCTGGCGGAGAACGCGCCGTTCGCCTACAGCGAGCAGGTGCGCGCCGCGCTGGCCAGCCTCTGACCGGCGCGGGCCATGACGGGCGCTTTCCCGGCGGAGCGGGAGAGGATATCGACGCCGGCGCGGCGCGCGCCGGGTCTTCGCGATCTTCTGAGAGCGGATATGTACGAAGAATTCTACGGGCTTAGGGAAAAGCCGTTCTCCATCCAGCCGGATCCGGACTTCCTATTCCTGACGCGGCGGCATGGGCTCGCTTACTCGATGATGGAGTACAGCGTGCACAACCGGGCGGCGCTGTCGGTTATCTGCGGCGAGATCGGCTGCGGCAAGACCACCCTTATCCAACATTTGATCAACCAGCTGGGGGCGGACGTGACGGTCGGGGTGATCAACAACACGCATCCCGACATCGCCAATCTGCTGGAGTGGATCATGCTGGCGTTCGGACTGCCGTACGAGGGGCTGTCGCAAGTCTCCTGCTACGCCAAGTTCCAGCAGTTCCTGGTGTCGGAGTACAACGCCGGTCGGCGGGTGCTGCTGGTGGTGGACGAGGCGCAGAATCTCACTCCGGCGGCGCTGGAGTCGCTGCGGATGCTGTCCAACATCAACGTCGGCAAGGATCAGCTGCTGCAGATCATGCTGGTGGGGCAGCCGCAGCTCCGGGATCTGCTGCAGCGGCCCGAGCTGCGGCAGGTGGCGCAGCGCGTGTCGGCGCATTTCTTCATTCCGCCGCTGGAGCCGCCGGAAGTCGAGCGCTACATCCGCGCCCGCCTCAGGCATGCCGGCCGCGAGGCGCCGCTGTTCACGCTCAAGGCGTGCGCGCGCATCGCCGAGGCGAGCAAGGGGATTCCGCGCAGCATCAACATCCTTTGCGATACGGCGCTGGTCTATGGCTTCTCGGCTGGGCTGGAGTGGATCGACGACGAGGTGATCGACGAGGTGCTGCAGGACCAGCTGGAGTTCGGGGCGCTGCCGGCGCTGGAGCTGCAGGACTGAAGCGGCGCCGGGCCAGCGCTGCCGCCGGCAAGACCGGCCTGGGGCCGGGACTTGGCTACGCATGGCCCTCAGCCAGCTTCCCTCCTGGAATCGGAGGGGCTATCGCATACATCTCGGACAGGGCTCTGAGTCGTCATGTCCGCGAAAGCGGGCATCCACTCCCTTGGTTCGTGGCCAAAGCCACTCCGACGAACACACGCTCCTCACAGAATCGACTCCGCGGCAGAAAGCCTTGACCATCGATAAATTGTGCTTCGCGGTTGGTTTTAACCCCCCTCTCCCTGCCGGCCCCCTCGCTACGCTCTCCCCCGCGAGGGGGGAGGGAGCGTAAGGGGCGCGCGCCCTGGTCATTCCTTCTCGGCGATCTTCGCCCAGGTGTCGCGCAAGGTGACGATGCGGTTGAACACCGGGCGTCCGGGCGTCGAATCCTTGGTATCGACCGCGAAGTAGCCTTCACGCTCGAACTGGAAGCGCGCACCGGGGGCGGCCTGCGCCAGTGACGGCTCGATCACGCCCTGCATCACCACCAGCGATTCGGGGTTGAGATCCTCGCGCCAGTCGCGATCCTTGCTGCCGCCCGGATTGGGTACCTTGAACAGCCGGTCGTAGAGCCGAATCTCCGCCGGCACGCCCTTGGTGGCCGACACCCAGTGGATCACGCCCTTGACCTTGCGGCCTTCGGGGTTGGCGCCGAGCGTGTCGGGATCGTAGCTGCAGCGCAGCTCCACGATCTCGCCGTTGGCGTCCTTGACGACCCGGTCGCAACGGATCACGTAGCCGAAGCGCAGCCGCACCTCGCCGTTCAGCGTCAGACGCTTGTACTTGTTGTTCGGCGGCACTTCCATGAAGTCGTCGCGGTCGATGTAGATCTCGCGGGTGAACGGCACCGTGCGCGAGCCCATCGCTTCGTTCTTGGGATGGTTGGCCGCTGGCAGCTCCTCGACCCGGTCTTCCGGGTAGTTCTCGATCACCACCTTCAGCGGCTTGAGCACGGCCATGGCGCGCGGCGCGCTGGCGTCCAGGCTCTCGCGGATGCAGTTCTCCAGCAGCGCGATCTCAACCACGCCGTCGGACTTGGTTACGCCGATGCGGGCGCAGAAGTCGCGGATCGCCTCGGGCGGGCAGCCGCGCCGACGCAGGCCGGCGATGGTCGGCATGCGCGGGTCGTCCCAGCCGGAGACGTGGCCTTCGCTGACCAGCTCGGTGAGCTTGCGCTTACTCAGCACCGTGTACTCGATGTTGAGCCGGCCGAACTCGATCTGCTGCGGCCGGTGCGGGAAGTCGAGCTGCTCCAGGAACCAGTTGTAGAGCGGCCGATGGTCCTCGAACTCCAGCGTGCACAGCGAGTGGGTGATGCCCTCCAGCGCGTCGGAGATGCAGTGGGTGTAGTCGTACATCGGATAGATCGGCCAGGCCTCGCCGGTCTGGTGATGCACGGCGCCGCGGCGGATGCGGTAGATGACCGGGTCGCGCATATTGATGTTGGGCGAGGCCATGTCGATCTTGGCGCGCAGCACCCGCGAGCCGTCGGGGAACTCGCCGGCGCGCATGCGCCGGAACAGGTCGAGGTTCTCCTCCACTGAACGGTTGCGATAGGGGCTGTCGCGGCCGGGCTCGGTGAGGGTGCCGCGGTACTCGCGCATCTCCTCGGGCGAGAGGTCGCAGACGTAGGCCTTGCCGGCGCGGATCAGCTGCTCGGCGAACTGGTAGAGCTGCGGGAAGTAATCCGACGCGAAGAACTGGCCGGTCCACTCGAAGCCCAGCCAGCGCACATCCTCCTTGATGGCCTCGACGAACTCCTCGCTCTCTTTTTCCGGATTGGTGTCGTCGAAGCGCAGGTTGCAGGTGCCGTTGTAGTCCTGGGCGATGCCGAAGTTCAGGCAGATCGACTTGGCGTGGCCAATGTGCAGGTAGCCGTTGGGCTCCGGCGGAAAGCGGGTGGCGACACGACCGCCGTGCTTACCCTGCTTGATGTCCTCGTCGATGATCTGGCGAATGAAGTTGCTGGGAGTCGGCGCTTCCCGGGTGCTCATGGCGATATACAGCCTTTAGTGAAAGGTCGTCCAAGGTTCGGGGCATTATAGCGACTGACGCGCGGCAGGTCGGCCAGATTGGCCGGTTTCGCGGGAGGTTTGCCTGGATTTTGGGCAAAAAAAAGCGGCGAGCCGGGGGAGGTTCGCCGCAAATGGCATTGGTATGCCAGGAGGAGAGTCTCAAAGTTTACTCTCCTCCTTGTGCGTTGCAACATGGTATTTCTAACTCAGAGGGATAGAATTTCTTAGTCTTGCGCGACTACCGCCGCCGCGCGGTACCGACGCCGAAAAAACAACGGCCCCGCCGGCGAACCGGCAGGGCCGTATCGGTCATACCGCTGTCGGCAGCGGGCGAGGGCGACTTAGGCCTCGACCGTCTCCGCGACCTTCACGAACGACTCGATCTGGTCGAAGTTCATGTAGCGGTAGATGTCGGCGGCCTTGGCGTTGACCACGTTCACCTGCTCCAGGTACTCCTCCGGCGTCGGGATCCGACCCAGCAGCGCGCAGACCGCCGCCAGCTCGGCCGAGCCCAGATACACGCGGGTATCGATGCCCAGACGGTTGGGGAAGTTGCGGGTCGAGGTGGACATGGCGGTGCTGCCGCGACGGATCTGCGCCTGGTTACCCATGCACAGCGAGCAGCCCGGCATCTCCATGCGGGCGCCGGCGCGGCCCAGGATGCCGTAGTAGCCTTCCTCGGTGAGGACGTACTGGTCCATCTTGGTTGGCGGGGCGATCCACAGCCGGGTCGGGATGTCGGTCTTGCCGTCGAGGATCTTACCGGCGGCGCGGAAGTGACCGATGTTGGTCATGCACGAGCCGATGAACACCTCGTCGATCTTGTCGCCGGCGACCTCGGACAGGAACTTGACGTCGTCCGGGTCGTTCGGGCAGGCGACGATGGGCTCCTTGATCTCGTTGAGGTCGATCTCGATGACAGCGGCGTACTCGGCGTCCGGGTCGGCCTTGAGCAGCTGCGGGTTGGCGATCCAGTCCTCCATGGCCTTGATGCGACGCTTGAGGGTGCGCGCATCCTGGTAGCCATTGGCGATCATCCACTTCATCAGGGTGATGTTGGACCGCATGTACTCGATGATCGGCTCCTTGTTCAGGTGCACGGTACAGGCGGCGGCGGAGCGCTCGGCGGAGGCGTCGGACAGCTCGAAGGCCTGTTCGACCTTCAGATCCGGCAGACCCTCGATCTCGAGGATGCGGCCGGAGAAGATGTTCTTCTTGCCCTTCTTCTCGACCGTCAGCAGGCCCTGCTTGATGGCGTACAGCGGGATGGCGTTGACCAGGTCACGCAGGGTGATGCCGGGCTGCATCTGGCCCTTGAAACGCACCAGCACCGATTCCGGCATGTCCAGCGGCATCACGCCGGTGGCGGCGGCGAAGGCCACCAGACCGGAGCCGGCCGGGAAGGAAATGCCGATCGGGAAGCGGGTGTGCGAGTCGCCGCCGGTGCCGACGGTGTCGGGCAGCAGCAGGCGGTTGAGCCAGGAGTGGATCACGCCGTCGCCCGGACGCAGGCTCACGCCGCCGCGGGTGGAGATGAACTCCGGCAGCTCGTGGTGCATCTTCACGTCCACCGGCTTCGGATAAGCGGCGGTGTGGCAGAAGGACTGCATCACCAGATCGGCGGAGAAGCCCAGGCAGGCCAGATCCTTGAGCTCGTCGCGGGTCATCGGGCCGGTGGTGTCCTGGGAGCCGACGGTGGTCATCTTCGGCTCGCAGTAGGTGCCCGGACGGATGCCCTTGCCTTCCGGCAGACCGCAGGCGCGGCCGACGATCTTCTGCGCCAGGGTGTAGCCCTTGCCGGTGTCGGCCGGCTGCTTGGGCATGCGGAACAGATCGGACGGCGGCAGGCCCAGGGCCTCGCGGGCGCGGGCGGTCAGGCCGCGGCCGATGATCAGCGGGATGCGGCCGCCGGCGCGGACCTCGTCCAGCAGCACCGGGGTCTTGAGCTCGGCCTCGGCGATCACCTGGCCGTTCTTGAGCGCGGTGACCTTGGCGGTGGCCTTGTCGATGCGCAGCTCGATCTCATCGCCCATCTCCATCTGCGAGACGTCGATCTCGATCGGCAGGGCGCCGGCGTCTTCCATGGTGTTGAAGAAGATCGGGGCGATCTTGCCGCCCAGGCAGAAGCCGCCGAAGCGCTTGTTGGGCACGAACGGGATGTCCTCGCCGGTCCACCACAGCACCGAGTTGGTGGCGGACTTGCGGCTGGAGCCGGTGCCGACCACGTCGCCGACGTAGGCCACCGGGT
>CALGAN010000034.1 GCA_937951875.1 uncultured Alkalilimnicola sp. | reverse complement strand
TCAGCAGCACCGGGGCCGGGATCCGGGCCCGCCTTCGGCGGCGCGCTGGTCTCCACCAGCGCCAACCGCAGCGGCCAACCGCCGGCGCGCTCGGCGTTACGCGTGCGCGCGCTGTTCGGCACCGAGCTGGACGACGTGGTCAACGGCCCGCTGGGCGGACTGCAGCGCCCCACCACCATCATCGACGCCCGCAGCGGCGCGGTACTGCGCCAGGGCTAGAACGTCAAAAGCTATGCACGCCATCGACACTCAAGCGATCAAGGATTATCTGCTCGGTCTCCAGGACCGCATCTGCACCGCGCTGGAAGCGCTCGACGGCCAGCGCCGCTTCCGCGAGGACCCTTGGCAGCGGCCCGAGGGCGGCGGCGGCCGCAGCCGGGTGCTGCAAGACGGCGCGGTGTTCGAGCAAGCCGGCGTTGGCTTCTCGCACGTCCACGGCAGCGGCCTGCCGGCCAGCGCCACCGAGCGGCGGCCGGAGCTGGCCGGCCGCAGCTTCCAGGCCATGGGCGTGTCGCTGGTGATCCACCCGCGCAATCCTTACGTCCCCACCACGCACGCCAACGTGCGCTTCTTCATCGCCGAGAAGCCCGGTGAGGCGCCGATCTGGTGGTTCGGTGGCGGCTTCGACCTCACGCCCTACTACCCGTTCGAGGAGGACGTGCTGCACTGGCACCGCACCGCGCGCGCCGCCTGCGAGCCGTTCGGCGCCGACCTTTACCCGCGCTTCAAGCGCTGGTGCGACCAATACTTCTTCCTGCCCCACCGCAACGAAACCCGTGGCGTGGGCGGCCTGTTCTTCGACGACTACGACGAGGGCGGCTTCGAGCGGGCGTTCGCGCTGATGCGCTCGGTCGGCGATCACTTCCTGCCGGCCTACCAGCCGATCGTCGAGCGCCGCCGCGACACTCCCTACGGCGAGCGCGAGCGCCAGTTCCAGCTCTATCGCCGCGGCCGCTACGTGGAGTTCAACCTGCTGTACGACCGCGGCACCCGCTTCGGCCTGCAGTCGGGCGGGCGCAGCGAGTCGATCTTGATGTCGCTGCCGCCGCTGGTGCGTTGGGAGTACGGCTGGACCCCGGAACCGGGCAGTGCCGAGGAGCGCCTGTACCGGGATTTCCTGCGCCCCCGCGACTGGCTCGACGAAGCCTGATCGCCATGCGGCGCACGCTCCTCGCCTGTTGCGCGCTGGCGGCGACGCTCGGCGCCGCTCCGAGCGCGCCGGCCCAGAACGGCGACGCGGTCGCCAGCTGGGCATTCATCGAGTCGGTGGGCGGCATGGCACCGGGCCAGCCCCGCCAGGCCGAGCACGGCGGCTGGATCGTGCCGATCGAGTGCGACCTGACCGGACTGCGCAAGATCAGTGCGCCGCCCACCGTCTTGAACTCGACTCAGGTCATCAAGGAGCTGCGCTGGCGTCTGGACGGCGACCGTCTGCTGCTGCAGCTGCTGCTCAAGCCGAGCCCTTACGCCACCGCGGAGGCGCGCTGCCCGGCGCTGACGCTGAAGGCGCGCGCCGGCCGCGAGCTGGACGTGTTCTATGCGGACGGCGAGCGGCTGGTGCCGCTCGGCCGCATCAAGCTGGCGACCGACTGACGCCGGCCGCCCTGTTTCCCACCACCCGGAGTACGAGCGATATGTCCCGAGCCCTCCGCCTCGCCCTTGGCCTGCCTCTGCTGCTGTTGCTGCTGAGCGGCTGCGCCGCGCTACAAACCCGCCTGGAGCGGCCGGTGATCAGCCTGGTCGACCTGGATCTGGCCCAGCTCAGCCTGTTCGAGCAGCGCTTCCTGCTCACCCTCAATGTCCAGAACCCGAACGGCGTCGCCATCCCCGTCAAGGGCATGAGCTACACCCTGCAGCTGGACGGCAAGGATTTCGCCCACGGTGTCAGCGCCAACAGCTTCACCGTGCCGGCCTACGGCGAATCGCGGGTGCAGGTGGAGCTGTCCACCAACATGCTGAGCGCGCTGCGCCAGTTCCAGGCGCTGCTGGAGGGCTCCAGCAACGAGATCAGCTACCGGCTGGCCGGCAAGCTGGACGTGGACGCCATGGGGCTGGGCGCCTCGGTGCCGTTCGAGAACGCCGGCCAGTTCAAGCTGACCCAGTAGTCGCCCGCCGCCGGCGGGCGGCGACTTACGGGTAGCGCAGCACGCTGTGCACCGGGTAACCGGCCAGACGCTCGCGCCCCTTGAGCGAGTCGAGCTCGACCAGGAAGGAGCAACCGACCACCTGCGCGCCGAGCCGCCGGATCAGCTCGCAGCTGGCCGCGGCGGTGCCGCCGGTGGCGAGTACGTCATCCACCACCAGCACCTTGTCCTGCGGCCCGATCGCGTCGATATGCACCTCCAGGCTGGCCGTGCCGTACTCCAGCGCGTAGGAAACGCTGTGCACGTCGTACGGCAGCTTGCCCGGCTTGCGCAGCGGCACGAAGCCCACGCCCAGCTCCCACGCGGCGAGGCTGCCGAAGATGAACCCGCGCGCCTCCATGCCGACCACCGCGGTCAGCCCCTCGTCGACGAACGGATGGACCATGTGGTGCACCGCCCGATGCAAGGCCCGCGGATTGCGCAGCAGCGGTGTGATGTCGCGATACATCACGCCGGGGCTGGGGAAATTGGCTATGGTGCGAATATGGTTGTAGAGATCGGTCATTCCTCACCTCGCGCGAGCGTTGCGCCGCAGCGGATTGTAAAGCGCGCGGCCGATTGAATCACCGCGGGCGCGCTCCCATCCACCATTGTCTGCACAGTGACGCCAGGCCGATGCGCGCCTGGCTTCGTTGGGGAGGTGCCTCATGGATTTGCCCGAGCTGGCCAAGTACCGCGGTTTCAGCCCCGTTCTGCTGCTGTTCGCGCCCGAGCGTTCCCACCCCGACTACATGGACGCCACGGCCCGGCTCAGCGCGGCCGCGTCCCGGCTGCGCGAGCGCGACCTGCACATCCTCACCGTGTTCGGCTCCGGCCGGGTCTACGAGGAGAACCGGCGGGTCGAGGACGCCGACGCCACCGATTTCCGCCGCCGCTTCGGCGCCGCGCGCGACGAGTTCACCGCCGTGCTGCTGGATTCCGAGGGCCGGGAGTGCGCCCGCCAGCGCGGCGACCTGGATCTGCCGACACTGCTGCGCGCCCTGCAGGAGCGCCGCCACTGACCGTCTGCGACCGACATGACGGCCGACGACCCCGCGGTGGATTACCATGCTCACAGCCATCCACTGCGCACCGGTACGACATGAAGAAGCTCAGCGGTATCTTCCTGCGCGGCCTCGCCGCCATCCTGCCCATCGTCGTCACGCTCTATCTGCTGTACTGGGTCGGCAGCACCGCGGAGGCCATTCTCGGCGGCCTGCTGCAGCGGGTGCTGCCGGCCGAGTGGTACCTGCCGGGTCTGGGGGTGCTGGCCGGCCTGCTGCTGATCTTCCTGCTCGGCGTGCTGCTCAAGGCCTACCTGGTGCAGCAGCTGTGGAGGCTGCTGGAGCGAGCCATGCAGCGCATCCCGCTGGTGAACACCATCTACGGCGCGGCGCAGGATCTGATGGCGTTCTTCTCGCCGAAGCAGAAGGACATGGGCCAGGTGGTATTGGTGCCGTTCGGCGACGAGGGTTACCGCACGCTGGGCATCGTCACCCGCCCGAATCCGGCCGAGCTGCCGCCCGGTCTGGACGGGCTGGGGCTGATCGCGGTGTACGTGCCCTTCGGTTATCAGATCGGCGGCCATACTTTGCTGGTGCCACCTTCGGCGGTGGAGCCGCTGGACATGACTGTGGAACAGGCCATGCGCTTCATCGTCACGGCGGGCATCTCCACCGGCAAAACCACCGCGCCGCCGCGCCTGGCCAACGCTGGAAAAGCCCCGGGGGGTACTTTATGATCAACTGGCCCCAACAAAAACGAATCATAGGCCACCACGGCTCCCCAGCCCGTGCGGCTGCCCGCTCAAAAAGCAGGGTAACCCAGCGTCAGCAACCCTTGTCGCTCGCCGTCCGGCTGGGCCCGTGGCCTACCCATGAGGTGAGTTATGGCTGCTGTGTCTGAGGACATCGATCCTCAAGAAACGCGTGAGTGGCTGGACGCCCTCGAGGCCCTCATCGAGGCGGAAGGTCCGGAACGGGCGCACTTCCTGCTGGAAGCCCTGGTCGACAAGGCCCGCCGCCGCGGCATCAACCTGCCGTTCAAGGCCACCACGGCTTATCTGAACACCATCCCGCCTCACCTCGAAGCCCGTTCCCCCGGCGATCACGCGCTGGAATGGCGCATCCGCTCGCTGATCCGCTGGAACGCCATGGCCATGGTGGTGCAGGCCAACAAGGAGAACGACGGCATCGGCGGCCATATCGCCAGCTTCGCCTCCAGCGCCACGCTCTACGACGTCGGCTTCAACCACTTCTGGCACGCGCCCAGCGAGGAGCATGGCGGCGACCTGATCTACATCCAGGGCCACTCGGCGCCCGGTATCTACGCTCGCGCTTTCCTCGAAGGCCGCCTGACCGAGGAGCAGCTGCATGCCTTCCGCCGCGAGGTCAGCCTCAAGGGCATCAGCTCCTACCCGCACCCCTGGCTGATGCCGACCTTCTGGCAGTTCCCGACGGTGTCCATGGGCCTGGGGCCGATCATGGGTATCTACCAGGCGCGCTTCATGAAGTACCTGCATGACCGCGGCCTAGCCGACACCGCCAAGCGCAAGGTCTGGGTGTTCTGCGGCGACGGCGAGATGGACGAGCCCGAGGCCAAGGGCGCCATCGGCCTGGCCGGCCGCGAGCGGCTGGACAACCTGATCTTCGTCATCAACTGCAATCTGCAGCGGCTCGACGGCCCGGTGCGCGGCAACAGCAAGATCATCCAGGAGCTGGAAGGCGAGTTCCGCGGCGCCGGCTGGAACGTGATCAAGGTGATCTGGGGCTCGTACTGGGATCCGCTGCTGATGCGCGACCGCAAGGGCCTGCTGCGCCGGCGCATGGAAGAGGTGGTGGACGGCGAGTACCAGAACTACGCGGCCAAGGGCGGCGCCTACACCCGCGAGCACTTCTTCGGCAAGTACCCGGAACTGAAGGAGATGGTCGCCAACCTCTCGGACGAGGACATCTGGCGCCTCAACCGCGGCGGCCACGACCCGCACAAGATCTACGCCGCCTATCACGCCGCCGTGAACCACACCGGCCAGCCCACGGTGATCCTGGCCAAGACCGTCAAGGGCTACGGCATGGGCGAGGCCGGCGAGGGCCAGAACATCACCCATCAGCAGAAGAAGATGGGCGAGAAGGCGCTCAAGGCTTTCCGCGACCGCTTCAAGATCCCGATCTCGGACGACGAGATCGGCAAGGCACCGTTCTACCGGCCGGCCGACGACAGCCCCGAGATCCAGTACCTGCGCGAACGCCGCCGGGCGCTCGGTGGCTACCTCCCGGCGCGCGACCCGCACCGCGCGCCGCCGCTCAAGGTGCCCGACCTCTCGGCCTTCGAGCTGCTGCTCAAGGGCACCGAAGATCGCGAGATGTCCACCACCATGGCGTTCGTGCGCATCCTGGCGATCCTGCTGCGCGACCCGCACATCGCCAAGCACATCGTGCCCATCGTGCCGGACGAGGCGCGCACCTTCGGCATGGAGGGCCTGTTCCGCCAGCTCGGCATCTATTCCTCGGTCGGCCAGCTGTACTCGCCGCAGGACGCCGACCAGCTGATGTTCTACAAGGAGGACAAGAAGGGACAGATCCTGCAGGAGGGCATCACCGAGGCCGGCGCCATGAGCTCCTGGATCGCCGCCGGCACGGCCTACGCCAACCACGGCATCCAGATGATCCCCTTCTACGCCTACTACTCGATGTTCGGCTTCCAGCGGGTGGGCGATCTGGCCTGGGCGGCGGGCGACTCGCAGGCGCGTGGCTTCCTCATGGGCGGCACCTCCGGGCGCACCACGCTCAACGGCGAGGGGCTGCAGCACCAGGACGGCCACAGCCACGTGCAGGCTGCGCTCATCCCGAACTGCATCGCCTACGACCCGACCTACGCCTACGAGATGGCGGTAATCATCCAGGACGGCCTGCGGCGCATGTTCCAGGACGGCGAGAACGTGTTCTATTACATCACCATGATGAACGAGAACTACGTTCATCCGCCCATGCCGGACGGCGCCGAGGAGGGCATCCGCAAGGGCATGTACCTGCTGCGCGAGGGCGGCAAGGGCAAGCTACGGGTGCAGCTGCTCGGCTCGGGCACCATCCTGCGCGAGGTGATCGCCGCCGCCGAGCTGCTCGCGCAGGACTGGGGCGTGCAGGCCGACATCTGGAGCTGCCCCTCGTTCACCGAGCTGCAGCGCGACGGCAACGACTGCCAGCGCTGGAACATGCTGCACCCCGAAGCCGAGCCGCGCCAACCCTGGGTCAGCCGCTGCCTGGCCGGGCGGCAGGGGCCGGCGGTGGCCGCCACCGATTACGTGCGGGCGTTCGCCGAGCAGATCCGGCCCTACCTCGATCGCCGCTACGTGGTGCTCGGCACCGACGGCTACGGCCGTTCCGACACCCGCGAGGCGCTGCGCGGTTTCTTCGAGGTCGACCGCCACTTCGTCACGGTCGCCGCGCTCAAGGCGCTGGCCGACGACGGCGAGCTGCCGCCGGCCAAGGTCAGCGAGGCGATCAGGAAGTACGGCATCGACCCGGACAAGCCCAACCCGCGGCTGAGCTAGCCGGACCGCCGAAAGGACAGAGGCATGGCAGACCTCATCGAGTTGAAGGTTCCCGACATCGGCGATTTCCGGGATGTGCCGATCATCGAGGTGCTGGTCAAGCCCGGCGACCGCGTCGAACAGGAGCAGTCGCTCGTCACCCTCGAGAGCGACAAGGCCACCATGGAGGTGCCCAGCACCCACGCCGGCGTCATCAAGGAGCTGCGCGTGAAGATCGGCGACAAGGTCTCCGAGGGCACCGTCATCGCCTTGCTGGAGCCGGCCGGCGCCCAGCCGCCCGACACCGCGCCCCAGCAGAAGAAGGTCGAACCGGTGCAGGCCGGCGCTCCGCGTGGCGAGGAGATGGAGCAGGAGCCGCGGCCCGGCGCGGCGCCGCCCGCGCCCGAGCCGCCCTCGGCGGAGGAGGAGCCTCACCCCGTCGGCAGCACCAGCGCGCTGGCCGAGCGGGTGGTGGCCGACCTGCAGCCGTTCCCGCCGATGGAGATCGATCACGAGGCGCACAAGAAGGCCCACGCCAGCCCGGCGGTGCGGATGTTCGCGCGCGAGCTGGGCGTGGACCTGTCCAAGGTCACCGGCAGCGGTCCCAGGGGCCGCATCCTCAAGGAGGACGTGCAGGCGTTCGTGAAGGCGGCGCTGCAAAAACAGGCAGCGCCGGCCGCCGGCGGCGCCATTCCGGCCATGCCGGAGGTGGACTTCGCCAAGTGGGGCGAGATCGAGACCAAGCCGCTGTCGCGCATCAAGAAGATCTCCGGCCCGCACTTGCACCGCGCCTGGCTCAACGTGCCGCTGGTCACCCAGTTCGACCAGGCCGACATCACCGAACTGGAGGCCTTCCGCGTGGCTCAGAAGGGGCTGGCGGAGAAGAAGGGCGCGAAGCTCACCCTGCTCGCCTTCCTGGTCAAGGCTTGCGCCGCCGCGCTCAAGGAATTCCCCGAGTTCAACAGCTCCCTCGCGCCCAGCGGCGATGCCCTGATCCTGAAGAAGTACATCAACATCGGCGTGGCGGTGGACACGCCCGAGGGGCTGGTGGTGCCGGTGGTCAAGGACGCCGACCGCAAGGGCATCCTGGAGATCGCCGCCGAGCTGGGCGCGCTGTCGCAGAAGGCGCGCGACAAGAAGCTCGGCCCGAACGACCTGCAGGGCGGCACCTTCAGCATCTCCAGCCTCGGCGGCATCGGCGGCACCGCCTTCACCCCGTTGGTGAACGCCCCCGAGGTCGCCATCCTGGGTGTGTCGCGCGCCGAGATGAAGCCGGTGTGGGACGGCAGCCAATTCGTGCCGCGGCTGATGCTGCCGCTGTCGCTGTCCTATAACCATCGCGTGATCGACGGCGCCGCCGGCGCCCGCTTCACCACCTATCTGGCCGGGGTGCTGGGCGACATCCGGCGCCTGCTGCTGTAGCCCGCCGCCGGCGCGGAGCGGCACGACCGCCGCGGACGGACCGTTCGCGGCGTCCTTGGAAAAGGGGCAGACATGGCAGACCTCATCGAGTTGAAGGTTCCCGACATCGGCGATTTCCGGGACGTGCCGATCATCGAGGTGCTGGTCAAGCCCGGCGACCGCGTCGAGCAGGAGCAGTCGCTCGTCACCCTCGAGAGCGACAAGGCCACCATGGAGGTGCCCAGCACCCACGCCGGCGTCATCAAGGAGCTGCGCGTGAAGATCGGCGACAAGGTCTCCGAGGGCACCGTCATCGCCTTGCTGGAGCCGGCCGGCGCCCAGCCGCCCGACACCGCGCCCCAGCAGAAGAAGGTCGAACCGGTGCAGGCCGGCGCTCCGCGCGGCGAGGAGATGGAGCAGGAGCCCACGCCGGCGGCCGCCGCGCCCGAACCGGCGGCCGGGGACGCTGACTGCGACGTGGTGGTGATCGGCGCCGGCCCCGGCGGCTACACGGCCGCGTTCCGCGCCGCCGATCTGGGACTGAAGACCATCCTGGTGGAACGCTACGCCACCCTCGGCGGCGTTTGCCTCAACGTCGGCTGCATTCCCTCCAAGGCCCTGCTGCACGCCGCCAAAGTGCTGGACGAGGTGGAATACTTCCGCGAGCGCGGCATCCGCTTCGGCCAACCCGAGATCGATCCGGGCAAGCTGGCGCAGTGGAAGGACAGCGTGGTGCAGCGCCTGACCGGCGGTCTGGCCAGCATGGCCAAGCAGCGCAAGGTCGAGACCGTGCAGGGCACGGCCAGGTTCGTCTCGCCGCACGAACTGGAGGTGGCGCTGGCCGAGGGCGGCGAGCGCCGCATCCGCTTCCGCAACTGCATCATCGCCGCCGGCTCGCGGGCGGTCGCACCACCGGGCTTCGACATGAGCCATCCCCGGCTGATGGATTCCACCCGGGCGCTGGCGCTGGAGGAGATTTCCAAGCGCCTGCTGGTGGTCGGCGGCGGCATCATCGGCTTGGAGATGGCCACGGTGTACGACGCCCTGGGCGCCAAGGTCACCATCGTCGAGATGCTCGACCGCCTGATGGCCGGTGCCGACGCCGACATGGTCCGCCCGCTGCGCAAGCGCATCGACGCCCGCTATGAAGCGATCTACCTCAAGACCCGCGTCACCGCGGTTCGCCCGGACGCCGACGGCGTGACCGTGCGCTTCGAGGGCGAGGGCGCGCCCGCCGAGGACCGCTTCGACCGGGTGCTGGTGGCGGTCGGACGCAAGCCCAACGCCGACCGGCTGGGGCTGGAAGCGGCCGGCGTGGCGCTGGACGAGCGCGGCTTCGTCCGGGTCGACGAGCACATGCGCAGCAGCGTGCCGCACATCTACGCCATCGGCGACATCGCCGGCCCGCCCATGCTGGCGCACAAGGCCTCGCACGAGGGCAAGGTGGCGGCCGAGAATTGCGCCGGGCTGCGGCACGCCTTCGACGCCCGAGTCATTCCGTCGGTGGCCTACACCGATCCGGAAGTGGCCTGGGTCGGCGTCACCGAGGAGGAGGCCAAACGCGACGGTCTTGCCTACGATAAAGGGATGTTCCCCTGGTCCGCCAACGGCCGCAGCCTGGCCATGGGCCGCGACGACGGCATTACCAAGCTGCTGTTCGCCAAGGACAGCGGCCGGCTGATCGGCGGCGCCATCACCGGCCCCGGCGCCGGCGACCTGATCTCGGAGGTGGCCCTGGCCATCGAGATGGGCGCGGTGGCGGAGGACATCGGGTTGACGGTGCATCCGCACCCGACCCTGTCCGAGACGGTAGCGATGGCCGCCGAGGCGGTGGCGGGAACGCTGACCGATCTATACATCCCTAAGCGCAAGCCATGACCATGGAGCGGGACGAAGCGCGGTGTCACGGCGGCTGCGGCAAGGCGCGGTTCCCTTGCCGGCCGATACAGGCTAAGCTCGCAAACCTGACTCCATCGTCATAAACGCCGCACCGCCGCACTGGAGACGGGACCTATGCCGCGAATCGCCAACATCATTGCCACCGCCCACTATCGGCCGGAACGCAAAGTCACCAACGCCGAACTGACGGAACACTTCACCAAGCTCGGCATGCCGGAAGTGATCGGCAAGTTCGAGGCCGCCAGCGGCATCCTGCAGCGCTGGTGGGCGCCCGACGACTGGTCCACCTCCGACCTGGCGCTGCCCGCCGCTCGCCTGGCGCTGGAGAAGGCCGGCCGCAAGCCCGAGGAGGTGGACCTGATCATCCTCGGCACCGACTCGCCGGACTACACCACCCCGGCCACCTCCACCGTGCTCCAGGCCAAGCTCGGCGCAGTCAACGCCGGCACCTTCGACGTCGGCTGCGCCTGCGCCTCGTTCCCGACCGCGCTGTCGGCGGCGGCCGGCATCATCGCCACCAACCCGGCGATCAAGACCATCCTGGTGCTCGGCGTGTACATGATGCACCGCCTGGCCGACCCCAACGATCCGACCATCTTCTTCTACGGCGACGGCGCCGGCGCCGCGGTGGTGGAGCCGGGCGACGAGCCGGGCTTCATCGGCGCCGCCTACCGCGCCGACGGCACCTACGCCGATTGCTGGGGAATCTTCTCCAGCGGCACCGCCGAGCCGCCCAGCCACGAGTCCATCGACGCCGGCCGCACCTACGTCAAGCTGGTCAAGCGCTACCCGCCGGAGATCAACGACGAGGGTTGGCCGCTGCTGTTCAACCGCCTGGCCGAGCAGTGCGGCTTCACGGTCGACGACGTCGACCAGGCCATCTTCACCCAGGTGCGCAAGGCCACGGTGGAGAAGGTCGCCGACACCATCGGCCTGCCGCGCGAGAAGGCGCACACCATCATGGAGGAGAGCGGCTACACCGGCTCGGCCTGCATCCCCATGGCGCTGGACGACGCCATCAACAAGGGCAAGATCAAGTCCGGCGACCTGGTGGTGATGATCGGCTCCGGCGTGGGCTACAACCAGGCGGCCTGCGCCTTCCGCATGCGCTGAGCCGCCCTTGCCTCCGCGCGCCGGCCTCTCTCCCGTTAGGGCCTAGCGTGCGCACTCACCGAGCGGGAGCGGTCGTGCCGTAACGAAGGCATGACAGGACCGCGATCCGTGCGCTCCCTCCCCCCTCGCGGGGGAGAGCGTAGCGCGGGGGCCACCAGGGAAAGGGGGAGCAAACAAGCCGCGAAGCGCAACGCCTGAATGATCAGAGGCGACGCGCCGCAGGATCGGTGGTGCATTGCGGGCGGGCTTGGTGGAACGGCTCCCGCCATGACACCGGCGTCACGCACGCCCCTTACCGCCGCGCCGCGTCGATCCAGCACCGCTCGCGGCCGGCGATCGCGGACGTCCGGCGGGCAGCGGCTGCGCGGCGGGTAGCGGCACCGGCACGTAGCGCAGGTGATCGAACGGCGGATACGGCTGGGCACTGTGCTCGGCGTTGGGGTCCTCGGCGGCGATCCACACCGACTGGTCGCCCCGCCAGCTGCCGTCCTCCACCGCGTGCACGAACTCCGCCAGCAGGCGCGCCACTAGCGCCGGCACCTCCATGGTGAAGGCATGCGCCATGCGCGGCACGATGACCAAGCGCGAGTTGGCGATGCCGCGGCGCAGGATGTCGTGCAGATGACGCGGCGTGAGCGCGTCGCACTCGCCGTTGAGGATCAGGGCGGGCGCTTTGATCTGGACCAGCTCGTCGGTCATGCTGCGGAAATCGCGCAGCGACTCCATCAGATTCTGGATGCCGTACAGTTCGTTGCTGCTCACGCCCAGGCGGCGGATCACCTGCAGCGAGTCGGCGCTCTTGGCCAGGAACTCGTTGGTGAAATTGAGCGGCATCAGCAAGTCGAGGTAGAAGCCGAACCCCACCCGCGCCAGGCCGACGTAGAGGTTGTAGGCGTGCGCCTGCAGCTGCGGATCGATCTCGCTGAACGTGCTGACCGGAATCAGCCCGCCGACCGCGTCGGCGAACAGCACCCCGTACTTGAGCGCCACCACGCCGCCGAACGAGATGCCCATGACGAACGGCCGCTCTATCCCGAGGTGATCGTGCAGCGCCTTGAGCATGCGAGCGTGGTCCTCGAAGCTGACGCCGAGTATCGGCTTGGACGACTGGCCCTGACCCAGCATGTCGTAGCTCAGCACCCGCACCCCGGCCTGCGGCAGCAGCGAGAAATACGGCGCCCAATGCGAGGTGCGCATCGACAGGCCGTTGACGATGCTCACGACCGGCGCGCCTTCCGGTCCGTAGAGCTCGTAATAGACGTTGTGCCGGTCGTTGTATCGGAAGATTGGCATATCCCTTTCCGCTCCCTTGCCTGATGGCGATCTCCGGCGTCAGCCGGGACGATCACTCCGCGGCGCTGGCTTCCTGCGCGCGCCCGTAGCCGGTCACTTCATCCAGCAAACGGTCGAACAGCTCGGCGACCACAACCCGTCGATCCTCGATGATGCGCTCCTTCTCCTCCTGCGTCAGATCGACCTTCATTTCCTTGAGCAGCCGGATCTGCGTCTGGATCTGCCGGCCGTTTTCCTCCTCGATCTCGTGCAGCGCCATCAGGAAGGGCGTGTCCAGCGGCAAGGTCGCGGGCAGCAGCGGCAGGAAACGGATATCGGACATGAAGGCGTGCGACAGCGCCAGGTACTCGTAGAAGGTGACGTCCGCCTGCAGCGTAGCGCTCATGAACTTGGCGCCGTTCACTTTCTGCCACAACGCCAAGTTGAGGTTGGTGGCATCGATATAAATGAAGGGATTGGTGCTCCAATGAGTCGCTTTGCCGAGCAGCGTCGACAACTCAACTTCTTTAAAATACTGATTGTGAAGAAACTTATAAGGGAGCCATTCGAAAGGCTGAAATTCCACCCGGGCCAGGATGGCGGCGTTGATGCTCTTCACCCCCTGCAGGAACAGCGTTATGCGGGTCTGCTCGTCGGGCCCGATGGGGTTCCGGGCGAAATACTCTCTCGCATGTTTTCTTATTGCTTTGGATCGTTCCAGCATGGGCTCCCTCCAGCGAAATTAGCGCAGGATCCATTGCGCAGAAATTTCCCACCCGCCGCATTCTAAACACATCGCCACGGCTCTGCCCAACCGCGCCGGAATGCCTTGAAGAACGTGGGGACGGCTCTTACCCAGAGGCGAACGTAACCACCGGCCGCGGCGAGGAGCTGCCATGGCGTATGGCGCGGAAACCGAGAAAGCCCTGCTCATCGAGCGGCTGGCCGCCGCCGTCGCCGCCCGTTGGCCGGCACGGCGCGCCGGCGACCCGGCGCGCTTCATCGCCAGCTACTACCGCGACACCGCCATCGAGGATCTGCTGCAGCGCCCCGCCGACGACCTGATCGGCGCGGCGGTCTGCCATTGGCAGCTGCTCACCGCCGGCGGCCCCACGCCCCGCATCCGCCTCTACAACCCTGAGCCGGAGCAACACGGCTGGCAGTCGACCCACTCGGTGGTGCAGATCGTCGCCGACGACATGCCGTTCCTGATCGATTCGGTGTCCATGGCCCTCAACCGCGGCGGTCACACCATCCATCTGATCGTGCGTCCGGTGCTGCCGATCCGGCGCGACCGGCGCGGCCAGATCCGGGCGCTGGCCGACGACGGCCAGAGCGACGGCTACGCCGCCTGCATGCACTTCGAGATCGACCGCGAGAGCGATCCTTCCCGGCTGGCGGCGCTGAGCGAGACGCTGCGCGAGGTGCTCGGCGACGTGCGGCTGGCGGTGGACGACTGGCCGGCGATGCGGGCCAAGCTGCAGCAACTGGCCGAGGAAATCGCCACCGGCCCGCCGCTGCCGGGCCAGGACCGCGCCGAGAGCGCGGCCTTCCTGCGCTGGCTGGCGGACGATCACTTCACCCTGCTCGGCTACCGCTGCCACGAGCTGATCGGCGACGGCGACACCGACCAGCTGCGCGAGGTGCCCGGCTCGGCGCTGGGCATCCTGCGCAAGCGGAACGCCGCGGGAATCTCGCGCCGGTTCGCGGCGCTGCCGCCCGAGGTCCGCCGCCAGGCGCGGCTGCCGGAGCTGCTGATCATCACCAAGTCGAACTCCCGCGCCACGGTGCACCGGCCGAGCTACATGGACTACATCGGCATCAAGCGCTTCGACGCCCAGGGCGAGGTCATCGGCGAGCACCGTTTCCTCGGGCTGTACACGTCCTCGGCCTATAGCAGCTCGCCGCTGGCCATTCCGCTGCTGCGCCGCAAGGTGGAAGAAGTGATCCGGCGCGCCGCGCTGCCGCCGCGCAGTCATGCCGGCAAGGCGCTGCTGCACATCCTCGAAACCTACCCCCGCGACGAGCTGTTCCAGAGCGACGTAGATACCCTGCACGACATCGCCATGAGCATCCTGCACCTGCAGGAGCGGCAGCGCACCCGGCTGTTCGTGCGTCACGAGCGCTACCAGCGCTTCGTCTCCTGCCTGGTGTACGCCCCGCGCGAGCGCTACAACACCGAGGTGCGCCGGCGCATGCAGGCGCTGCTAGAGCAAGCCTTCGGCAGCTCGCAGAGCGAGTTCGCCGTGCACCTGTCGGAATCGGTGCTGGCGCGTATCCATTTCATCATCCGCCTGCCCACCCCCGGCCGCCCGGCCTATGACCACGCGGCGCTGGAGGCCCTGCTGGCGCAGACCCTGCGCACCTGGCGCGACGATCTCCAGACCGCGCTGCTGGAGCGCTTCGGCGAGCCGCGCGGCAACGCGCTGCTGGCGCGCTATGGCGACGCCTTCCCCGGCGCCTACCGGGCCGACGTCGCACCGCGCCTGGCGGCGCTGGACACCGAACGGCTGGAGCGGCTCGACGAGACCACGCCGCTACTGATCAGCCTCTACCGCGTCCCCGAGCAGCCGCCCGAGCTGCTGCGGCTCAAGCTCTACCACCGCGGCCGCGCCATCGCCCTGTCCGATCTGCTGCCGATCCTGGAGAACATGGGCCTGACCGTGGTCGACGAGCGTCCGTACGAGGTCCGGCCCGGCGAGCGCGAGTGCTGCTGGATCCACGACCTGGGGGTGCGTCACTCGCGAGCGGCGGCGCTCGACACCCCTCGGCTGCGCGACGCCTTCCAGCAGGCGCTGACCGCGGTCTGGCATGGCCAGGCCGAGGACGACGGCTTCAACCGCCTGGTCCTCGAGGCCGGGCTGCGCTGGGAGCAGGTGGTGATCCTGCGCGCCTACGCGAAATACCTGCGCCAGGCCGGCACCACCCTCAGTCAGGCCTACATCGAAACCACCCTGGCGCGCTATCCGCACATCGCCGCCAAGCTGGTCGCGCTGTTCCACGCCCGGCTCGATCCGGCCGGCCGAGACGGCGCCAAGGCGGCGCACCTGGCCGAGGAGATCGTCGCCGACCTCGGCGCGGTGCCGACCCTGGACGAGGACCGCATCCTGCGCCGCTTCCTGGCGGCGATCGAGGCCACGCTGCGCACCAACGCCTTCCAGCGCGACGCCGAGGGCCGGCGCAAGCCCTATCTAGCGCTCAAGCTCGCGCCCGAGCGCATCCCGGACATGCCGCCGCCGCCCCCGAAGTACGAGATCTACGTCTACGCCACCCATTTCGAGGGCGTGCATCTGCGCGGCGGCAAGGTGGCGCGCGGCGGCATCCGCCACTCCGACCGGCGCGAGGACTTCCGCACCGAAGTGCTGGGGCTGATGAAGGCGCAGACGGTCAAGAACGCGGTGATCGTGCCGGTCGGCGCCAAGGGCGGCTTCTACCCGAAGCGGCTGCCGACCGGCGATCGCGAGGCGGTGGCGGCCGAGGTCCGCCGCTGCTA
>CALGAN010000033.1 GCA_937951875.1 uncultured Alkalilimnicola sp. | reverse complement strand
CGTACGCACCGACGATGTATGGAAACTTCCAGATATTGCCCAAGCCAACGGCCGATCCGGTCGCCGCCAGCACGAACGCCAGCCGCGACGACCAACGCACCTCGGCATCGCTGGCGACGGTGGAAGCCCCCCCTCGCCATCTTCTTCCTCCATCACACCTGCATCGTTGCGGCTCGCGCTACGAAAACGGAGGCTTGGCTCGGAGACCGAAAGACATGGGCGGCGACGCGGTTCCCCCAACGGCTCGGCCGCGACCGCATCTCCAGCGACAAATGCCCGAAAGCAACGAACCACATAAAGAAAAGCGTCTCCCAATGAGACGCTTCTTTTACTTGAATCCCCACCAACCGCGACTAGAGTGTTACGTACTGTCCGCGAGTCCGCCGCGGGCAGTATGTGCGCGGGCGCGCATGGTGCCGGGCGCGGGGAGGTGGATGCTCTCGCACCTCCTCCTCCTCCGCCTGAGCATCCCCGCCCCAGCGCCAGCCGGCGCGCCCGCGCACGCCTCTTTTATACACGCACGCGCCGCGCCGAAACCGCGCCTGGAGCGGGAAGCTGCCCGGAGCGACCGATCGCTCGACGCCCGGGCCGCGGACTTACATCACCAACCCCGGCAGCCAGGTCACCAGACCCGGGAAGATCATCATCAGGATCATGCCGCCGATCAGCACCAGGGTGTACGGAATCACCGAGGCGTAGATGTCGCCCATGGTGATGTCCTTCGGCACGATACCCTTGAGATAGAACAGGTTGAAGCCGAACGGCGGGGTCTGGTAGCCGATCTCCATGTTGATGATGAACAGCACCCCGAACCAGATCGGATCGAAGCCGAGGGCCGTCACCACCGGCAGGAACACCGGCAGGGTGATGAGCATGATGCCCACCGGATCCAGCACCATGCCCAGCAGGAACAGCACGATCTGAATGAAGATGATCGTGCCCCACGGCCCGCCGGGAATGTACGCCATCAAGCTCTGGATGAAGGCCTGGGCGCCCATGCCCTGATAGGCCGAGCTGAAGGCGTGGGCGGCGAACAGGATCCACACGATCATGCCGGTCAGCTTCATGGTGCGCAGCAGCGACTCGCGCACCAGCGCCCAGGTGAGGGTCCGGTGCACCGCCGCCGAGATCAGCGCGCCGAGCACGCCGACCGCCGCCGCCTCGGTGGGCGTGGCGATGCCGATCATGATCGAGCCCAGCACCATGGTGACGATCACCAGCGGCAGCAACACCGCCCGCAGCGCCAGGAGCTTGTCGCGCCACGTGCCGCGCTCCTCCTTGGGCAAGGCCGGTCCCATCTCGGGCTGCAGCCAGCAGCGGATGGCGACGTAGGCGGCGATCATGACCGCCAGCACGATGCCCGGAATCACACCGGCCGCGAACAGCTTGCCCACCGACACGCCGGTGATCAGCGAATACAGCACCATCAGCACGCTAGGCGGGATGAGGATGCCCAGACCGCCACCGGCGCTGATGCAGCCGATCGCCATTTTCTTGTCGTAGCCGCGTTCGAGCATGGCCGGCAACGCGATGGTGCCCATGGTCACCACCGCGGCACCGCTGATGCCGACCATGGCCGCGAAGATGGTGCAGATCACCACCGTGCCGATGGCCAAACCGCCGCGCAGGCCGCCGCACCACACGTGCATCATCCGGTAGAGCGCGTTCGCCACACCGGTGCGCTCCAGGATCATCGCCATGAACACGAACAGCGGAATCGCCAGCAGCGTGAAGCTGTTCATGCTGCCCCACATCTGGGAGGCCACCATGTAGAAGGCCTCGGGGCCCCAGGTGAAATAGAGGAATATGATCGACACGCCGCCGAGCACGAACACCAGCGGCAAGCCGAGCAGCAGGAACAGCAGCAGCGCGCCGAAGAAGAGAAGGGTCAGCCACTCGATGCTCATGCGTGCTCCTCCGGCACGTAATGCCAGGACGTCACCCCCTCGGGCGGCGGCACATTGAGCGCAATGAGCACGTCCTGAACGAACTTCACCGTCCCCTGAATGAACAACAGCACCGCCCCGACCGGAATCGCCAGCTTCACTGGCCAGATCGGCGGATTCCATGCCGACTGCGAGCGCTCCCAGAACGACATGGACTCATAAGCCATGGAGCTGCCGAAATAGATCAACGCACCCATGAACACGAAGAACATCGACGCGGTGAGCACATCGACCACCGCTTTAGTCCGCGGCGAAAAGCGCGTGTACAGCAGATCGACGTTGACGTGGCCGTGGTGGGCCATGACGTAGCCACCAGAGAGCGCCGCATAGGCACCGAACAGCAGCTGCGACAGCTCGCCGGTCCATACCACCGGGGAACCGCTAACCAGGCGGATGGTGATCTCGGCGATCAGCAGCACGAAGATCGCCAGCAGCAAATAGGACACCCATTTGCCGAAGCGATCGTTGAACCGCGTGATGCCGCGCATCAAGCAATAAAGTGCGCGCATAGCGTTACCCGCAATTCGGATAAGAAACTCCCCGGGCTCCGGGCGGATTCACCGCACCGGAGCCCGGCATGCCATGGACGACGGCGGATTACCCCCGCCGGACCGCACGGATCACTCGATGTAACCCAGGTCGCGCAGGAAGTTCTTCAGGGTGGTCAGCGCCTTCTGCGCCATCGGCCCCTTCTTGCCCTCGTCCTCCCAGGTCTTCATGGCGACCTTGGAGAGATGATTAAGCACCTCGGGCGGCAGCTGGTTGACGGTCACGCCCTGGGTCTTGATGGCCTTGGCCAGCGTGATCTCTTCCTGATACTCGTACTCGTTGGTGCGCGCCCAGAACTGCTCATCGAGGATGTTGATCAGGCACTCGCGATGCCGCGCGGGCAGCTTGTCCAGCGCCTTCTGGTTGATGATGAAGGCGTCGGTACCGGCGATGTTGAGCGCCGGGCGGATGTGGTACTTCGCCACCTCGTACAAGCCCATGCTGTACGCGCCCTGCACCGCGCCCCAGTGCGCCGCGTTCACCACGCCAGTGGACAGCGCCGGGTACAGCTCAGGCCCGGCCAGATACGACGCACCGGCGCCGGCCTCGGTCAGGAAGCGCTGCAGCGCGCCGGAGGAACGGATCTTCAGCTTGCGGAAATCCTCCAGCGAGTTGACCGGAATCTTCGACACGATCTCGGTCGGATAGACCTTATCGGTGGAGTAGTAGACGCCGTGAGCGGCCACCTCCTCGCGGATCATGTCCTCGAAGCCGAGATGCTTGTGGAAGTACGCCGTCTCCCAGACGTTGCGGAAAGCGAACGGCAGACCCGAGGCAATACCGGCGGTGGTGATCGTCTCCGGCAGATAGGCCGGCGAAATCGTGCCCATCTGGATGATGCCGCGCTTGACGGCGTTGAAAGTTTCCTTCGCCGGGAACAGCGCACCCGCCTCGTGCATCTGGATCTCGAACTGACCGTTGGTGCAGGCGGTCAGTCGCGTCTGCAAGCGGCCCAGGCTGTCCTTGTAAGAGCTACTCGAGCTCGGCCAATGCGACTGCAGCTTCCAGGTCACCTTCTCCTGCGCCGCACCCACCGCCGGCGCCAGCGCCACGGCGGCCACAGCGGAAACCAGTACGGACCGCACACCCCTCCAAGACGTAAGCTTGGCCATCGACTGCTCCTCCAAACGTTCTTCTCGTCAACCGGGCGGCCTAATCAGGGCCGCTGGACAGAAGCTAACTCACCGAACCCACGCCCACAAGGAACAACGAGCCGCGGCTTTGTCTGCATAGCGGAACTGTTAACCGGCTGCTTCATAAATGAATTAAATGAAGCCGCTGACATGACAAGTCATTCATAAACCATGACCTTACCCATCAAAGAGTTGCACGCAACCATCACAAATCGGTTAGCCGCAACAAGCTGTTTATCATGCGAAACCGTCACCTGAATCTCCCGCATCGACGCTGACGATTAGCGCCTGGCAGGCGGCGGTGAATCGCTTCAGACAATACCTAGGAAGATCACTAGAACACGGCAGGAACGGCGGCGAAGAAAGCGCGCACAAGGCGTGAGTCAAGACGTCAGCCCGCGACGGTGATCGGCTGACCGAGTCCGCCGCACCACCGGGCAGGCCAACAACGACACGCTTCGCAAGCATGCGGCGAAACGGGACCTTTCCCTGCGTATGCGGGGGAACACGTGCTCTTGGTCGGCTGCATGCCCTGGTTGAACGGTTCATCCCCGCGTACGCGGGGAACACTCGATACGGCCGGTGGCCTTGCTCTTGTCTAGCGGTTCATCCCCGCGTACGCGGGGAACACATGGGGATGAAGAGGATTGCCGCTGTGTTCGGGCGGTTCATCCCCGCGTACGCGGGGAACACGTCGACGTTGAAATACACCCGGCGCATGTCGTCCGGTTCATCCCCGCGTGCGCGGGGAACACAAGGCCGGCGGCCATCCGTGACTGGTGCATGCACGGTTCATCCCCGCGTGCGCGGGGAACACGACCTAGCGCAGCGGTTCGATGATCCGGCGGACGGTTCATCCCCGCGTGCGCGGGGAACACGCTGGGAGTGCGGACACGCCATAGCCTGAAAGGGGTTCATCCCCGCGTGCGCGGGGAACACCGATCGGTTTCGGCGATACCCACGGTGTCTCGCGGTTCATCCCCGCGTGCGCGGGGAACACGACCGTCGCAACCCTCCTCAGCAAGGTTGACCCGGTTCATCCCCGCGTGCGCGGGGAACACATCGCCGAGTCCTATGTGGTGCAGGATGACGGCGGTTCATCCCCGCGTGCGCGGGGAACACGGCATTGTACGCCGCCATAGACAGCGAATTGAGCGGTTCATCCCCGCGTGCGCGGGGAACACACTTAGCATAAGCCGTTGATTACAAATATCAAAATACGGCCTCAAAAATCTACCGAACAGAACCAGCCTAACAAGACACTGCTAAGCAGTGCTGCAACGCGGGCAGAGCGGCTCTATCGGCTGCCGACGGTTCCTGGTTCCTTTACGTAAAGCAGCGGCTTTCCCTAATCACACGGCCCACACTCGCCATACGCGGGGCCATGGCGCTGTGCAGCCTCGTTCCGTCATAGCCGTATTGGGCAGGCAAACAGCCGCTCGCGGGCGACCCGCTGGCACAGGGAGAAAGGTGCGCGAAAGCCCCTTGGCGTCGCGGCGACAGCATCGAAGGCGCTCGGCACACCGACGCCGCCTTCGATACGTAGGCAGGGTAGCCCCTCGCGAGCGAGGGGCTTTCTAGGCGGAAGGGAACGCTACGCGCGTGCGGTCAGAACAGCTCCACTTCCGGCGCCAGGACCGCGTCCGCGCCGGCCAGGATCGCCAAGCCGTGCGCCTGGGCGCGCGGCAGGATCTGGTCCATGTAGAAGCGGGCGGTGGCGAGCTTCGCGCGGTAGAAGCTGGTCTCGTCGCTGCCGGCGTCGAGCGCGGCCTGGGCCTTGAGCGCGGCGCGCGCCATCAGGGCGCCGCCCAGGGTGTAGGCGGTCAGCATCAGGTAGTGGTGGCTGATGGCCTGGGCGCGGGCGGGGTCGCCGTCGGCCAGCACGCTCTCGGTGGCGCGGCGCAGCAGCCGCACGGCCTCGCCCAGGCGCTCCTGGTAGCCGATCTGGCCGAGACCGGCGGTGAGCGCGTCCAACTCGGCCAGCAGGGCGTTCATGGCGTTGCCCTTGTCGCGCAGCAGCTTGCGGCCGATCAGGTCGTTGGCCTGGATGCCGTTGGTGCCTTCGTAGATCGGCGTGATGCGAGCGTCGCGGTAGTACTGGGCGGCGCCGGTTTCCTCGATGAAACCCATGCCGCCGTGCACCTGCACGCCGAGCGAGGCCACCTCGACGCCGATCTCGGTGCCCCAACTCTTGACCACCGGGATGAGCAGATCGACGCGGCTCTGATGGACGCGGCGCTGCTCGGCGTCGGGGTGACGGTGGGCGACGTCGAGGTGGTAGCCGGCCAGATAGGCCAAGGCGCGGCCGGCTTCGGTGAGCGCCTTCATGGTGAGCAGCATGCGCCGCACGTCGGGGTGGTGGATGATGGTGGCCTTGTCCTGCCCCGTGTAGCCCAGCGGCTTGCCCTGCACGCGCTCGCGGGCGTAGGCCAGGGCGTGCTGGTAGGCGCGCTCGGCGACGCCGATGCCCTGCACGCCGACCTTGTGGCGGGCCTCGTTCATCATGGTGAACATGTACTCGAGGCCGCGTCCTTCCTCGCCGACCAAGTAGCCGACGGCGCCGCCCTGGTCGCCGAACACCATGGTGCAGGTCGGGCTGCCGTGGATGCCGAGCTTGTGCTCGATGGAGACGCAGCGCACGTCGTTGCGCGCACCGAGACTGCCGTCGGGGTTGACCAGGAACTTGGGCACGATGAACAGCGAGATGCCCTTCACGCCGGGCGGGGCATCCGGGGTGCGGGCCAGCACCAGGTGGATGATGTTCTTGGTGACGCTGTGCTCGCCCCAGGTGATGAAAATCTTCTGGCCGGAGATGCGGTAGGTGCCGTCGTCCTGGCGTACGGCGCGGGTGCGCACGGCGGCGAGGTCGGAGCCGGCCTGCGGCTCGGTGAGGTTCATGGTGCCGGTCCATTCGCCGGACACCAGCTTGTGCAGATAAGTGGCCTTCTGCTCCTCGCTGCCGTGCTGGGACAGCGCCTCGATGGCGCCGGCGGTGAGCATCGGGCACAGGCCCCAAGCCATGTTGGCGGACTGCCACATCTCCTGCGTCGCCGAGCCCAGCAGCTGCGGCAGGCCCATGCCGCCGTAGGCGGGATCGGCGACCACGCCATTCCAGCCGCCCTCCACGAAGCGGTGATAGGCCTCGGCGAAGCCGGGCGAGACCGTGACCTCGCCGTCCTGCCACCGCGCCGGCTGGGTGTCGCCGACCCGATTGAGCGGTGCCAGCTCCTGCGCGCTGAACTTGCCGGCCTCGGTCAGAATCGACTCGACCACGTCGGGACCGAGCTCCTCGAAGCCGGGCAGGGCCGTCAGCGAGGCGAAGTCGAGCAGCTCGGTGATGACGAAGCGCATGTCGCGCGTGGGAGCGGTGTAGGCGGTCACGATTGGGCTCTCCTCAATTACTTCTATTGAGACGCGGTGGCCGTGGAACGGCTTCAAGCCTCTCTATGGGCGGCACGCGCGGCATCGCCGCCGCATGACGGCCGAGTCAGCCGCATTTTACGAGCGAGCGATGTTCTAAAACAAACGTTTGACTCAGTTCTCGCGCAAAAAAAGCCTATCCGCGCAGCTTACGAGGCTGGCGCGCGATAAACCATAGTTCCTTGGTCGCATGGCATTATTCGAGACGGGACAGCCGCTGGTAATCGCGCCGCGTTGCGCCCAACATGTTAGCCGGCTATCTAAGAATCCTCGGCGGCCATTCCAAGCCGCCGCGCCATACCTAGAACTAAAACGATCGCCCCCGGCGGCACGACCGGGAGCACCGGAGGAGTAACCACCATGCCCGCACCGCAGCGGCCGCCCGCCCTGCCGATGATCGGCACCGGCATGCTGATCGTCATCGTCACCCTGGTTTTCGCCCGCCTCGCTTTCGGCCTGATCCTGCCGCCCATGCGCGACGACCTGGGTCTAAGCTACCAGCAGGTGGGCAACCTCGGCACCATGTCGGCGCTAGGCTACCTGGCGCTGGTGATGACCGCCGGCGTGACGGCGGCGCGCTGGGGCGGGCGGCGCACGGTGCTGCTCGGCGTGATCCTGGTGACGCTGGGCTGCATCGGGCTGAGCGTGGCCACCCATTACTGGCTGCTGCTGGCGTTGATGACGCTGCTGGGCATCGGGACCGCATTCTCCTATACGCCGCTGGTGTCGCTGCTGGCGAGCTGGTATCCGGAACGGCGCGGCGCGGTGATCGGCGCGCTCAACGCCGGCGTGGGCGTGGGCATGCTGGTCGCCGGCGCGCTGATCCCGTTCATGACCGAGACCTTCGTCCCGCACGGCTGGCGCCTGAGCTGGGCGGTGTTCGCGGCGTGCGGGGTGATCGCCGGCGCGGCGCTGCTGGCCTTTATCCACAACCCTCCGCCGCCGCCCGGCGCGGTCGATGGCCAGCCCCTGCCGCCGGTGAACAAGGGGGCGGTGTACCGCAACCGCCGTGTCATCACGGTCGGGCTGCTGTACGGCATCGTCGGCATCACCTACATCGTGCACACCATCTTCATGTTCAGCTTCGCGCTGGACGCCGGGCTGTCGCCGCTCACGGCCGGCCGGCTGACGGCGCTGATGGGGGTGCTGTCGATCTTCGCGGGGCCGCTGTGGGGCGGACTGTCGGACCGCACCGGCCGGGGCAACACGCTGCTGCTGTCGACCACGCTGACCCTGCTGGGCACGCTGCTGCCGGTGCTCTGGCCGACGCTCACCGGCTTCGTGGTGCACTACCTGGTGCTCGGCGTGACCGTGTCCGGCATGTTCACGTCGGTGCTGGCGGCGGCCACCGATCAGGTGCAGCCGCGCGAGGCGCCGCTGGCGGTGAGCTACGTCACGCTGTTCTACGCCATTGGCCAGCTGGTCGGACCGGGCGCCGCGGGGCTGCTGATCGACTGGAGCGGCAGCTTCCGCGTCACCTTCGCCATCAGCTGCGTGGTCATGCTGGCCGGGGTGTACCTGAGCTGGCAGGTGCGCAGCTTCCGCCGCCCCGCGGCGGCGCCGGCGGTCGAGCGCGGCGTCGGCGCGTGAGCGGCGCCGACGCGCGCAATGCCCCGCCGCCGTCCCGGTCAGGGCTTCAGAACGTGCGCGGGATTTCGATCCAAACGGCGCGCGCCCGCCCGAGCAGGCGGCCGTCGCGGTCGAACAGCGCGGTACCGGCGACATGCTTGCGGCCGTCGTGACGGATTGGCCAGCCGGTGACCACGTGCGGCTCGCCGGCGCGCACCGGCGCCAGCACCTCGACCTCGAACCGGCCGAGCACGGCGACGATATCGGGATATTCGATATACACGGCGAACGCGCCGGGGCAATCCAGCGCCGCCCAGACGAATTCGCTGCGCACCAGGCCATCGGCATCGGCCAGCGACGCGTCGGGCGTCCAGGGCGCCGCCACCAGCGCCCGATCGCCGACCTGGCCGGGGAAGATGCGCAGCCCATCGCCCTCGTCCCGGCGCGGGCCGCAGACGAAACAGGTGCCGAAGGTGTGATCCTTGAAGCCGCGGTAACGCTGCACCGCCGCTTCGGCCTCGGCCAGCGACACCGGCGGCGGCACCTCCAGATCGTCGAGCGCGGTTGCCTGAGCCTCCCCGACCAGCCGCTCGCCGTCGAGCAGGCGGCGCCGCCCGCCCTGGTCGCATACCAGGTCCAGCGGCCGGTCCAGTGGTGGGGGCGAGCGCAGCGTCACCGCCGCCGCGCCGCTCAAGCCGCGCGCCAGCACGCCGCTGACGTAGCCGCCGTTGCCGGAATTCGGGGGACCGTTGAAGCGCCGGTCGATAACGATCTGTTGTTGTGTCGTCATGCTCATCCTCCTCAGAGGAGGTGATCATGCCAGCTTAATGGCCGTGATGGGACCGCGAGCGGCCAAGACTCGCCCAAAAGTCCAGGAGAGAGAAGATCGCCATGGAAATTCACAACTACGCTGTCAACGGCATCCATCTGTGCGTTCATGAGGCCGGCCCGGAACATGGCCGGCCGGTCTGGCTGCTGCACGGCTTTCCGGAATGCTGGCATTCCTGGCGCTTTCAAGTGCCGGCCCTGACCGCCGCCGGCTACCGCGTGCTGGTGCCGGAGATGCGCGGCTACGGCCGCAGCGACGCGCCGCGCGATCCGGCCGCCTACGAGCTGCTCACGCTCTGCGGCGACATCCGCGCCGTCATGGACTATCTCGGTCAAAAGGAGGCCGTGGTGGTGGGCCACGACTGGGGCGCGCCGGTGGCCTGGCACACGGCGCTGTTGGAGCCGGAGCGGGTCAAGGCAGTGGTCGGCATGTCGGTGCCGTTCGGCGGCCGCCCCAAAGCCTCGCCGCTGCAGTACCTGCGCAAGCACTACGAGGGCCGGTTCAACTACATCCTGTACTTCCAGACGCCCGGCGTGGCGGAAGCGGAACTGGACGCCGACATCCGCCGCACCCTGCGCCTGACCTTCCACAATTGGTCCGCCGCCGTGCCCGCCAATAGCTTCCTGCGCGACAAGCCGGCCGACGCCCGGCTGTTCGACGGCGCGCTCGAACCGGATGGCTGGCCGGCGTGGATGAGCGAGGCGGACTTCGAGGAGTACGTGCGCACCTTCGAGGGGCGGGGTTTCTACGGCGGGCTCAACTGGTACCGCAACTTCGACCGCAACTGGGAGCGCACCGCGCCGCTGGCCAGCCGCCGGATCGAGCAGCCGGCGCTGTTCCTGATCGGCGATAAGGACCCGGTGCGGCTGCTCGAAGCCAACTCGCTCAGCCGCATGCCCTCGGTCGTGCCGCGGGTGGAGCAGCACGTGCTGGAAGACTGCGGCCACTGGACCCAGGTCGAGCGGGCCGCCGAGGTCAACGCCCATCTGCTGGATTTTCTTGGGCGGCATTACCCGGCGTAGCGGGTAGAATCCAGCGGCCGCACGGCCGATTTACGACATCACGCGGCGCCCCGCAGCGGGTGCCGCCACCACAGGAGCCCGCAAATGGACGCCGATTGGATACTGGTGACCCTGCAGGACGCGCTCGGCGCGTTGGAGGAGCTGGTCAACGACATCGAGGACGACCCCGACGCCGCCGAAGAACTCATGGAGGAACGCATGGCGGCCATTTACGCCAAGCTCAACTACGCTTGGAACACTCGTCGGATCGGCCCCAGCGCCATCGACACCATGGATCACGACGCGCTGGTGAGCTGGCCCAAGGAGTTCGGCCTGTAGCGGGCGCGCGGTCGCCACCGTCGCCCCACTGCGCGGGGAAGCGCCGCCGCGCCAGTGATTTATTCACTGGCGAAGCGCTTGCGCGCAGCCTAGCCTGAACCGTATTCACTCACAGCTCGAGAGGGGATTCGGCTTGCTCTCCACCGCGGTGATCGGACAAATCGCGCTGCCGGTGCGCGACCTGCGGCGCGCCATCGAATTCTACCGGGATACGCTCGGTCTGCTGCTGCTGTTCGAGCATTCCAACGCGGCCTTTTTCGACTGCGCGGGCATCCGGCTGATGCTGGCGGAATCGGATCGCGCCGAGCGCGAGCCTGCGCGCTGCCTGGTGTACTTCACGGTACCGGACATCCAGGCCGCCGCCCGCGAGCTGGAACGGCGCGGGGTGGCGCTGGAGCGGCAGCCGCACATCGTCAACCGACTGCCGAGCTACGACCTGTGGCTGGCGTTCTTCCGCGACTCCGAAGGCAATCCGCTGGCGCTGATTAGCGAGCGGCCGCGCGCCTGAGGCGGCGCGCTCAGACGATGGGCGGCTCGTCGAGCAGCACGTCGTCCTCGCCCGCCAACCGCTCGCGGAACACCTCGACGTGGCGCGCCACCTTGCTGGCGGCTTCCACCTTGGCGATGTGGAACAGCGCCTCGCCTTCGTGCACCAGCGGCAGATTGGCGCGGCCGACGATGATGCCGCCGAGCGTGGCCGTGACCTGCATCTCGCGCTCCCCGAACGGATCGGCGATGAACCCCAGCACCTGCCCCTTGCGGACATGGGCGCCGAGGTCGACCACGGCGCGGAAGATCCCGTCCTGCTCGGCCCGCACCCAGGTGCTGGAGTCGGCGACGAAGTGCTTGCGCACCACGGGGGCCTTGCCGGGCAGCGGCGGCAGCATGCGCAGATGGCGCATCACCCGCACGATGCCCTGCACGCCGGCGCGGATGCCGGCTTCGTCGAAACGCAGCGCCTCGCCGGCCTCGTAGGTCACCACCGGGATGTTCTTGAGATCGGCGGCATAGCGCAGCGAGCCTTCGATCAGCGCCGAGTTGATGATGACCGGCACACCGAAGGCGCGCGCCAGCTCGGCGGAGCCCTTGTCGGCCAAGTTCACCCGCACCTGCGGCAGGTTGGCGCGGTGTACGGCGGCCGTGTGCAGATCCACCACGTGCGTGGACTTGTCCAGGATCTCGGTCTTGAACATGTAGGCGATGCGGCTGGCCATGGAGCCGTGCTCGCTGCCGGGGAAGGAGCGGTTGAGGTCGCGCCGGTCGGGCAAGTAGCGGGTGCGGTCGATGAAGCCCAGCACGTTGACGATGGGCACCGCCAGCAGCGTGCCGGCGATGCGGCCGATCATCGGCAGCTTGAGCAGCCGGCGGATGATTTCCACGCCGTTGATTTCGTCGCCGTGGATGGCGGCGCACACCAGCAAGGTCGGCCCCGGTTTGCGACCGTGCACCACGTGCACCGGCATGTTCACCGGCGTGTGGGTGTAGAGCTGCGCCACCGGCAGATCGATGGTGAGCCGGCTGCCCGCCGCGACCTCACGGTCGGCGAGCACGAACGGCGGACGTGTGACCTCGTCCATGGATTCCCCCCGCTTCAGCCGCCGCGGTGGCAGTTCTTGAGGTCGGCATAATAACGGGCCGAGTAGCGCAACTGCGCCCGCTCGCTATCGGTCAGCGGCCGCACCCGCCGCGCCGGACTGCCGACGTACAGATAACCGGCGGCCAGCACCTTGCCGGGCGGCACCAGGCTGCCGGCGCCGATGATCACGTCCGATTCCACCACCACGTCGTCCATCAGGATCGCGCCGATGCCGACCAGGATGCGGTCGTGCAGGGTGCAGCCATGCAGCACCGCCCGGTGGCCGACGGTGACGTCGGCGCCGATCACCGTACGCGCCCCTTTCGGATTGAACGGTCCCACGTGGCTGACATGCACCACGGCGGCGTCCTGGATGTTGGTCCGGTCGCCGATGCGGATGGCGTTGACGTCGCCGCGCAGCACGGCCTGCGGCCAGATCGACACGTCCTCGCCGAGCACGACGTCGCCGATCACCACGGCGCTGTCGTCCACCCAGCTGCTGGCCGGCACCGTGGGGACGATGCCCTGGAACGGACGGATCACCGGCCGCGTCCTCAGACCATGGTCACCAGCTCCTCGGCGCTGGTGGGATGGATGGCGACGGTATCGTCGAAATCGCGCTTGGTCGCACCCATCCGCACCGCCACCGCGAAGCCCTGCAGCATCTCGTCGGCGTGCGGCCCGAACACGTGGACGCCGATGACCTTCTCCTCGGGGCCGACGCAGACCAGCTTCATCAGTGAACGACGCTTATCGGGGCCCATGGCGTAGTCCATGGAGATGAAGCGCGAGGTGTAGACCTTCACCGCATCGCCGTACTTGGCGCGCGCCTCCTCCTCGGTCAAGCCGACCGTGCCGAGCGGCGGATGCGTGAACACCACCGTCGGGATGTTCTCGTACGGCAGATGGCGGTCCGGCATGCCGCCGAACAGGCGGTCACACAGCCGGCGGCCGGCGGCGATGGCCACCGGCGTGAGCGGGAAGACACCAGTGACGTCACCGATGGCGTACACGCCCGGCACGTTGGTCTGCTGATACTTGTCGACCGGAATGTAGCCGCGCTCGTCAACCTTCACCCCGGCGCGCTCCAGGCCGAGGTCGTCGGTGTTCGGCACGCGGCCCACCGCCCAGATCACCACGTCGTAGCCGCCGAGGCTGCGGCCGTCGTCGGCGAACAGCGTCACCGTGCCGTCGTCCTCGCGCTGCAAGCGGCTGGTGGAGAAGCCGGTGACGATGGTGATGGCGTCGGCTTGGGTGGCTTCCATGAAGCCGTCGCGCAGCATCTCGTCGAAGCCGCGCAGCGGCTTGTCGTAGCGCAACACCAGGGTCGCGTCGCTGCCCAGGTGGTGCAGCACGCCCACCAGCTCCACGGCGATGTAGCCGGCGCCGATCACCGCCACCTTCTTCGGTTGACGGTCCAGGGCGAAGAAGCCGTCCGAATCGATGGCGCACTCGGCGCCGGGAATGTCCGGCCACTTCGGCCGGCCGCCGGTGGCGATGCAGATATGGTCGGCGCTGTAGCGCTCGCCGTTGACCTCCACGGTGTGCGCATCGACGAAGCGGGCATGGCCCTGGATGTGGGTGACCTGCTCGCGCTCCAGGTTACGCGCGTAAATGTCGTTGAGGCGCCGGACGTAAGCCTCGCGGCGGGCATGCAAATCGGACCAGTCGAGGCGGAAATCCTCCACCCGGAATCCGTAATCGGTCGCATGATGCAGGCCCCAGCCCAGATGGGCGGCGTTCCACATGACCTTCTTGGGCACGCAGCCGACGTTGACGCAGGTACCGCCCAGGCGGGAGGCCTCGATCACCGCCGTCTTGGCGCCGTGCTTGGCCGCGCGCCGCGCCGCCGCCATGCCGCCGCTGCCGCCGCCGATGGAGATGAAGTCGAAATGCCGGCTCATAAGCTATTCCGCATAGACCACACAGATTGCAGGCAACATAACATCGGCGGCGGGATGCGCCTATGGCCGGGTCCGCACTGCGGAGGGCGAAGCCGCCGGCGATAAGCGGCTGCGGCAGCCACGGCTTCCCGGAGGATCGCCGGATCGGCGGTCCGTTCCAGATCACCACCGACTGGCAGACCATTCGCTTCGATCCGCCCCTGCGGA
>CALGAN010000032.1 GCA_937951875.1 uncultured Alkalilimnicola sp. | reverse complement strand
AGCAGGTTGGTCTGGTAAGCGATGTCGTCGATGATGCCGATCTTCTCGGCGATGGACTTCATCGCCTCGACGGTGCGCACCACCGCCTCGCCGCCCTCGACCGCCTCCTTGGCCGCCTTGGTGGCGATCTCGTCGGTGATCTTGGCGTTCTCGGTGTTCTGCGCGATCGACGCCGCCGCCTGCTCCAGCGTCGCCGAGGTCTCCTCCACCGACGCCGCCTGCTGCGAAGCGCCCTGGCTCAGGTTCTGGCTAGTGGCCGACACTTGCTCGGACGCGGATGCCAGGCTGTCGGCGTTGGCGCGCACTTCGGCAATGATGTGACTGAGCTTCTCCACCATCCGCTGCAGCGCCTGCATGAGCTGGCCGATCTCGTCGTTCGAGTTCGCCTCGATGCGGACATTGAGGTTACCCTCGGACAGTTCGTTGGCCGCCGCCATCGCCTGGTTCACCGGCTTGGTGATGCCGCGGGTGATCCAGAAGGCGATACCACCGGCCAGCAGGAAAGCGATGACGACGAGCACAAGGGTTTGCTTCTTACCGTCGGAGACCGCCTTCTCGGCCGCACGCCCGGCCTCCTCCACCATCTCGCTCTGGAACTTGATCATGTTGCCGACCGCCTCGAGCATGGCGTCGTTGAGCGGGCGCACGTCGCTGAACAGGTAGGCGGTCGCCGCCGCGCGATCGGTACGCGCCAGTCCGATCAAGTGATCGACGGCGGCGGCGAACTTGGCACGGGCTTCCTCGACCGCCGCCAGCAGTTCCTTGCCGCGCTGTTGGCGGGTGATCGCCGCCAGTTCATCCATCTTCGCCCGGAAAATCCGGAGCGACTGCTGGATCTGGTCGATCTGGATCTGCTGAGCCTTGGGATCGTCGCTGAGCAGGAAATTGCGCAGCGACCTCGATGCCAGCTCCAGGCTGCCATTGATCTCGCTGATCATGACCGCCTTGGGCCAGCGATCCTCCGTGAGCGCTCTGACCTGAGTGTCCACGGTGGACAAGTACACGTTGCCGATGAGCCCGATCGCCGCGAGCAACGCCAACACCACGGCGAAGCCCAACGCAAGCCGCAAACCGATACGCATATTCGCAAACATCGAACGCCCTCTAACCCAATCGCCAGAACCACTGCTCCTCGTCCCTGCCCGGCCAGCGCAAACCGCCGTCCGCTCAGGGAACTTCCTAGGCCCCCACCTCGTCCGGCGCATGGTCTTGCAGTCCTCGCGCTCCAGCCATCGGCGCTTCCCTATTTGCAGATGGGATGATGAGAAATCGCGCTAGGATTCATCCGAGCCGGTGAGTTGGCGGGGACGGGCGGAGCCGCGGTTGCGTGCCGCCGGCGACTGAGCGGAGCCGGCGCCACGCCTCGCTCCGCGGCCGATTCCGCCGCTGCGGCGGCGGTTTCCGCGAAGGGTCGAGCGGTTTCGCTTCGGGGTGTTGCTACCCGGAGACAAGGAAGGGCATGTGTCCTAGCAAGGTGCGCGACGGTAATGTGGCGCCAGCCGGACTTCGGAGCAGAAGCGGCGCCCTCGCACCAGCCGCCTCGCCGCGACGAGGCGTCCGTGCGGATGGCGCGAATGGATTGGCGGGTTGGAAACCGACGCCGCGCCACGGCGTCATGGGCGACGCCCGCGGCGCGCATCGTGCGCCGAAACGCTACCCCTTGAACCCTTTCGCCACGATGTAGACCTCGCGCGAGCGCGAGCGCGAGGCGGCGGGTTTGCGGATCGCGACCTTGTCGAACGAGGTACGCACGTCCTTGAGATAGTCGTCGAAGCCGGCGCCCTGGAACACCTTGGCCAGGAAGTTGCCTTTCGGCTTGAGGGTGCGGCGCGCCATGTCCAGGGCCAGCTCCACCAGGTAGATGGAGGCGGCCTGATCGGCGGAGTCGATGCCGCTCAGGTTCGGCGCCATATCGGACATCACCAAATCGGCGCGGGCGCCGCCGAGGTGCTCCAGCAAGCGGTTGAGCACCGCCTCCTCGGTGAAATCGCCCTGGATGAAGTCGACGTGCGGCAACGGGTCCATGGGCAGGATGTCGGTGGCCAGCACGCGGCCCTTGTCGCCGACCAGCTTGCCGGCCACCTGCGACCAGCCGCCGGGCGCCGAGCCCAGGTCGACCACCAGCATGCCGGGGCGGATCAGATGGTCCTTCTCGTTGAGCTCGATGAGCTTGTAGCTGGCGCGGGAGCGGTAGCCGTCCCTCTGCGCTTGTTTGACGTAGGGGTCGTTGACATGCTCCTGCATCCAACGACGGCTACTCTTCGATTTGGCCATGGAAAACTCGCGACGGTGTAGGCCGCGGCGGGCGCCGCGATACAATCGGCCGCTATTCTAACGCCATCCCTTTCGCCGGCGTCAGCCAAACCACGGTCCCTGCCCATGCGCGCATGCGAGGAACGGTCGCTCGGTCGCATCGGCGGCACGACAGAACCATGAAGCTGGACGAGCTGAAGAAACTGCATCAGAAGAAGTACCGGGAGAGCGCCGGGCTCTACCTCGTCGAGGGCGAGCACCTGATCCTCGAACTGCAACGGGCCGTGCAGCGCAATCCGGCGCTGCGCAGCGCGCAGCTGTACGTCACTCCCCGGCACGAGCACTGGCCCACCTCTTTCGCCAAGCACGTGATCAGCGAGCGGCAGATGGCGCAGCTGGCGGACACCCGCACCCCGCAGGGGCTCATCGCCGTCGTGCCCATCCTGCCACCGCCGGCGCCGAGCGCGCACGAGCGGGCGGTGTATTTCCACGAGATCCAGGACCCCGGCAATCTGGGCACCGTGCTGCGCACCCTCGCCTGGTTCGGCGGCTTCCGCTGCCTGCTCAGCCCCAACAGCGTCGATCCTTACAACCCCAAGGTGGTGCGCGCCAGCATGGGGGCGCTGTTTCACGTGCCGGTGGAAACCGACGTGTCGCTGGATGAGCTGGCGAGGCGCTACCGGCGCATCGCCTGCCTGGACCTGGGCGGGGAGCCGATCACCGCGCCCGCCTTCGCCGACCATGACTGCTATCTGTTCGGCAACGAGGCCCGCGGCGTCCCGCGCGAGTCGATCGCGGCGCTAGGGGCGCAGCGCTTCACCATTCCCGGCGGCGGCGCCATCGAGTCGCTGAACGTGGCGGCGGCGGTGAACATGTGCGTGTACGAACTGTGCCGCTGCCCCGGCGGCCGCTGACGGCCCACCCCCGGCGTCACATTCGGGTTGCCGCGCCGCGGCATCGCCCCTAGCCTATCCGGAGAAGCCCCGCGCACCGGCATGAGCGTTCGCCGAGGCGGCGGTGCGCGCGACCGGAAGAAAACGAACTTTCCCCGTCAGTCACGGCTGCGTTTCGCAGACGAGCATAGGAGATCCGTTCATGTCGCCGATTAAGGTGCCGGTGGATGAGTTCACCACGCCCGACCCGATCACCGCGACCGAGGACATGGCCATCGACGAGCTGCGCGCTCTGATGGAGAAGCACGGCATCCGCCATCTACCGGTGGTCCGCGACGGCACCGTGGTGGGCGTGATCAGCGACCGCGACGTGCGCCTGGTCCTGGGCCTGTCGGCCGACGAGAAGCGGCTGGTGCGGGCCGGCGACATCATGGCGACCGATCCGGTGACGGTAGCCGCCAGCACGCCCCTGGACGAGGTGGCCTACACCATGTCCGCCAAGAAAGTGGGCAGCGTGATCGTCAACGACGACCAAGGCCGGTTCGTGGGCATCTTCACCGCCACCGACGCCCTGAACGCGCTGATCGAAGTCGTGCGACGGGACGGGCCGTTCGAAGGCTAGTGGCGCGGGATGCCAGGCTCGCGCCGCCGCGGGAGCGCGGAAATCATCGCCGCGCCCCGCGGAAGCGGGCATCCGGCGCTCAAGGCTCGGCGCTTCGCCCCCCATAACAAGCTTCTGGACGACACGCACAGCACATGGAAGTATTGTGATCGTCGTCACCGACACGGTCCGTAGCGATATCAGTAACAACATTCCACTCTAAGATCCGCCTCGGCCGTCGCGACCCTGCCGTTCAGGACTCCCCGCCGATTCGGATTTCTCGGGGGCTCCATGACGGCATTTCCACGAAGAATCAAAACCCTATTATTCCTTTCCTCAGCTCTTGCGGTCGCCGCCTGCGGTGGCGGTGGCGGCGACACGCCCGCCCCCGCCGGCACGGAACTGCGGGTCGAGGTGAGCGGCCTGAGCGGCGGCACGCTGACGCTGGCCGACGGCCTTGGCGGCCAGCTCGCCGTGCACAGCGACGGCACTTACACTCTCGCCTCCCTGCCGCAAGGCAGCCGCTATCAGGTCACGGTCACCGGCCAGCCGGACAATCAGGTCTGCCAGGCCGACAATGCCAGCGGCACGCTGACGACGGCCCCCGTCACAGTGCCGGTCGCCTGCGCAGACGGCATCGCCTTCACCGATGGCACCGAGACGTTCGGCGCCGGCCGCGTGGTCAGCGTGGAGGTGCGCGCGCCGTTCGAGCGCCTGTCTGTGCAGCTGGACGGGCAGCCGTTGATGCACGAATACGTCGACGGCCGCCTGGTGCTCCTGGCGCCCGACCTGCCGCCCGGCGCCTACACGCTGCAAGTGACGGCCGACGAGCGCCAGTTCAGCCGGCGGTTCACCCTCACCGAAACCGTGCTGCCCGGCGGGCTCACACCGCGCGCCTACCTCGACGCCAGCGTCGAGCGAACCACGGCCGCGCTCGACCGGCAGCTGGAAACCGCGGACGCCGAAACCGCGACGGTGCTGCGCGCGATCAAGAACGCGCTGCTCGCCGAGCAGGCGGCGTCGGCCGACCTGAGCGACGTGGAGATCCGCGGCCAGGCGCAGCTCATCGCCGCCAACGAGCTGCTCGACCTGCTTGAGGTCGACACGGCGCCGGCTTTCACCCGCGCCGGTGTCGATCTCGCCGCCTGCCAGGCCGATGCCCGGGCCTATCCGATCGAGTTCATCGCCACCATCACCGCCGGCGTCGGCACCGTCACCGCGGTCTACACGCAGCAGTGGATCGCCGCCGGTATCGGCGCCGGCGTGTTCTACGTCGCCCTGACCAGCGCCAAGGACCGCGTCGCCAGCATCACGGAGCACTGCTTCGGGCCGTTCGACCCGGTGCGGCTGCTGTCTCTCAACGATCCCACGGTCCTCACCGCAGCGGCGCTGCCGCGCGCCCGCGACGCCGCCGGACTGACCTTCAACCACGGCGTGAGCCGCGGCTTCCTGCCCGAGCAGCCGGAGCGGGTCGACGGCATGATCGGCGATGACCTGACCGGCTACATCGGCCGCGTCGACCGGCTCTACACCTCGCTGGCCAGCATCGCCCGCCGGCTGATGACGCTGCCGGCGGACGGCGGCGCGATCTCGACGCTGCGCGGCTACGCCCCGGAGCGCGACGCGGCGGTGCCGCCGGGCGAGCTGAGCCTGACCGACATCAGCGACGCTCGCATCAGCGGCACGCTCAGCGTCGAAGGCGGGGCGGTTCGGTTGCTGTTCGCCTTCAAGGAAGGCCAGATGCCGGACGCGCCGGTGACGTTCCGCTTCGGCCTGCGCCGCGCCGGCAGCGGCCGCCCAGCCGACAGCTACGAGGCCAGCCTCAACCCGGCCGACCGGCCGGTCGCTACGCCGAGCGCTTTCGCGGTCGGCCGCTACCAGACCTACGAGGGGTATCTGCAAGGAGCGTTCGCTGACCGCTTCGAGATCGACCAGCCCCCGCGCTTCGGCACGGTCACGCTGCTCGATCCGGTGACTGGCCTGTTCCGCTACCGCTCCACCGGCCCCGGCTCGGTCGACCGCGACGAATTCACCTTCGTGGCCGTCAACGCCTATGGCCGCTCCGAGCCGGCCCTGGTCGAGGTGGAGGTACGGAACGACGCCTGCGAATACCTGATCTCCCACGACGGCGGCGCCCCGCTGTACATGTACCGCTGCGTGACGTATAGCGAAAGCGGCATCGTCGAAACGACCGAAGGCCTTGCGGTCCACGGCGACGCGATAACCATCTCCTACGAAACCTCGAAATACGACGCCCAGGGCGAGCTGAGCGAGGACTCCCGGATCGTCCGCGAGCTGGGGCCGGATCAAGAACCGCGCCACGAAGAGGTCTATCTCAGCCTCCACAGCTACGTGACCGATCCCCGACTCAGCGCGGCGCAGCGCCGGTATCACCGGCTGAACATCGCCGGCTATCACTCGCCAGAGTATTCGCTGATGGTCCGTGTCGGGCCAGTGGCGGACGTGAACGTCTGGTACAGCGTCACGGAGCGCGAGTGCAGCCGCAACGGCCGCACGGAAAAGACCTCGCAAGCCCGCATACGCCTCAACGATGACGGCATGCCGTACCAGGAATACAGCGACAGCCTGACGGTGCGCGATCTGGACGCCAGCGAATGCCCGACCCGCGCCGAGATTCTGGCCACGGGGCCGGAAGAGAACTGGCGCAAGCTCGACGACTACCAGGACTGGTACGTCTGGCAGAGGTACCAGAACAACCACTAGCGTCCCTTCACCCGCGGAGGCCGTGCCGGTCGAGGCCAGCACAGCCTCCGCCCCTCCCGCCTTTCCAAGGCTTGCCCAATATCCTGGCGAAGCCCATCTATGGCGTGGATGCATCCGCCGTCACCGTCCCTGGCGGACTGCACCGACGGATTAGGATGTTCTCGCTCGAAACGCCTCTGTGGGAAATCGTCGCGCGCGGCTCGCTGGCCTATCTGGCGGTGGCCTGCGTGCTGCGGATCATTCCTAAACGCAACGCCGGCAACCTGGCACCGAACGACATCATCGCGCTGGTGATGATCGGCAACCTAGCGGCCGCGGCGGTGCTGGGCGGTTCCCGGTCGATACCGGACATCCTGCTCCTGCTGCTGGTCGTCCTGCTATGGGACTACGCGTTCGACCTGCTGGAGTACTACTTCCCGAAGACGCGCCACATCATCCAGGACTCGCCCACCGTGCTAGTACGCGACGGCATGCTGATCCGGCGCAATCTGCGCAAGGAGAAGGTGACCGAGCAGGAACTCGCCGCCAGCCTGCGCGAACAGGGCATCGAGGATATGGCACGGGTCAAGCTGGCGGTGCTGGAAGTGGACGGCCGCATCAGCGTAATCCGCAAGGAATGAACTGTCGCCGCAGCCCGACAGGTTTTGAAATGCGGCGTGGAATGACCTAACTTTGGCCGCCGACCACGATTCCCGAGCGGCACGACACGCGCCGCCCGCCATTGATCGGCCGCCGCCCCGCGGCACGTCGAATCGTGACCACACATCCCAACGACGAGGTAGCCGGGTGGAGAGAAGGACCGAACTGGACGTTCTGCGTGGCGCGTTCCTGCTGGTCATGACCATGACCCACCTGCCTACCCGCTGGTCGGAGGTGTTCCAGCAGCCGGTCGGCTTCGTCTCGGCCGCGGAAGGGTTCGTGCTGCTCTCGGCCTTCCTGGCCGGCCGGGTGTACCTGCACCAGCGTCAGCGGCTGGGCCCGCGCCCGGCGCTGCGCGCGCTGCTCAAGCGCACCTTCCGCCTCTACCTCTATCACTTGGCCCTGCTGGCCTTCGCTTTCTCCGCGATCGCCTGGGTGGCGGTGGCGTTCGACCGGCCGGCGGTCAAGGGCCTGCTGATTTTCTATCTGGAGTCGCCGCTGACGGCGATCCTTACCGGCGTCGCCTTGCTGTATCGGCCGGCGCTGCTCGACATCCTGCCGATGTACGTGAACTTCCTGCTGCTGACGCCGCTGGCGTACTACCTCGCCCGGCGCTGGAGCTGGGGCGCGGTGCTGTCGCTCAGCGGCGCGCTGTGGCTGGTCGCGCAGTTCGGCGTGCGGCGCGCGCTGGAAACGGCGCTGCTGCCGGCGCTCGGGCTGGAGGAGCTGTTCACCGGTGCTTTCGATCTGCTCGGCTGGCAGTTCCTGTGGATCTGCGGCCTGGCGCTGGCGGCGCGGCCGATCGACAGGCCGCCGCTGTCCGACCGGGTATTCGCACTGACGGTAGTGCTGGCCGTGGCGTTCGGCGCGTGGCGCTATCTCGGCGGCCCGCATGGCGGTCTGGAGACGGTCGGCGCGATGTTCCTGGTCGACAAATGGAGCCTCGGCCCGATCCGGCTGCTCAACGTCGCCGTGCTGACCATGCTGCTGATGGGCCTGAACAGCCGCATCCAGGCCTGGTCCGCCGGACCGCTGGCGCGGCTGGGACAATCGTCGCTGTGGGTGTTCTGCGGCCACGCCCTGATCGTGTTGCTCATGCTGTGCCTGGTGGACGAAGACGGGCCGCTGGAAGGGCCGCTGGGTCTGGCGATGCTGGCGGTCGGCTATGTCTCGCTGTTCGTGTTCGCCGCCCTCAATCGCTGGAAGGACCGCCTGCAAGCTCCCAAGCCGCTGGCGACCGCCGAGGCCGGCTCGTGCTCTAGCCCCGGCGCGCCTGAGCGGTAAATGCTGCTTCGACGCACGGCAACCCGCGCGTCAGCCCTCCCCTATTCCCGTTCCGGGAAAACGCCGCAACGACGGCGTGTCATTGATTGCTCGTGATCTGCCCACGTGCGGGCCGGGCAACCACCGCGCCCATCGTCCAGCTCAGATGGCGACGCGGCCCCCCTCCGCGTCAACGGCGTTTTTTGCACCGCACCGTCACCCAGTATCCGAAAGGTCGTTCCTGTGCTATTGATCGAACGATCGTATTAGAACTAATAAGAAACCTATAAGGGTCGAGCCGGGGGAGCTGAACCGTCATGATGTCAAACGCCTCCTACCGCATAGCGTTCCTAAGTGGCGAGTTCGCTGACCCGGCAATGGAAACGCGCTACCGCGCATACGCCGCTCCCGAGACCAGCCGGCAGGCACGGCGGGCGCTGACCGTCTGGGGCATCCTGCTGATCCTGTTCATTCCCGCCGACTTCGTCACCTACGGCAACGGGCGGGCGCTGTACGCCAGCCTGGGCATGCGCTTCGCCACCATTCTCATGCTGATCGGCAGCTGGCTCTGGTTCCGCCGCCACCCGTTGGCCGCCGTCGAAGGTCGGTTGATGACGGGCCTGACGCTGCTCGCCTTCACGCTGTTCCTGTGGGCTTACCGGGCCACGCCGCCCGAGAACATTCCCTGGCTGGTCGCGGTGATATCGATCATGTTGTTCGGCATGTTCGTGATGCTGCCGAACCGCCCCTTGCTGGCCGGCCTGGTGGGACTGTACGTGATCGCCGCCATGGTGCTGCTGGCGGCTCATGCGGTGCCGACTACTACCCCTTACCGCCTGACAATTCTGAGCCTGATCCTGCTGCTACCGGTAAGCTGCGGTTTTATCGCCGCCTACCGCTTCCAGGCGGTGCGGCGAGCGGAATTCGCCGCGCTGGAGCAAGCCCGCGCCGAGATCACCCGCAGCGCCGAGCTGGAAGCCGAACTGCGCCAGCAGGCGGCGATCGATCCGCTGACCGGCGCCAGCACCCGCCGCCATTACGAAACGGTGTTCCAGACCGAGCTGGCGCGGGCGCGCCGCCAGGGGCGGCCGCTGGCGCTATGCCTGTTCGACTTGGATCACTTCAAGCGCATCAACGACACCTACGGCCACGCCGCCGGCGACGCCGCGCTGCAGGCGACCGCCGACATCTGCCGATCGGAGCTGCGCGCCACCGATCTGCTCGGCCGCCTGGGCGGGGAAGAGTTCGTGATACTGCTGCCGGACACCAACCGCAGCCAGGCCATGGTGGTCGCCGAACGCCTGCGTCAGCGCCTAGCCGAGGCCTCGGTCACCGTCAGCGGCCAGCGGCTCACGCTCACGGCCACCTTTGGCGTGACCGAACTGCTGCCCACCGACACCACTCTCGCGGACCTCCTGCGACGAGCGGACCAAGCCCTGCTCGACGGCAAGCGCACGGGCCGCAACCGGGTCTGCAGCATCGGCTAAGGCGCGCAACGAAACGGACGATACCGCTATGGCGACCACCGTCGAACGTCCCCACTACCAACTCACCTTCTGGCTTGGCGAATTCGCCGATGCCGACCTCGAGCACCGTTTCCGCGCCCGCGTGGCGCCGGCGGTACGGAAGCGCCTGAGCAAGTTTTTCCTCGTCTGGGCGGCGCTGCTGCTGTTGTTCGGGATCCACGACTACCACACCTTCGGGCTGAGCGGCACGTTCCTGATCCTGACGACGGCACGCTGCGCCGCCGTGGCGCTGCTGCTGGCATGCGCCGCCCATCTGCGCCAGACCGCCGGCGGCATTCCGGCCTGGCCGCTGGCGGCGGTGCTGATGCCGGTGACCGTAGCTTTCGTAGCGACGCTTTCCTTTCTCATGTCCACCGACAACCTGCCGTGGACCACCACCATCTTCATGGCGGCGCTGTTGGGCACGTTCATCGTGCTGCCCGAGCGGCTGGGCACGGGAACGCTGGTCTCGATCGCGGCCATCGCCGTGTATATGGTCTGCACCTATCTGGTGGTGCCGGAAACCACGCCCGCGCGCATGACGGTGTTTGGGATGATCCTGGCGCTGCCGGCCGGCGTCGGTTTCATCGCCGCGCACCGCATCCAGATCGCCAGTCGCGAGGCTTTCGCGGCGCTCGAGCATGCCGAGCGGGAGCTGAGCCGCCGCAAGCAACTCGAGACCGAGCTGCGGCGCACCGCCGCCACCGACCCGCTTACCGGCGTCTTCAACCGGCGCCACTATCTGCCGCTGTTCCAGCGCGAGTTCGAACGGGCGCTACGGTATCGGCAGCCGCTGGCGCTGTGCCTGCTCGACCTGGATCACTTCAAGCGCATCAACGACACCTATGGCCACGCCGCCGGCGACACCGCGCTCAGGACCATAGCGGACATATGCCGCAGCGAACTGCGGGAGACCGACGTTCTCGGTCGGCTGGGAGGCGAGGAATTCGTGGTACTGCTGCCGAACACCACGGCAGAGAACGCGAAAGCGGCGGCGGAGCGCATCCGGGCCCGCCTGGCGGCCACCGAGATCGTCGAGGGCGGCCAGCGCTTCCGGGTATCCACCACCATCGGCGTCACCGAGCTCCGGCCGGGCGACCGGCAGATCGACGATCTGATTCAGCGCGCCGACCACGCGCTCTATGCCGGCAAGGAGGCCGGGCGCAACCGCGTGCAACTCACCTGAAGGCGGGCGACCGCGCGAAAGGCGTCTAGACGCCGGCTTCGGCGTCGACCGGCAAGGCCGAGGCCGGCAAGCCGAACAGCCGATCGAAGGTCCAGCTGAACACGTAGGTGTAGACCACGAAGAACATGCTCATGCCGATGTTCATCAGCAGCGCCTGCCAAAGGCTGACCTCCAACCACCAGGAGAACAGCGGCACGAGCATGAGTATCAGCCCGCACTCGAAACCCACGGCGTGGGCGACGCGGCGCGCCACGCTGCGGCCGCGGACAGACTGACGCGCTTCCCAGGCCTCGAACAGTGTGTTGTAGGTCAGATTCCAGAGCACCGCCACCACCGAGCAGGCCACGGCCAACGTTCCACCCTGGAACCAAGTGCGCCCGGACAGCGCCGCCAAGCTCGGTCCGAGCAGCGATACCGCGATGGTCTCGTACAGCGCGACGTAAACCACTCTTCTCTTCACACCCTGCACGCGACACCTCGAGCGCTCAAAAACCCGGTAACTACACCAGGATGCTCGGCGGCAGCGCAAGAGCCCCTGACAGCCAGCGCTCTCACCTTGTCCTGCGGCGCTGGACTTGAGATAGAAAATCTATCTCTATGTCTTATTGTGTTTATATAACATCATGTAATTAATAGAAATTTTAATCTTCTTGGTTTTTCAACAGTTAGAAAATATCGCCCAAAAGCAACTAGACAGACCGGTACGTACGTGATTCAATAAGCCTCACGAACAGACCGGTCTGTCTGGTCTGACAGCAGAACCCCTGACGGGGCCTTCATTGGGAGATTGAGACCATGAACAAGAAGATCGCGCTGGCTCTGGCTACCGTTCTCACCGCCGGCTCCGCGCTGGCCAACGCCGCCGAGACGCCCGAGCAGCTGTTGGTGGAGTGGGGCTACCTGCCCGCCGCCGACAAGGCGCCGGCCAAGATGGTCACCGTGACCCCGGTGCAGCCGCGCAATGACGTCGAGGCCGTGATGATCGCCAACGGCATCCCGGTCCCTGGCGCCACCACCCAGGTGCGAGAGCAGTTCGTGGTGCACGACGCCGACCTCAAGCCGCTCGACCCGGTGCGCCAGCTGCTGGTCGACTGGGATCACATCCAGCGCTCGACCGTGACCGCCGACACCACGCCGAACAGCTAACGGTCCAAGCCGAGCTGCACGAAGAGGGCCGCGAACGCGGCCCTCTTTATTTGTCGTCCGGAACCGATCCCGGACGCCCGCCATGAGGCGGCTTGACTCAAGCGGCGCGCAGCTTGCGGTCGAGCCGCGCCAGCAGCGTGTCCACCCCTTCCTGCGAGGTCGGCGCCGACACCGCCAGACGCGGCTCGCCCCGCACCTTCGCGCCGTCATCGGTCGAAACGGTGGCAAGATCGGCGGCTTCGCGCACCCGCGCCGCCAGGCGGCGGGCCTCGATCTCGTCGGTCTCCGGCAGCACCACCATCAGCGTATCGTTGTCCCAGCGCCCCAGCACATCGGTGGGCCGTAACACCTTCGCGACCGCCTCGGCCAGCTGCGTGAACAGCCGGTTGGCGACCGAATGCCCGTGCTTGGCGGCGACCTGCTCCAATCCGCCGAGCTGGATCAGCAGCAGCGACATCGGCCGGGCATGACGCAGCCAACGCTCGTGCTCCGCCTCCAGCCGCTCGGATAGGCTGCGCCGGTTGAGCACACCGGTCAGGGGGTCGCGGGTGGCGCGACCGAACAGATCCAGCAGCATGCGCAGCTGGCTGAGCTGGGTACCGAGAGAGATCAGCAGCACCAGCGACAGCAGCCACAGCATGCCCAGCCAGCGCGGCTCGAGCGGCGAGCCCAGGGCGACCTCCAGCCCGCCGTAGCCGAGCAGCACCGGCAGCCCGAACGCCAGCCCCTCCAGCAGCGTGAGGGGAAAGATCGCCAGCATGGCGACGATCGCCACTGGGAAGAAGGCGTAGCCTTTGAGGATTTCATCGCCAGCGCCCATGGTCAGGCGCGCCGTGACATACAGCGCCGCCGGCACCGCCAACAGGGCCGCCAGCCGCGCCAACGTCCCCCCAAGACTGCCGCCGGCCGGCGAGTAGAAGAACACCGCCAACGCCAGAGCCGCGGCGCCCAGACGCAAGCCGGCCACCGGCACGAACTGGATATACGGCAGAACCAGGTAGTCGATGGGAATCCAGGCGGGCAGCAGTACCGCCAGAACCAGCGCCAGCGTACGCACCCGCGTCAGCATGTAATCGGCACGGGAGGCCGTGAAGTCAGCCGCATGACGACGACTGGCCAAAAGCTCGACAAAAGCGGGCTTGACGTTGGTTTCCTCAGCCATGGGTGCTCCGTGTATAGGTTGTTGTTATGGCTCGATTGTCGCCACCGGCGCCAAGAACGACTTGACCCGCGTCAATGGAGCAAAATCGAACATGCCCGAGCTGCCGAGCCCAATGTCGGGCGCGCGACGGGGTACGGACGCCTTCCCCCAGCAGGCGCCGCCGCGGATCGATACGCTAAGTCCCGGGAATCTATTGCTAATACGTAAAAATTAGAATATTTGCTATCACAACGTGATTCACGGGCGGAAAAACAACATGCGAACAATCTCCCGGGCGCCGCTGATCGCAACCCTCGCCGTCTTGACCTTCCCCGCGTTCGCGCAAACCCAGGTTTGGAGCGAGGCGCCCAAGACCTCGAACTGGAGCGAAGCGCCCAAAACCGGTAACTGGAGCGAGAATTTCGAGCTGCCGAAACCGCTCGCCCCCACGCCGCCCCCCCAGAACCGCCCCGCCATCAATCCCAAGGTCGGCGAGCTGGTCGAGGTATTGTCGATCGGCCGCTGGGAGACGGCGCGGGTGCTGGAGGCTCGCAACGGCCAGTATCTGATCCACTACGAAGGCCTGGACAGCCGCTGGGACGAGTGGGTCGGGCCGGAGCGCATGCGCCCGCTCACCGACACCCCGGCCGCCCCGGTGACCAAGGACCCGTCGTCGAATTCCTGGCTGACCAAGGACGTGACCGCGCCGCCGCCGGGTGGCTCGGCGCCGACACCGACCGGCCAGGTGTGGTCCACTCATCCGGCCGGACGCTGGGTTTGCAGAACCTGGGATTACGGCCAGGTGAATTACATTGCCGAGTTCGAATTGAAGAAAGACGGCAATTACCGCGACATAGCGAACAAGGGCAGCGGCCGTTACCGCTACGACGCCAAGGAAAACCGCATCACCTTCGTCAGCGGCCCGCAGAAGACCTCGTCGGCGTCGATCCATTTCTTCCCGACCGGCCACAAGGGCAAGGGCCATATCGTGTTCGACTACGGCGGCGGCGCCAAGCTGGATTGCTACCGCGAGGCTTTGCCCTGATCGGCCGAGGGCGGCGCCGATCCAATCGGCGCAAGCGCTCCGCTCGCGGTCTAGCAGCGCCTCGGTTCACGCGGCGACGCGCCGCCTAACCAAGGCGCGGTGCGGTCGCCGCATGCGCCGCAGCTCCCGCAAGAGCCGTTGCGGCAGGTCAGTCGATGTAGAAATCCCAAGTCAGCGCCGTCACCCGCCCCCGCTCCACCCGCACCCGCAGCAGGTCCGGCGTCGGCTCGCCGAGCACGTACACCAGCTCCGGCCCCTCGCGGTACGCCGGCGCCCCCATGATTGCCCGCACCTCGGCCAGGCTGCTGCCCACCCGTAGCCCTTCCGCGGTCCGGTACCGGGGCGCCGTGACGCGCAGCCGCAGCGGCAGCTCCCGGCGCGCGGGTCCCGCTTCGTAAATGATCAACTCCAGGCCGGGATAGCGGCGGGTGACGACGCGATCGATCTGCTCGGGATCGTGCGGGTTAGGCACGCGGCGCACGATCAGCCGCTCGGGCGGCGGCAACCGGTCCAGCAGAGGTAGGCGCTGCTGATCGGGGTGGGTGTACGCCAGCCCCGTCAGCAGCTCGGGCAGGCTACCCTGCAGCGGGTCGCCGACGCTCAGCAGACACCCCAGAAGGACGAAATTCAATGGACTGGCGGCCATAGACGGCCCCACGACGCCAATCGGCGCCCCCAGTTCTAGGGGTAGGCGATGACCGTCGCAAGCGAGCGTTTCCATTCCCGAGCGCGACGACTAGAGTAGGCCCACGATGTCCCGAAACCCGCGAGATCGCATGAGCGCGCTACAGGATTTCTACTCGATCTACCGCCACGGTCTGGTCCGGGTGGCGGTGGGGCTGCCGCTGGTCAAGGTGGCCGATCCGGCCCACAACGCCGCCCGCACCATCGCCCTGGCGCGGCGGGCGCACGAAGCCAAGGCGGCGCTGGTGGTGTTCCCGGAGCTGGGGCTGTCGGCCTACAGCTGCGAGGATCTATTCCACCAGGACGCGCTGCTGGAAGCGGTGCTGGCCGCGCTGGGAGAGCTGCGCCAGGCCAGCCGCGAACTCGATCCGCTGCTGCTGGTGGGCGCGCCGCTGCGTGTGGACGGCAGGCTATTCAACTGCGCGGTGGCACTGTTCCGCGGCCGCATCCTCGGCGTCGCGCCCAAGACCTATCTGCCCAACTACCGGGAGTTCTACGAGAAGCGTCAGTTCGCCTCGGCCCGCGACGCCGTGCGCGATGAGATCACCCTGCTCGGCGAGCGGGTGCCGTTCGGCAACGACCTGATCTACGAAGCGGCCGGCCTGCCCGGCTTCGCCGTGCACGCCGAGATCTGCGAGGACGTCTGGGCGCCGATCCCGCCGTCGACCTACGCCGCCCTGGCCGGTGCCACCGTGCTCTGCAACCTGTCGGCCAGCAACATCACCATCGGCAAGGCCGATTACCGCCGCAGCCTATGCGCCGCGCACAGCGGCAAGTGCATCGCCGCCTATCTCTACACGGCGGCCGGGCCGGGCGAGTCCACCAACGACCTGGCCTGGGACGGGCACGCGCTGATCTACGAGAACAACGAGCGCCTGGCGGAAAGCGAACGCTTCCCGGCCGACGAGCAGCTGCTGCTGGCCGACGTCGACATCGAGCGGCTGCTGCAGGAGCGCATGCGCTCCACCACCTTCGGCGACGCCGCCGTCGAGCATCGCAACAGAATCGCCGCCCTGCGCCGCGTGCCCTTCGACTTCGTCGCGCCGAGCGGGGCGCATGAGCTGCACCGCCGCGTCGAGCGCTTCCCCTATGTGCCCAGCGACCCGGCCGAGCGCGACGCGCGCTGCTTCGAGGCCTACAACATCCAGGTGCACGGCCTGAAGAAGCGTATCGAAGCCACCGGCATCGACAAGCTGGTGATCGGCGTCTCCGGCGGGCTGGACTCCACCCACGCGCTGATCGTCTGCGCCAAGACCATGGACCGCCTGGGGCTGCCGCGCAGCAACATCCTGGCCTACACCATGCCCGGCTTCGCCACCTCCGACGCCACCCTGCGCAACGCCCACGCGCTGATGCAAAGCCTGGGGGTGAGCGGCGCCGAGATCGACATCCGCCCATCCTGCCTACAGATGCTCAAGGACATCGGCCACCCCTTCGTCGACGGCGAGCCGGTGTACGACGTCACCTTCGAGAACGTGCAGGCCGGCGAGCGCACTTCACACCTGTTCCGCCTGGCCAACCAGCACAACGGCCTGGTGATCGGTACCGGCGACCTGTCCGAACTGGCCCTGGGCTGGTGCACCTACGGCGTGGGCGACCACATGTCGCACTACAACGTCAACGCCTCGGTGCCTAAGACCCTGATCCAGCACCTGATCCGCTGGGTGATCGACAGCAACCAGTTCGGCGCCGGCACCAGCGCTATCCTGCAGGCGGTACTGGACACCGAGATCTCGCCGGAGCTGGTTCCCGGCACGACCAAGGACAAGCCGGCGCAGAGCACCGAGGCGCGGATCGGCCCCTACGAGCTGCAGGACTTCAACACCTACTACATCACCCGCTACGGCTTCCGCCCCAGCAAGGTCGCCTTCCTCGCCTACCATGCCTGGCGCGACCGCGACCACGGCGACTGGCCGGCCGGGCTGGCGCCCGAGAAGCGCAACCAGTACGACCTGGCCACCATCCGCAAGTGGCTGGAGCTGTTCCTGTACCGCTTCTTCAAGATCAGCCAGTTCAAGCGCACCTGCGTGCCCAACGGCCCCAAGGTCGGCTCGGGCGGCTCGCTGTCGCCGCGCGGCGATTGGCGCGCCCCGTCCGACTCGGAAGCCGAGGTCTGGCTGGAGGAGCTGCGCCGCAACGTGCCAGAGCGCTGACCGCCGGGCAGCGCCGTCTCGCGCCGCCGCACCGCCCCAGCCTATCGCAACGCACCGCCGGGTCTCGCTGCCACGCGGGGCCCGGCGCGGCGGAAATCGCTCAAGGCTTCCGCCGCCGCCACCAGCGAACCGGTGGACATTCATTCGCCGCCTGCCCGGCTACAATAAACGCGGTCTTCAGCAAAAACTTCTAACCAAATGCCCCATCCCGGCCCCATCGGCGTCTTCGATTCCGGCATCGGCGGTCTGTCAGTGCTGCGCGAGATCCACGCCCTGCTCCCCCACGAGAATTTGCACTACGTCGCCGACTCCGGCCATGTGCCCTACGGCGACAAGCCGGAGGCTTACATCCGCCAGCGCGCCCTCGCCCTGAGCGAATTCCTGCTGTCGCAGGGCGCCAAGGCGCTGGTGGTGGCCTGCAACACCGCCACGGCCGCGGCGGTAACGCTGCTGCGCGAAACCGTACCGGTGCCGGTGATCGGCATGGAACCGGCGGTCAAACCGGCGGTGGCGGCCACCCGCTCGGGGGTGGTGGGCGTGCTGGCGACGGTGGGCACCCTGTCCAGCGCCCGTTTCGCGGCGCTGCTGAGCCGCTACGGCGACGAGGTGAGCATCGTCACCCAGCCCTGCCCCGGCTTGGTGGAGCGGGTGGAGGCGACAGACCTCGACGGGCCGGAGACCCGGCGGCTGGTGGCGCAGTACGCCCGTCCCCTGCTCGAACGTGGCGCCGACACGCTGATCCTGGGCTGCACCCATTATCCGTTCTTGAAGCCGCTGATCGGCGAAATCGCCGGGCCGGAGGTGGCGATCATCGACACCGGCGCCGCCGTGGCGCGCCAGCTGCAGCGGGTGTTGGCCGCGGCTGATCTGTTGAGCGCATCCACCGAACCAGGCCAGGCCCGCTTCTGGACCAGCGGCGAGCTGGCCGGCCTGCAGCGCGCGGTGGCGGCGCTGTGGGGACGCGACGAGCCGACCGCGCGCTTGCCCGAACCGGAGCCGGAGGTCGATCTGGTCGCTGAGTGAAAGACGGCGGCCGGAACCGGCCGCCGCCGTCGGCAAGGACTACTTGGCGGCCTGTTCCGCCTGCAGCTGCGCCAACAGCTGATCGGGCTTCATGTAGCCCGGCACCAGGCTGCCCTTGGCGGTGATCAGGGTGGGGGTGGCGTTCACGCCCATCGCATCGGCCAGCGCCATATGCTGCCGCACCGGGTTCGGACACTCGGCGTCCGGCACGGACTGGCCGCGCTTGGCGGTGGTCAGCGCTTCGTTCGGCTTGGCGTTGCACCAGACGCTCACCGCCTTGCGATACGACGGCGAACCGATGCCGGTGCGCGGCATCAGCAGATAGCGCACCTCGATGCCCTTGGCGTTCATCTCCTCGATGTGCTCGTGGAGCTTGCGGCAATAGGGGCAATCGATGTCGGTGAACACGGTGATGACGTGCTGGGTCTTGCCCTTGGCCGGGTAGATCAGCATGTCTTCTTTCTTCACCTGCGCCAGCTGCTCCAGGCGGATCTCCCGGCGCCGCGGCTCGGTCAGCGACCGCCGCTCGCTCAGGTCCACCAGCTCGCCCTGCACCATGTAGCGGCCATCGGCGGAGAAGTAGTACACCTGCCCACCGACCACCGCCTCGAACAAGCCCGGCACCGGCGTCGCCGTCACCCGCTCGGCCTTGAGCTCCGGATTGATGGCCTGCAGCTGCTTGCTGATTTTCTGCTCGGTGGTCTCGGCCACCACCGCGGCGCTGCAGCCGAGAGCCAGCAAGCCGGCGAGAAGTATGCGCTTACGCATCGTAACCTCGTGACAAATAAGTGGGTGAAGCATACGCGGTTCGGACGGCCCGCGTCGATGATCTGCGTCCCACGGCGCTCACCCCCGCGGATGATGCTTGGCGTGCAGCTCCTGCAGCCGCTGCCGCGCCACGTGCGTGTAGATCTGGGTGGTGGACAGATCGCTGTGCCCCAGCAGCAGCTGCACCACGCGCAGGTCGGCGCCATGGTTGAGCAGGTGGGTGGCGAACGAGTGCCGCAGGGTATGGGGCGAGAGCTCGCGGGTGATGCCGGCCAAGCGCGCGTAATGCTTGATGCGGTACCAGAACGCCTGCCGGGTCATGCCCTCGCCGCGCTGGGTGACGAACAGCGGCGCGGCCGCCCGCCCCTTGAGCAGCGCCGGCCGCGCCTCGGCCAGGTAGCGGTCGAGCCAATCGCCGGCCTCCTCGCCCAGCGGCACCAGCCGCTCCTTGCTGCCCTTGCCGATCACCCGCACCACGCCCTGGCGCAGGTTGAGCTGATCCATGGTCAGCCCGACCAGCTCCGACACTCGCAGCCCGGTGGCGTACAGCAGCTCCAGCATGGCGCGGTCGCGCAGGCCCAGCGGGTCGTCCGGCGCGGGCGCGGCCAGCAGCGCTTCCACTTCCGCCTCGGACAGCGCGCCGGGCAGCGGCCGGCCGAGCTTGGGCGAGTCGATCTGCGCGGTCGGATCCTCCTGCAGCCGCCCCTCCCGCACCTGATAGCGGTAGAAACGGCGCAGCGTGGACAGCAGCCGCGCGGTGCTGCGCGGCTTAGCGCCGCCCTGCAGGCGCTGCGCCAAATAGCCGAGCAGCAGATCGCGCCGCGCCGCCAGCAGCGAGCTGCCGCGCGCCGCCAGCCAGCGCGCCAGGCCGACCAGATCGGCGCGATAGGCGGCCAGCGTGTGGCGGCTCAGGCCGCTCTCCATCCACAAGCCGTCGATGAAGGCGTCGATCCGCTGCCGCTCGGCATCCGGCAAGCCGGCCAGATCGCTCATCACTCGGCGCTAGGATTCTGCTGCTTGGCCAGGTTGCCGAGCATTTGCGCCAGCTCGATCGGCATCGGGAAGACGATGGTGGAGCTGCGGTCACTGGCGATGGCGGCCAGCGTCTGCAGATAGCGCAGCTGCATGGCCGACGGGTTCTGGCTCATCACCTGCGCGGCCTGGAACAGCTTCTCGGACGCCTGCTGCTCGCCCTCGGCGAGGATGATGCGGGCGCGGCGGTCGCGCTCGGCCTCGGCCTGGCGGGCGATGGCGCGGATCATGCTCTCGTCGATATCGACGTGCTTGATCTCGACGTTGGAGACCTTGATGCCCCAGCTGTCAGTCTGCTCGTCGAGGATGGCCTGGATGTCGGCGTTGAGCTTCTCGCGCTCGGCCAGCATCTCGTCGAGCTCATGCTGGCCCAGCACCGAGCGCAGCGTGGTCTGCGCCAGCTGACTGGTGGCCGAGTAGTAATCCTCCACCTGAATCACCGCCCGCTCCGGGTCCACCACGCGGAAATAGATCACCGCATTGACCTTGACCGAGACGTTGTCCTTGGAAATCACGTCCTGGCTCGGCACGTCCATGACGATGGTGCGCAAATCCACCTTCACCGCCTGCTGAATGACCGGAATCACCAGCACGATGCCCGGTCCCTTGGTGCCGCTGAAGCGGCCGAGAGTGAACACCACTGCGCGCTCGTATTCCCGCATCACCCGAATCGAAGCGAATACCAGCGCAAGAATCACCGCCAGCACTACGATTATGGAAATCTGCATGAGCGACCTCGCCAATCCCAAAAATCCATGGATCGAGTAAGCATAGACGTCCGCCGTCGATTCCGGCTACCGCCGGGACGACGGCCGTCGAAGCGGCTACCATAGGCGCTCCGCACCGGATTTCGAGCCCCATGGACTTTCAGCCGCTGTTATTGCAATGCAGGCCCGGCTTCGAGGGCGACTGCGCCGCCGAGATCACCGAACTGGCCGCCGCCCATGGCGTGGGCGGCTATTGCCGTACCCAGCCCAACCAGGGCTACGTGCTGTTCCAGCCGCAGCAGGCGGACGGCGCGACGCTGCTGAGCGAGCTGCCGTTCGCGCGCCTGGTGTTCACCCGCCAGTGGTTCCAGGTGCTGGCCGAGCTGCGCGACCTGCCGGAAGCCGACCGGGCCGGGCCGATCGCCGCCGCGGTGCGCGCGCAGCTGCCGCGCATCGGCGGGCTGTGGCTGGAGTATCCCGACACCAACGAGGGCAAGAGCCTGTCGGGCTTCTGCCGCAAGTTCGAGCCGGCGCTGCAGCGCGCCCTCGACGCCGCCGGCGTGCGCCGCGCCGACGGCGGCCCGCGACTGCATCTGTTCCTGCTCGACTCCCGGCACCTGTTCATCGGCGCCGCACCGCCCGACAACAGTGCGCCCTGGCCAATGGGCATTCCGCGTCTGAAGATGCCGGCGCAGGCGCCGAGCCGCTCGACCCTGAAGCTGGACGAGGCCTTGCAGATATTCGTCCCCAAGGCCGCCCAGGCGAAGCGCCTGGCGCCGGGCATGCGCGCGGTCGACCTCGGCGCCAGCCCCGGCGGCTGGACCTGGCAGCTGGCACGGCGCGGCCTGCTGGTGACCGCGATCGACAACGGTCCGATGGCCGAGTCGGTGATGGCGACGGGGCTGGTGGAGCACCTACGCGCCGACGGCTTCGTCTATCGGCCGCCGCGGCCGGTCGACTGGCTGGTCTGCGACATGGTGGAGAATCCGCTACGGGTGGCAGCCCTGGTCGGCGACTGGCTAGCGGCCGGGCTGTGCCGCGAGGCGGTGTTCAATCTCAAGCTGCCCATGAAGAAGCGCTATCAGGCGGTGAAGGACTGCCTGGACGGCATCCGCCGCCGCCTGGAGCAGGCGGGGCTGCGCTACGAGCTGCAGTGCAAGCAGCTCTATCACGACCGCGAGGAAGTGACCGGCCACGCCCGCCGGCTCTGAGGCCCGATACGAACACTCACACAGGGAAAGTCGATGAGCGATCGCTACACCACACTGTTCAGGATATTGTTCGCCCTAGCCTTGGTGGCCGGCACCTATCTCGCGCTGACGCCGGTCCCGCCGCCGCCGCCCGGCCTGAGCTTCAACGACAAGCTCCAGCACGCCGCCGGCTTCGCGGTGCTGGCCTTCCTGCTCGATCGCGCGCGGCCATCGCGGCGCTGGGGCTATTGGCAGCTGACCGCACCGCTGCTGCTGGCCTACGGCGGCGTGATCGAGCTGCTCCAGGGCCTGACCCCGTACCGTTTTCCCGAACTGCTCGACTTCCTCGCCAACGGGCTGGGGATCGCGTTGTACGGCGCGCTGCGGGCGCCACTGGCGCGCGTGTTCCGTCCGGCCCGGGCCGACGGCTGACCGCTGGACCAGCGAGACGTTGCGACCATGCGTGATCCGTCCGAACTTCCCGCCGCCGCCCGCGCGCTGTACGAGGAGATCGTCGCGGCGCCGACCCAGCGCCGGACCGAGCTGGTGCGCGCGCTCGAGCGGCTGCGGCAGGCGAGTTCGCTGCCCTGGGCGCTGCAGGCGCTGTTCCGCCAGCAGGTGCGCAGCGGCTACGTGCTGTTCGACCCGGCCAGCGCGGTGGAGGAGCGCGTCATCCCCGATCCGGCGCTGGGCGTGGCGCTGCGGCTGCAGTGGAATCCGCAGCGGGAGCTGCGCAAGCGGCACGACCTGCTGGTGGCGCGCGGCGTGATCGCCGACGTCGATCCGCAGCGGCTGGTCAACCGCGACGCCCGCGGCCACGGCTGCTATCTGTGCGAGGCCAACATCGCCCTGCAGAACCCCGGCGAACTCTGCTGGCCGATCGAGCTGGGCGGCGAGGACTATCTGCTCGGCGCCAACTTCGTGCCGATCGCCGACAACCATTTCACCGTGATGAGCCGTATCCACCGCCCGCAGCGCTACCATCCGGGGCTGCTGGCGGCCGCGCTGGATTTGGCCGAGCGCGGCGAAGGGCTGCTGCGGGTACTGTTCAACGGCCGGGCCGGCGCCTCGATCGAGGAGCACGAGCACCTGCACGCCACCGACGAATCGCTGCCGGTGGAAGCCCTGCCCCTAGCCGGGGCGCCGGAGCTGCGCCGGTACGCCGGCGCGCGGCTGCTGGCGCCGGCCTGGTATCTGCCCCTGTACGTGGTCGAGGGCGAGGACCGGCGCGCCGTGATCGAGCTCGCCGACCGCCTGCTGCGGGACTGGCACGACCGCGATCCGCAGCGCCACACCGAGAACCTGCTGATCAGCCGGGTCGACGGCCGCGACCGTGTCTACCTATTCCTGCGCGACCGCAACCGGCTCAACGCCCCCGGCCGGCGCGGCGCCCTGGGCAGCTTCGAGATGGCCGGCCGGCTGGTGCTGTCCGATCCGGACGACCGCGGGCTGTTCGAGACCGCCGGCTTGCAGACGGTACGCGGCCTGCTGAGCGCGGCCGCGCCCGAGCGGCCGGCGCCGCTCTAACCAAGGGCTCGGTTGGATTTGCGGCCCTCGACCCCAGCTTCCAGCTCTGGAGTACGGCCGGCGCGGGCGCCGTCCGCGATCGTTGCCTAGACTGAAGGGGCCATACGACCAAAGTCCTAGTCCAGTTCCGCGACGATCGGTTCGAGGCTAGTATCCGGCCTTTGGTCGGCATGCCGGGTCGGCCTCGTTCCCGCTCGGGCTCGACGGCGCGGAGGGAACCGCCCGGCCCGCAGCGAACGCAAGGGAAAACAACGGCAAACGAACCCTGTTGTTCCACACAGGAGGAGCCACCGCGGTGGACGGGGTGACCAGAACGAAAGGGAAGATCATGACAAATAATCGAAAACTGTTGGCATGGGTCGAGGACATCGCAAAGCTGTGCAAGCCCGAGCGGATCCATTGGTGCGACGGGTCGGCGCAGGAATACCAGGCGCTGTGCGATCTGATGGTCCGCAACGGTACCGCCCGCAAGCTCAATGAGGCCAAGCGCCCCAACAGTTACCTGGTGCTGTCCGATCCGGCGGACGTGGCGCGGGTCGAGGACAGGACCTTCATCTGCTCCGAGCGTGAGCAAGACGCCGGCCCCACCAACAACTGGCGCGATCCGGCCGAGATGCGCGCCACCCTGCTGGGGCTGTTCGACGGCGCCATGCGCGGCCGCACCATGTATGTCATCCCCTTCAGCATGGGTCCGCTCGGCTCGCCCATCGCCCACATCGGCGTGCAGATCACCGACTCGCCCTACGTGGTCTGCAGCATGCGCACCATGACCCGCATGGGCAAGGCGGTGCTGGACCAGCTCGGCGACGGCGAATTCGTGCCCTGCCTGCATTCGGTGGGCGCCCCGCTGGCGCCGGGCCAGCAGGACGTGCCCTGGCCCTGCAACGCCGACAACAAATACATCGTCCACTTCCCCGAGACCCGGGAGATCTGGTCCTACGGCTCGGGCTACGGCGGCAACGCCCTGCTCGGCAAGAAGTGCTTCGCGCTGCGCATCGCCTCGGTGCTGGCCCGCGACGGCGGCTGGCTGGCCGAGCACATGCTCATCCTCAAGCTCACCAATCCGGAAGGCCAGTCCAAGTACATCGCCGCCGCCTTCCCCAGCGCCTGCGGCAAGACCAACCTGGCGATGCTCACGCCCACCATTCCCGGCTGGAAGGTCGAGACCGTCGGCGACGACATCTGCTGGATGAAGTTCGGCGACGACGGCCGGCTGTACGCCATCAACCCGGAGGCGGGCTTCTTCGGCGTGGCGCCGGGCACCAGCGATCGCTCCAACCCCAACGCCATGAAGACGCTGTGGGGCAACGTGTTCTTCACCAACTGCGCGCTCACCGACGACGGCGACGTATGGTGGGAGGAGATGACCGAGCAGCCGCCGGCCCACCTGATCGACTGGACCGGCAAGGACTGGGCGCCCAACAGCGGCCGCCCGGCCGCCCACCCCAACGCTCGCTTCACCGCGCCGGCCAGCCAGTGTCCGGTGATCGCGCCGGAGTGGGACGATCCCAAGGGCGTGCCGATCTCCGCCATTCTGTTCGGCGGCCGCCGCGCCACCGTGGTGCCGCTGGTCAACGAAGCGCGCGACTGGCAGCACGGCACCTTCCTCGGCTCCATCATTAGCTCGGAGAAGACCGCCGCCGCCACCGGCAAGATCGGCGAGCTGCGCCGCGACCCCATGGCCATGCTGCCGTTCTGCGGCTACAACATGGCCGATTACTGGAGCCACTGGCTCAACATCGGCCGCCGGGCGGGCGCCAAGCTGCCGAAGATCTTCTACGTCAACTGGTTCCGCAAGGGCGAGGACGGCAAGTTCCTATGGCCGGGCTTCGGCGAGAACAGCCGCGTGCTGAAGTGGGTGTTCGAGCGCTGCGACGGCAAGGCGGCTGCCGTGGAGACGCCGATCGGCCTGCTGCCGGCCAAGGGCGCGCTCGATCTCGACGGCCTCGAACTGGGCGAAGCGCAGCTGCAGCAGCTGCTCAAGGTCGACGCCGACGGCTGGCTGCAGGAAATCCCGCTGATCCGCGACTACTACGCCCAGTTCGGCGAGCGCGTACCGCGGGCGCTGTACGACGAACTCGACGCGCTGGAGCAGGCGTTGAGCGCCAGCACCGCCCGCGCCGCCGCTCACGCTTAAGCGGCTGGCATCAAGAACGAAACCCGGGCAAAGCCCGGGTTTCGTCATTCGGGGTCGCGGTGTCCCTAGCGCTATGCCAGATGCGGTTCGAGGAACGCGGCCAGCTGCGCCTTGTTGAGCGCACCCACCTTGGTGGCTTGCAGCTCGCCGTTGCGAAACAGCAGCAGCGTCGGAATGCCGCGGATGCCGTAGCGCGCCGGCGTTTGCGGGTTCTGGTCGACATCGACCTTGACCACTTTCAGCCGGCCGGCGTAAAGGCTGGCGACCTCATCCACCAGCGGCGCGATCATCCTGCAGGGGCCGCACCATTCGGCCCAGAAATCGACGAGCACCGGCAGGTCGGCTTGCAACACCTCCTGCTCGAACGTAGCGTCGGTTACCTTGATCGGTCCAGTCACAGTGTTGTCTCCGTCGGGCGCTCGCCGTTTCCGGCCGCAGCGAAAAGCGTTGGTTTAACGACTGTTACCGTAAAGGTCGGACGCAGCGCGGTACAGTGCATTGTGTTGATGACTTCGATTACTCCAGGCTATCGGAACCCGCCATGAACGACTTTCCGGATCTATCCACCCTCTGCGTCCACGCCGGCGAAAGCGGCGACCCGCTGTGCTCGCCCCATACACCGCTCTACCCCACCACCACCTTCGCTTTCGAGTCCACCGCCGATTTGGTCGCCGCCGCCGCTGCCGGCAAAGCCGGCTTCTACACGCGCTACGGTCTCAACCCCACCGTCCTGGCGCTGGAGGAGAAGCTGGCGGCCCTGGAGGGAGCGGAGGCGGCGCTGGCGTTCGGCGCCGGCATGGCGGCGATCTCCGCCACCCTGCTGGCCCACGGCCGGCGCGGGGTGGTGTGCCTGGGCAACGCTTACGGCGGCACGCTGGAGCTGCTCACCGAGCAACTGCCGCTGCTCGGCATCGAAACGCACGCGCTGCTGCCGGATGAGACCGAGCGCCTGGAAGAACTGCTGCGCCAGGGCATCGGCCTGGTGCTCCTGGAGACGCCCACCAACCCGCTGCTGGAGATCTACGACATCGCCGCCGTGGCGGCGCTGGCCCATCGCCACGGCGCGCTGCTGGTGGTGGACAACACCTTCGCCACGCCAGTGAACCAGCAACCACTAGCCCTGGGTGCGGACCTGGTGGTGCACTCCGCCACCAAGTACCTGGGCGGCCACAGCGACATCACCGCCGGCGCGGTCATGGGCAGCGCCACGCTGCTGGCGCCGATCCGCGCCTGGCGCAAGAACCTCGGCCAGACGCCGGCCCCGCAGGTCTGCTGGCTGCTGGCGCGCAGCCTGCGCACCCTGGCGGTGCGGGTGGAGCGGCAGAACGCCAACGCCCAGGCGCTGGCCGAAGCCATGAGCCGGCATCCGCGCATCCGCCGCGTGCTCTATCCCGGCCTGCCGGACCACCCCCAGCACGCGCTGGCACGCCGGCAGATGCGCGGCTTCGGCGGCATGGTGACCATGGAGGTGGACGGCGACGCCGCGGCGACCACGGCCGTGGTCGACCGCCTGAAACTGTTCGCCATCGCCCCGAGCCTCGGAGGCGTCGAGAGCCTGGCCACCCAGCCGCTCACCACCACCCACCGCGACCTGTCGCCGGAGCTGCGCCGCCGCCGCGGGATCAGCGACGGCATGATCCGGCTGTCGGTGGGCATCGAAGCGGCGGCGGACCTGATCGCCGACCTGGAGCAGGCGCTCGGCTGAGCCGCTCAGCTCTCGAAGCTGAGCCGGAGCAGGTTGAACGGGCCGCGCCGGGTCTGGCGAACGGCGTCGGCGCTGCGGCGGATCAGCAGCGCCGACAGCCGCTGCAGGGCGCCGCCGTCCTCGAGCAGCTCCTCGGCGCTCGGCGCGGCCACGTTCAGGTCCAGCGGCTCGCCGCCGTAGAGCAGGTAGGCGTCGAGCCGCAGCTCGTCGTAGCTCAGCTTGACGCGCACCGTGCCGGAGGCGGGCAGCGGCCGGGCGACGTCGACGAACTCGGTGAGCGCCTGCATGGCGCGCTGGATCACGTCGCGGCGCGCGCCCCAGGCGCCGCCGTGGCGCTCCAGGAACGCCTGCACCCGCCGCGGGCCGTCGTCCCCCGGACGCATCTCCAGCTTGGCCTGCCGCGCGATGCCGATGCGGAAAATCAGGTTCAGCGCGATCGCCGTGACCGTGGCCATGGACAGCGCCGAGCCGATGAAGGCGTCCCAGCCCGGCGGCAGGTGCCGGTAGTAGTCCGGGAAGAGATCGACGCTCAGCCCGGCGATCAGGCTGGCGCCGACCACGAAGGTTTTGCGCGCGTCCATCATGCGCGACATGACCAGCTGCAGGCCAGCCACGATCATGAAGCAGGCCACGAACACCAGGATGGCGCCCTTGAGGGCGCTGGGCATGTACACGAAGCACAGCGCCAGCAGCGGCGAGAACGCGAAGCCGATGAAGATCAGGCCGGCGCTGAAGCCGACGTAGCGGCTGGTCACGCCGTTGGCGAGCGACAGGCCGACGTTGCTCGACGAGGTCGACTGCGGCATACCCCCCAGCAGCCCGGCGCCGACCACCGCCAGGGCGTCGGCCAGCACGCCGCGGCGCAGCGTACCCATGTCCGGCCCATGCCAGTCGGCGTCGTTGATCTTCTGGCAGGTGGTGAGGTCGCCGACCGCCTTCACCAGCGACGACACCGCCGCGATCAGGAACGGCGCCAGCAGCGCGATGTCGAAGGTCGGCACGATGCCGTCCAGCAGCTGCGGGCGCGGCAGGCCGAACAGCGGCGCCGCGGCCAGCGCGCGCACCGCGGCCGGGTCCATCAGCCCGCCCAGCCAAGCGCCGACGTAGGCGACCGCCACGGCGATCAGCACGCTGTATAGACGCAGCGGCCCCCTGCCCCACACCGTCAGGCCGAACATCAGCCCGAGACAGCCCAGACCGAGCGCCACGGAGAGCGGATCGGGCGGCATCCCCGGCTCGGCTCCGGCGATGTTGCGCACGCCCCACGGCACTAGCGCCAGCCCGACCATGGTGACGATCACGCCGGTGACCTCGGGCGGCAGCACCGCGCGCAGCTTGTGGATGAAGCGCGACAGCAGCGCCTGCACGGCGCCGGCCACCAGCGTCATGCCGGCGAGCAGACCCAGCCCGCCAGCCTTGACCGCCAGCACCGCCGCCGACAGATACGCCGGCCCGCACAGATTCGGACACAGGTAGCCGGAACCGACCGGCCCGCGCGCCAGGGACTGCAGGATGGTGCCGATGCCGGTGGCGATCATCGACAGGCGCACGAACCGACTCGCCAGCTCGTCGGAGCCGCTCATGGCCTGCACCACGATCACCGGCAGCACCAGGACGCTGGCCATGGCTAGGGTATGCTGCAGCCCGACCAGCAGCAGCGCGTGGGCCGGCACCGGGTCGGCGGCGCCGTAGACGATGTTCGCGGGCTTGCGTGCCATCTCCGAGCACATCCCCCTGGTCATGCTGGAGGTCCCCCGGCGCCGGCACCATGGCACCGCACGGCTAGCAGGGCTTCTCCCTTAAGGTAAAGCGCTCCCGGCAGCGCTTTGCAACGCTCGCCGCCGTCAGCGCAGCAGCTGCACCACCATCACGGTGATGTCATCGGACTGCTCGGCCTCGCCGGCGAACCGCTTGACGTCCACCATCACGCCTTCCACCAGCTCGCGGATGCCGCTGCCCGCGAGACGCTGCAGGCACGCTTGCAGCCGCTGCTCCGAGTACAGCTGCTGGGCACTGTCGGCCGCCTCGGTCACCCCGTCGGTGTAGAGGAACAGCGCGTCGCCCGGCGCCAGCCGCGTGCTGCCGGCGGCCAGCGGCACGCCCGGCACGGCGCCGATCACCGTGCCGCTGCCGGCCTCCAGGCGGCGCACCGTGCCGTCGGCGCTGACGATGTAGGGCAGATTGTGGCCGCCGTTGGCGTACAGCAGCTCGCCGCTGACGGTATCGAGGTAGCCGCAGAACAGCGTGACGAACATGGACACGTCGTTGTCGGCGGCGAGCTGATCGTTCACGGTCGCCAGCACCGTGCGCGGATCGGGCGCGGTCGCCGCCACAGCCTTCAGCAGTGTCTTGGTCACCGCCATGTACAACGAGGCCGGCACGCCCTTGCCGGAGACGTCGCCGATGACGAAATAGATCCGGCCGTCGTCGCGGCGGAAGAAATCGTACAGATCGCCGCCGACCTCCTTGGCCGGCTCGATGGCGGCGTAGATGTCGCAGTTGACGTCGGCCCGGTCCGGGAACGGCGGGAAGATCTTGGGCAGAATACCCATCTGGATGTTGCGCGCCACCTCCAGCTCGCCCTCGATGCGCTGCTTGGCGGCGGTGGTCTCCTCCAGATTGCGCAGGTGCTCCTGCAGCCGCCCCTGCATGACCAGGAACTCGGCCGCCAGGCGGCCGATCTCGTTGTCGCGCCGCGCCAGCGTCGCCAGCCCGCGCCCGGCGGACGGCGAGAAGCCCTCTTCCGAGAGCTGCCGCACATGCTCGGTGAGCACGTGCAGCGGCCGCACGATGGTGCGCGCGAACAGCACCGCCACCACCGTGAACAGCGCGCCGACCAGCAGCACGCTGAACATCACGTTGTCGAACAGGCGGTTGAGCGGCGCGGCGAAGCGCTCGGCCCGCTCGTTCACCACCACCACCCAGTCCTCGCGCATCGGCACCGGCGCGAAACCGGCGACCACATCGCCGTGCGCCGGATCGCGGTAAGCGACGTTGCCGGGCTCGCGGGCGCCGATCGCCGCCGCGGCCAGCTCGGACAGGTTCAGGCTGGGAATATCGTCGCGCATGAAACGGCGACTGGCGCGAATCTGCGCCAGCCGCGCCTCGTCGAGCGGCATCAGGCTGCTGTAGTGGCGCGACTTGTCGGGGTGGAAGATCAGCACCCCGTCGCCGTCGATCAGGAAAGCCTCGCGGCTGTCGTGCTCGGCGGCGATCAGATCCCACATGGCGGTGCCGACGATCTCCACCACCGCCACGCCGACCAGCTGGCCGAAGCCGTCGTACACTGGATGGCTGAAGAACATGGTCGGCACGCCGGTGCTGACCTCGGCGAGGATGCTGAAGAACGGCTCGCCGCGCTGCAGCGGCACCTGGAAGTAGTCGCGGAAGCCGTAGTTGTGGCCGAGGTACTTGAGATTGGACGAGGCCAGCACCTTGCCGTCCAGGTCCATGAGCATGATCAGCTCGACCTGGGCATAGGACCGCTGCAGATCGCGCACCAGCACCGCGGCGTTGCGGTCGGCCTCGGCGCCACCGTAGCCGAGCAGGACGATGGTGGCGTCGTGGCGGGCGACGTAGCGCGCCAGGTAATGGGAGTCGCGGATGAACTGCCCCAGGCGCTGCGCCACGCCGGTCGCCGCCTGCTGCAGGTCGTGCAGGGCGCTGCGCTCGGCGTGGGCCAAGCTGCCGCGCAAGTTGTAGTAAGCGGTCACGATCATCGGCAGCAGCGCCACCGTGACCAGAGTCACCAGAACGCTCGTGGTGATCGACCAGGTTCTGGTATCCAGTTTTATTTTCATGCGATCGGTCTTGTTTTGGCGCCCCGGCTCCTCGGCCGCGCGTCCGCCGGCCTCGACAGCGCGCACTTTAGCGCGGATTGCTTGCTCATGTTTAGCAGGCGCTTATAGCCTATAGGGCGTACTCGCCATGGGGAATGGCTCGGAGAACATGGACATCGAGCAGGTGATCGTGCTGGAGAATCGGCCCGACGCGATCGTCCAGCTGACACAAGCGGTGGAAACCTTCGGCGACGCCGCGGCGCTACCGCCCAAGCTGGTCTTTCGCCTGACGCTGGCGCTGGAGGAGATCGTCACCAACGTCGTCTCGTACGGCTACCAGCCCGGCAGCAAGGGGCGCATCGAAGTCACCTTACGCCGCCAAGGCGACGAGGCGCAGGCCGAGGTCGTCGACGACGGGGTACAGTTCGATCCGCTCAGCGAAGCCCCCACGCCGGACCTCGACGCCAGCGTGGAAGAGCGCCGCATCGGCGGGCTGGGACTGCATTTCGTCAAGACCCTCATGGACCACATCGAGTACCGGTGGCAGGACGGCCGCAATCATCTGAAGCTTCGCCAACGGATCAGTGATAAGGACGATGGACATCAAGATCGATAAGCACGACGACCACCTGACCGTACGCCTCGCCGGACGGCTCGACAGCAGCAACGCCGGCGAATTCGAGCAGGCGCTCCTGAACCGCATCGATGCCGGCGAACTGCGGCTGGTCCTGGATCTGAGCGAACTGAGCTACATCTCTAGCGCCGGCCTGCGGGTGTTCCTGATGGCAGCCAAGCGGCTCAGTGCCCGGCAGGGTCGGATGGCGCTGTGCGGGCTGCAGGACAACGTGCGCGAAGTGTTCGAGATCAGCGGCTTCACCGCCATCCTCACCGTGCGCGCCGATCTGGCCGAAGCCAGGGCGGCACTATCGGCCTGAGCGGCCACCCCGGAACGCGATTCGCGGCGTAACCGCCCCCGGGACGGTTACGCTGCGCAGCTTTTCCTTCCTCTTTCCGATCGAGGTCGACACTCAGGCAGCGGCTTCCGCCAGCTCCTGCAACACCGCCGCCGAGCGGCGCTCCAGATTGACGCTGAGCCGGCCCATGAGCCAGAACAGGCGCTCGCACAGGCTGGTGAGATGCATCAAGGTGAGGCGCTCTTCGGCCGAGGCGGCGCGCTCGCCGTCGATATAACTCTCGCGGATGCGCCGCATCAGATCGCCGCGGTCGCCGGTGAGCTGGCCGAGCAACGCCAGGTCTTCGGCCGCCCCGTGCTGCCAGGCGTCACCCAGGGTCATCAGCACCACGTCGACGGCCTCCAGCACGTTGCCGCCGAGCCGCGCCAGACCGGCACTGCCCTTGCCGCGATCGATGGCGCCGGCCAGCTCGTACAGGGTCGACTCCATGGCCTGCAGCAACTGCAGGCGTTCCAGGCAGTCGCCGAGCCGTTCCAGGGCGTGGCGGCCCGGGTTGCGGCGGCCGAGCTCGTCGATGAAGGTGCGGATCGCCATCGCCACCGCCTCGAACGCCTTGTGCTGCGCCTGCAGACGCGCCGTCACGCCGTCACCGCCCTCGCGCACGCAAGCCAGATACCCCGGCAGGCGCTGGACCAGGCGCAGCTGTTCCTGCTCGGCGAGGTCGATAGCGGTTTCCGGCTCGTCCACCGCATGGTCGTGCAGATAGCGCGGCTTGTCGGCGTCCTCGTCGGCGCTGGGCGGCGCCAGACGCGCCAGCAGCCGCAGGATCGGCGCCTGCAGCGCCAGCATGATCACCACCATGACGGCATTGAACAGCAGGTACAGCCAGGCCATCTGCCGCCCGACGTCGTTCGCCAGCTTGGCGGCCAGCGCCATCATGAGCGGCACCCCGCCGATCACCTCGACGAAGAACAGCGGCACTAGCAAGACGCTGCCACTGGCCTTGAACAGGAATTGATACACCGCGAGCTGGCGCTGGCGGCCCTGCAGATTCGAGCTGAGCATCCAGGTATTGATGCCCGAGCCCAGATTGGCGGCGTAGACCAGCATCACGCACTGCTCGGGGGTGAACAGACCGGCGCTGGTCATGTGGATGGCGAGTACGGCGACGGCCACCGACGAATGCAGGATCACGGTGGCGAGCGTGCCGACGATGAAGATCAGCAGGTACCAGCGCCCGGCCGCGCTGCTCGCCGCGCCGAGCGCCTGTTGGAACCACGGCTGCTCGGCCAGCGGCGTCGCGCCGTTGTGGAGCATGAGCAGGCCGAGGAACAGCAGGCCGGCGCCGAGCAGCGCGCCCGCCAGGGGACGCAGCCCGGGCGACTCGCCGTGGGTGTACATGATGCCCGCTACACCCAGCACGAACAGCACCAGCACCTCGATGTGCAGGGTGGCGATGAGCACCATCAGCGCCGCGCCGAGATTGGCGCCGGCCAGCACCGGCAGCGCGTTCTGCATGGCGATGCCGCCGACCGCCAGCATGCTGACCGTGATGAAGGTCATCGCCGAGGGGCTTTGCGTCACCGCGCCGCCCAGGGAGCCCCAGGCGAGGCCCAGCGCGGGCGAGCGGGTCCAGCGGGCGACCAACTGCCGGAAGCGGCGGCCGGCGATCTTCTTGAGGTTATCGCTCAGACCGTGCAAGCCGACGAAGAACAACCCCACCCCGGCCAGCACGTGACCAACCATTTCCAGCAGTTCGTACATAGGAATACCGTCGCGTATCTTGCGTGTCGTTATTATTCGGCGTAGGCCGCGCGCCAACCGATCTACGGACGGTTTTCGCGATCTGTCATAATCGCTTTTCGCGTCCACGCGAACTTTTCGACGCGGCAGAGCCGAGCACGGCGTCCCTGCGACCGCTCCCTCGGCTGCCCAGACAACCCAGCATCCGAGGAACACAGATGCGGCTCAGCACCGCACAAAGCTTGTTGGTAGCGGCGATTGGATTCTATCTGACCCTGATCGCCTTCAACAATTTGACCGACTACGGTTCGAACTACGCCTTCGTCGAGCACGTATTGCGGATGGACACCACCTTTCCCGACAACCGCGGGATGTGGCGCGCCATCGACAGCCCGGCGGTGCACACGCTGTTCTACTGGATCATCATCGCCTGGGAAACCGCGGCGGCGGTCTGCTGCTGGATCGGCGCGGCCGCGCTCTGGCGCCGCGGCACCACCCGCTACGCCGTGCTCGGCCTGACCCTGAGCATGCTGCTGTGGCTGAGCGCCTTCCTGACCGTCGGCGGCGAGTGGTTCCTGATGTGGCAGTCGGCGACCTGGAACGGTCAGAGCGGCGCGTTCCGCATGTTCACCGTCAGCGCGCTGGTGCTGCTGATCGTGTTCGTGCGCGAGGCGCCGCGGGAGTGACGCCGCCCGTCCTCCCCCAGCCGATCGCCATCGCCCGACCGGCATCCCGGCCTTGACCTGCGTTTCCCGCTCACCACAATGGGCGGCCTGGACGCGAAAGGATGGATGGCGATGCAGATCGACGAACTGATCGAGACCTTCGAGCTAATCGAGGACTGGGAGGATCGCTATCGCATCCTCATCGACCTCGGCAAGAAGCTGCCGGAACTGGCGGCGGCCGAGAAGACCGAGGACAACCGGGTGCGCGGCTGCACCAGCCAGGTGTGGCTGGTGGCTGAGATCGAGCGGGGCCAGCCGCCGCGGCTGCGCTTCCGCGCCGACAGCGACTCGTTCATCGTCAAAGGCTTGCTGGCCATCATCCTGATGACCTACTCGGGCAAGACGCCGGCCGAGATCCTGGCGACCGACATCGACGAACTGTTCACCCGCCTCGGGCTGCAACAGAACCTGAGCCCGAATCGGCGCAGCGGCTTCTACGCCACGGTGGAGCGCATCAAGCAATTGGCGGCGGAGCATTCCGCCGATTGACCCTATACGGGGCGCGGCGACGAACCGACGCCGCCCAACCCCTGACCTGCCATTACGGGCGGCCGGACGCCGCCCCTTATCGTTCAGCCTTGCCCCGGACCCGGCGTCGGCGTACTACCGCTGCCGGCCTCACCGGTGGTGGTCGACGGCTCCTCCTGGCCGGGCGTCCCGGTAGCGGTGTCGCTGTCGGTAGTGCCGGGCTGCTGCAGGTCGCTGCCGGCGGCGGTGCTATCGCCAGGTTCGCCGGGCGGCACGGCGCCGGACTCGGCCGACTGCCCGGTGGTGCCGGTGTCGCCGCTCATGCCGCCGGCCGACTGCCCCGGCGCCGCCGGTAAGCTGGAGCTGTCGCTGGGCTGCTGGCTCTCGGCGCTGCCGGTCGTGGTCGGCGTCTGCTGATCGCCGGCCTGGTCGCAAGCGCTGAGCAGCAGCGCGAAAGCCGGCGCGCACATCCAAGCGAGGTACTTCGTCTTCACAAGGGTCTCCTTCCCTTACCCAAGTCCAATAGGCAGCTGCGACCGTCGTTCCCGGAAACGGAACATTCCAATCGGCTGCCACGATGCGCGGGGAGGAATCTCCCCAGGCTCTGCAACGGTATAAGGCTCCGCGCCGATCCCTTCAATCGGATTTTCCTGGCGGATCGGCCGCAAATGGTCTTTTTTCGCGAATTTTTTGTCGTTTTCCAGCGACAGCCGTAAATCGGCGAACGCCCCCATATCTGGCGCAGATCGCTACCAATCCAGCCATGCCGCACGCCGCTCTGCTATCAACGCTGCTGTTTCTGCTGCCGCCGGCGCTGGCCGACGCTACGGCAAGCGAGCTGGAGAGACGAACGCTGGCGGCGGTGAACGTCGAACGCGCCCGCCACCAGTTGCCGCCACTCCACCCGCTGCCCGAACTCGACCGGCTGGCCCGCCGCCACAGCGCGTACCTGTTCGAGCGCGGCGAGCTCAGCCACCAGGACGCCGCCGGCCGCACCGTGGGACAGCGCCTGGAAGCGGCGGGCCTACCGTTTCGCCGCGCCGGCGAGAACGTGGCGATGAACGACAACGCCGACGATCTGGCCGCTCGCGCGGTGGCCGGCTGGCTGCGCAGCCCTGGGCATCGCGCCAACATCCTCGACCCTGGTTTCAGCCACGTCGGGACCGGCGTGTACGGGCGAGACGGCCGCTACTATTTCACCCAGATCTTCTACACCCCCCGCCCATGAGCGCCGCGCGCCGCATCCGCCATTGGCTGCCCGGCCTGCTGCTGGCGGCGCTGACGGTACTGCCGGCCGCGGCGCAGGCACCGGCCACGCCCAGCGCCGAGCAGGTACGCGAACGGATCGCCGCCCTCGAAGCCGCCACCGGCATGGACGAGCGGCTGCGCGGCCAGCTGCTGGAACTGCATCGACTGACCCTGGAACGGCTGGAAGCGGCTCAGGGCTACACCGCCGCGGCCGAGGACTACCAGCGTCTACTGAAAACGGCGCCGGAAACCACCCAGCAGCTGCGCCGGCAACTGCAGACGCCGCGGACGCCGGTAGCCCCCGAAGTGCAACGCCGTTATGCCGGCAGCGATCTCGGCACCATCCGGCAGACCTTGAGCCAGGAGCAGGCAGCGCTGGCCGCCTTGCAGAGCAAGCTCACCGAACTCCAGGATCGGCTGCGCACGCTGCAGACCCGGCCAGCCCGCGCCCAGACGGAGCTGGCGCAGGCCAAGCTTTCCCAGACCCAGCTGGAAACCGAGCTGCAGAGCCTGCCCGAGGGCGACGGCGACCGTCTGCTGGAGGCGCAGCGCATGGCGTTGCTGGCGCGGCGCCAGGAGCTGGCCGCCCGGGTGCGCATGCTGGAACAGGAACTGCTCAGCCACGACGCGCGCCTGAACCTGCTGCAGGCCGAGCGCGACCTCGCGGCCCGGCAGGTCGAGACTCAGGCCGAGCGGCTAGCGGCACTGGAAACGCTGGCCAATCGCCACAGCCTCTCGGAAGCCGCCGAGGTAGCGGCGTCGGCCGAGCGCGCCATCCGGCTGGAGCAGACGCCGTTGCTGCAGGAAGCGGCGGCGGCCAACGCCGCCCTCAGCGCGGAGTTGGCCGAGCTGGTGCAGCGCCTGCAGCGAACCTCGGCCGAGCAACAGCAGACGCGCCATGATCTGGCGCGCCTGCGCGAGCAACTGCACAACACCCAGCGCCAGTTGGAGATCGCCGGCATCAGTCAGGCGCTGGGCGAGGCGCTGCGCAGGGAGCGCGACAAGCTGCCCTCGCCGGAGCGCTACTACCGCGATCTTGCCGCCCGCCGCGACGAGATCGGCCAGGCCCGGCTGCGCCAGTTCCAGCTGGAGCAGGCTTCGGCCGAAACCATCGAGCAGCAGACGGCGCGCCTGCTCGCCGAGCGGCCGGACCGGCCCGACCCGGCCAGCGAGCCCTATGTCGCCGAGCGCTTGCGGCAACTGCTGCGCGACCGCGCCGAACTGCAACAACAGTTGGCGCTGAACTACGGCCGCTACGTGGATCAGCTGCTGGCCCTCAACGGCGACAGCGAACAGCTCATCGCCCAGCTGCGCCAGTACGCGCTGCTGCTGGACGAGAACCTGTTCTGGATCGCCAGCGCCCGCCCGATGAACGCGAGCTGGTGGCGCGATCTGCCCACCGCCTTCGCGCGTCTTACCCCGAGCGCCGACTGGCGGGCACTGAGCGGCGCGCTCGCCGCCGCCGCGACCGCGCTGCCGCTGGCGCTGGCCGCGGCGTTGGCTCTGATCGCCGCGCTGCTGGCGGCGCGCGCCCACCTGCGGCAACGGCTGGAACAGCTTTCCGCCAAGGTCGGCACGACCGAGGACCGGCTGGCGCTGACCCTGTGGGCGCTCTGGTACAGCGCCCTGCTAGCCCTGCCGTGGCCGCTGCTGCCGGCACTGCTGGGCTGGCTGCTGCCGCTGACGCCGAACGCGCCGGCCAGCGCGATCGGCGTGGGCGCGGCGCTGCGGGCGGCGGCGCTGGTCGCGTTCCTGTTCGAGCTGGCCCGTCAGCTATGCCGCGAGCGGGGCGTGCTCGCCACCCACTTCGGCTGGTCGCTGCGGCCGCGGCGAGCGCTGCGCCGCAACCTGAACTGGCTGCTGCTGGCGACGTTGCCGCCGGCCTTGGTCATTACCCTGACCGAATATCAGCCCGACGAATTGCTGCGCGACACCCTCGGCCGCCTGGGCTACATCGCCGGTTCGATCGCCGCTGCGGTGTTCGCCGGCCGGGTGCTGAGCCCGCGCGTCGGGCTGCTAGGCGCCGCCCGACCGGGCAGCGCCGCCTGGCGCGGCGCCCGGCTGCTGCAGACCGTCATGGTGGGCGCGCCGCTGCTGCTCGCGCTGCTGGCCGGCTACGGCTACTACTACACGGCACTGCAGCTGAGCAGCCGGCTGTTCGGCTCGATCGCGTTCGGCGTCGCGGTGGCCTTGGGCACCGGCCTGGCGCTGCGCGCTATCCGGCTGGCGCGGCAGCGGCTCGGCCGACGCCGCAGCCGCGCCTTGCTGCTGGAGGGACCGCCGCATCGCTCCGGCGACCGCCTCAAGGGCGACCTTGATCTCAACGCCGCCGACGATCAGACCCGCAGCCTGCTGCGGGTGCTGGTGGCGCTGATCACGCTGGGCGGGTTGTGGCTGATCTGGGCCGATCTGCTGCCGGCGCTCAATATCCTCGACGAGATGGTGCTCTGGCAGCAGGCCGGGCGCGGCGACGAGCCGCTGGTGCGGGTCACGCTCGGCGATCTGCTGCTGGCGTTGACCTTGGTGGCGCTGACGCTGGTGGCGGTCGGCAACCTGCCCGGCGCGCTGGAGATCACCCTGCTGTCGCGGCTGGCGCTGGACCCCGGCAGCCGCTACGCTGCGACGACCCTGGCCCGCTACGGCATCGCCGCGATCGGGCTGCTGGCGGCGCTGCATCTATTGGGCGTGCGCTGGGGCCAGGCGCAGTGGTTGGTGGCGGCGCTGGGCGTGGGGCTGGGCTTCGGCCTGCAGGAGATCTTCGCCAACTTCGTGTCCGGGCTGATCCTGCTGTTCGAGCGGCCCATCCGGGTCGGCGACACCGTCACGGTCGGCGAACTCAGCGGCCAGGTGGCGCGCATCCGCATCCGCGCCACCACCATCACCGACGCCGACCGGCGCGAGATCATCATTCCCAACAAAACCTTCATCACCGAGCGCCTGATCAACTGGACCCTGTCCGATCAGGTCAGCCGTCTGCTGCTGCAGATCGACGTGCCATTCGACGCCCCCGCCGAGCGGGTGCAAACGCTGCTGCTGGAGGCGGCCCGGGCCGAGCCGCGGGTGCTGGCCAAACCGGCGCCGACGGCCTATCTGGCCGCGATCGGCGACACGGCGCAGCGCTTCGAGCTATACGTCTACGTCGGCTCGCTGGCCGACCGGCTGCCGGCGCGCCACGCCCTGTACGCCGACATCCAGCGGCGACTGGCCGAGGCCGGCATCGCCATCGCCGTGCCGCAGCGCGAGCTGCGCGTGCGTCCGCAGCCGCAGGTCAAAGCCGCCGACCCCGAGCGGCCTCCCGCGGACGGCCGTTAGGCATCGCGCTCAGGCGGGCGTGACCAGACGGCGGCGCGGATGCTCCAGCATCTCGAACAGCAGCTCGGCCTCGGCGCGCGAGCAGCCGCAGTGACAAATGGTCTGCCCGGCCACGTCTTCGATCTGGTAGATGTGCGAGCGCCGGGCCCCCGGTCCGTAGCCGACACGGCGCACGACCCGATAGAAACCGCCGGTTCTAAGAGTGGTTCTTTCGGCCATGGGTTCCCTCCCCGACCAATTCCCAGTGGTCTTTTCCCTCAGTCTACGACCGTTCAGCGAAATCGCGCGCCGCGCCGATACGGGTTTTCCCTCTGCGACGAAAAAGGGGGCCGCGCGGCCCCCTTCGACATCATCCGCCGTGACGGCGCGGCTCAGAAGTTGTAGATCACGCCGAGGGCGGCGCCGAAGGCCTTCTCGCCGGCAACCCCGGCGAAGTCGCCGTCGCTGGTCTCGCGCCAGGGGGTG
>CALGAN010000031.1 GCA_937951875.1 uncultured Alkalilimnicola sp. | reverse complement strand
ATGACGAGCCGGGAGCCGAACGCGCGGCCGGCGGACGCGCCGGACCGGCGGCTATCGCGGTTCAAGACCTACGACCGCGAGGCCGACGATGTCTGGCGCAAGGCTCATCTGGTGCAGCCCGAACAGCCTCAGCGGCAGAGCCGGACCCCGCATCGGGTGGCTGTCTGGCACCGTAAGAACGAGAGTGAGGGCGGCTTGGCGCTGTTCTGCCCGGAGAATTGCCCGATGCAGGTGCGGGTGGGCGAGATCGTCATCTACGCCGATCAGGACGCGCTCGACCCGGCGGCCTGGCGCATCGGTACCATCCGCTGGCTGCGCACCCGCGGCAACGGCGGCGTCGAGCTGGGGATCAAGCACCTAGCGCCCAACGGCTACGCCGTCGGCACCCGCGCCGTCAGCGGCCCGGGCATGGGCTCGGAGTACCTGCGCGCCATCGTCGCGCCGCGCATCAATCCGCTGCAGGGGGAGGCGACGTTGATCACCTCGGCCGGTGTCTACGACGTCGGCACCGTGCTGCAGCTGAGCATGAAAGCGCAGCTGCTGCACGTCCGACTCACCGAACTGATCGAAACCTCGCGGCAGTTCGCCCACTTCCGCTTCGCGGTGACGGAAGCGCCGGCCGCCGGCCCGCGGCCGCCCGCCTCGAGGCGGTAACCGGCCGGCCGCGCCCGGGTGGTCACGAGTCGGCGCTGTCGTCCGCCTCCCGCCGCGGCACCATCCAGATCGAGAACACGATACCCAGCTCGTACAGCAGCCACACCGGGATCGCCAGCATGAACTGGGAGAGCACGTCGGGCGGGGTGAAAATGGCGCCAATCACGAAGGCGCCGACGACCACGTAGGGCCGCGCCTCGCGCAGCTGCTGCCGGGTCACCATGCCGGTCTGCACCAGCAGGATGGTGGCTACCGGGATCTCGAACGCCGCGCCGAAGGCGAGGAACATAGCGGTGACGAAATCCAGGTACTCGCCCATGTCGGTCATGGGCAGCACGCCGGCCGGCGCCGAGCCGATCAGGAAGTGGAAGACGAACGGGAACACCACGAAATAGGCGAAGGCGGCGCCCAGGTAGAACAGCACCGAGCTCGACACCAGCAGCGGCCAGATCATGCGCCGCTCGTGGCGATACAGCCCCGGCGCCACGAACGCCCAGAGCTGATAGAGGATGAACGGCACCGCCAAGAACAGCGCCGCCAGCAGGGCCAGCTTCATCGGCACCAGGAACGGCGCGGTCGGGCTGATGGCGACGATGGTCGAGCCCTTCGGCAGCGCCGCCTGCAGCGGCCCGGACACGTAAGTGAACAGGCGATCGGCGAACGGAAACAGCGCCAGGAACAGGCCGATCACGGCCGCCACGCACCACAGCAGCCGGTTGCGCAACTCGATCAGGTGCGCGATGAACGGCCGCTCTTCGCCCAGTTGAGTGTCGTCCGCCATCAGGCCTTGGGCTCCTTGGAGGACTCGGTCTCTTGCGCGTGAAGCTTAGCGGTATCGGCCTCGGGCGAGCCGCCGCTGCCGGCCTGGGCCGGCGCCGTCTCGTTCAGATCGACCCGCACCGCCTGCTGGATGTTCTGCTCCAGCTCCTTGCCGGTGCGCCGCAGCTCGTCCAGCTCCTGCAAGCTGGCCTCGCGCTCCAGCTCGACGCGGGCCTGGGTCCACATGGCGCGGGCGCGGCCGAGGAACAGCCCGACCGTGCGCGCCACCTTCGGCAAACGCTCGGGGCCGAGCACGACCAGAGCGACGACGAAGACGACGATCAGCTCCGGGAAACTGAAATCCAGCATGGGTCTTCCGCCGCCGCCGACCGAGGTGGCTTATTACGAGTTACGAGGCTTGCTGATCCTTGTTCGGCTGCGCCTGCTGCGAGGCACCGGCCTCGGTCTTGGCCTGGGTGATCTGCTGCGGCTGCGACTGTTCGCCTTCCTTCACCGCGTCCTTGAAACCCTTGATGGCATGACCGAGGTCGCTACCCAGGTTCTTGAGCTTCTTGGTGCCGAACAGCAGCACCACGATCGCCAGAACCACCAGCCAATGCCAAATGCTGAAACTGCCCACATTTACCTCCCGGCCCTGGGGCCTTACTTGCCGCTTTGGTTGCGGGCCGCCTTCTCGGCCAGCCCGGAGAGCCCAAAGCGGCGCTCGAGTTCGCGCATGACGTCGCCCGGCGTCAGACCGCTGGCCGCCAGCATCACCAGGCTGTGAAACCACAGGTCCGCGGTTTCGTAGACGATCTGCTGACGATCACCGCCCTTGGCCGCGATCACCACCTCGGTGGCTTCCTCGCCGACTTTCTTGAGAATGCCGTCGATGCCCTTGGCCAAGAGTCGGGCGACATAGGACTCGTTCGGGTCGGCGCCGCGGCGCTGTTCGATGACTTCGGCCAGTCGGTTGAATACGTCGCTCATGTGCTTTACGGCTTCCCGTAGATTTCCGCCGGATCCTTCAGCACCGGATCGGTGACCTGCCAGCGCCCCTCGTCCAAGCGCTGGTAGAAACAGCTTCGCCTACCAGTATGACAAGCGATCGCGCCCAGCTGTTCGACTTTGATCAGTAATGCGTCGCCGTCGCAGTCGAGACGGATCTCCCGCACCCGCTGTACGTGACCGGAGCTCTCGCCCTTGCGCCACAGCCGCTGGCGCGAACGCGAGTAGTAGACTGCCACACCGGTCTCGGCGGTAAGGCGAACCGCCTCGCGGTTCATCCACGCCATCATCAGCACTTCGCCGCTGTCGGCATCCTGGGCGATGACCGGAATCAGCCCGTCGGCGTTCCACGCGAGTTGCTCGATCCAGTCGCTCACAGGCGCACCTCGATGCCGCGCTCGGCCATGTAGCGCTTGGCCTGCTCAATGGTGTACTCGCCGAAGTGGAAGATGCTGGCCGCCAGCACCGCGTCGGCCTTGCCCAGGGTGATGCCGTCGACCAGATGCTGCAGGCAGCCGACGCCACCGGAGGCGATCACCGGCACCGGCACCGCCTCGGACACGGCCCGAGTGAGCTCGACGTCGAAGCCCATCTTGGTGCCGTCCCGGTCCATGCTGGTGAGCAGGATCTCACCGGCGCCGTACTCGCTCATGCGCCGCGCCCACTCCACCACGTCCAGGCCGGTGCGCTTGCGCCCGCCGTGCGTGAACACTTCCCAGCGCGGCGGCTCGCCGGGCTCGCTCACCTGCTTGGCGTCGATAGCGACCACGATGCACTGCGAGCCGAACCGCTCGGCCGCCTCCTGCACGAACTCCGGCCGCGCCACCGCGGCGGTGTTGATCGACACCTTATCGGCGCCAGCGTTGAGCATGCGCCGCACATCGGCCACGGTGCGGATGCCGCCGCCGACGGTCAGCGGAATGAACACCTCGCTCGCCACCCGCTCCACCACCTGCACCAGGGTTTCGCGCTGATCGCTGCTGGCGGTGATGTCGAGGAAGGTCAGTTCGTCGGCGCCGAAGCGGTCGTAACGGCGGGCGATCTCGACCGGATCGCCGGCATCGCGGATATCGACGAACTTCACGCCCTTGACGACGCGGCCTTTGTCGACGTCCAGGCAGGGGATGATGCGTTTGGCGAGGGTCATGTACGCGATCCTAGGAAGCGACGCTGAGCAACCGATCGGCCAACTGCTGGGCTTCGCGCAGGTCCAGCGTGCCCTCGTACAGGGCGCGGCCGACGATGGCGCCAGCGATACCATCCTCCGCCGCCTCGCACAGCGCGCGCACGTCATCGAGCGAGCTGACGCCACCGGAGGCGATCACCGGGATGTTGATCGCCCGGGCCAGATTGCGGGTGGCCTCGACGTTGACGCCGCGCATCATGCCGTCGCGGCCGATGTCGGTGAAGATGATGCCTTCCACGCCGGCGTCCTCGAAGCGCTTGGCCATGTCCAGCGCATCGTGCTTGGACAGCTTGGACCAGCCGTCGGTCGCCACCTTCCCGTCCTTGGCGTCGAGCCCGACCAGGATGTGGCCCGGGAACTCCAGGCAGGCCTCGTCCACGAAGTGGGGGGCACGCACCGCCTGCGTGCCGATGATCACGTAATCGACGCCGACGTCGAGGTAGGTCTGGATCACGTCGAAATCGCGGATGCCGCCGCCAACCTGGATCGTCAGGTCGGGGAACGCCGCGGCGATGCGGCCGATGCAATCGGCGTTCACCGGAAAACCGGCCACCGCGCCGTTGAGATCCACCAGGTGCAGCCGCTGCGCGCCGGCTTCGACCCAGCGCCGCGCCATGGCCAGAGGATCATCGGAGAAGACCGTCTCGTCATTCATATCGCCCTGACGCAGGCGTACGCACCGTCCGTCCTTGAGATCGATCGCGGGTATCAGCAGCATGGTTGTCCTCGCACTCAAACCGAGCCGTCCCAACGGGTGAAATTAGCGAGCAGATCCAACCCCGCCCGCTGGCTTTTCTCTGGATGGAACTGGGTCGCGAACACGTTACCGCGACCGATCACCGCCGCGAAGCTCACTCCGTAGGCGCTGGTGCCGAGCACGTCGCTGTCGTCGTCGGGCACTACGTAGTAGCTGTGCACGAAGTAGAAGCGGCTGGCATCGGGGATGCCGCGCCAGAGCGGATGCGGCCGCACCTGCCGGACCTGGTTCCAGCCCATGTGCGGCACTTTCAGCGTCGCTTGCGCGCCGAGACCGTGCGAGAAATGACGGACCTGCCCGGAGATCACGTCGAGCCCGTCGACACCGCCGTTCTCCTCGCTGCGGCTGAGCAGCGCCTGCATGCCCAGGCAAATGCCGAGGAAGGGCTTGGTCGCGGCCACTTCGCGAATGACGTCGATCAGCTCCAGACGCTGCAGCTCGCTCATGCAGTCGCGGATTGCCCCGACCCCCGGCAGCACCACGTGCTCGGCGCGCCGGATCTCCTCCGGGTCGGAGGTGACGTTGACGCGCACACCTTGGGCCACGTGCTCCAGGGCCTTGGCCACCGAACGCAGGTTACCCATGCCGTAGTCGATCACCGCGATGGTGGTCATGACTCGCTCGCCGAAAAGTTGAGAAATGAACGGTTACAGGTGGCCCTTGGTCGACGGCAGCTGGCCGGCCGCGCGCGGATCGAGCTCGCAGGCCATGCGCAGGGCGCGACCGAACGCCTTGAATACGGTCTCAATGATGTGGTGAGCGTTACGGCCGCGCAGACAATCGATGTGCAGCGTCATCTGCGCATGGTTGACCAGGCCCTGGAAGAATTCGCGGAACAGATCGACATCGAAAGTGCCGATGCGGTCGCGCGGGAACTCCACGTGGTACTCCAGGCCCGGCCGGCCGGACAGGTCCACCACCACCCGCGACAAGGCCTCATCGAGCGGCACGTAGGCATGGCCGTAGCGGCGGATGCCCTTCTTGTCGCCGATGGCGGCGCGCAGCGCCTGACCCAGCGTGATGCCGACGTCCTCTACGGTGTGGTGGTCGTCGATGTGCAGGTCGCCGTTGGCATGAATTTCCAGGTCGATCAGCCCATGCCGTGTGATCTGATCCAGCATGTGCTCCAGGAACGGCACGCCGATCTTCAGATCGGAGCGGCCGCAGCCATCAAGATTGACAGCGACCCGGACTTGGGTCTCGAGAGTGTTGCGCTCGATGCGCGCGGTGCGCTCGCTCATGCCTGGACCTCGGTTGAAACGGCGCAAGCATAGCACAGTTGCCGCCGCGCCAAGGGGCGTCAAGCCGCCGGCGGCACCCGCAGCCAAAACGTCACCGGCCCATCGTTGGTCAGCGTCACCTGCATGTCGGCGCCGAAACGGCCGCTGGCCACCTGCGGATGCGCCTCGCGGGCGCGCTGCAGCAGGTAATCGAACCACCGGCGCCCCTCATCCGGCGCCGCCGCCGGGGTGAAGCTCGGACGATTGCCCTTGCGCGTGTCGGCCGGCAGGGTGAACTGCGGCACCAGCAGCAGGCCGCCGCCGACATCGCGCAGCGAGCGATTCATGCGGCCGGCCTCGTCGGCGAACACGCGGTAATCGAGGAGCCGCTCCAGCAGCCGGTCGGCCTGCGCCTGGCCATCGCCGCGCTCGACGCCGACCAGCACCAACAGCCCCGGCCCTATCGCGCCCACACACTCGCCGTCGACCTCCACCCGCGCCATCGTCACTCGCTGCAGCAAACCGATCATGAAAGGCCCTCACCGGGAAACTTACGGGTAACCACGTAAGAAAATTCTTACAAACATTGTCCGCCGAGCCTTACAGCGAACTCGGCGACGACATGGCACCATGTGACACTGTCAGCACCAGGGACGGGTGCTGTTTCACCAGGGACGGTGTAAAGCAGGAAGCAAGAACAACAACAGGGATGTTGGCGCGAAGCGAAAAACACGGATGGACTTTCGACCCAAGGAAGGTTTCGCGCGGATCATTGCATAGCCAAGTGAAGATACCGTAACCGGCGCAGGACCTGCGCCGGTTTTTTCTTATCCGCCGCCGGCGGCCCAGGCCGTCCGGCGGCGAACTCCCATCCGCGCGCCCATCCGCGCGGCCGCTACGCTTTCTTGCCGCGCCGTCTCGGCTGAGGCTGCGGCTTGTCCTCGTCGAGGGCGCTCACCGCCTCGCGCGACAGCTCCGACAACGCCTCCTGGGCGCGCTCGGTGGCCTCGCGCCAGGCCTGCATCACCTGCTGCCCCTCGCGGTCCCAGCGGTCGGCCACCTCGGCGGGATCCAGATGCTTGACGCTGTCGAACCAGGCATTCCACAGCTGCGTCTGGGCCTCGGTCCAGCCCTTCATCATTTCCTGCATCTGCTGCGCCCAGCGGACCACCATCTCCGGCGCCCCTTCCTCGGCGTTCACGGCGTCCGCCCAGTTGCGCGCCCACTGCGCCTGCGCATCCAGCGCCTGTCGCACCGAACGCTCCCATGCGCCGAGATTCTTGCGGTATTCCTGCCTCCAAGCTTCGGCGCCCTGCGCACCCTGCCCACCGAAGCTGTTGACGGTGTGCAGCCAGCTCTCCCACATCCTGCGCTGCATGTCGGTCCAGCTGCCGACCATTTCTTCCATCCGCTTGTTCCAGCTCATCTCCTTCTCCTCCCCGCCTGCGCGTTCCCCTAGCCGACTTCCTTGTCATCGGTTCCGGGCTCCGGCTCGCTCACGCATGACGCTGCGACAGCGCGACGACCGCTGTCGGATCCCGCTCAATTGTAGACTGCCGATACCGAACTACCGGAAGAGCAATGTTGCGTCGGACGAACAAAGCGTATTAGCTACCAGGCTTTGCCCGATTGACCGACATCATGCGACAACCACTCAAGGTCCGCGCCGTTCTATTGCTGATACGTGCTTTGGGGGTGCTGCCCCTGCGCGTCAACCATGCCATCGGCGCGCTCATCGGCCACGCGCTGGCCAGCATTCCCAGCAAGACCCGACGCACGGTGCGGGTGAATCTGCAGCTGTGCCTGCCGGACCTGAGCGCCGATGAGCGCGAGCGCCTGTTGCGCCGCAGCCTCGTGGAAACCTGCAAGACCGCCACCGAGGTGGCGTACTTCTGGACCCGACCGCCCGAGCGGCTGGAGCGGCTGATCAAGGAAGTGCGCGGGCTGGACGTCTTCAACGCGCTGATGGCGCAAGGCAAGGGCCTGATCGTCGCCGTGCCGCATCTGGGCGCCTGGGAGCTGATGGGGCTGTACTGGGCCCGGCGCGTGCGCCTGCACAGCCTGTACCGCCCGCCGCGCCACCCGGAGTACGAGGCGCTGCTGACCCTATCGCGACAGCGCAGCGGCGCGGTGCTGCTGCCGACCACCGCCAACGGCATCCGCCGCCTCTATCAGGCGCTGGAGCAGAAGCACGTGGCCGCCATCCTGCCGGACCAGGAGCCGCCGGGGCAGGGCGTGTACGCGCCGTTTTTCGGCCATCCGGCCAAGACCATGACCTTGCTCAACAAGCTGGCGCGCCGCACCGGCGCTCCGGTGCTGTTCGCCTTCGGCGAGCGCCTGCCCAAGGGCCAGGGCTACCGCATCCACCTGCGTCCCGCGCCGGAAGGCATCGACGACCCCGACCCCGAAGTGGCCGCCGCCGCGCTCAACCGGGGTGTCGAGGAGTGCGCCCGCCTGGCGCTGCCGCAGTACCAGTGGACCTACCGCCGCTTCCGCCGCCAGCCGGATGGCCGCGATCCTTACGCGGGGCAGCCGAAGTAGTAGATCGCGTGCGCGCATCGGTCAATGGCGCCCTTGGATCGTCATGCCCGCGCATGCGGGCATCCAGCGACCAGGGGCGTTCGCCCTGTAAGACCGATCCTGCGGTGCGCTTCGCGGTTTATTTTGCCCCCCACGAAGGGGAGGGGACGCATTGAGCCGTCGTCCTGCCAAGCATCGACTCAGGCGGCACCGGGACAATCTTGGCTATCGCTTGCCGCGCTCAGTATCGAGTAGAGCGCAGCACCGGCTGCTGAACAGACGCCTTCCCCCCTATCCCCTCGCGGGAGAGGGGGCTGAAAAATCCGCGCAGCGCCATTCACCGCCGCCAGAACGCCGGCGTGAACAGCACCAGCAGGGTGAAGATTTCCAGCCGTCCCATGATCATGGCCACCGCCAGTATCCACTTGGCGGCGGCGCCGACCTCGGCGTAGTTGACCGCCACCTGCCCGAGCCCCGGCCCGAGGTTGCTGATGCAAGCGCCCAGGGCCGAGAAGGCGGTGACCTGATCGAGGCCCAGCGCCATCAGCAACAGCAATAGGATGACGAACACCGCCACGTACGTGGCGAAGAAGCCCCACACCGAGTCGATCACCCGGTCGCCGACCTCCTTGGCGCCGAGCTTGATCAGGATCTGCGCCTGCGGATGGATCAGCCGCATGATCTCGCGCGCACCCTGCTTGAACAGCAGCAGCACCCGCACCAGCTTGATGCCGCCGGAGGTCGAGCTGGCGCAGGCGCCGATCATGCCGACGAACAGCAGCAGCAGCGGCAGGAAGCTCGGCCACTCGGCGTGGTCGACGGTGACGAAGCCGCTGGTGGTGGCGAACGACACCACCTGGAACAGGGCGTGGCGCAACGCATCGAGCGGACCGGCGTAGTAGCCGGCGGCGAGCAGCGTCGTGAGCACCAGCAGCACCGCGGCCCCCAGCATCGCCAAGAACAAGCGGAACTCGCCGTCGCCGAAGTAGAGACCGATGTCGCGGCGGCTCCAGGCCAGGAAGTGCAACGAGAAGTTCACGGCGCCGGCGATCATGAACACGATCGCCACCGCCTCGATCAGCGGACTGTCGTAGAAACCGAGGCCGGCGTCGTGGGTGGAGAAGCCGCCGGTGCCGACCGTGGAGAAGGCGTGCGCCACCGCGTCGAACGGCGTCATGCCGGCCAGCCAGTAAGCCACGGCGCAGACCACGGTCAGGCCGAAGTACAGATACCAGAACACCTTGGCGGTCTCGGTGATGCGCGGCGTGAGCTTGACGTCCTTCACCGGCCCGGGGATCTCGGCGCGGTAGAGCTGCATGCCGCCGATGCCCAGCATGGGCAGGATGGCGACCGCCAGCACGATGATGCCCATGCCGCCCAGCCACTGGATCTGCTGGCGGTAGTAGCGCACCGACAGCGGCAGCTCGTCGATGCCCACCAGTACCGTGGCGCCGGTAGTGGTGAGCCCCGAGACGCTCTCGAACACCGCGTCGGTGAAGGCCATGCCCGGCGCCTTGGCGAGCATCAGCGGCAGGGCGCCGGCCAAGCCCAGCACCACCCAGAACATCGCCACGATGAAGAAGCCGTCGCGGTTGCGCAGCTCGCGCCGCGTCCGCCGCACCGGTAGCCACAGCGCCAGGCCGACGCCGCACAGCGCGGCGAAGGCGATGACGAAGGACGACGTCACGCCGTCGTCGGCCAGGAACGACACCAGCGCCGGCGGCAGCATGGTGAGGCTGAAGATCATCAGCAGCACGCCGAGGATCCGCTGAACCGCGTCCAGATGCATGAGTCCCTCGCCTTCAGGCCGGGTGGGAGGCCGGCGCGCTCACAGGAACGTCACCCCGACCTGGAACAGGCGCTCAACCTCGGCGATACGGCGCTTGTCGACCAGGAACAGGATCACGTGGTCTTCCGCCTGGATCACGGTGTCGCGGTGCCCCATCAGCACCTCGTCGCCGCGCACCACCGCGCCGATGGTGGTGCCGGGCGGCAGCTTGATCTGGTCGATGCGCTTGCCCACCACCTTGGAGCTGTGCGGATCGCCGTGGGCCACCGCCTCGATCGCCTCGGCGGCGCCGCGCCGCAGCGAGTAGACGTTGACCACGTCACCGCGGCGGATATGGGCCAGCAGGCTGCCGATGGTGGCCTGCTGCGGCGAGATGGCGATGTCGATGTCCTCGCTGCCCTGGATCAGATCGACGTAGGCGGTGCGGTTGATCAGCGACATGACCATGCGCGCGCCCTTGCGCTTAGCGAGCATGGCCGAGAGGATGTTGGCCTCGTCGTCGTTGGTGAGCGCGCAGAACACGTCGGTGTTCTCGATGTTCTCCTCGAGCAGCAGATCCTCGTCGGCGGCGTCGCCGAGCAGCACGATGGTCTTGTTCAACTCCTCGGAGATGGCGCGCGCCCGCTCCGGATTGCGCTCGATGATCTTGACCTGATAGCGCCCCTCCAGGGCCTGGGCCAGGCGTTTGCCGATGTTGCCGCCGCCGGCGATCATGATGCGCTTGACCGGCTTGTCCAGCCGCCGCAGCTCGCTCATCACCGCGCGGATGTTCTTGCGAGCGGCGATGAAGAACACCTCGTCGCCGGCCTCGATGACGGTGTTGCCCTCCGGGATGATCGGCTTGCCGCGCCGGAAGATAGCCGCCACCCGGGTGTGGATGCCGGGCATGTGCTTCTCCAGCGAGGACAGCTGATCGCCCACCAGCAGCCCACCGTAGTAGGCGCGCACGCCCACCAGTCGCACCTTGCCGTCGGCGAAGTCCAGCACCTGCAGCGCGCCCGGATGCTCGATCAGGCGCTTGATGTACTGCGTCACCAGCTGCTCGGGGCTGATCAGCACGTCGATCGGCAGCGCGCCCGGGCCGAACAGCTGCGGGTAGCTCAGGTACTCGACCGCGCGCACCCGGGCGATCTTGGTCGGGGTGCGGAACAGGGTGTGGGCGACCTGGCAGGCGATCATGTTCGCCTCGTCGCTGTTGGTGACCGCGATCACCATGTCGGCATCGTCGCCGCCGGCGCGCGCCAGCACCGCGGGGTAGGTGGCGTTGCCGACCACGGTGCGGATGTCCAGACGGTCCTGCAGCTCCTGCAGCAGGCGCTGGTTGAGATCGACCACCGTGATGTCGTTGGCTTCCGAGGCCAGGTTCTGAGCCACCGAGCTGCCAACCTGACCGGCGCCGAGAATGATGATTTTCATGGCCGCGCTATATCACCCGCATAACCGGATACCGACCCGGCGCCGCCGCCACGGTGCGTGAACCGCGTTGCCGGCGGCGCGTCACCGCCGTCACGACTAGACGCCTTCCTTGGGATCGATGCCAAGACTCTTGAGCTTGCGGTAGAGATGGGTGCGCTCCATGCCGGTCAGCTTGGCGAGCTGGCCGACGCTGCCGTTGGCGCGCTTGAGCTGATGCAGCAGATAGATGCGCTCGAACTGCTCGCGCGCTTCGCGCAGCGGCAGATCCAACGGCAGCGTGGTGTCCTCACCGTCGTCCTGCGCCGGCTCCACGGTCAGCACCGCCGAACTGCCCAGCGCCGCCTCCACCTCCTCCAGCGAGATCTCCTCGTCCCTGCCCAGGATCAGCAAGCGCTGCACCAGATTGCGCAGCTCGCGCACATTCCCCGGCCAGGCGTAGTTGCGCAGCCGGTTCTGGGCGGCCAGCGCGAAGCGCCGATAGGGCAGCTTATCGCGGTCGACCATGCGGTTGACGTGGAAGGCCAGCAGCTCGGGCACGTCCTCGACGTGCTCGCGCAGCGGCGGCACCCGGATCGGCACCACGTTGAGCTGATAGAACAGGTCGTCGCGGAAGCGGCCGGCGCGCACCTCGCGCGCCAGATCGGTGCGGCTGCCCGCCAGCAGCCGCGCATCCAGCGGCACCGGCTCGTCGCCACCGACCCGCTGGAACTGGCCGGACTGCAAGGCGTTGAGCAAGCGCGCCTGCAGCTGCGGCTCCAGCTCCGCCACCTCGGCGATGTACAGCGACCCGCCGCGCGCCCGCTCCAACGCGCCCTGCACCACCCGCTCGCCCTGCTCGCTGCCGAACAGCGCGGCGGCGGCGTCCTCGCCGTTGAGCGAACCGCCCGCCAGCTCGACGAACGGCTTGTCGGCGCGCGGGCTGAGCGAATGCAGATAGCGGGCCACGCAGCGCTTGCCGGCGCCGGCCTCGCCGGTGATCAGCACGCAGCTGTCGTGGCCGGCGACCCGCTTGATCTGCTCGCGCAGCTCGCGCATCACGTTGCTGCGTCCGACCGGCTCGATCACCTCCGGCTGCGCCGACGCGGCCGCCGGCTCGCGCGCCCGCC
>CALGAN010000030.1 GCA_937951875.1 uncultured Alkalilimnicola sp. | reverse complement strand
CGGGCCCCGCAGGAACTCGCGAAGCGCTTCGGCGAGGCCGTCGTCCTCGTCACCACCCCCTCCGGCACCGGCTCCGGGTTCATCATCCACCCCGACGGCTACATGATCACCAACGCCCACGTCGTGCAGGGCGAGCGCAAGATCAAGGTCACCCTCTTCACCCAGGGCGAGCGGGACTTCCGGCGCGAACTCTTCGAGGACGTCGAGATCGTCGCCGTCAACAACCACCTCGACCTCGCCCTGCTCCGCCTCAAGCCCCGCGACGGCCGTCCCTTCCCCACCGTCTACCTCCAGGACTCCGAGCACCTCGCCGCCGGGCAGGACGTCTTCGCCATCGGCGCGCCGCTCGGCCTCGAGCGCACGCTCAGCCGCGGCGTCATCTCCACCACCCAGCGCTCCTTCGGCGGAATCTCCTACATCCAGACGGATACGCAGATCAACCCCGGCAACTCCGGCGGCCCCCTCTTCAACGACCGCGGCGAGGTCATCGGCGTCACCAACATGGGCATCCCCCTCGGCGAGGGCCTCAACTTCGCCATCCCCGCCCGCTACGTCCGCGACTTCATCCGCAACCGCGACGCCTTCGCCTTCGACAAGGAGAATCCCAACAGCGGCTACATGTACAACGAGCCCCCCAGGCGGACCCTCTGGGGAACCCCCGCCGCATTGGACGATTCTTCCCCCGGACAGTAAGTTCTCCCTTCCATCGCGCGGACGCCCCCTGACTCGCGTGGCTCAGCACGGACGCCCGCCGAACCCCAGTCTCGCTCATGATCGCCCGCTGCGGGTGGTCGGTTCTCAGCGCGGAAAGGGCGTCGTATGGCCACATCCAGGCGTCGGTTTGGTCTAGCAAGCATCGCGGTCGCGGCCGCCGCTCTCATCGTCGCTCCCGTCGCGGCGCAGGTCGAGCGCGCCGAGCGCATCGGCATCACCGAGGTCGCCCCTCGCGACAGTTTCTTCATCCTCTCCATCCCCGACTACCCCGCCGCCAAGGCGGCCCTCGACCGCTCCGGCCTGGGCCGCCTCTGGGCGGAGCCCCAGGTCCGCGGCTTCCTCATCTCCATGTTCAAGGAAGAACTCTCCGACGAGGACGGCCGCGGCGGCCCCTGGGGCTGGTTCGCCGAGAACATCGACCCGGAGGACCTCCGCGAGCCCACCGGCGCCGCCGGCCTCGCTCTCTTCCCCGCCAAGGTCCCCAACCCCGGCGACAACAACGAGCAGGTCGACCGCGTCCAGGGCATCCTCATCGCCGAGTTCGGCGAGGACGCCGGGGCCGTCTTCGAGACCATCCAGGACGCCCTGGAACGACTCGAGGCCGCCGGTCACCTCACCCTCGACGACGATGAGCACGACGAAGTCCCCATCACCATCGTCAAGATCATCGAGCCCGACGCGGATGCGCTGCGCGGCGACGACGAGTTCGCCCCCGAATCCGACCGCTCGCTGGACGCCTTCAGGACGCTGATGATCGCGCATGCCGAGGGGTGCGTCGTCGTCTCCACCAACCGCCCCGCGCTGGAGCAGGCCATCGACCGTCTCGCCGGCGGCCGCGCCGACGCCATCGGCGAACTCCCCGTCTACCGGACGGCCGCGGCCCAGCACCCCGCCGGTCAGCACGCCCTCATCATCGCCATCGCCAGCCCCTACGTCCGCGCCACCCTCCAGGAGGGCTTCGAGACCCCGATGAGCATGCTCCCCGTCCCCCTTTCGCCCGAGGCCGTCGTCGGCGCCCTGGGCATCGGCGCCATCGAGGCCGCGGGGATCGGCGTTCGCTTCGACACGGACGCCGGCGTGATGGAGCAGAGCTTCGCCGTGCTCGCCCCCGAGAAACGCGGCCTGCTCAACCTGCTCGATGACGGCCTGGTCACCTTCGATCCCCCCGCCTTCGTCCCCGCCGACGCCCTGGGCGTCTGGTCCCTCGCGCTGCGCTTCGACCGCGTCACCGAACTCCTCCGCGCCCTCATCCGGGCCCTCCCCCCCGAGATGCAGCAGCAGATCCTCGCCGGGTTCGACCAGGCCGTCGCCCCCATCCTGGGCTCCCTCGGCTCGCAGATGCACGTCGTCCGGACGCTCGACCGCCCCCTCGGCCCCGACAGCGCCTCCGCCTTCGTCGCCATCCGGCTCGTGGACCCGCTGGCGCTGGCCAACTCTCTCAACGGCTTCGCCCCGATGCTCCAGTTCACGCCGCGCGACTTCGAGGGCAACCAGATCTTCGAAGGGCAGAACCCCGGGCAGCCCTCCATCGCCATCGGCTTCGATCACGTCTTCATCGGCCCCACCGAGGCGATCGAGAACGCCCTCCGCCTCGCCTCCCGCCCCGAGACCCCGCGCCTCGCCGGCGCCGACCGCTTCACCCGCGCCGTCCGCCCCCTGGCCGGCAACGCCGCGTTCTACTACTACGACAACTTCGACGAGTCCCTCGCCTGGGAGTACTGGTCGACCCAGAACGCGGAGAAGGCCTTCGCCGCCCAGCTCCAGCAGTGGGGCGTTGACGCCGAGACCATGGAGGAGTTCCTCGCCGACTTCCGCGAGAGCCAGCCGAAGTGGCGAAAGAACCTCCCGCCGATGGAGATCCTGCTCGAGCACCTGGGCGACTCCGTCATGGAGATCCGCCCGACCCCCGACGGCTTCCGCGGCCGCGCCATCATCCTCCGCCCCGAGTAGGCCCCGATCCCAATCCAGCCCTCCCCCCAACGCCGGCCCACGCGCCGGCGTTCTTCTTGCGCGCCCCGGCCGCCCGCCGGTTTCCGGACCAAAGCCGCCCCCCAAACGGGCCGATGAGCACACGGCGAGCCGCCGCCTCCGGCTCTTGGCGCCTGTTCGGCGGCGGCTTTGCAGTCCACCCGCACGGACGGCCGATGGAACATCGGACCAGTCCGGCCAGGGAAGGAGACCGGCCGTGCTCAAACAGCCCGACCAGGGCCAGTCTGGCGAGATCCGTTCCGCCGCGTGCGACTCCCCCATCGGGGCCGAGATCGCGCGGATGTTCCACCGGACCCTCGCGGCGTGGGTGCTCGACTGCGCCCGCCTCCGCCGCCTGGGCCTCGACCGCCCCCGCCACCGGTACATGGCGCCGGGGCCCGGATCCGTCCTCGGCCCTCCGGCCTCACGGGCGCAGCTGCGCGGAGCCTGATGGAATGAGCGGCATCACCACCGGCGTCGGCATCTTCAGCGGCATCGATACCGGCTCCCTCATCAACCAGCTCATCCAGGTCGCCTCCCGCCCCAAGGTCCTCGCGCAGCAGCGCATCGTCCAGCTCCAGGCCCAGCAGGCGGTCGATCTCCTCCACCCGCGCGGTGACCATGATCACCGGCACCTCGCTGAAGCCGCGCAGCTCGCGGCACACTTCCAGGCCGTCGCGGCCGGGCAGCATGAGGTCGAGCAGGATCAGATCGGGCGGATCGGCCTTCACCGCCGGTACCACTTCGCGGCCGTCGGCCAGCCGCGCGGTGTCGTAGCCGGCGGCCTTCAGGTAATCGGCCAGCAGCGCGGCCAGCTTGGGTTCGTCCTCGACGATCAGGACACGGGCCGGTCGATCGGCGGTCGTCATGGGTTTCACCCCCGGTATTCAGGCAGGCTGACGTGGACCCACACCCCACCCAGCGGCGACGGCCGGGCGTCGATCTCGCCGTCGTGCGCCTGCACGATGCTGCGGCAGATGGCGAGCCCCAGCCCGGCGCCGCCGCCGGCGCGGCTGCGCGAACCCTCGACCCGGAACAGGCGCTCGAACAGCCGCGGCAGCAGCTCCTCCGGCACGCCGGGCGCGGAGTCCTGGAAGTCGATCCGCACCCGGCCGCGCTCGCAGCGCGCCTCGACCCGCAGCCGCCCGCCAGGGTCGGTGTAGCGCACGGTGTTCTCCAACAGGTTGTTGAACAGCTGGCGCAAACGATCGGGATCGGCCAGCACGGTCAGTGTACCGGCCGGCGGCAGCACCGTCTCCAACGCAATCCGCCTTTCCGCCAGCCGCTCGCGGAAGCCCTCCAGCGCCTGGGTCAGCGGCTCGGCCAGATCGAGCGCGGTCTTGCGGTAGGTCAGCGCGCCCACGTCGGCCAGCGACAGCTCGTAGAGATCGTCCACCAGCTTGCCCAGGGTCGCCACCTCGCCCTGTAGCGATTTCACCGACTCCGGGCTCATCGGCCGCACCCCGTCCTCGATCGCCTCCAGCTCGCCGCGCAGCACCGCCAGCGGCGTGCGCAGCTCGTGCGAGATGTCGGCCATGAAGGCGCGGCGCAGCTGCTCGTTACGCTCCAGGGTCACGGCCAGACGGTTGAAATCCTCGGCCAGCCGGCCGAGCTCGTCGCCGCTGCCCACCCGCACCCGCGTGGTGTAATCGCCGGCGGCCAGCCGATGGGTGGCGTCGGCGATGCGCTTGACCGGCGCCAGGAACATCCGCGCCAGCCAGATCGCCACCGCCGCCGCCAGCAGCAGCGTCAACGCGCCGATCACCCAGCTCGCCATGAGCTGCTGCTCCTGGAAGCGCAGGGCGGCGGCGCTGGTGACCTGGCGGAACGGCAGCACGGCCAGCCAGCCGACGGTGCGCCCCTCCACCACGATGGGGCGCAGCTCGGCCTCGTCACCGATGCGCGGATTGCCGATGACCACCCGCCGCTGCTCGTCCAGCAGCGCCAGGCGCATGTTCAGGCCGATCAGGTCCGATTCCGCCGGTCCCTCGGAACCCGTTCGCAGTTCTTCCCGCTTGTGGCGCGGGCCCGGAACTTCCTCCCGGGCGTGCGGCCTAAGCAGCCGAAACCAGTGCCGCGGGCTCTCGCGCAGGAACTCCCAGCTGCCGCGCGCCTGATACGCCTCGGCCAATTCGGGTATAAGACTCTCCAGCCGCTGCAATTCCTGTTCGTTGACGTAGCCGAGAAAGCCGCGCGTGAAGCTGAAGCGCACGGCCGCACCCATGGCGACCGCGACGATCATGCTGGTCGCGAGAATGGCGAGAAACAGTTTCGAGGTAATACCAAGCTTCATGAACCTGCGCCGGGCAGCCGGTCGTGACGGCCTTATTAACAGCCGCCGTCGGCCGTCGGGCAAGACACACCACCGGCTTTCCATGCATCTTCCAAAATCTCTCCACAATCCGGGGCGATTCTGTTGCCGTTGACGGCCGCCGCATAAGCTTTGCCTTAAAGGATATCCGCGCCGATGTCAGAACAAGCCAAGCCCAACGTAGCCAATCGTTCGCGCAAGCGCCGCCTGCCCTGGCTGGCGCTGGCGCTGCTGCTGATCGCCGCCGGCGGCGGTCTGGGCGCGCAGCGCTACTTCGCCACCAAGGATCAGCCGGCGCTGCTAACCGCCACGGTCGAGCTGGGCGACGTCGAGAGAACCGTCACCGCCCTGGGCAAGCTCAAGCCCAAGGACTACGTCGACGTCGGCACCCAGGTGTCGGGCCAGCTCAAGAAGGTGCACGTGCAGATCGGCGACCGGGTGGAGAAGGGCCAGCTGATCGCCGAGATCGACCCGACCGTGTACGAAACCCGGGTGCGCAACAACAAGGCCAACCTCGATTACCTGCGGGCCCAGCTGCGGCAGCAGGAAGCCGAGCTGGCGCTGGCGCGCCAGCAGCTCGCCCGCAACCGCCGGCTGCAGGAAGCGCGCGCCATCAGCCAGCAGACGCTGGAGGAGAACGAAGCCTCGCTGCAGGTGGCGATCGCCCGCGTGGAAGCGACCAAGGCCCAGATCAAGGCCGCCGAGGCCACCCTCGCCGGCGACGAGGCCAACCTCGGCTACACCAAGATCTACGCCCCCATGGCCGGCACGGTGGTGTCGCAGACCACGCTGGAGGGCCAGACCGTCAACGCCAACCAGCAGGCGCCGGTGATCGTGCAGGTGGCCAATCTCGACACCATGACCGTCTGGGCCCAGGTGTCCGAGGCCGACGTGAACAAGGTCAAGCCCGGCATGCCGGTGTACTTCACCACCCTGGGCCTGCCCGACCGGCGCTGGCACGGCGTGGTGCGGCAGGTGCAGCCGACGCCGGAGATCGTCAACGACGTCGTGCTCTACAACGTGCTGGTCGATGTCGACAACGACGAGCAGCTGCTCATGTCGAACATGACCGTGCAGGTGTTCTTCATCCTGGGCGAGGCCCGCAACGTGCCGGTGGTGCCGATGAACGCGCTTCGGCCCAGCGGCGGCGCGGACGATCAGTACCTGGCGCAGGTGCTCACCGAGCAGGGTCCGCAGCCGCGCCGGGTCAAGGTGGGCGTGACCAACCGCAATCTGGCCGAGGTGCGGGAAGGCCTGCAGGTGGGCGACAAGGTCGTGCTCGGCGGCCGCCCGGCGAGTTCGCGCAACGCGCCGCGCGGTCCGGGCATGGGGCCGCGGCTATGACCGGCATGCCCGTCGCGGCGCAGACGCCGCTGCTGAGCCTGGAGAACGTGAGCCGCATCTACGCCAGCGGCGACACGGAGATCCGCGCCCTCGACAACGTCAGCCTGGAGATCTACCCGGGCGAGTTCGTGGCCATCGTCGGCCAGTCCGGTTCCGGCAAGTCGACGCTGATGAACATCCTCGGCTGCCTGGACCGGCCCAGCCGCGGCCACTATCGCGTCAACGGCCGCGACGTCGCCACGCTGAGCAGCGACGAGCTGGCGGCGCTGCGGCGCGACACCTTCGGCTTCGTGTTCCAGCGCTACAACCTGCTGCCGTCGGTGACCGCCGCCGAGAACGTCGAGCTGCCGGCCATCTACGCCGGCCGGCCCAAGCACGAGCGCGTGGCCCGCGCCCACGCGCTGCTGGAGCGGCTGGGGCTGGGCGATCGCGCCGGGCACAAGCCGAACCAGCTCTCCGGCGGCCAGCAGCAGCGCGTATCCATCGCCCGCGCGCTCATGAACGGCGCCGAGGTGATCCTCGCCGACGAGCCCACCGGCGCGCTCGACAGCAAGAGCGGCCGCGAGGTGCTGGCGCTGCTCAAGCAGCTGCACGCCGAAGGCCACACCATCCTGCTGATCACCCACGACGCCGAGATCGCCTCGCACGCGCAGCGCATCATTCAGATCAGGGACGGTCGCATCATCGAAGACTCCGGGCGAGTCGCCAACCCGGCCGGTCCGCGCGCGCAGGCGCTCGGCGGCAGCCACCCCAGCTGGCTGCCCGACCTGGCCGAGGCGGTGAAAATGGCGCTGCGCTCGCTGCGCGCCAACCTGTTCCGCAGCGCCCTGACCCTGCTCGGCGTGGTGATCGGCGTGGCCGCAGTGGTGGCCATGCTGGCCATCGGCGAAGGCAGCAAACAGCAGGTGATGCAAAGCATCCAGTCGATGGGCACCAACCTGCTGCTGATCCGCCCCGGCGCGCCCGGCACCCGCGCCACCGGCGACATGGCCACGCTCACCACCGCCGACGCCGAGGCGCTGCAGGAGCTGCCCAACGTCGCGGTGGTGGCGCCCGAGCGCAGCACCCGCGTCACGCTGCGCTTCGGCAGCGTCGACTATCAGACCAACGTCACCGGCGTCTGGCCGGGGCACGCCGCGGCGCGCGACTGGCGCATGGCCGCCGGCAACTTCATCAGCCGGGACGACCTCAAGAGCTACGCGCCGGTGATCGTGCTCGGCCAGACCGTGGCCAAGAACCTGTTCCCGGACGGCGGCGACCCGGTCGGCCGTTACGTGCTGGTGCGCAACGTGCCGTTCGAGGTGATCGGCGTGCTCGCGCCGAAGGGCGCCACCCCCTGGGGCTCGGATCAGGACGACACCGCGCTGGTGCCGCTCACCACCGGCTTCATGCGGCTGTTCGGCAAGCAGTACGTCAGCTCGATCACCGTCAAGGTCGAGGACGCCGCCCAGATCGACGCCACCCAAGCGGCGATGGAGGAGCTACTGCGCAACCGTCACGGCACCGAGGACTTCCAGATCCGCAACACCGCGTCGATCCTGGAAACCGCCGAGGAGACGCAGAACACGCTCACCGTGCTGCTCGGCTCGGTGGCGGCCATCTCGCTGCTGGTGGGCGGCATCGGCGTGATGAACATCATGCTGGTGAACGTCACCGAGCGCACCCGCGAGATCGGCGTGCGCATGGCCACCGGTGCGCGCGCCAGCAACATCCTGCTGCAATTCAACACCGAGGCCCTGGTGGTGTGCGGCATCGGCGGCGTGGTCGGGGTGCTGGTCGGCCTGGGCACGGCGGCGCTGGTCGGCGCCCTCGGCCGGCCGGTGGCGTTCTCGGTGACGCCGGCCGTGCTGGCTTTCTCATCGGCGTTCGCCACCGGGCTGCTATTCGGCTACCTGCCGGCCCGCAAGGCCGCCCACATGGACCCCGTGGCGGCATTGGCATCCGAATAACGAGGCATGCGATGACGACCCCATCCCTGAAGTCCCTGCTGCTCGCGGCCGCGCTGCTGCCGCTGGCCGGCTGCGCGCTCACGCCCGACCACCAGCGCCCCGAGCTGGACCTGCCAGCCGCCTGGGACGGCGACGTCCAGGCCGGAACCACCGTTACCGCCGACTGGTGGCAGCGCTTCGGCAGCGACGAACTGAACCGGCTCATGGCCGACGCGCTAGCCGCTAACTACGACCTGGCGGCGGCGATGAGCCGCATCGAGCAGGCCCGCGCCACCGCCCGCATCGCCCGCGCCGGGCAGCTGCCGAGCGCCGAGCTGTCGGGCTCGATCAGCCACAGCAGCCGCGACGACGGCACGCGCACCACCCGCGGCGAGAACGACGAGGTCGGTTTGAGCGTGGGCTATGAGCTCGACCTGTGGGGCGGCAACGCCGCCAGCGCCGCCGCCGCCCGCGCCCGGCTCGACGCCAGCGTGTACGACCGTGACGCGCTCGCCCTGGTGTTGCAGGCGGAAGTGGCCGCCAATTACTTCCAGGCCCTGGCGCTGAAGGACCGGCTGGCCATCGCCGAGCGCAACCTGGAGGCGGCGCGGCAGGTGCTGGCGCTGGTGCAAGTGCGCTACGACGAGGGCGCGGCCACCGGCTTGGAGCTGGCGCAGCAGCGCACCGCCGTGCACAACATCGAGGCGCAGCTGCCGCAGCTGCGCCAGCAGCTGCGGTTGACCGAGAACGCCCTGGCGGTGCTGCTGGGGCGCCCGCCGCAGGGCTTCTCGATCGAGGGCACCGGCCTGGCCGGGCTGACCCTGCCCACGGTCGCGCCGGGCCAGCCGGCCGAGCTGCTGGACCGCCGCCCGGACATTCGCCGCGCCGAAGCGCAGCTGATCGCCGCCAACGCCGACATCGGCGCCGCCCGCGCCGCCCTCTATCCGACCGTGCGGCTGTCGGCCTCGGCCGGCCTTAGCGGCCTGGTCACCGGCGGCTCGGGCAGCGTCGCCTCGATCGCCGCCTCCCTGGCGCAGACCATCTTCGACGGCGGCCGGCTGCGCGCCCAGGTGGAGCAGTCCGAGGCGCGGCGCACCGAGCTGGCGGCACAGTACGCGCAAGCGGTGCTGGTAAGCCTGCGGGAAGTGCAGGATAGCCTGATCTCGGTCGACGCCAGTACGGCGCGCGCTGAGGCGCTGCGACAGACGGTGGCGCAGGCGCGCGACGCCTTCGAAATCGCCTCCGCCCGCTACGAAGCCGGCGCCGAGGACCTGCTGAACCTGCTGGACGCCCAGCGCACCCTGCTGCAGACCGAGGACAGCCTGCTGCAGGCGGAGCTGGCGCGCTACAGCGCCACTACCGACCTGTTCAAGGCACTGGGGGGCGGCTGGGCGGTCACCGACAGCGACGCCGACCGTTAACCGACCGGGTTCAGGCCACCCGCCGCCGCCGAGCCACGCTCGACGTCGTCGAGCCGACCACCGACGGCGCAGCAGACCCGGTTGCGGCCCAGCGCCTTGGCCTGGTAGAGCGCGGCGTCGGCGCGCTGCAGCGCGCTGTCGACGTCGTCGCTCGGCAGGCATTCCGCCACGCCGATGCTCAGGGTCGCCCGAAAGCGGCCGCGCGGGTCGACCAGCTCCTGCCCGGCGACACTCTCGCGCAGCCGCTCGGCCAGCTCCATGGCGCCGGCCAGCCCGGTCTCCGGCAAGGTGATGGCGAACTCCTCACCGCCCAGGCGGCCGAGCAGGTCGTGGGCGCGCAGCATGCCCCGGCAGTGCGCGGCGATCTGCCGCAGCACCTGATCGCCCCTGCTGTGTCCGTAGGTGTCGTTGATCTGCTTGAAGTGATCGACATCGATCAGCAGCAGCGACACGGTCTGCTGGTAGCGGCGGGCGCGCTTGAGCTCGCGCTCGGTCAGCTCGACGAAGTGGCGCCGGCTGTAGACGCCGGTCAGCGAATCGGTGGTGGCCAGGTACAGCAGCTGCTCTTCCAGCGCCTTGCGCTTGCTGATATCGGCGAAGGTGAGCAGCACCGAACGCAGGCCGTCGTAGACGATCGGCCGCAGCGACACCAGCGCCCAGAACGCCTTGCCGGACGCCGTGCGCAGGCGCATCTCCACGCCGTCCACCGTACCTTGCCGCTCCAGCCGCTCCAGCGCCCGCTCGTAGTCGCCGGGATCGGCGAAGAAGTCGGGCAGACTGCGGGTCATGAGCGTCGGTGCATCGGCCGCCAGCTGCTCGGCGGCGCGGCCGTTGGCGTAAAGCAAATCGCCGCGACTGGCGCGGCCGATCAGGGTCGCCTCGGGCGTGGCGTCGAGAATGGACTGGGCGCGCTGGTGCGCCTCGCGGGTCTTGGCCTCCGCCTCCAGCGCCGAGATCCGCAGGCGCTGCAGCACGATCACCACCAGGCTCATGCCGGCCGCCTGCATCAGCACCTGCCCCGCGAACGCCGCCCAGGCGCGCGATGCCCCGAACGCCTCCAGGATCGGCTCGGCCAGCCAGCTCAGCGCCCAGCCGATGAACACGCCGCCGGCCAGGCTGTAGCCCGACGCCACCAGCAGCGGGCGGCTGCACAGGAACACCCAGCCGGTGTAGGCGGTCGCCAGGCTGCAGGCGCCGGTCAGCACCAGGGCGAGCATCCAGGACTGCTGGCCGGACAGCAGCGCGTACAGGCTCCAGATCACGCCCAGGGCCCAAGCGGCGAGCAGATGGCGACGGGAGAGCGGGCGGCCGAGGAAGGCGCGGGTACCGCCCAGCAGCAGCACTGCCATGGCCGCCTGCAGCACCTCGGCGTAGCACTGCACCAGACCGACGCTGATCGACGGCACCACCTGCAGGGTCAGCTCGCGCACCCCGCTGGCGGCGATCGCCGCCGCCCACCAAGCAATGCCTGGCGGCGCCTCCCGCAGGGCGCGCAGGTAATACAGCACCAGGCAAATTACAGCGGCACTCGATCCATACGCAGCGGCCGCCGTCTCTGGGAACAGTTCCATTGACCCAAGCTGCTTGTCGGGGACGAATTGGGAAATACTAGCGCATCCGCCGAATTACGCTAGCGATACCTGCCGGGAAGCGGAAACGGGTGCCGGTACGGTGCGATGATATGGTTTCATACGCCCATGACTTTCGTGGAAACAAACCGAACGGGTTAACGCCGCCATGACCGCATCCCGCTGCGTCTATTTCGCCCACGGCAAGGAAAGCGGCCCTTGGGGCCACAAGATCCGGGCGCTCGCCGAGGTGGCGCGCGCCCGGGGCTTCCATGTCGAAAGCCCCGACTATTCGTTCACGCACGACCCGGACGAGCGCATCCGCCACCTGCTGTCGCTGCGGCCGAGCGGCGAGCCGCTGGTGCTGGTGGGGTCGAGCATGGGCGGCTACGTCAGCGCCATCGCCAGCCGCGAGCTGCGCCCCAAGGGCCTGTTTTTGCTGGCGCCGGCGGTCTACATGCCCGGTTACGCCGAGGAACCGGCGCCGCGCGCCGAACGCATCGAGATCGTCCACGGCTGGCACGACACGGTGATCCCGGTCGAGCACGCCATAAGGCTGGCCCGCACCTGCTCGGCCCGCCTGCATCTGCTCGACAGCGAGCACACCCTCAACGATCAGATTCCGTATCTGACCCAGCTATTCGGTTTGTTCCTGGACGGCCTATAGAGCGGTGCCTCTGCCGCTTCGCGGCGCGATCGCGCTAGGATGCGCACAGCGGCCCAAAACGATGGACGAGGAATGGCATGAGCTATCTGAACGGCTTGATCATCGGGCTTTTACTGGGGGGAATCCTGGGATTCGCCGGCGGTTACAATCACGGACGCGATGCGCCGATCCTCAGCAACCCGTTCCAAAAACGCGATCTCGGCAGCCGGCTGGAACGGGCCGCGGAAAATCTGCTCGAAGAAACCCGCCGCCAAATTCACAACGCCACCCGCTGATATCGGCCCGCCATCACCCCGGACCGGCCGCGCGCCGGTCCGGCATCCGCTTTGCGCTCAGCGGGTTATCGTGCCCGCCCGGGTCTTGAATTCCATTTCCCGCATACCGAGATTCCCTTTCGGGTGCCTCCGGGCACAGGAACCGTAAGCCCCGACCGACGGCAGACATCCATGCAGGCGGTTCTCGTCCGCCGCGCGCAGAGGCCTCGGAGGTCGAATCCAGTGGAGGGAATTGAGTATGCACACCCGCACGCGCGGATGGCTGGCCGCGGGGTCCATGGCCCTGCTCGCCGGCTGCGCCACCGATAGCACACCACCGCCGCGCGCCGAGCTCGCACGCGCCGAACTCGCCGTGAGCCAAGCCGAGCAGGCCAACGCCTCGCGCTACGCCCCCGTCCCCCTGAGCGAGGCCAGGGACCGTCTGCAGATGGCGCGCACGGCGTTGGCCAACGAGCGCAACGCCGAAGCCCGCCGCCTGGCCGAGCAGGCCCAGGCCAACGCCGAGCTGGCGGTGGCCCAGACCCAAGCCGAGCGCAGCGAGCAACTGGCCGCCGAGAATCTCAAGAACGTCGAGACCCTGCGCGAAGAGCTGCGCCGCAAGCAGGATTTGCGGCACCAGCCGGCGCAGCCTGGCATGGAGGGTGGGCGATGAACCGCGGCGTACCGATTCTCCTTCCCTTGCTGCTGGCGCTGCTCGCCGGCTGCGCCACCCAGGCCACGCCCGAGCGGCTCACCGCCGCCCAGCAGGCGGTGCAGGCCGCCGAACAGGATCCCAACGTCGTCCAGTACGCGCCGCTGGCGCTCAACGAGGCGCGCGAGGCGCTGCGCAAGGCCGAGCGCGCCGCCCGCGCCGACGCGCCGCTCGACGAGGTCGACCATCTGGCCTATCTGGCGCAGCGCAAGGCGGAAATCGCCCAGGCGGTGGCGCGCCGGGAGATGGTGATCAGCGCCGCCGAGCAGGCCGGCGAGGAGCGGCAGCGCATTCTGATGCAGTCGCGCGAGCGCGAGGCCGAGCAGGCGCGCGCCGAGGCGGCGCGGGCGCGGCAGGAGGCGACCGAAGCGCAAGCGGCGCTGCAGGACGCCCAGCGTCAGCTGGCCGAGCTCAGCCCGCGCCAGACCGAGCGGGGCCTGACCTTGACCCTGAGCGAGGTGCTGTTCCCGTTCGACAGCGCCGAGTTGAAACCGGGCAGCCAGCGCACCATCGACCGTCTAGCGGAGTACCTGCAGCAGCACCCCGAACTCAACGTGCTGGTGGAGGGCCACACCGACAGCGTCGGCGACCGCAACTACAACCAGCGCCTGTCCGAGCGCCGCGCCGAGTCGGTGCGGGAGGCCCTGGTGAGCCGCGGCGTCGACCCGAGCCGCATACGCGCCACCGGCATGGGCGAGGATTACCCGGTAGCCAGCAACTCGACCCCGGCCGGCCGTAGCGAGAACCGCCGCGTCGAGCTGGTGGTGGCCGAGGACCAGATGCCGCCGGCGCGCAATCAGGCGCCGGAGACCATGGCGCGCGGCCAGTCGACCGACGATCCGGGCGTGCGGCCGTCGCCGGGAGGCTGACGCGCTAGCCGCGTCGGCGATTCGGCACGGGACGGCGGCTCACGCTAGAGCAACCGTCCCGGCATCGATCCCCGTCGCAGCGATGCAGCCAACCGGAGCGTTGGCGCATCGCTGCGCGGCGTATGGAACTCTGGCGCGATGGTGGATGCCGTCATCGGCCGACCCTGCCCTTACCACGCCCATTGACCTTTCCGTTCCCCGCCAATCTCGGCGGCGGCCAAACTTTCGGCTCTGTTGAATTTCAAGTGGGTTGCCGGGCATGAGGGTTGATCACTGCGAAGTCGAGCTTGCCGGCGACCA
>CALGAN010000029.1 GCA_937951875.1 uncultured Alkalilimnicola sp. | reverse complement strand
TTCGGGAGTTCCAACCCCGCAACATCACCTCACCAACTCAGTGTCCATGCGGCTTCAGGGCGTTTTGCAGGGCCGACTTCTTATTCGAACGGCAGGATAGCGCCGACTTATTACATGTCAAGAATGATCAAAAAAATCATCCCCCCAACATTGAAAGAGGCGGACAGCCAAATGAATATCTTCAATTAAGAACTTTCTTGCCTTCGAAGCATTTTCCAACCCACGCTTTGAATCGATAACGACAGCGCGCACGGCTCCGAATTGCGCCGAGTCGGCGGCCGCGCGGTGCCCGCGCGCCGCCGACATCTCCCGTTACACGCTCAGATGCGCCTTGACGATGTCGTCGCTCAATGCGTCGATCGAGCCTTCGGCCACCACGCTGCCTTTCTCCAGGATGCAGAAGCTGTCGGCCACCCGGCGGGCGAAGGGCAGTTTCTGTTCCACCAGCAGCACGGTCAGACCCTCTTCGCGGTTGAGCTTGCGGATCACGTCGCCGATCTCGCGCACGATGTTGGGCTGAATGCCTTCGGTGGGTTCGTCCAGGATCAGCAGCTTGGGGTCGAGCACCAGCGCGCGGCCGATGGCCAGCTGTTGCTGCTGGCCGCCGGAGAGGTCGCCGCCGCGGCGCTGCTTCATTTCCTTGAGCACGGGAAACAGCTCGTAGATGCGCGACGGCACCGACTTGGCGCGGTCGCGGCGGGCGCCGAGCGAGATCTTGAGGTTCTCCTCGACGGTAAGCTGCGGGAAGATCTCGCGGCCCTGCGGCACGTAGCCGATGCCGGCCGGGGCGCGCGCCTCGGCCGAGCGCTTGGTGAGATCCTGGCCGTCGAAGACGATGCGGCCGCCGCGCAGCGGGATGAGGCCCATGATGGCCTTGAGCAGCGTGGTCTTGCCCACGCCGTTGCGGCCCATCACGCAGGTGCATCTGCCGCGCTCGGCGCGCATGGTCAGGTCCCAGAGGATGTGGCTTTCGCCGTAGAACTGATTGGCTTGTTCGACTGCGAGCATGGCTGCCGACCTCAATGCTCGTCGCCGAGGTAAACCTCGACGACCTTGGGGTTGTTCTGGATCTCGTCCATGCTGCCCTCGGCCAGCACGCTGCCCTGGTGCAGCACGGTCACCTTGCGGGCGATCGAGCGGACGAAGGCCATGTCGTGCTCCACCACCACCACCGAGTGCTTGCCCGCCAGCGAGGTGAGCAGTTCGGCGGTACGCTCGGTCTCCTGCGGCGTCATGCCGGCCACCGGCTCGTCCACCAGCAGCAGCCGCGGGTCCTGCATGAGCAGCATGCCGATTTCCAGCCATTGCTTCTGGCCGTGGGAGAGCAACCCGGCGCGGCGCGAGCGCTCGTGCTTCAGGCCGATGATCTCCAGCACCTCGTCGATGCGGCTGCGCTGCTCGCCGCTGAGCTTGGCGCGCAGGCTGGCCCAGACGCCCTTGTCGCCGCTCATGGCCAGTTCGAGGTTCTCGAACACGGTCAGCGGCTCGAACACGGTGGGCTTCTGGAACTTGCGGCCAATGCCGGCGGCGGCGATGGCCGGTTCGTCCAGGCGCAGCAGATCCAGGGTCTGGCCGAAGAAGGCCGAGCCGGAATCCGGCTTGGTCTTGCCGGTGATGACGTCCATCATCGTGGTCTTGCCGGCGCCGTTCGGGCCGATGATGCAGCGCAGTTCGCCGTCGTCGACGTAGAGGTTCAGCTCATTCAAGGCCTTGAAGCCGTCGAAGCTGACGCTGATGTCCTCCAGGTACAGGATCCCGCGGTGCGAGGTGTCGGGCACCGCCGTCGCGGCGCGGGCGAACTCTTCGTTGTGGTCGAGTACGTTCATGGCGCCTCCGCGGTCGCAGCCGTGGTTTCGGAAGTCCTACGGCGCAGGCGCAGCCGGCCCAGCAGGCCGACGATGCCCTGCGGCAGCAATACCGTGACCAGCACGAACAGCAGGCCCAGGGCGTACAGCCACACCTCCGGCAGCGCGGCGGTGAAGTAGGTCTTGGCGTAGTTCACCGCCATGGCGCCGAGCACTGGCCCGAACAGCGTGCCGCGGCCACCCACCGCCACCCACACCACCACCTCGATGGAGTTGAGCGGCGCGAACTCGCCGGGGTTGATGATGCCCACCTGCGGCACGTACAACGCGCCGGCGATGCCGGCCAGCACCGCCGAGAAGGTGAACAGCCACATCTTGTAGCGCTCTACCCGGTAGCCGACGAAGCGGGCGCGGCTCTCGGCGTCGCGGATCGCCACGATCACCCGCCCGAACCGGGAGGTCACCAGGTAACGGCAGGCCAGGTAGCCCAGCCCGAGCGCCAGGCAGGAGGCCAGGAACAGCGCCACGCGAGTGCCGTCGGCCTGCAGGCTGAAGCCCAGGATGTCCTTGAAGTCGGTCAGGCCGTTGTTGCCGCCGAAGCCCATTTCGTTGCGGAAGAAGGCGAGCATCAGGGCGTAGGTCAGCGCCTGGGTGATGATGGACAGGTACACGCCGTTCACCCGCGAGCGGAAGGCCAGCGCGCCGAACACGAAGGCCAGCAACCCCGGCACCAGCAGCACCATCAGCATGGCGAAGGGGAACATGTCGAAGCCGTACCAGTACCAAGGCAGCTCCTGCCAGTTCAGGAACACCATGAAGTCCGGCAGCTCGGCGTTGCCGTACACGCCGCGGCCGCCGATCTGGCGCATCAGGTACATGCCCATGCAGTAGCCGCCCAGCGCGAAGAAGGCGCCGTGGCCTAGCGAGAGGATGCCGCAGTAGCCCCAGATCAGGTCCACCGACAGCGCCAGCAGGGCGTAGCACAGGTACTTGCCCAGCAGGGTGACGGTGTAGGTGGGGATGTGCAGCGGCGAGCCGGCGGGGACGAGCAGATTGCCCACCGGCACCAGCACAGCCGCGGCGATCAGGACGGCGAACAGCCAGCGGCTGCCGCGGTCGCTCAGTATCAGACGCGTGATCATGGGCTTACGCCTCCGCCGCCCGGCCCTTCTGCGGGAACAAGCCGCGCGGCCGCTTCTGGATGAACAGGATGATGAACACCAGCACCAGGATCTTGGCCAGCACCGCGCCGGCGTAAGGCTCCAGGAACTTGTTCACCACGCCCAGCGACAGGCCCGCCACCAGCGTGCCCCACAGATTCCCCACGCCGCCGAACACCACGACCATGAAGGAGTCGACGATGTAGGACTGGCCGAGGTTGGGGCCGACGTTGGTGAGCTGGGAGAGCGCCACGCCGGCCACGCCGGCGATGCCGGAGCCGAGGCCAAAGGTGAGCGCGTCGACGCGCGCGCTGCGCACGCCCAGAGCCCTGGCCATGGCGCGGTTCTGGGCGACGGCGCGCACCTTGAGGCCCAGCGAGGTGCGCTTGAGCACCACCAGCAGGGCGGCGAACACCAGCAGCGAGAAAATCAGGATGTACAGCCGGTTGTAGGTGATGGACAACGCCGGGTTGATCGCCAGCGAGCCGGCCATCCACTCCGGCGTGGCCACCGTGCGGTTCAGCGGCGAGAAGATCGAGCGCACCGCCTGCTGCAGCAGCAGGCTCACGCCGAAGGTGGCCAGCAGCGTCTCCAGCGGCCGGCCGTAGAGGAAGCGGATGATGCCGCGCTCGATGGCGATGCCCACCAGCGCCGACACCAGGAAAGCGGCGGGCACGGCCACCGCCAGCGACCAGCCCAGGTGCTGCGGCATCAGCTGCTGCACCACGTAGGTGGTATAGGCGCCGAGCATGATCAGCTCGCCGTGCGCCATGTTGATCACGCCCATCACACCGAAGGTAATGGCCAGGCCGATGGCGGCCAGCACCAGCACCGAACCGAGGCTCAGGCCGAAGAACAGCGTCTCGACGAACCGGTAGCGCTGCAGCTTGCCCTCGATGCGTTTCAGCGCGGCCGCGGCAGCGGCCTTCACCTGGGGATCGGCGTCGCTGTCGGCCACGGCCTGCAGGCGGGCGCGCACGGTCGGGTTGAGGCGGCCGTCCAGCCGCTGCACCGCGGCCAGGCGCACGGCCGGGTCGTCGGCGTCGAGATCGACCAGCGCCAAGCCGCTCTCCAGCAGATCGCGCACTGTGTCGTCCCGCTCCGTCGCCAGCGCCTCCCGGAACTGCGCCGCCGCGGCGGCGTCCATGGCCGGCAGCATGTCGCGTACCGCCTGCAGCCGCACCTCGGCGTCCGGATGGCCCAGGCTCAGCTGGGCGATGAGCCCGCGCAGGCCGGCGCGCATGCGGTTGTTGATGACGATGCGGCTGCTGCCGGCGACGGCGTCGACCGGCTCGCCGCTGGCGGCGTCGACCGCGCCGTCGGCGCCGACGATCAACACCCGGCCGTCCGGAGCCGCATGCAGCTTGCCGTCGAGCAGCGCCTTGAGCACGGCCACGGCACTGGGATGGCCGCTGGCGGCCACGGCGTCGGCGGCGGCCTGCTTTTCGGCGAAGCTGCCGGCGTTGAGCGCGGCCACGCGCTCGGCGAAGTCGTCCGCCAAGGCGGCAGCCGGCAGCAGACACACGGCCAGCAGCCAGCCGAGCGCGAGCCGGCCTAGGAAAGTACGTGCGAGCATGGGGATAAACCTGTTCATGGCTGCTTCCCTACGAAGCGGTCCTCGAACCGATGCGCGGCGTTGGCGGCCATCGATGCATGGCGGTAGTGGAAGAAGCCGGAAAATCACCCTCACCCCGCCCCCTCTCCCGCAGCCGGGAGAGGGGTTTCCGCGTGTCCCCCGCAGTCCTCCTCCGGGTCCGGGAGGAGGCTGGGGTGAGGGTCAAGCGGCCTGTCCGTTTACGCCATCAGTAGTTCTGGCCGGCGCACTTCTTGGTCTTGGTGTTGTAGTTGCCGCACTTCAGCGTCACCCAGTCGGCCTCGATGTCCTTGCTGCCCGGCAGGTAGTCGGACCAGGCGTCGCCCGGCACCAGGCCGTCGGTCTTCCACACCACGGCGAACTGGCCGTCTTCCTGCACCTCGCCGATCAGCACCGGCTTGGTGATGTGGTGGTTGGGCAGCATCTCGGCCTCGCCGCCGGTCAGGTTGGGCACCTTGACGCCGACGATGGCGTCGATGACCTTCTCGGGCTCGGCGGTGCCGGCCTTCTCGATGGCCTTGATCCACATGTTGAAGCCGATCACATGCGCTTCCATCGGGTCGTTGGTCACGCGCTTCGGGTTCTTGGTGAAGGCGTGCCAGCGCTCGATGAAGGCCTTGTTGGCCGGGGTGTCGACGCTCTGGAAGTAGTTCCAGGCGGCCAGGTGGCCGACCAGCGGCTTGGTGTCGATGCCGGACAGCTCCTCCTCGCCCACCGAGAAGGCCACCACCGGGATCTTGTCGGCGGTCACGCCCTGGTTGGCCAGCTCCTTGTAGAAGGGCACGTTGGCGTCGCCGTTGATGGTGGAGACCACCGCCGTGGGCTTGCCGGCCGAGCCGAACTTCTTGATCTCGGCGACGATGGACTGCCAGTCGGAGTGCCCGAACGGCGTGTAGTTGATCATGATGTCCTCGGACTTGACGCCCTTAGACTTCAGATAGGCCTCGAGAATCTTGTTGGTGGTGCGCGGATAGACGTAGTCGGTGCCGGCCAGCACCCAGCGCTGGACGCCCAGGTCGTTCATCAGATAGTCGACGGCGGGAATCGCCTGCTGGTTGGGCGCCGCGCCGGTGTAGAACACGTAGCGCGAAGATTCCTCACCCTCGTACTGCACCGGATAGAACAGCGGCACCTTCAGCTCTTCCACCACCGGCAGCACGGACTTGCGCGACACCGAGGTCCAGCAACCGAAGATGGCGGAGACCTTGTCCTTCTGGATCAGCTCTCGCGCCTTCTCCGCGAACAGCGGCCAGTTCGACGCCGGATCGACCACCACCGGTTCCAGCTTCTTGCCCAGCACGCCGCCCTTCTTGTTCTGCTCCTCGATGAGCATGAGCATGGTGTCCTTCAGCGTGGTCTCGCTGATGGCCATGGTGCCAGAGAGGGAATGCAGGATGCCGACCTTGATGACGTCCTGGGCCTGCGCCGGGGCCGCGATGGCGGCCGCGACCGCGACGGCGGCCAGGCGGCCGCGGAAAACCTTGCTCCAACGATTCGACTTCATGGTGTGCTCCCCTGTAGGTTGCCGCCCCGGCCCGGAGGCCGGAGCGGGTGCCCGATATGCGAATCCCTGACTTAGAAGGACTTGCTGACGGTGAACACGACCCGGTCGTCCATCAGCTCGTAGTCGTCGACGTCGGTGCCGTGGTAGCTCAGGTCGAAGTCGACCCCCGCGAACGAGGCGGAAACGCCGATCTGGTAGTGCAGCCAATCGTCCTCGCCGCCGGCGTAGCCGGTGTCGTCGGTCGAGGTGTAGCCGACGGTCGCGTTGAGGCTGACCGGGCCGACCGGCACCGAGCCGCCGAGGTAGACGTAGTAGCCGTTCTCGTCGGTGGCGGCGAAGTCGTTGCTGAAGCGGAAACCGGCATTGGCGGAGAAGGCTCCGAAGTCCTTGTCCACGGAGATGTACAGCTCCGGCCAGCCGTCCACGCTCGAACCCGGGTAGTCGATGTAAGCCAGGCCGAGGTCGAGGCCGAAGCCGCCGAGCTCGGTCTTGTAGCCGACGTAGTAGTCGAGCTCCAGCTCGGCATCGCCGATGGCGACGGTCGAACCCCAGGTACCGATGTAGAAACCGCTGGAATGGACGAAATCGAAGCCGCCCTGGATGGCCGGGTCTTCGTCGGACTGCGACTCGCCGCGCCAGACGTAGTCCGAGGTCAGGGAGACGTTGGCGGAGATCGGCGCCGCCTCCTCCGCGGCGACCGCGGACGCGGACAGGGCGGCTACCAGAGCCAGAACGTGGCGGGCGGGAAAGGCAATCTTCATGTCAAAACCCCCGGTAAAAGTGTCCTTGAGAGTCCTCCATGCGGACCCGGCGGCCTGAACCGTCGGGCGGCGCACAAACCCCGCGTCGCGCAGGCGCAACGACTTTGCCTTGGCCATGCGGTGTTCACGCCACATAGGGCAGAAACCGTGCCAACAATTCCTTTGTGTTTGTTTTTATTGGGAAATATCGACGACAGGCAGTCACTGGGGCGAGACAGGCCCTAGTCCGTCGGTGGCGGCGCGCACCGTGTTGGGCGGTTCATCCTGGTGCTTTGCACCAAAGGAGGGCGCGAAGCGAACCGAGAAGGGGAAGGATCTGGTCGGGCGTTAGGCGGCGCGGCGGATCACCGCGCCGCCTTCGCGGCGCCGGCCCGAAGCCGGCACCGTACTCAGGCCGGGCGGCCGGGCAGCGGCGGCAGCATGCCCTGCTGGACGATGAAATCGACCACCTCGGCCAACCCCAGGCCGTCCTTGAGGCAGGTGAACAGGAACGGCCTGTCGCCGCGCATGCGCCGGGCGTCGCGCTCCATCACTTCCAGCGACGCACCAACATGGGGCGCGAGGTCGATCTTGTTGATCACCAACAGGTCGGAGCGGGTGATGCCGGGTCCACCCTTGCGCGGGATCTTGTCGCCGGCCGCCACGTCGATCACGTAGATGGTCAGGTCCGACAGCTCCGGGCTGAAGGTAGCCGAGAGGTTGTCGCCGCCGCTTTCCACGAACACCACGTCCAGGCCGGGGAAGCGCCGGCACAGCTCGGCCACCGCCGCCAGGTTGGCCGAGGCGTCCTCACGGATGGCGGTGTGCGGGCAGCCGCCGGTCTCCACGCCGATGATGCGCTCCGGCTCGAGCGCCTGGTGGCGGGTAAGGAACTCGGCGTCCTCCTTGGTGTAGATGTCGTTGGTGACCACGGCGATGTTGTAGTGGTCGCGCATGGCGCGGCACAGCGCCAAGGTCAGCGCCGTCTTGCCGGAGCCCACCGGGCCGCCGATGCCGACGCGCAGGGTCTGTTGAGTCATAACGATGAGCCTCTATTGCACGTATCCAAGCGTCCTTGACCGATGACGCGACGGCGCACGACCGAGCGGAGCCCCATTACCCCCTCGTGGGAGAGGGGGACAAACAAACCCGCGCCGTACCGAACCGGCCGCCGCTAGCTCCGGAACAATCGCGAGTACTGCGTCTCATGGCGCATGCTGCACAGGGTCACACCCGGGCAGGCGGCGCCGATGTCGTCCTCGTCGTCGATGGCACGCGCCATCGCCACCGCCTCGGGCACGGCGTCGGCCAGCGCCAGCAGCAGCCGCTGGCCCGCGGTCTGGCCGAGCGGCACCAGCTTGATGGCCGCCGCTACCTGGTTCTCGCACCAGGCCCACAGATAGCCGGCGAGCGCCTCTTCGGCGCCGATGCGCCAATGCACCGCGGCCAGCGCGAAGCTGGTGGCGAAGCTGGCGTCGCCGCGCCGGAACCACGCCTCCGCCGCGCCGATGCCGAGATCCCACAGCAGCTTGGCCAGCGCCGTGCCCAGATGGCGGTCCTCGTCGAGCAGCTCACGGGTTTCGCGCGAGGCCTGCAGGAAGGCGTTCCAGTACGCCACCCGCTCGACGTCGCCCGCGTCCCAGGCGGCGTGCAGGCGCAAGAGCAGCGGCGCGTCCAGCTGCGCCTGGGTGCAGCAGAGCTGCCCGCGCACCCACGCCAGCGCGTCGGCCTCGTTGCGGATCAGCCCGGCGTCGCAGGCCTGCTCCATGCCGGCGGAATAAGCGTAGGCACCCACCGGCAAGGCGGGACTGATCAGCTGCCACAGCCGCAGACGGCTAATGTCCATGGCCGTGTCCGTGGCCGCCGTGCGAGTGGAAATGGAAGCCACCGCCATAAGCGCCGGCCTCCGGCTCGAACTGCGCGCGCTCGACGCGCACTTCCAGGCCCAGGCCCCGCACCATGTCGTCGAGCACGTGATCGTGCAGATAGCGCGCCCAGCCCTCGCCGATCTGCAGCGGCACGTGGCGGTTGCCCAGGTGGTAGCAGGCGCGCGCCAGCAGCCACGGATCGTCGGTGGCGACGGTGGAGACCGTCTCCGGCGCGGCGCGCACCTCGATCACCCGCCCGTCGGCGGCCCTCAGGCGGTCGCCGCCGCGCAGCAGGGTGCCCCGCGGCAGGAACACGCCGACCTCGGTGCCGTCGTCGAGCACGGCGCGGAAACGGCTCTTCTGGCGGGTCTCGAACGGCAGGGTGAGCGCGGCCTGCGCCGGCAGGTCGCGGTCGTCGAGGCGCTCGTGGATCTCGATCATGCCCGTCGCCTCCACGCCTAGAACAGGAAATAGCGCTGCGCCAACGGCAGCACGGTGGCCGGCTCGCAGGTCAGCAGCTGGCCGTCGGCGCGCACCTCGTAGGTCTGCGGATCCACCTCGATGACCGGCAGCCAGTCGTTGAGCACCATGTCCTTCTTGCCGATGCTGCGGCAGCTGCGCACCGCCTCGATGCGCTTGCCCAGCCCGAGCCGCTCCTTGATGCCGGCCTGCAGCGCCGCCTGCGACACGAAGGTGACCGCGGTGTGCAGCCGCGCCCCGCCCAGCGCGCCGAACATGGGCCGGAAGTGCACCGGCTGCGGCGTGGGGATGGAAGCGTTGGCGTCGCCCATCGGCGCGGCGACGATCATGCCGCCCTTGATGATCAGGCTGGGCTTGGCGCCGAAGAACGCCGGCCGCCACAGCACCAGGTCGGCCAGCTTGCCGGGCTCGATCGAGCCCACCAGGTGAGCGATGCCGTGGGAGATGGCCGGGTTGATGGTGTACTTGGCGACGTAGCGCCGGGCGCGGAAGTTGTCGGCGGCGTCGGTGTCCGGCGCCAGCGGGCCGCGCTGCACCTTCATCTTGTGCGCGGTCTGCCAGGTGCGGGTGATGACCTCGCCAACCCGGCCCATGGCCTGCGAGTCGGAGGAGATCATGGAGAACGCGCCCAGGTCGTGGAGGATGTCCTCGGCGGCGATGGTTTCGCGGCGGATGCGCGACTCGGCGAAGGCCACGTCCTCGGGAATGCTGGCGTCGAGGTGGTGGCACACCATGAGCATGTCCAGGTGCTCGTCGATGGTGTTGACCGTGTACGGCCGGGTCGGGTTGGTGCTGGACGGCAGCACGTTGGGCGCGCCGGCCGCCTTGATGATGTCCGGCGCATGGCCGCCGCCCGCGCCCTCGGTGTGATAGGTGTGGATGGTGCGGCCGCGGAAGGCGGCCAGGGTGTCCTCGACGAAGCCGGATTCGTTGAGCGTGTCGGTGTGGATGGCCACCTGCACGTCGTAGCGCTCGGCCACGTTCAGGCAGTTGTCGATCGCCGCCGGCGTGGTGCCCCAGTCCTCGTGCAGCTTCAGGCCGATGGCGCCAGCCTCGATCTGCTCTTCCAGCGGCGCCGGCAGGCTGCCGTTGCCCTTGCCCAGGAAGCCGACGTTGATGGGCAGGGCGTCGGCGGCCTGCAGCATGCGGTGGATGTTCCACGGCCCGGGCGTGCAGGTGGTGGCGTTGGTGCCGGTGGCCGGGCCGGTGCCGCCGCCGATCATGGTGGTGACGCCGCTCATCAGCGCCTCCTCCACCTGCTGCGGGCAGATGAAGTGGATGTGCGAGTCGATGCCGCCGGCGGTGACGATCATGCCCTCGCCGGCGATGACCTCGGTGGCGGAACCGATGACGATGCTCACGCCCGGCTGGATGTCCGGGTTGCCGGCCTTGCCGATGGCCTGGATCAGCCCGTCCTTGATGCCGATGTCGGCCTTGACGATGCCCCAGTGGTCGAGGATCAGGGCGTTGGTGATGACCACGTCCGCCACCTCGCGCGCCGGCCGCTGCGACTGACCCATGCCGTCGCGGATCACCTTGCCGCCGCCGAACTTCACCTCCTCGCCGTAGATCGTGTAGTCGCGCTCGACCTGGATGATCAGCTCGGTGTCGCCCAGGCGCACGCGGTCGCCGGTGGTCGGGCCGAACATCTCGGCGTAAGCGCGTCGGGATATGGTGCGCATCGTCAGAGATCCCCCATCACCTTGCCCTGGAAGCCGTACACCCGGCGGTCGCCGGCGAGCGCCACCAGCTCCACCGTGCGCTCCTGGCCTGGCTCGAAGCGCACTGCGGTGCCGGCGGGAATGTTGAGGCGGAAGCCGTAGGCGGCGGCGCGGTCGAAGCGCAGCGCCGCGTTGGTCTCGTAGAAGTGGTAGTGCGAGCCGACCTGGATCGGGCGGTCGCCGGTGTTGGCGACCACCAGGGTGCGGGTCTCGCGGCCCTCGTTGAGGACGATCTCACCGTCCGCGGGAAAGACTTCGCCTGGAATCATGGCGCCGGCTCCGACTCAAGCGATGGGTTGATGCACGGTCACCAGCTTGGTGCCGTCCGGGAAGGTGGCTTCCACCTGCACTTCGGTGATCATCTCGGGCACGCCCTCCATCACCTGGTCGCGGGTCAGCAGCGTGGTGCCCATGTGCATGAGCTCGGCGACGCTGCGGCCGTCGCGCGCGCCTTCGAGGATCGCCGCCGAGATGTAGGCCACGGCCTCGGGATAGTTGAGCTTGAGACCGCGCGCCAGCCGGCGCTCGGCCAGCAGCGCCGCGGTGAACAGCAGCAGCTTGTCTTTCTCGCGTGGTGTCAGCTCCATGGCTGCTCCCCAATTTCAAGTGGTCCAGATGCGCGGCGCGCATGCCTCGCGACCGAACAGCACCGGTCGCAGCGCCGCCCAGACGTCGGCGAAAACCTCCCGCGCCCGCTCGGCACCATGACCGAGGTAGCGCGCCACCAGCACGTCGCCGAGCCGGGTCACCGCCGCCCGCTCTCCCGCGGCGGCGCGAGCCAGCTCCTCCGCCGCCCCATCGGCGCCGACCGCCACCAGCGTGCCCAGCACGCTCGCGCCGCCCAGGCCCCAGGCGGCGCTCAGCTCGGGACCGCCGCCCTGCAGCCGGAGCCGCTCCAGCAGCAGCGGCCTGCCGTCGCGCCACAGCTCGAAGCGCTGGCGCAGCATGCCGTCGCCGAAGCCCTCGTCGCTGGCCGGCCGGCCGAGACAGGCGATCTCCCAGCCGATGAAGCCAGCGCCGACGGCCAGGTCGACGCGGGTCAAGGCATCCACCTTCGCCCCCTGGAACACGATCTGCTCCTGCGGCAGCCACTCCAGCGCAGCCCCGGCCGCCACCGCGAGCCGCTGCTGCAGCGCCGCCCAGCCGCCGGCGCTGCGGTAGAACTTGCCGGCGGCGGGCGTCGTGATCAGCGCCCGGGCACCGCGCCGACACTCCAGCGCCAGCTCCAGCCGGTCACCGCCGACCACGCCGCCCGGCGGATGGATCAGATAGGCGTGGCAGACCTCACCCTCCGGATGGAAGGTCCGCTGCACCAGCAGCGGGCCGTGATGGCGGCGGTGCACCAAACGGGTGCGGCCGTCCTCGACCGCGAACCCAAGCTCCAGCCTGGCCAGCCAGCCGCGCGCCAAAGGCTCGACCGAGGCGGTCATCGCCGGCCGCTCAGACCGCAATGCCGAGCAGCACCGCACCGGTGGCGGCGATCATCGAGCCGCCCACCCGCAGGGCACCGACCGCCGCCGGCGTGCGCGCGGCGTGTCCGATCAGCAGCCCGATGCCGTGCAACAGCGCGGTGGCGGCGATGAAGCCCAACCCATAACCCCAAACCGAGGCGCCGACCGCCAGCTCGGCGCCATGGGCGTAGCCGTGGCACAGACCGAGCAGCGCGGTCAGCCCCACCGCGACCGACAGCGGCAGCGTCACCGCCAGGCGCAGCAGCAGGCCGAACACCACCACGGAACCGGCGATGCCCAACTCCACCGCCGGCAGGTAAGCGCCGCCGATCGCCAGCGCGCCGCCCAGCGCCATGCTGAGCAGAAACGCACCCGGCAGCGCCCAGCGCGCCTTGTCACCGGCCTGCGCCGCCCACAGACCGACCGCGACCATCGCCAGCAGGTGATCCAGACCGCCGAACGGGTGCGCCAAGCCGTGCAGCAGGCCGCTGCCATCGGCGTGACCGGGGTGAGCCCAGGCCGGCGTGGCGAACAACAGCGCAAGCAAGAACGGTTTGGCGTACCTCATGGGAGTCCTCTATTTGGTATGCGAGAGCCGCGGCGGCGACCGCCGCCGTTCCGAATGCGCTACAAGTTGCAAAGCATGTGCCATAAGCGTGCGCAACCCTGACGAACACGACGGCACGAAGCTCGATGGGGGCTGAGCGGGAACGAGGAAAGAGGCCGCACGCCGGCAGGCGCCCTGTTTTGGGGCGAGGAGCAGGACGGTAAGCACCATGTTGGTGCGATGAGTGATGCCGGCGGTTAGCTCGGCATCAATGGCGCACTGAATGCACCGCCCCTTCTCCCTGGCCTGGCCCTCTGCAGGGGCGATCGTATGCACACCTCTGTCGGCAACGCCCTTGGATCGTCATGCCCGCATAGGCGGGCATCCCGTTCTTCGAGAACTTACGTGCCCTATAGAACCGGCCTAGGTGGGAATGGGTGTTGCGCAGCAACCGATTGCGCTTCGCAGTTTGTTTGCCCCCCACGAGGGGGAAGGGGACGTACTGGCGGCTGTCCTGCCACGTAGCGGTTACCGCACACCGGGAAAGCGCGCGGCTGCCGCTCGCACTCGGTGGTTCCGTGCCTACGGAAGGAGAAGGGGCCGTGCCAGGCCGCCGGGTATGGCAGTCAGGCGGCACCGGCATCTTCTTGGTGCCCCTCTCCCCTCGCGGGAGAGGGGCCGGGGGTGAAGGGGCTATAAAGAATCCGCGAAGCGCCGCTTGAGAATGGGCGCGGTCAGCTCCGACAGGCGCTGGCGCTGCCGGCCCTGCGCATCGAAGTTGGCCGGGTCGAGCCAGGTCTCGAACGCCTGCCGCAGCTGCGGCCATTCGCCGTCGATGGCGGCGAACCAGGCGGTATCCCGGGTACGCCCCTTGTAGACCACCGCCTGGCGGAAAACGCCCTCGAAGGACAATCCCAGCCGCTGCGCGGCATCGCACGAGGCGGCGTTGAGCACGTCGCACTTCCATTCGTAGCGACGGTAACCGAGCTCGAAGGCGCGCTTCATCATCAGGTACATCGCTTCGGTGGCGACGCGCGAGCGCTTCATGAGCGGCGAGAAGTACAGGTGCCCGACCTCGACGACGCCGTGCGCGGGCGTGATGCGCAGGTAGGCGGCCGCGCCGACCGCTTTGCCGGTGGCGAGATCGACGATCGCGAAGAACAGTGGATCCGCCCCCAGCCAGTGCTTCACCATCCATGCGCGGTAAGCGTCGAGGCTGTCGAACGGACCGTAAGGCAGATAGGTCCAGCCGCCGCCGTCTGGGTCGAGCTGCGCCGCGGCGTACAGCTCGGCGGCGTGCCGCTCGGGATCGAGCGGCTCCAGGCGGGCGTAGCGGCCATGCATGGGCTCGCGCGGCGGGTGCGGCGGCGGCGCCCAATCCGGCAGCGGCAGGCCGACCGGCTGGCCGAGGTGGTTGAGGACGTAGGTCATGGTGGGCTCTCGGTAATCAGCGGGGCTGATGCGGGCATTCTCGCGGGAACCGAAGGCATCCTCGTCGCGCCATTCACAGGACCGCCATCGTATGTACACATCAGCGCCCGCTGGCGGCGGCGTTCCGGGCGAGCCAGGCTTGCACCGAAGGCCGGCGCCACTGCTCGGCGGCGTAGGCGGCCAGCCGCTCCGGCACCTCGTCGCCGTTGAGCACCAGGCGGTTGAGCATCAGCGCCAGATCGGTGTCGGCGATGCTCCACTGCTCGCCGAACAGGTTCGGGCCGCCGTGCGCGAGCAGCGTCTCGGCGGCCTGGAACAGCGTCCGCGCCGCCGCCCGCGCAGCCTCGGACAAGGGCTGGTCGACCGGCGCGCCGAATACCACGGTGGTCGAGCGTTCCTCGCGGATCGGTGCCAGATCGCTGCGCAGCCAGGCCTGGATCTGGCGGGCGCGGGCGCGCTCGGCGGGGCTGCGCGGGTAGAGCGGCGCGTGTGCCGGGGGCGGGAAGACCTCATCTAGGTACTCGGCGATGGCCGAGGATTCGGTCAGGCACAGGTCGCCATGTTCGAGCATGGGCACCCGCCCGGTGAGCGAGCGCGCGAGAAAACCGGGCTGGCGGTTCTCCCTGGCAGCCAGATCGACGGTGCGCGTCTCGAACGTCAGCCCTTTCTCGCTGAGCGCGACGAAGGCCGACATGGCGTAGGGGCTGACATAGCGCGCGTCGACGGTGAGGACGAGCCGGTCCGTGTTCATGCTTGCTCCTGTCATAGATGGCGGGCCGGCGGCCCGCCGGCCGAAACCCGGTTATAGCTCGGCGACGCGCACCGAACCAAGCCAGCCTTGATCCCGATCAGCAGGAACCGGCCGCCGTGCCTGCATAGTGAAGCTTTATGAGTCATCGGGCTACGATCGACCGTTCCAATCATCACACCCTACGGAGGAGGAATCCGAGATGAGCGAATTGGCTGGACAAGTAGCGGTGGTCACCGGCGGCGGCTCCGGCATCGGCCGGGCGATCGCGCTGGCCTACGCGCGCGCCGGGGCGCGGGTGGTGGTGGCCGACATCGCCGCCGACCACGCCGAGGCGGTGGCGGAGGAGATCCGCAAAGCCGGCGGCGAGGCGCGCGCGCTGCGCGTCGACGTCGCCAACCCGGCCGACAACGAGGCGCTGGTGGCGCTGGCCGAGCGCGAGTTCGGGCGGCTGGACATCGCCTGCAACAACGCCGGCATCGGCGGCGAGCAGGCGCCGCTGGCGGAGTACAGCCTGGAGGGCTGGCGGCGGGTGATCGACATCAACCTGTCGGCGGTCTTCTACGGCATGCGGGCGCAGATTCCGGCCATGCTGCGCCGCGGCGGCGGCGCCATCGTCAACATGGCCTCCATCCTCGGCCAGGTCGGCTTCGCCACCGCCTGCGCCTACACCGCCGCCAAGCACGGCGTGCTGGGCGTGACCAAGGTGGCGGCGCTGGAGTACTCGTCGCAGGGCATTCGCGTCAACGCGGTGGGGCCGGGCTTCATCGAAACGCCGATGATCGCTCATCTGCAAGAGCAGACCGAGACCCAGCGCATGCTGGTGGAGGCGCACCCGATCGGCCGGCTCGGCCGTCCGGAGGAAGTCGCCGAGCTGGTGCTGTGGCTGAGCTCGCCCAAGGCCTCGTTCGTCACCGGCGCTTACTACCCGGTGGACGGCGGCTACCTGGCCCGCTGAAGGCAGCCGCGCCGCGCCCCAACGGCGCGGCGCGCCATCAACGACTCAAATAACGCATGCCCCGCTCCAGCCCGTCCAGGGTCAGCGGATACATGCGGTCGTCCATCAACCGCCGGATCATCCCCACCGACGTGGTGTAGGACCACTGATCCTCGGGCAGCGGGTTGAGCCAGATCGCCCGCGGATACTGATCCAGCAGGCGGCGCATCCACGCCTCGCCGGACTCTTCGTTCCAGTGCTCGACGCTGCCGCCCGGCATGACCACCTCGTAAGGGCTCATGGCGGCGTCGCCGACCAGGATCAGCTTATAGTCCGAGCCGTAGGTGCGGATGATGTCGTGGGTGGAGATGCGCTCCGTGTGGCGCCGGCGCGAGTCCTTCCACACGCTCTCGTAAATGAAGTTGTGGAAGTAGAAGTACTCCAGGTGCTTGAACTCGGCACGCACCGCCGAGAACAGCTCCTCGCAGACCTTGATGTGGTCGTCCATGGAGCCGCCGACGTCGAAGAACGCCAGCACCTTCACCGCGTTGTGCCGCTCCGGGACCATCTTCAGGTCCAGGTAGCCGGCGTTCTTGGCGGTGGCCTCGATGGTGTTGTCGAGATCCAGCACCTCCTCGCCGCCCTGGCGGGCGAACTGGCGCAGCCGCCGCAGCGCTACCTTGATGTTGCGCGTGCCGAGCTCCACCGAGTCGTCGAGATTGCGGAACTCGCGCTTGTCCCATACCTTGACCGCGCGGCGGTGGCGCGACTCGTGCTGGCCGATGCGCACGCCTTCCGGGTTGTAGCCGTAGGCGCCGAACGGCGAGGTGCCGCCGGTGCCGATCCAGCGGTTGCCGCCCTGGTGGCGCTCCTTCTGCTCCTCGAGGCGCTTGCGCAGCGTCTCCATGAGCTTTTCCCAACCGCCCAGGGCCTCGATCCTCTTCTTCTCCTCCTCGCTGAGGAACAGCTCCGCCTGCTTGCGCAGCCACTCCTCGGGGATCTTGACGGTGATGCCGTCCTCGGCGGTCTCGCGCTGGGCCTCGATGCCCTTGACGAACTCGCCGAAGATCCGGTCGAAGCGGTCAAACTGCGTCTCGTCCTTGACCAGCAGGCCGCGCGAGAGGAAGTAGAAATCGTCCAGGTCGGCGATCACCAGCCGCCGCTCCAGCGCCTCCAGCAGCCCCAGGAACTCGGTCAGCCCCACCTTGAGGCCGCCCTTGCGCAGCGCGAAGAAGAAATCGATCAGCATCAGCGTTGTTCGCGTCGGGCCAGGAACATGATCCGCTCGGACAACTGCACGTCCTGCTCGTTCTTGAGCAACGCGCCGAACAGCGGGGGCAGCAGCTTGCGCTTGGCGTTCTCCTTGAGCGCCTCGGGCGGGATGTCCTCGGCCATCAGCAGCCGCAGCCAATCCAGCAGCTCGGAAGTGGAGGGCTTCTTCTTCAGGCCCGGCACCTCGCGCAGCTCGAAGAAGATCTCCAGCGCCTCGCGCAGCAGCTCCTGCTTCAGGCCGGGGTAGTGCGCGTTGACGATCTGCGCCATGGTCTCCCGGTCGGGGAAGCGGATGTAGTGGAAGAAGCAGCGGCGCAAGAAGGCGTCGGGCAGCTCCTTCTCGTTGTTGCTGGTGATGATGATGATCGGCTTGTGCCGCGCCTTCACCACCTCCTGGGTCTCGTAGACGTAGAACTCCATGCGGTCGAGCTCGCGCAGGAGGTCGTTGGGGAACTCGATGTCGGCCTTGTCGATCTCGTCGATCAGCAGCACCGGCCGCGTTTCGGACTCGAAACAGCGCCACAGCGGCCCGCGCTTGATGTAGTTGCGGATGTCGTTGACCTTCGGATCGCCCAACTGCGAATCGCGCAGCCGCGAAACCGCGTCGTACTCGTACAGGCCCTGCTGGGCCTTGGTGGTCGACTTCACATGCCACTCGTACAGCGGCATGCCCATGCTCGCGGCGACTTCCTCGGCAAGTCGAGTCTTACCGGTGCCAGGTTCGCCCTTGACCAGCAGCGGACGGTTGAGGGTGGCGGCGGCGTTGACCGCCATCTTCAGATCGTCGGTAGCGACGTAAGTGGAGGAACCGGTAAAGCGCATGTTGTTAGAACCGAACTGAAACCGTAGGAAGGGCCAGATTAGGCCGAGCTTGTCGGCGGGTAAAGAGTCAGCGCGTACAGAATCGGAACGAAGAGCGACACCGAACGCCCCACCGGCCGAACGGCCGGGCCGCTTCCGAGCTCATGCGGCAAAGGCGCTCGCGGCGATGGCGCCCCCTCGGGGGGAGGCCCTCGCTCGTGGCGACGGCGCGTTCCTATAGCGCCGGCTCGCGCAACCGCAGCGTGAGCAGACCGTCGCCGGTGGTGATGAGCAGATCGCGTCCGTCGACGCCGCCGAAGGCGAGATTGGTGATGCGCTTTTGGCCCAAGTCGATCCGGCAGAGCAGCTCGCCCCGCGGATCGAACACGCCGAGCGCGCGCCGGCCGCTCACCCAGACCCGGCCTTGCCGGTCGACCTTGATGCCGTCGGTGGCAGGCTGCTCGCCGCGCGGCGGCCGCACCCGGGCGAACAGGGTCTTGGCGCCGAGCCGGCCATCCTCGCCCACCGCGAACCGGTAGACGCCGCCGTCGGCGCTGTCGGACACGTACAGCCAACGACCGTCCGGCGAGAACGCCAGGCCGTTGGGCAAGCGCAGCTCGCCGGTCATCAGCTCCAACCGCTCGCCGTGCAAGCGGTAGACGCCGCGCACCGGCTGCTCCTCCGGCGCCCGCGCCGGACCGTTGCCGCTGATGCCGTAAGGAGGATCGGTGAACCAGACCGCGCCGTCCGGGGCGATCGCCAGATCGTTCGGGCTATTGAGCGGGGCGCCGCCATAAACCGCGGCCAGCACCTCCTCGCCGCCGTCGGCGCGGCTGCGGGTCACCCGGCGGTCGTGACGGGCGCTGAGCAGATTGCCGGCAGTGTCGAAGACGTTGCCGTTGGCGTAGCCGGACGGCCGCCTGAACGGCTCGACCCGACCGTCGGTGCCGAGCTTGTAAATGGTGTCGGCGGGAATGTCGCTGAACACCCAGTAGCCGTCCGGATGCCAGGCCGGCCCCTCGGTGAAGCGGAAGCCGCCGGCCAGCTCCCGCGGCGCGCCCGCCAGCAGCGCGTCGCAGCCGGCCGTCTCCCTCCAATCCCGCGCCATGCCGGCGAGCAGCGTCGCGCCCGCCCCTAACGCCAGCACCGCCACCGCCGCCACGATCCATCTGCGTCCGCCACGCCGCATGCCACTGCCTCCCTGCCACTGCTGAAGCAGTAACACATGGCTATGGCTGGGAAAACCACACCAGCGCCACCAGATCGTCTGCCGACCCCGCGCCCGACAGCGTCAACCGCGGCCAACCTCGTGCCCCAGGGAAGCACCGATGCCCCCGCTCATCACAGCCGTCCTGAGCGACGCCTGCCCGCTCGGCCCCCGCGTGGAGCGGGCGCTGGCGCGGGATCGGCGCTTTCACGTGGAACGGCTGCCCTGTCTTCCCGCGCCGGCGCTGGCCGCCCGACTGGAACGGCTGCGACTGCAGCTGCTGATCAACGCCGGCGCCGAGATCGATCGCGACTACCGCCTGGCCCAATGGTGCCTGGCGAAGGGCGTTCATTATCTGGACATGGTCGATGACCGCGCCTTCGTCACCGGCATCCGCCAGCTCGACGCCCCGGCCCGCGCGGCCGGCCTGCTGCTGGTCAGCGGCGCGAGCCTGCAGCCGGGGCTGTCCGCGGCGGCAGTGGACGCCCACCGGGATCGTTTCGCCCGGCTCGACGCCATCGACATCGCGGCCTGGCCCTGCCCCGGCCAGCGCTTTCGCTGGCGTCGGATCGACCGCTGGCCGCGGCTGCGACTGCGGCGCCATCCCGGCGCGCCGCCCTACTGGTTCGTCGGCCACGACGCCGCCGACCTGGCGCTGCTTCCGGAGCGCTATCCCGGGGTGCGGACGGTCAATAGCCGGATCGCCGTGGCCGCGGCGCCGCTACCGTGGCCAAGGCGCGACGAAATCGGCGAGCCGCTGGCCGGCCTGCATCTGGAACTCACCGGCCTCGGCCACAACGGCGAGCGCAAGCGCCTGCACTGGTCCCTGCTCGGACGCGGCGACAGCGCCGTCGACATCGCCTGCCTGCCGGCGCTCGTGCTGGCCCGACGGCTCGCCGCCGGCACCCTCGCGGTGCGCGGCGCGCTGCCCTGCCTGGGTCTGTTCCGGCTTCAGGACTGCATGGAGCTGGCCCGCCGCCTCGAAGTCCACTGCGAGACCATGGCGGCGTAGCCGCTACATCAGCCCATAGACCAGCAAGGCGGCCACGCCCACCGGGGTGACGAACCGTATCGCCAGATGCCAGGCGCGGAACGCGGCCTCGCTCATGCCCAGCGCCTC
>CALGAN010000028.1 GCA_937951875.1 uncultured Alkalilimnicola sp. | reverse complement strand
GCCGCCAGCGGCGGCGGCTCCTCCCGCTGCAAGCGCAGCGGCCCGTCCGACGCCGCCGGCAGCGGTTCGACCGCCACTGCCTCCGGCAGGCGCGCCGCCAACGCCTCCAGATCGCCACGCAGCGCGGCCGTGTCTCGGCCAGCACATACCGCCACCAGCGCCTGCAGCGGCGCCTCGCCCTCGGCCGCGTGCCGGCCGTGCAGCAGCCAGCCCAGACCGCTGCCCTCCAGGCCCCGGCACCGACCCCAAGCCACGTAGCAGCGGTGCTTGGCGCGGGTGAGCGCGACGTAAGCCAGGCGCAGGTCCTCGGCCAACGCCTCGTGCCGCACCAGCTCGACGGTGCGCTCGTCGATCGCCGGGCCGAAATCGAGCACGGCTTCGTTGTCCCGGGCCGGGTCGTGGAACGCCACCGGCGGCGTCGGCTCCTTGTCGTCGGCGCCGTCCCAGAGGAACGGGCAGAACACCACCGGGTACTCCAGCCCCTTGCTGGCGTGGATGGTCACCACCTTCACCAGGCGCTCGTCGCTCTCCAGGCGCAGCTCGGCGGTCTCGTCGGCGCCGGGCTCGCGCCGCTGCTGCGCCAGCCAGCCGAGCAGTCCTTCCATGCCCAGGCCGGTTTCCGCCGCGTGGGTATGCAGCAGCTCGCCAAGGTGCAGCAAATTAGTCAACCGCCGCTCGCCGTCGACGTAGGCCAGCAGCCGCTCGAACACGCCGTAGTCGCGCAGGATCTGGCGGAAGCAGCGCATGAAGCCATGATCGCGCCACAAGGCGTGGTAGCCGAGGAAGCGTTCGAGCACCTCGCTCCAGGCGTTCTCGTCGACGCTCAGACGCAGCAGCTCGGCGCTGTCGGCGCCCAGCAGCGTGCCGGCCAGCGCCGCGCGCACCCAAGCCTCGCGGCTGGGTTCCAGCACCGCCAGCAGCAGCCGCTCCAGCTCTTCGGCCTCGGCCGACTCGAACACGTTGGCGCGCGATTGCTGCACGCAGGGAATGCCGCGCCGCTGCAGCGCGCGGACCACGAGGTCGCCCTGATGATGCTTGCGCACCAGCACGGCGATGTCGCCGCCCTCTAGCCGCCGCCCGCCCAGCGTGACGTCCGGTGCGCTGAGCAGACGCGCGATCTCGGCCGCCACGGCCTCGGCCACCCGCTGCCGGGCCGCGCCCTTGCTCAGCGGCTTGTCGCCGCCGGCGCCCTGCTCCGGCTCCACGCACCAGAACCGCAGCGGCGGCAGCACGCGGCCGGCCTCGACCAGCGGTGACGGCTGGTCCTGGTTGGCCCGCACCGGCTGGAACGGGATCTCGTCGAGCAGGAACGGCCGCGGCGCGTTCTCGAACAAAGCGTTGACCGCCGCCACCAAGGCGGCGTCGGAGCGGTAGTTGGTGCCCAGGGTGTAGCCGGCGGGCACGTCCCGCTTGGCGGCCAGGTAGGCGTAGATGTCGGCGCCGCGGAAGCTGTAGATGGCCTGCTTGGGATCGCCCACCAGGAACAGCGGCACCCCGGCGCGCAGAAATACCCGCCGGAAGATGTCGTACTGTAGCGGGTCGGTGTCCTGGAACTCGTCGATCAGCGCCGCCCGATAGCTCTGGGCGAGCTTGCGCGCCAACCGCTCGCCGCCGTCGCCGCTCAGCGCGGTGTGCAGGTCGATCAGCAGATCGTCGAAGCTCTGCACTTGGCGCCGCCGCTTCAGGCGCGCCAGCTCGGCGCGCGCGGTCCGCAGCGCCCGCACCCGGAACGCCGCCAGCTGCTGCGCCAGCGCCTCCTCCCAGGCCTCGGCCGCGGCTTGCAGCGCGTCGCACAGCGCGAACAGCTCGTGCTCGGGACACTGGGCGCCGGCCTTGAGGCCCTTGGCGCGCAGCGTGGTGTAGGTGAAGCGCTCGAAGTTCGGGCATAGCGCCACGGTGAGAGGCTCGGTCGCCACATAGCGGTCCATGGCCTCGGCGCTGGCACTGATCACGTTCTTTTTATACGAGTTGCGGTTGATACCGGGGTGCTCGGCCAGCAGCGCCAGCACCGGCTCGCGCTCGCGCTGCCAGCAATCGCGGACCTTGCGCCAGGCCTCCAGGAACGCGGCGAAGCGGCCGTCGAGATCGCCGTCGACGGCCGGCGCCACCAGCCGCAAGTAGGGCTTGCCCAGATACGAGCGCAACTGCCGCAACAGCGCCTCCGGTCCGCTCACCGGCCGGCCGCCGTTGCCGCCCAGCTTGGGCAGCTCGCGCAGCAGGTAGTCGACGAAACGCGGATCGGCGTCGCACAGCTCGCGCCGCCAGAAATCGTGCAGCACCTCCAGGTTCAGCTCATCCTGGTCGCCGACCAGCTCCACTTCGAAGGCAGCGCCGCTCTCGAAAGCGTTGTCGGCCAAGGCGCGCTGGCAGAAGCTGTGGATGGTGAACACCGCGGCTTGGTCGAAGCCGATCAGCGCCCGCTCCAGCCGCCGCAGCGCCAGCTCCCGATCCGGCGTTCGCTTGATCACCGCGTCTAGAAATCCGTCCTCCGAGCCGCCGGCGGCGAAGCCCCGGCGCGCCTCCACCAGGCGCTTGCGGATGCGTTCGCGCAGCTCGGCGGTGGCGGCGTTGGTGAAGGTCATCACCAGGATCTGCTCCACCGCCAGGCCTTCCTCCACCACCAGCAGCAGATACAGTCCGGCGATGGTGTAAGTCTTGCCGGTGCCGGCGCTGGCCTCGATCATGCGTGCCCCTTCGGGCCGCACTTGGTCCAGCAGCAAAGGTGGGTAGCCGCTCATCCCACGTCCTCCATCGCCGCCAGCAAGGGCAGCCACACCTCGTTCACCAGCGCCAGGAACAGCGGATCGGCGAGCGGATCGGTGCCGGCGAAAGCCAGCCGCAGATAGGGCTGATCGCGCTCGCCCTCATCGCGGTCGCCGCCCTCCCAGGCCTTGCGCGCGGCGTCGATGCCGTCCTTGCCCTTCGCCAGCGCCTGGGCGCAGGCCAGGCTAGCCTTAGGGAAGAACGGCAGCGGCCGGGTCAGGCCGAGCCAGTAGCGTTCGAGCAGGGTTCGCAGCAGCGCGGCGGCGTCCTCGACGGGGCCGAAGCGGCAATCGCTCTGCGCGCTCAGCCAGCGGCTGCGCGGCGTCACCCCATCCGGCGCCACCGCGTTCAGCGCCAGGTGGGTGATCCACACCGCCAGCAGATCCTTGCCGCGGTCCTTGCCGTAGCGGTAGTCGCAGCGGCCGTCCGCGCCGAGACGATCCAGCACGCCGTATAGGCGGAACGGCCCGGTTTCGAGCGTGAACGGCAGCGGGTCGAGCTCGCGCCCGGCGAGCAAGGTTTTCACCCGGCCGCCGAATTCCCGGACATCGTCGAGCCGGGCGGCGAGCAGCTGTCGACCGACCACGCCGTGCGGCAGCCGACCGGCGGCGCGCGCCAGCCGTTCCGGCTCGGTCGGGCTGTCGGCCAGTGTCAGGGCCAACAGTTCCTGATCGAGCTGCCAGCTCTGCAAGCCGTCCAGCACGAACGGCTCGACGCTCTCCAGCAGTCCGTCGCGCCGGTCCAGGCTCAGCCCCAGCCGCTGCCGCAGCAGATACTCGGCCGGACAGCTCCAGAACTCGATCAAGCGCCGCAGCTCGACCTCGCGCCACTCCGCTTCCGGCTCCGGCAGCGGCGCCGCGAATAGCGACGCCGGCTCCCGCTGGCCGCGCCCGGCCAGGGCGCCTGCCTGGCACAGATGACCGGCGTAACTGAACAGGCGCGTGGCGTACGGCCGCGGCGCCAACGGCAGGAAATAGCTCGGGCTGAACGGCTGCAGGCGGTGGCGGGTGACCAACTGCTCGCGCACGCTCATGCCTTCGGCGCCGCACCAGCCCGCCTCCAGATAATCGAGTAGCTCGTCCACCACGGTGGCCGGCGGCAGCGCGCTGTTGTCGGCCACGCTCTGGCCGGTGTAACTCAGATACAGGCAGCGCCGGGCCGACAGCAGCGCCTCCAGGAACAGATAGCGGTCCTCGAAGCGGCGCGAGCGGTCGCCGCGGCGCGGCTTCTGCGCCATCAGGTCGAAGCCGTGCGGCCGCTGCTGGCGGGGAAACTGGCCGTCGTTCAGGCCGAGCAGGCACACTACCTGGAACGGAATGCTGCGCATCGGCACCATGGCGCAGAACGTGACCCCGCCGCTCAGGAAGCCGCCGATGCGCTCGGCGCCGTCCAGGCAGCGGCGCAGCTGGGTGACGAGCAAGCGCAGCGGCAGCGGCTCGTCCACGCCGGCGCGCCCGGCGGCGTCGACCAGCTCGTCCAGCGCCTGGCGCACCGTGCTCAGTGCCTCTTCCTCACTGTCGTCGATCGGCTGGAAGAAGCGCTCGATCAGCGCGTTGAGCTGGTCGCGCCAGTCGGCGACGGAACGTTCCGCCGCCAGCTGCGCCGGCAGCGCGAACAGCGCGTCGGTGAAGCTCAGCAGCTTGCCGGCCAGCTCCGCGGCGGAGCCCTCTACCTCGTCGTAGGGCAGGATGTCGGCGAACAGCCGCCGCTCGTGCGCCGGCATGGCATAGCCGAGCAGCATGCGGTCCAGTCCGGCCCGCCAGCTGTGATCGGCCACCGCCGGCAGGCCCAGGCTGGCCCGGTGCTCGGCGTCCACGCCCCAACGAATGCCGGTGTCGCGGATCCACTGGTGCAGCTGCGGCAGATCCGCCTGGCCGAAACCGAAGCGCTGTTGCAGCGCCGGCACTTCCAGCAGCTCCGCCACCCGCTCCGCCTCGAATCGTCCCTCGCCCAGCTCCAGCAGGGCCAGCAGGCATTCCAGCACCGGCTGCTCGCGGCGCAGGCTGCGGTCGGCGATGGCGTAGGGAATGCGCGGCGCATTGGCGAACACCGCGTCGATGTACGGCGCGTAGGCGTCGATGTCGGGCGCCATCACCACCACATCGGCCGGCGTGAGATCCGGGTAAAGCTCGAACAGCGCCAGCAGCTGGTCGTGCAGCACCTCGATCTCGCGCATGGGGCTGTGGCAACTGTGGATCTGGATGGAGTGATCGTCGAGGGCAATCGGCGTGCGTTCGCCGTCGTCGCCACGGTTGCGCAAGGCGCGGATGTCGTACTGCAGCTGCGCCAGCACGGTGTCGGCCGGCGGCTCGGCGCTGAAATAGTCGTAGCCGCGCGGGTCGCAGGCTAGCAGCAGATTCATGAATTCGCGCCCCTGGCGGCCCAGCGAGGCCAGCAGCTTGTTGCCGGTCTCCAGATAGAGCGCCTCGGGATCGTGATCGGCCGCCTTGCGGGCGATTTCCTTGTCCGAACGGATCTCGCCCCAGTAATGCTCGCAGGGATCGAGCAGGAACACGTGGACGTCGATGTAGGCAGCCAGCAGGCGGAACAGCTCGACCAGCGACTGCGGCAAGGCGGCGATGCCGAACAGGAACAGCCGCTCCGGCAACACGCCGGGCGGCGGCGCCCCCTGCTCCAAGCGCTGGCGCGCCGCCAGCAGCAACCCGGCACGGTGCGCCTTGCCGTCGCGGCTCAGCTCGCGCCACAGCGCTGCCTGCCAGTGCTCGCCTTCGCCGCGCTCCCACTCGACGATCCAATCCGGCCGGTACACCAGATACTGGTCGTAGACGTCGGCCAGGCGCCGGGCCAGCTCGTAGCGCGCCAGCGCGTCGCCGTCCTTGAGATAGCTGGCCAGCTCGCCGTAGCGTGGATCGTCCAGCAGCGACGGCAGCAGCGCGAAAATGCGCCAGGTCAGGATGCGCGGGTCGAAGTCGGAAACCTCCGGCAGCTGCGGATCGAGCGCGCGGAACAGCTCCCAGGTATAGGCGGCCGGATAGGGAAAGCGCAGGTTGCAACAGATGCCGTGCGTTTCGGCCAGGCGCAGCGATAGCCAGCGCGCCATGCCGTTGCTCTGCACCAGCACCACCTCCGAAGCCAACGGCTCGGCGAGCGGAATGGCGACGATCCGGGCGAATCCCTCGAACAGATCTTCCAGCCGGTTGCCGCGGTGGAGGTAGAGCATCGTTATGGTCGTTCCGCTGGCGGTGCCGCGCGACGGCCGCGCACCGATTGTTATGACTTCGCCCCGGTATGGTAACCGGAGCGGTAGACTAATATCGTCCCGCGACGACACACGTCGCAAGCGAACGACCGCCACAGGCGCCGCACCGGGAGCGGACCCATGAGCAAATTCGCGCTGCTGTTGTCTCTCGCCCTGGGCGGCGCGCTCCTCGTCGCCGCCGGCGAGCCGCCGGTCGGCTTCGACGAGCAGCTGATCCGGGTGCAGGCCGAGCGCTTGCTGCCCGAGCACGCGGCCGCGCTGCGCGACGAACCGGTCGAGATCCAAGCTCTATTGCTCGACTACGGCGATGACCAGCCGCTGCTGCTGCAAACCCGCCTGGCGCTGCTGACCCATCCAGCGCTGACCCGCGAGCTGCTACTGGTCTACGGCACCGAGCCCGAGTTCGTCGAAGCGCTGCGCCGCTACGGCCCGCTGGCAGTGCCGCCCATCGCCTATTACCGCCGCAACGACATCGCCACCCTCACTCTGCTCGACGAGTTCGGTCGAACTATCGACACACTGCGCGCCCGCTGGGAAGACCGCTCGCCGGACGCTCCGTCGGCCGAGCGGCCGCCGCTCACGCCCGACCTGCGCGGCTGGTACGCGGTGCAGCGGATACGCGAGGACGGACTGGATTTCATTGGCCAGTTCCTGGTCGACGCCGACGGCGAGGTGCAATGGATCCAGACCGAGCGCTTCACCGAGGCGGCCAGCGCCTTCCTCACCAGCGGCATTCGACGGCTGGAGACCAAGCAACGCCTGAACGAGGACATCGGCCTGAGCGACGCCGGTTGGGCTGCGCTGGACGTCGCCATCGTCGCCGGCGGTCTGAAGCTGCTGCGCGCCGGCAAGGCGGTCGGACAAGCGTCCAAGCCGCTGAGCTACTCCCGCCGCGCGGCACTGCTCACCCCGAAGCTGGCGAATCGCAGCCGGGTGCTAGGAACGCTGGCGAAATGGGGCGCCCCAGCGGCGCTGGCCTATCTGGTGGTCCGCCACCCCAGCCTGCTCAACAGCATGCTCGGCGAGCTGGCCGAAACCTTCGGCCTGCCGGTCAAGGCGGTGCAGATCGCCGCCTGGACCGCGCTGCTGTTGCCGCTGTTATACCTGGGTGCGCGGCTGCTGCGGCTACTCCTGTGGCCGCTGCGCTGGGCGGGGCGGCGCGCGGCGTGACGCCGCCGCGCATGCGCCTTCGTCGGGCCTCCTCGAAGCCACGAAGGCCCAAGGCCTCCGCGCCCCGGCAACGCCTTGCTCACACCTGCCGCGCCGTCACCAGCCGCACGTGCTGCGTGTCCGCGCGCTGCCAGCTCTTGTCCGAACGGTGGTAGCGGCAGCGGATGTGAATGGAAACGCACGAGAGCAGCTCGTGGCGATCGAGCACCACCCAGCGCGGCAGCGCGCCCGGGCCGGCGCCGCCGTTGAAACGCAAGAACGGCAGCAACTGCCGCGCCGCGGCGCGGGTCATCTGGCCGGGGCCGGTGGTGAACCAGGTATCGCCGCGCGAGCTCTCGAGCACCTCCCGCACCGCGTGGTCGAGGGCGTCGCCGATGACCGGATGCCCCGGCATCACGGCGATGAAGTTGTTGCCCAGGCTCCCCCATTGCTCCTGGTACAGCACGATTTCGGCGTCCGTACGCCCCAAGGCTTCGATGGGATGCCGGCAGTAATCGTCGGCGTCCACGTACACTCCGCCCTCGCGGAAGAGGTAGGCCAGGCGGAACAGATCCGCCTTCATGGGTGCGTTGTGGCACTTGTTGAAAGCCCGCACCACGGCCCCGTGGTAGTGGGACTTGAGATACTGCCGCGCGCTGGCCTCGTCGAAGCGCCGATACTCGAATCCGGCACATACCCGGGACCACGACGCCATGAGCTCGCCCACCTCGGCGGGCACATCGGCGCTGTCCCAGAACTGCACGATGCGCCTCGGGATCCGCGCGGGCCAACCGGGCACGCCGGCCGCCTCGCGCCAAGCCTGGAACGCACCGCCGAGCTTGAGACGCACCATGAGCATGATGGCGGTGGGCGTATGGCCGGGTTCCTCGCGCAGGACGTCGGCGAACGCCGTCGGCTGCTCCGCAGGCGGCAACGCCAGCGCCTCCCGCAGCTGCTCGACCACGAACGGATTCAGCCGGAACTCGTTCAGCCAGGTGGCGCGCATGCCTACGCCCACCCGCGCCCGCGCCTCCGCGCCGGTTCCGCGCAGCGCCCGTTTCAACCGCACCGCCTCCTCGAGATGCCGCTGCGCCTGATCCAGCTCCAAGGAGTAGAGCAGATATTGCACCTGGCTCTCATGCAACGACGGCGTAGCTTCGGAATGCGCCAACGCCTCGCGCTGGTGCGCGCGGGCGGCCAGCTTGGCGCGCAAGACGGCGGCCTGACGCCTGGCCTCCAGACGCGAAGACGGGACCTGTTCGAGCAAGCGAGCCGCCTCGTCGAACGCGCCCAGCTCTATGGTCCAGCTGACGAGCCGATGCCATGCCGAATAGTCCTGGGGAGACCGCTCCAAGAGCCCCCGCAGCCTGCCGACCGCTTCTTCCAGGCGGCCCCGCTGCCAATCCAGGCCGGCGCAGCGGCGCGCGAATTCGGCTTTCTCCGGAAACCGCTTGGCGACATCGATCAGGAACGCATAGGCATCGTCACCAGCGCCGGCCTTTTCCAGGCTTTCGGCCAGTTGCAGATAAGGCTGGGGGTCATCGGGATTCGCTCTTATGGCGCGTTCGAACCACGGCTGCCCGCTGCCGGACTCCCGCGCTTCGGCGTTGAGCCCGCGTTGCACCAACGCCTGATGATGATCGGGCTGGCGCTGGAGCACGGCGTCGATCTCCGCGTCGGCCTCGTCCAGACGCCCCATCTCGCGCAGCAACTTGGTCGCCTGCAGGATCGGCTCCAAAGAATCGGGGCGCAGGCGAGCGATCCGCCGGTAGCACTCGAGAGCGGCTTTGCGATCCCGCTGCTCGCTCGCGATGCGAAGGCGCAACTTGAGCGCTCTGTGCATGGTGGACGCCAGCGCCAACACCCGGTCCAGTTCGGCCGCCGCCTCGTCCAAGCGGCCCAGCTCGCGCAGCAGCACCGCGGCCTGGATCGCCGCCTTGTGGAATTCGGGATGGGCGGCCGTGGTCCGGCGATAGAGCGCGACGGCGTCATCCAATTGCCCGCGCTCGCGGGCGATGGCCGCCCTGGCCATGAGTGCCCAACGCTGGGTCGGCGCCTGCTGCAGCACGCGCTCGAGCTCGGCGTCGGCTTCCTCCAAGCGACCGAGCTCGCGAAGCACCGCCGCGGCCTGCACGCCCGCATCGTGAAAGCCTGGCTGCTCGCCGACGATGCGGCGATAAATGGCCAAGGCAGCCTCGGCGTCGCCGCGGGCTCTAGCGATATCGGCCCGCTGCATGAGGGCCGGCGGAAACGCCGGAGCACGCTCCAGCACCCGCTGTATTTCCGCCTCGGCTTCATCCAAACGCCCAAATTCGCGCAGGATAACCGCACGCTGAACGAGCGGCTCGAGAAAATCCGGGTGAGCGGCTGCGATCTCGGCATAAAGGGCTAAAGCCCGCTGTCGATCGCCTTCCTTCCATACCGCGCGTGCCTGCCGCATCGCCGTCGTGGGATCGGCCATCAGGACGGTGCCGGCGCTCTCGGGCTCGCTCGGGTGCACCCCCTCTAGTTCTTCTGAACGCATATCTATCCACGCTTTCCCACGCACCGCGCACAGACACGCCTCGCCTGCCCGTCCATGAGGCGGCCTCGAGTCTCCCACGCGCCACCTGCACCGTCCCCGTCATTCCGCCGAATAAAACAGGATGATTCTCTATATTCATCGGGTACTGATGATGGAGTCCCAGAACCGGACGGCAGGCGAACTCATCGAGGCACGTTTTCTTAAAGGCAGTCAGCCTCCAAGGTAGATGACGGGAATATCAATTCGGGTGCAGGATCATTGTCCCCATCCAGCATGATCGACTGGACTCACGCTATGCCGTGGCACTGGGCCACGCCCCCATCAAAACATGATTTTCGTCATTCTCATGATTGGCCTCTTTTATTGCTTTTCTTACGCCAACGTCATGACTTCACGGGAAAGCCCGCAAAAAGGCAAAAGAAACCTCCCCGGCCAACCTGGACGCGGCCAGGACATTTGCACACAGCCATTTTTTGAAAGGCTGTACTTTAGATAATTCTAATACAGAAACTAGTCGCCGGTTAGCCCCGGCCGCATCGAAGAAGCTGTAGAGACCCCGCGACGTACGCACGGCCAGTCGGTGGGCGCCGCGCCGCCCCCGTCCGCGCGGCGGCGGGCACTCAGCTCTCGAAGGGCTGGCGGCACCGTTTCCGGCGCCGCCAGCATTCCCCGTGGCGCAACGGCAGCAACGAATTCCGCCGTTCGGCCTTGGGAGAAGGGCGTGAATCGCCGTCAGGCGGCCTCACCGCGGCGCCATGCGGATGGCGCCGTCCAGGCGCACGCTCTCGCCGTTGAAGTAACCGATGGTGACCATGGTCTCGACCAGAGCGGCGAATTCGTCCGGCCGGCCGAGGCGCTTGGGGAACGGCACCGAGGCCGACAGCGCCGCCTTGACGTTGTCCGGCAGGCTGGCCATCAGCGGGGTATCGAACAGGCCCGGCATGATGGTGTTGACGCGAATGCCCTCGCCCATCAGGTCACGCGCCATGGGCAGGGTCATGCCGACCACGCCGGCCTTGGAGGCGGAATAGGCGGCCTGGCCGATCTGGCCGTCCTGGGCGGCCACCGAAGCGGTGTTGATGATCACGCCGCGCTCGCCGCCTTCCAGCGGCTCCAGCGCGAGCATGCCGGCGGCGGACTTGGCGGCGCAGCGGAAACTGCCGATCAGGTTGATCTGGATGATCCGCTCGAACTGATCGATCGGGAAATGCATGATCTCACCGGTGTCCTTCGCCCGCCAGGCGGTCTTGAAGGCGTTGGCGGTACCGGCGCAGTTGACCAGGATGCGCTCCTGACCGATGACGGCGCGCGCCTTGGCAAAACCCGCTTCGACCTCGGCGTCCTTGGTAACGTCGACCCGGCAGAACACCCCGCCCAGCTCGCGCGCCACCGCCTCGCCGCGCTGCTCGTTCATGTCGAAGATCGCCACCTTCACGCCGGCGGCGGCCAGTCGGCGCGCGGCCGCTTCGCCCAGACCGGAGGCGCCGCCGGTGATCACGGCACTGATGGAGGAATCCAGCTTCATGTTGGTCGTCCTGCTTGCCGAAGGGATGATGGGCCGCTATGGAAGCGGCCCTGCGCCGAGGCTAACGGCTCGCCGCCGCGGCGGCATCGTCGGAACCGACGAGGCGGGCGCGGTACTCGCCGGGCTGCGAGTCGGTCCAGCGCTTGAAGGCGCGGTGAAAGGCGCTGGTGTCCTGGAAGCCGAGCATCTCGGCGATCTCGCACACACTCATATCGCTCTCGGAGAGGTAGTGGATGGCGATGTCGCGGCGCAGGTTGTCCTTGATCGCCTGGTAGGTCATGCCCTCGGCTTCCAGCCGGCGCCGCAGGGTGGCCGGGGCGATGTGGAACTCGGCCGCCAGCTCCTCCAAGGTCGGCCAGCTCGTTCCTTCGGTGCGGCGCAGCCGCTTGCGCAGCCGCGCGGTCCAGCTGTCCTCGTTCTTGTACTTGAGGAAGAACGACTGCGGCGCCGAGCGCAGGAAGCGCCGCAGCGTCTCGCGGTTCTGCACCACCGGCGCGCCCAACACGCGGGCGTCGAACCACACCTCGGTGCGCTCGGCGTCGAAGGTCAGGTCGTGGGCGAACAGGATCTTGTACTCGTCGCCGTGCGCCGGCCGGGGATAGGCGAAGGCCGCGCCCAGCAGGGGGATGCGCTGGCCAGCCAGCCAGCACATCAGGCCGTGCACCATCACCAGCAGGGTTTCCTCGGCGAAGCGGCGCTGCTCCGCTCCGGCGATGCGGTTGTCGATGCGGATGTAGGCCTTGCCTTGCTCGACGCTCAGCGCGGGGGAGATGTCGTCGAGCAGCACGCGGAAGGCGCGCAGGCAGCGCCGCAGCGCGGTGTGCAGATCCTCGCACGCCAGCATGGCGCTGCACAGCAGCGCGAAGCTGCCCACTTTCATGCGGCGGGAGTCGAGCCGGAAGAATTCGTCGTCGAGCTCGCGCGCCACCGCCAGCCACAGGTTGGAGAACGCTCGGGCCGGCACCCGCGCCCCCGGCACGGCGAGCAGCTCCGGCGGGATACCGCTCTGCGTCAGCAACCGCTCGCGCGTGGCCTCGTCCAGCGGCGCCACGGCGGAACGTACGAAGGCAATGGCGACGGTGTGCTTCTGCATCGCCCCTCGAACTCCCCTCATGCTGCGCCTTCGCCGCGCAGCCCTCCTCCACGCAACCGGCTATGGGCAGTGGCAAAAACGCTCATGGAGCTTGAGCGGTTTCGCCATCGTTTTTCCGTTTCGGCGGCCCTATCGTGAAAAACCACAGTCTCCGTGTCGGCTTCCTCCGAAAAGGTAGCCAAGCGCGGGCGTGTGCGCACCGCCACGGACACTGTGAAACGCAGGAACGGATGTCCGCGTTTCTCAATAAGCATAGCCAGAAATAACTAAAAGCCCCGGACGACGCGGCGGAACGACAAGCGTCGCCGGGAAAAAGCCCGCGATCCGCGGGAAAACGGGAGGAGGGTCGGTCCTTGTCAGGCCGAGTTCAATGGTGGGCGTCCTGCGTCGACAGGACCGGGCGTGACATCAGCGCGCTCGGCGCGGCCGCGCTTTCGCCCGGCATCAGCCCACGACCACTCCCCCATCGCGAGCGGGATCCGGCCGCGCCGGCCGGATCGAGTAATCAACCAAAGCGAAGGGGAATCGGTATGGCGGTAGCCAGCGCCGACACGTTACTGCAAGTCGACAACATCACGCTGTCCTTCGGTGGAATCAAAGCGCTGACCGACGTCAGCCTCGAAGTGCGCGAGCGCGAGATCTATTCGATCATCGGCCCGAACGGGGCCGGCAAGACCTCGTTGCTCAACTGCATTTCCGGTCGCTACCAGCCGCAGCAGGGCAGCATCCGCTTCAACGGCCAGGACATCACTCATTTCAAGCCGAACAAGCGCTGCGAGGCCGGCATCGGCCGCACCTTCCAGAACCTGGCGCTCTACAACCACATGACGGTGCTCGACAACATCCTGGTCGGGCGCCACCACCTGCTGAAGAACAACTTCCTCACCGGCGCCTTCTACTGGCTGTTCGGCGCCCAGCGCGAGGAGCTGGAGCACCGCGCGCAGGTCGAGGACATCATCGATTTCCTCGAAATCCAACATATCCGCAAAGCCGTTGCCGGCACCCTCTCCTACGGCCTGCGCAAGCGCGTCGAGCTGGCGCGGGCGATCGCGCTGCGCCCCAAGCTGCTGCTGCTGGACGAACCCATGGCGGGCATGAACCACGAAGAGAAGGAGGACATGGCCCGCTACATCATCGACCTCAACGAGGAGTGGGGCATGACCATCGTCATGATCGAGCACGACATGGGCGTGGTGGTGGACATCTCCTCGCGCGTGGCGGTGCTGGACTTCGGCCGCAAGATCGCCGAGGGCTCGCCGGAGGAGGTCATGGCCAATCCCCGGGTCAAGGAAGCCTATCTGGGCGAGGGCGTGGACGGACAAGAGCAGGCGGTGGCGTGATGCGAGTCCAGAACATCGACTACCCCGATATCGCCAGGTACGACACCTTTCCCAAGCTGCTGGCGTACAACGCCGAGCGCTGGCCCGACGAAGTGGCGCTGCGGGAAAAGGAATTCGGCATCTGGCGGGAGTTCACCTGGCGCGACTACCAGCGCGCGGTCGAGCGCATGGCGCTCGGGATGCGCTCGCTCGGCGTGAGCCGCGGCGACGTGGTCGCCATCATCGGCAGCAACCGCCCGGAATGGGTGCAGTGCGAGATCGCCGCCCACGCGCTGGGCGCGATGAGCCTCGGCATTTATCAGGATTCGCTCAACCAGGAGGTCGAGTACCTGATCAACTACGCCGAGGTGAAGCTGGTGATGTGCGAGGACGAGGAGCAGGTCGACAAGATCCTCGAGATCTCCGAGCGCTGCCCCTGCGTCAGGCACATCGTCTACCACGATCCGCGCGGCATGCGTAAGTACGCCGATCCGCGGCTGATCAGCCAGGAGGAGCTGATGCGCCTGGGCGACGGGCTGGGCGGGCGCGATCCCGGCCTGTACCGGCGTCTGGTGGCGGAAGGCGACGGCCAGGACGTGGCCATGCTGATCACCACCTCGGGCACCACCTCCAATCCCAAGCTGTCGATGATGCGCTCCGGGCCGTTCCTCGACCACTGCATGGCCTATCTGCGCGTCGACCCGAAGTACCCGACCGACAACTACGTGTCGGTGCTGCCCCTGCCCTGGATCATGGAGCAGGTGTACGCGGTGGCGCAGTCGCTGATCAGCCGCATCACGGTGAACTTCGTCGAGGACACCGAGACCACTATGAGCGATCTGCGCGAGATCGGCCCGAACTTCGTGCTGCTGGCGCCGCGCGTGTGGGAGGCGATCTGCGCCGACGTCAAGGCGCGCATGATGGACGCCACGCCGTTCAAGCAGTTCATGTTCCGGCTCGGCATGAAGCTGGGCATGGATAGCATCGAGAAGACCGGCAAGCCATCGAAGCTGGCGCACTGGCTGTTGTTCCGCGCGCTCAAGGACCGGCTGGGCTTCACCTACCTGCGCTCGGCCGCCACCGGCGGCGCCGCGCTCGGCCCCGAAACCTTCAAGTTCTTCCTGGCCATGGGGGTGCCGCTGCGCCAGCTCTACGGCCAGACCGAGCTGTGCGGCGCCTACACCATCCATCGCCCCGGCGACGTCGATTTCGACACCGTGGGCCTGCCCTTCGACAACGCCGAGGTGCGTATCCACAACCCCGACGAGCACGGCGTGGGCGAGATCGTGGCGCGCACCACCGGCCTGTTCGCCGGCTACTACAAGAACCCAAGGGCCACCCAGGAGGACCTGCGCGACGGCTGGCTGCACACCGGCGACGCCGGCTACATCAAGAAGGAGAACGGCCACCTGGTGGTGATCGACCGCATCAAGGACATGGCCACCACCGCCTTGGGCGTGCGCTTCTCGCCGCAGTACATCGAGAACAAGCTCAAGTTCTCGCCGTTCATCGCCGAGGCGGTGATCCTCGGCGACCAGCGCCCGTACCTGGCGAGCATCATCTGCATCCGCTTCGGCATCGTCGCCAAGTGGGCCGAGCAGCGCGGCATCGCCTTCACCAACTACACCAACCTCTCCGCGCAGCCCCAGGTCTACGACTTGCTGCGCCAGGAAGTGGAGAAGGTCAACGCCACCCTGCCGGAGGCGCAGCGCATCCGCAAGTTCCTGCTGCTCTACAAGGAGCTGGACCCGGACGACGGCGAGCTGACCCGCACCCGCAAGATCCGCCGCGGCGTCATCCGCGACAAGTACGGCGACATCATCGACGCGATCTACGCCGGCCAGCCGGAGGTGTACGTGGACACCACCATCACCTTCCAGGACGGCACCAAGTCGCGCATCCAGACCCACCTGCGGGTGGTCGACCTCTACCCCAACGCGGACAAGCCGGAGAACACCGCCGCGCCGAAACGCGCCGCGGCGGCCATGTAACGAACCAAAAAGAGAACGGCCATGAAGTGGGAACTGCTTCTGCAACTGGTGCTCAACGGCGTCATCATCGGCGCGCTGTACGGCGTCGTGGCGATGTCGTTCGTGCTCATCTACAAGTCCACCCAGGTGGTGAACTTCGCCCAAGGCGAATTCCTGCTGATCGGCGCCTGGGTGTGCTGGGCCTTCCTGGTGAAGTTCGGCCTGCCGTTCTGGCTCGGCTTCCTGCTCACCCTGGCCTTCATGTTCGTGTTCGGCGTGCTGCTGCAGGTGGTGGTGCTGCGGCCGATGATCGGCGAGCCGATCATCTCGGTGATCATGCTCACCATCGGCCTATCCATCTTCTTCCAGGCCGGCATGAGCTGGATCTTCGGCGAGTTCGTCCAGCCGTTCCCGCAGGTGTTCGACACCGACGTGGTGACCATCGCCGGCCTCAACGTCCAGACCGCCTACCTGATGAGCTTCGTCATCTCGCTGCTGATCATGGCGGGCTTCTTCCTGTTCTTTAAGTACTCCCGCATGGGCCTGGCGATGCGCGCCACCGCCTTCAGCCAGCAGGTGGCGGCCAGCCTGGGCATCTCGGTGCGCAAGGTGTTCGCCCTAGCCTGGGCGATCTCGGCGGTGGTGTCGGCGGTGGCCGGCGTCACCGTGGGCATGGTCAACGGCGTCAGCTCGGCGCTGTCGTTCTTCGGCATCAAGGTGTTCCCGGCCACCATCCTCGGCGGCCTCGACTCCATCGTCGGCGCCATCCTCGGCGGGCTGATCATCGGCGTGCTGGAGAACGTCGCCCAGTTCGTCGATGGCGAATACCTGCAGTGGGGCAACCTCTACAACATCGTGCCGTTCTACGTGCTCGTGATCATCCTGATGATCAAGCCCTACGGCCTGTTCGGCACCAAGAACATCGAGCGGATCTGAGGGAGGGGGGCCGCCATGTCGCTTTCCGCCGATAGCATGCGGTGCGGCGAGTTCCGCACCACCTACAAGGCCGACACCACCATCTTCCCGACGCCGACCTCGCGCAATTTCGCCATCGCCGGGGTGATCGCGCTGCTGTTCGTGCCGCTGGTGTTCGACAGCTACGTCACCAACCTGCTGATCCAGATCGGCTACTACGGCATCGCCGCGCTGGGGCTGAACATCCTGGTCGGCTTCACCGGCCAGATCTCGCTCGGCCACTCCGCCTTCTTCGGCTTCGGCGCCTTCGCCTCGGCCTGGATCGCCAACCAAGGCGTGCCGGTGATCCTCGCCATACCGCTGGCGGGCCTACTGACCACCGCCGTGGGCATGATCGTCGGCATCCCCGCGGCGCGCATCAAAGGCCTGTATCTGGCCATCGCCACCTTGGCGGCGCAGTTCATCCTGGAGGACTTCTTCAACCGCGCCGAGTGGTTCACCGGCGGCGTGGCCGGCTCCATGGCAGCGCCGCTCACCCTGTTCGGCTACAGCTTCAACACCGATCAGAGCTACTTCTACATCGTGGTGTTCTTCGTGGTGGTGATGTACCTGGCCGGCACCAACATGCTGCGCACCCGCGACGGCCGCGCTTTCGTGGCGGTGCGCGACCACTACCTCTCCGCCGAGATCATGGGCATCAACCTCACCAAGTACCGCATCCTCGCCTTCGGCGTGTCGTCGTTCTACGCCGGCGTGGGCGGCGCCCTGTTCGCCCACTACCTGGGCTTCGTCTCGGCGGAGGGCTTCACCATCCTGCTGTCCATCCAGTTCCTTGGGATGATCATCATCGGCGGCCTCGGCTCGGTGATGGGGTCGCTCATGGGCACCGCCTTCCTGGTGCTACTGCCGGAGCTGACGGACGGCGCCGTCGGCCTGCTCAACGCCGTGGTGCCGGGCATCGAGCGCGGCGTGGTGTACCTCAAGGAAATGGCGATCGGCTTGGCCATCGTGCTGTTCCTGATCTTCGAGCCCGACGGGCTGGCCCATCGCTGGAAGCAGATCAAGGCGTACTGGAAGTTGTATCCGTTCTCCTACTGAGCGCGGGCCCCGCCCTTCCCGCGCGGGAGGACGGGCGACGCCGGAGACCGAACGAAAAACCCAAGGGCATCCAACCGCCCGAATAAGAAAGCCCGGACAACGGGCCACACCGGAGGAGAAACCCAATGATCCGCAGCAGCAAGCTCACTCTCGCCACCGTCACCGCGCTCGGCCTGGCCGCCGCTCCGGCCGTGGCCGCCGACGACATTCCGGTGGGCCACCTGGCGGCCTACACCGGTCCGACCTCCGACGTCGGCACCCTGTACGGTCAAGGCGTCGAGGACGCGATCGAATACATCAACCGCAACGGCGGAGTGAATGGCCGCAAGATCAAGCGCGACACGGTCGACTACGCCTACGCCGCGCCGCGCGCCATCTCCACCTACAAGGCCTGGATCAGCCAGCTCAAGCCCGTGTTCATCCAGGGCTGGGGCACCGCCGACACCGAGGCACTGGTGCGCTTCGTCGCTCAGGACAAGGTGCCCTACATGTCCGGCTCCTACTCCGGCCACCTGACCGACCCGACCGGCAAGCAGAAGCACAGCAAGAACGCCGCGCCGTACAACTTCTTCTACGGCCCGAGCTACTCCGACGCCTGCCGCGCGCTGCTGCAGTGGGCCAAGCAGGACTGGGAGAGCAAGGGCCAGACCGGCAAGCCCAAGTTCATCCACATGGGCGACAACCACCCCTACCCCAACGCGCCCAAGGAAGCCTGCGCCGAGTACGCGAAGGACCTGGGCTTCGAGGTGCTGCCGGCGATCGTCTACTCGCTCAAGCCGGGCGACTTCAAGGCGCAGTGCCTCACCCTCAAGGAGTCGGGCGCCAATTACGCCTACCTGGGCAACACCGCCGGCTCCAACATCTCGCTGCTCAAATCCTGCGAGACCGTGGGCGTGAACACCCGCTTCGTCTCCAACGTCTGGGGCTTCGACGAGACCGCCGCCCCGGCCGCCGGCAAGGCCGGCGATGGCGTGATCTTCCCGGGCGGCACGCCGTGGTGGGGCATCGACGCGCCGGGCATGAAGACCATGCGCGAGATCTCCAAGCTCAGCGACCCGACCGGCGAGAAGCCGCGCACCCTGCACTACATGCGCGGCGTCTGCTCGGTGTTCTTCATGCGCGACGCCATGGCCATGGCCGCCAAGAACGGCCCGATCACCGGCGAGGCGGTCAAGAACGCCCTGGAGCAGATGCGCGACCACGTGCCAGCCGAGCTGGAGGGCGTGTGCCTGCCGCACACCTGGACGCCGGAGAGTCACCGCGGCACCAACAAGGTGATGCTCTACACCAGCCACTGGAACGACGGCAATCCGCAGATCAAGCACCTCGCCACCATCGAGCTGCCGCAGCGCGACGACTGGCTGGGCTGGTGATCCGGCGCGCGGGTGGCCGCCGGCCGCCCGCGTCTTTCCATTGCTGACGAAACGGAGGAGTTCATGTCGCAGCCGGCCGAGCAAGTGCGGACCAAGCCGTCGGTGCTGTCGGTGAACAATATCGAGGTGGTCTACGACGACGTCATCCTGGTGCTGCGCGGAGTCAGCCTGGAGGTGCGACAGGGCGAGATCGTCGCCCTGCTCGGCGCCAACGGCGCGGGCAAGTCCACCACCCTCAAGGCCATCTCCGGCCTGCTCCGCACCGAGGACGGCGAGGTCACCCGCGGCAGCATCCAGTTCCTCGGCGAGGACATCGCCAACGCCGAGCCCGAGCACATCGTGCGCAAAGGCATCTTCCAGGTCATGGAGGGCCGTCGCGTGGTCGAAGACATGACCATCGTCGAGAACCTGCGCCTGGGCGCCTTCACCCGCAAGGACAAAGAGATCCGCAAGGATCTCGACATGGTGTTCGACTACTTCCCGCGCCTGCGCGAGCGCGCCCACAACCTGGCCGGCTACCTGTCGGGCGGCGAGCAGCAGATGCTGGCGATCGGCCGCGCGCTGATGGCCCGGCCCAAGATGATGTTGCTGGACGAGCCGTCCATGGGCCTGTCGCCGCTGCTGGTGAAGGAAGTGTTCAGCATCATCGGCACCATCAACCGCGAGCAAGGCCTGACCATGCTGCTGGTCGAGCAGAACGCCAACTGGGCGCTGCGCCTGGCCTCCTACGGCTACATCATGGAGAACGGCAAGATCGTGCTCGATGGCACCAAGGAAGAGCTGATGAACAACGAGGACGTGAAGGCCTCCTACCTCGGCGGCGGCGAGGAGCGGCGCTCGTTCAAGAACCTCAAGTCCTACAAGCGCCGCAAGCGCTGGCTGTAGCGGTCCGCGGCCGCCGCCCGGCGCCGTCGGCGGCGGCGCGTGACCGCGGCCCCCTCCGCGCCGGCGACCGGGCGGAGCGAGCCGCCTTCGCCACACCGACACGAACGATGACAAGCACGCGCACTCTTCCGGGAGGGCTCATGACCGATTTCTACGATTCTCTCGAGACCCGCTCCGCCGCCGAGCGCGCCGAGGCGCTGGCGCAGGCGCTGCCGCGGCTGGTGAGCGCGGCCAGAGCCAAGGCGCCGCACTTCGCGCGGACGCTGGCCGACGTCGATCCAGCCGCCATCGACAGCATCGAGGCGCTGGCGCGCCTGCCGGTGCTGCGCAAGGCCGATCTCACCGAGCGGCAGCAGGCCGAGCCGCCGTTCGGCGGCCTGACCACCGTGCCGCTGGCCGACCTGGCGCGGGTATTCCAGTCGCCGGGGCCGATCTACGAGCCGCAGGCGCGCCGCGCCGACTACTGGCGCTTCGCCCGCGCCATGCATGCCGCCGGCTTCCGCCGCGGCGAGCTGGTGCACAACACCTTCGCCTATCACTTCACCCCGGCCGGGCACATGTTCGACGCCGGCGCCGAGGCGCTGGGCTGCCCAGTGTTCCCGGCTGGCGTCGGGCAGACCGAGCTGCAGGCGCGCGCCATCGCCGACCTGCGCCCGACCTGCTACACCGGCACGCCCTCGTTCCTGAACATCATCCTGGAGAAGGCCGACGAGCTCGGCCTCAAGGTCGACAGCCTACGCAAGGGCCTGGTCACCGGCGAGCCGCTGCCGCCGTCGCTGCAGCAGCGGCTGCGCGCGCGCGGCATCGACCTCTATCAGTGCTACGGCACCGCCGATCTCGGGCTGGTGGCGTACGAGACCGCCGCGCGCGAGGGGCTGGTGGTGGACGAGGGCGTGATCGTCGAGATCGTCCGCCCCGGCAGTGGCGACCCGGTGCCGCCCGGCGAGGTCGGCGAAGTGGTGGTAACCGTGCTCAACCCGGAATACCCGCTGCTGCGCTTCGCCACCGGCGACCTGTCGGCGGTGCTGCCCGGCCCCTGCCCCACCGGCCGCACCAACCTGCGCATCAAGGGCTGGATGGGCCGCGCCGACCAGACCACCAAGGTGCGCGGCATGTTCGTCCACCCCGCGCAGGTCAACGCCGTGGTCAAGCGCCACCCGGAGATCGGCCGCGCCCGGCTGGTGGTCACCCGCCACGACGAACGCGACGAGATGACGCTGCACTGCGAGATCGCCCACGCCCCGGAAGGGCTGGCGGCGGCCATCGCCGAGAGCATCCGCGAGATCTGCAAGCTGCGCGGCGAGGTGCGGTTCGTCCCGCCCGGATCGCTCGCCAACGACGGCAAGGTGATCGACGACCAGCGCAAATACGAGTAGGCGCCGCGCGGGGAGCACACACGCCCCGCGCCGGCAATGGCAAAACCGCTCACGCCGCTGAGCGGTCCCGCCATCGTTTCGGCGCGGCAGCCGCCCTAATCTCAAACGATCCAGGCCATGCGGCCGCAGACACCGCTGTTTCAGGAAACAGGCCAATGACCGATCTGTCCACCGAATACCGGGCCCTGGCGGCCTACAAGCCCCGGCACAAGATCCGCTTCGTCACCGCCGCCTCGCTGTTCGACGGCCACGACGCCTCGATCAACGTCATCCGCCGCATCCTCCAGAGCATGGGCGCGGAAGTGATCCACCTCGGCCACAACCGCTCGGTGGACGAAGTGGTTACCGCCGCGCTGCAAGAGGACGTGCATGGCATCGCGGTCAGCTCTTACCAGGGCGGCCACATCGAGTACTTCAAGTACATGATCGACCTGCTGCGCGCGCGCGGCGGCGAACACATCCAGGTGTTCGGCGGCGGCGGCGGCGTGATCGTGCCGGCCGAGATCCGCGAACTGCAGGAATACGGCGTGGCGCGCATCTACTCGCCTCAGGACGGCCAGCGCATGGGCCTGCAAGGCATGGTCGGCGAGATGCTGATGCGCTGCGACCGCGACCTGAGCGTGCACGCGCCGCGCGACCCGGCCGCCATCCAGGGCCACACCGACCAGGCCTGGCGCGAGCTGGCGCGGCTGATCACCGCGCTCGAGAACGGCAGCACCGACCCGGCCCTGGTGCAGGCGCTCAAGACCCAGGCGGCGCAATGCCGCACGCCGGTGGTCGGGATCACCGGCACCGGCGGCGCCGGCAAGTCCAGCCTCACCGACGAGGTGATCCGCCGCATCCGCCTCGACCAGAACGACGCGCTGCGCATCGCGGTGATCTCCATCGACCCGTCGCGCCGCAAGAGCGGCGGCGCCCTGCTCGGCGACCGCATCCGCATGAACGCCATCGGGCCGTGGGCGCAGGGGCCGCGGGTGTACATGCGCAGCCTGGCGACCCGCGACTTCGGCACCGAGATCAGCTCGGCGCTGCCGGACGTGATCGCCGCCTGCAAGGCGGCCGGCTTCGACCTGATCATCGTCGAGACCTCCGGCATCGGCCAGGGCGACGCCGCCATCGTGCCGTTCGTAGACGTGCCGGTCTACGTCATGACCCCCGAGTTCGGCGCCGCCAGCCAGCTCGAGAAGATCGACATGCTCGACTTCGCCGAGTTCGTGGTGATCAACAAGTTCGACCGCAAGGGCGCGGCCGACGCCCTGCGCGACGTCGCCAAACAGGTGCAGCGCAACCGCGGCGCCTTCGACCGATCGCCGGAGGAAATGCCGGTGTTCGGCACTATGGCCAGCCGCTTCAACGACGACGGCGTCACTGCCTTCGCCCAGGCGCTGCTGGCCCGCCTCGCCGAACTGGGGCTGGCGCTGCGCCCCGGCCTGCTGCCCAAGGTGAACACCCGCCACAGCACCCACCAGGTGGTGATCGTGCCGCCGTCGCGCACCCGCTACCTGGCGGAGATCGCCGAGACCGTGCGCGGCTACAAGAAGCGGGCGCTGGAGCAGGCGCGGCTGGCGCGCGAGATCCAGCAGCTGCGCCAGGCCGCGCGCCTGCTGCGCAGCGAGTGCCCCGAGCAGGCCGAAGCCGCGCCAGCGCTGGAGCAGCTGGCCGCGCAGCGCGAGACGCGCCTGGAGCCGCACGCCCGCGCCCAGTTGGAGCAGTGGCCGGCGCTGCAGCAAGCCTATGCCGGCGACGAGCACGTGGTGAAGGTGCGCGACAAGGAGATCCGCACCAAGCTCACCCACACCACCCTGTCCGGCAACAAGATCCGCAAGGTGGCGCTGCCGCGCTTCGAGGATCACGGCGAGCTGCTGCGCTGGCTGCTGCTGGAGAACGTGCCCGGCGCCTTCCCGTTCACCGCCGGAGTGTTCCCGTTCAAGCGCGAGAACGAGGACCCCACACGCATGTTCGCCGGCGAAGGCGACGCCTTCCGCACCAACCGCCGCTTCAAGCTGCTCTCCGAGGGCATGCCGGCCAAGCGCCTGTCCACGGCGTTCGACTCGGTGACGCTCTACGGTCACGATCCAGACGTGCGCCCGGACATCTACGGCAAGATCGGCAACTCCGGCGTATCGATCGCCACCCTGGACGACATGAAGGCGCTCTACGACGGTTTCGACCTGTGCGACCCGTCGACCTCGGTGAGCATGACCATCAACGGCCCGGCGCCGACCCTCCTGGCGATGTTCATGAACACCGCCATCGACCAGCGCCTGGACCGCTTCCGCGCCGAGCACGGCCGCGAGCCGACCGCCGAGGAGGCCGCCGAGATCCGCGCCTGGGTGCTGCAGAACGTGCGCGGTACGGTGCAGGCCGACATCCTCAAGGAGGATCAGGGTCAGAACACCTGCATATTCTCCACGGAGTTCTCGCTCAAGGTGATGGGCGACATCCAGGAGTATTTCGTGCGCAACAAGGTGCGCAACTTCTACTCGGTGTCGATCTCCGGCTACCACATCGCCGAGGCCGGCGCCAACCCGATCAGCCAGCTCGCCTTCACCCTCGCCAATGGCTTCACCTACGTGGAGTCCTACCTGGCGCGCGGCATGCACATCGACGACTTCGCGCCGAACCTGTCGTTCTTCTTCTCTAACGGCATGGACCCGGAATACACCGTGATCGGCCGGGTGGCGCGGCGCATCTGGGCGGTGGCGATGCGCGAGAAGTACGGCGCCAACGAGCGAAGCCAGAAGCTGAAGTACCACATCCAGACCTCCGGCCGCTCGCTGCACGCCCAGGAGATCGCCTTCAACGACATCCGCACCACGCTGCAGGCGCTGATCGCTATCTACGACAACTGCAACAGCCTGCACACCAACGCCTACGACGAGGCGATCACCACGCCCACCGACGAGTCGGTGCGGCGCGCCCTGGCGATCCAGCTGATCATCAACCGCGAGTGGGGCCTGGCCAAGAACGAGAACCCCAACCAAGGCAGCTTCATCATCGAGGAGCTCACCGACCTGGTGGAGGAAGCGGTGCTCGCCGAGTTCGAGCGCCTGGCCGAGCGCGGCGGCGTACTCGGCGCCATGGAGACCGGCTACCAGCGCAGCCGCATCCAGGAGGAATCGCTCTACTACGAGCACCGCAAGCACGACGGCTCGCTGCCCATCATCGGCGTCAACACCTTCCGCAACCCGAACGGCGACGACATCCCCGAGGAGCTGGAGCTGGCGCGCTCCACCGAGGAGGAGAAGCAATCGCAGCTCAAGCGCCTGCGCGAGTTCCAAGAACGCCACGCCGCCGAGGCGCCGGCGATGCTGCAGCGGCTCAAGCAGGCGGTGCTCGACAACCAGAACGTGTTCGAGGTGCTGATGGACGCCGTGCGGGTCTGCTCGCTGGGGCAGATCACCGCGGCGCTGTTCGAGGTGGGTGGTCAGTACCGGCGGAACATGTAATAACGTCAGTCCCCCTCGCGCGCCGAGGGGGACGGAACAACCGGGAGCCGCACATTCATGGGACACCGCCTCTCCAAGATCGCCACCCGCACCGGCGACGCCGGCACCACCGGCCTCGGCGACGGCAGCCGCGTGAGCAAGGCCAGCGCGCGCATCGCCGCGGTCGGCGACGTCGACGAGCTCAACTCGCACATCGGCCTGCTGCGGGCGATCGGCCTACCGGCCGATGAGCTGGACATGGACGGGCTGCTCGGCAGCGTGCAGCAGGATCTGTTCGACCTCGGCGGCGAGCTGAGCATCCCCGGCTTCACGCTGCTCAAGGAGGAGCGGCTGCTGGCTCTGGACCAATGGCTGGCCGACGCCAACGCCACCCTGCCGCCGCTCAAGGAATTCATCCTGCCCGGCGGCTCGCTGGCGGCGGCGCAGGCGCACGTCTGCCGCACCGTCTGCCGCCGTGCCGAGCGCACCGTCGTGGCGCTCGCCGAGCAGGAAGCGGTGAACGACGCCGGCCGGCACTATCTCAACCGGCTCTCCGACGTGCTGTTCGTCATGGCGCGCCTGCTCAACCGCCACGCCGGCGGCGGCGAGACCCTGTGGCGCCGGGATCGGTAAGGGCGGGCATGGGCTATCCGCAGCGCATCGTCTGCCTGACCGAGGAACCCACCGAGGTGCTCTACGCCCTCGGCGAGCAAGCGCGCATCGTCGGCATCTCCGGCTTCACCGTGCGCCCGCCGCAGGCGCGCAAGGAAAAGCCCAAGGTCTCGGCCTTCACCAGCGCCAAGATCGACCAGATCCTCGCCCTGCGGCCGGATCTGGCGATCGGCTTCTCCGACATGCAGGCCGACGTCGCCCAGGCGCTGATCAAGGCCGGCGTGGAGGTGTGGATCGCCAACCACCGCAGCGTCGCCGGCATCCTCGGCTACGTGCGCCGGCTCGGCGCGCTGGTGGGCGCCCACGACAAGGCCGAGCGCTACGCGCAAGCGCTGGAGGCCCACATCGAGCGGGTACGCGCCGCCGCCCAGACCCTGCCGCGCCGCCCGCGCGTCTACTTCGAGGAATGGGACTCGCCGCCGATCAGCGCCATCCGCTGGGTATCGGAGCTGATCGCCATCGCCGGCGGCGAGGACATCTTCCCCGAGCGCGCCGCCGCCAGCCTCGGCCGCGACCGCATCATCGCCGACCCGCAGGAGATCGTGCGGCGGGCGCCGGACATCGTCATCGGCTCTTGGTGCGGCAAGAAGTTCCGCCCCGAGCAGGTGGCCGCCCGCCCCGGCTGGGAAAGCGTACCGGCGGTACGCGACGGCGAGCTGCATGAGATAAAGTCGCCGCTGATCCTGCAGCCGGGACCGGCGGCGCTGACCGACGGCCTGGACGCCCTGCATGGAATCATCGCGCGCTGGGTGCGCCGGCAAGCCGCCGGCTAAGCCCGCGCCGCGCCAGATCAACCGCAACCGAGACGATCGATGCAGCAACAACCGGTACTGTTCGAAGAGCGCGCCGCCGCCAACGGCAAGCGCGTCGGCTTCGCCACCCTCAACGCCGAGCGCACGCTCAACGCCCTCAACCAGGCCATGATCGACTTGCTCCTGCCCCAGCTGCAGCGCTGGGCGGAGGACCCGGCCATCGCCTGCGTGATGCTAGCCGGCAGCGGCGGCAAGGCCTTCTGCGCCGGCGGCGACATCGTCGGCCTCTACCGCGCCATCCAGGCGCACGGCCCCGGCCCCAACCCCACGGTCGAGCGCTTCTTCGCCACCGAATACCGCCTGGACTACCTCATCCACACCTACCCCAAGCCGCTGCTGTGCTGGGGGCACGGCATCGTCATGGGCGGCGGCCTGGGGCTGATGGCCGGCGCCAGCCACCGCGTGGTCACCGCCGAGTCGCGCCTGGCCATGCCCGAGATCACCATCGGCCTGTACCCGGACGTGGCCGGCACCTGGTTCCTCAACCGCATGCCCGGCCGCACCGGCCTGTACCTCGCCCTCACCGGCTGCTCGATCAACGCCGCCGACGCCCTGTACGCCGGCCTGGCGGACTATCTCCTCGACAACGAGCAGCGCGAAGCGGTTGCTGCCGCACTCACCGCCGCCGACTGGAGCGACGACCCCGGCGCCAATCGCGCCCTGCTCTCCCGGCTGCTGCGCGGCTTCGCCGCCGAGCGGCGCGCGCCCCGCCCGGAACCGCAGCTGGAGTGCCACCGCGAGGCGATCGACCGCGCCACCGACCAGCACCGGGTCGAGGACATCGTCGCCGCGCTGCGCGCCGAGGCCGAGCACACCCCCTGGCTCGCCGCCGGCCTGGAAACGCTGCTGCGCGGCTGCCCCACCTCGGCGCGGGTGATCCTCGAACAGTACCGGCGCGGCCGTCATCTGTCGCTGCGCGAGACCTTCGAGCGCGAGCTGGAGCTGTCGGTGCAGCTCACCCGCCGCCCGGACTTCGCCGAAGGCGTGCGCGCCCTGTTGGTGGACAAGGACCGCAACCCGCGTTGGCAGCCGGCCACGCTCGCCGAGGTGAGCGAGGAAATGGTCGAGGCGCTGTTCCTGCCGCCGGCCGGCCTCGAGGGCTCGGCGTTGAGCGGCAAGGAGACGCACGCGGCCGGCGCGCCGGTGGTCGCCGCATGACGGCCGCGCGTCTGTCAGGCATATCGGTTCAAGGCCCCGCTCCCTTCACGGAAGCGGGCTAGGGAGAGCGGGCCGTCCGGTTCGCGGCCCACCGCCGCCGGGGCCCGAAGAACGCAAACCCAACTCCGGAGAGCACCAACCATGAGCAACGATCCGATCGTCATCGCCGCATACGCCCGCACCCCGATGGGCGGCTTCCAGGGCGACCTGGCCGCCCTGCGCGCCCCGGAACTGGGCGCCGCCGCCATCCGCGCCGCCGTCGAGCGCGCCGGCCTGCAACCCGAGGACGTGCAGGAAGTGTTCATGGGCAACGTGCTGTCGGCCGGCATCGGCCAGGCGCCCGCCCGCCAGGCCGCGCTCGGCGCCGGGCTGCCGAGGAGCGTGCCCTGCACCACCGTCAGCAAGGTCTGCGGCTCCGGCATGAAAGCGGTGATGCTGGCCCACGACCTGATCAAGGCCGGCAGCGCCGACGTCATGGTGGCCGGCGGCATGGAGAGCATGAGCAACGCCCCCTACCTGCTCGACCGCGCCCGCGCCGGCTACCGCCTCGGCCACGGCCAAGTGCTCGACCACATGTTCTTCGACGGGCTGGAGGACGCCTACGAGAAGGGCCGGCTGATGGGCACCTTCGCCGAGGACACCGCCGCCCACTACGGCTTTAGCCGCGAGGCCCAGGACAACTACGCGCTGGAGTCGCTGCGCCGCGCCCAGCGCGCCATCGCCGACGGCAGCTTCGACAAGGAAGTGGTGCCGGTCACCGTCAGCGGCCGCAAGGGCCCGGTCGAGGTGCGCCACGACGAGCAGCCCGGCAAGGCCAGCCCGGAGAAGATCCCCACGCTGAAACCCGCCTTCCGCAAGGACGGCACCGTCACCGCCGCCAACGCCAGCTCCATCTCCGACGGCGCCGCCGCCCTGGTGCTGATGCGCCGCTCCGAAGCCGAGCGCCGCGGCATCACCCCGCTGGCCACCATCCTCGGCCACGCCGGCCACGCCCAGGAACCGGCCTGGTTCACCACCGCCCCGGTCGGCGCCATCCGCAAGCTGCTGGACAAGCTCGGCTGGCGCACCGCCGACGTCGACCTGTACGAGATCAACGAAGCCTTCGCCGTGGTCACCATGGCCGCCATGCGCGACCTCGACCTGCCGCACGACAAGGTCAACGTCCACGGCGGCGCCTGCGCCCTCGGCCACCCCATCGGCGCCTCCGGCGCGCGCATCATCGTCACCCTGCTCGCCGCCCTGGAGAAATACGGCCTCAAGCGCGGCGTCGCCTCGCTCTGCATCGGCGGCGGCGAAGCCACGGCGATCGCCATCGAGCGGGCCTAAAACCGCGCGCTTTCCACGTGCGTTGTAGCTGGGATCAGGCAGGACAGTCGCCTCTTACGTCCCTTCCCCCCCTCGCTACGCTCTCCCCCACGAGGGGGGGAGGGAACTGACTGGCCACCGTCCTGCCAAGTTTCAGCTACCACGCACTGGAAAATCGCTCTCGGTCGATGTGGGCATACCGCCAGCGTCTTGTGGGAGAGAGACACCAACAAACCACAAAGCTCACCCCATGGCTGCCCTCCCCGCCTTCGAGAGAACAGGCTTCATGGCGACCCTGCGTGCACCAACCCGCCGCAAAACGCTATTCACACTATCCCTGCGCTAAGATTGCGCCGTGGGGCATGGGGAATCGCCTTGCACGCATTTCTCGAACGATCGTCGAGCCGCCAGAGGCTTTGGCGGCGGCAACGCGGGACACCGCCTTTGCCACCGTCCGCCAGCGAATAACGAAGGTAAAACCATGAAACTGCAGAGCATCGTTCTGGGCGCCGCGCTGTTGTCGGCCATCACCCCGGCGGGCGCCGAACCGCGGCGGTCGCACGACTGGCAGTGGGACATCGACGGCGACAGCTACTATTACGCGGCGACGGCGACGCCGTCGGGCCATGCGTTCGGCCAGTACTGCTATTTCGATTCCGGCTCCTGCTACTACCTTATCGGCGTGAAAACTACTTGCGACATCGGCGACGAATACCCGGCGCTGCTGAATTCCGACGCCGGGTCGGCGCACGTCACCCTGATCTGCTCGCACAAGTTCGACGACTACAACGTCTTTTTCATCACCCCTTTCGACGATATCGACCGCATCGCCAAATCCGCCAGCCGCGTCGGATTCGCCGTTCCGCTACAGAACGATCTATTCAAGGTGGTCCGTTTCAGTCTGGAAGGCTCGACCTACGCCATCGAGTCCATGCGGCGGGCGGCCGAGCAGCGAATCCGGAACCAGCCCTCGCGCGGCAAGCGGCCGAGCGAGGAGCTTCTCTAGAATTTTCACGCTGCCTTGAACGGAAGGCTGCCACGACGCGGCACGCCGCCGGCGCAGTCCTGCGGAGCGCATCACCGACGGCGATGCGCCCGCTGCGCGCGACCCAATGAGCCGCTCACCCCTACCCTGGCAACTCCTTGCCCAGCTTGCGCAGACACGCCTGCAGCTCCGCCTTGCTGATGTCGATCCGCTCCAGCACCCGGCCGTAGAGCATGGCGGTGGGCACGGGGCGGCCGCCGCGCTCGCGCTGAGTTTCGGCGAGCACGGTCATCACGATGCGCTCCAAGCGGGTGAGCCCGTCGCGCACGTCCGGCAGGTGATCGTAGGGGCCGACGGTCATGGCGGGATCAGGCCGGCGCGCGGTTGGTGGCGTCGGCGGTGAAGCCGGCCAAGCCGAACTTGCGCGAGAGCAACCGATCCAGCACCCGAGTCGGCAGCAGCCGCTTCAGCAGCAGGAAGGCGGTGCTGCCCTTGCCGATGCGCTTCACGGCCGGCGGTGAATCCTGACCGATGGTCCGCACCAGCTCGCGCACGAACGCCTCGGTCGGCGTGCTGCCCTGCTGCGAGGCCTGGGCGCGAGCTTCGATGTACGGGCGCAGCGGCTCGTAGCGGGAACTGGCCGGCAAGGTGGCGGCGAGGTTGCGCTGGGCGTTGTTGCCGAACTCGGACTGGATGGCGCCCGGCTGCACGGTCAGCACCCGCACGCCGAACGGCGCCAGCTCCATGCGCAGAGCGTCGGAGAGGCTGTGCAGCGCCGCCTTGGTGGCGCAGTAGGCGCCGGAGAACGGCGTGGTGAGGACGCCGGAGATGCTGCCGATGTTGACCACCAAGCTACCGCGCTCGCGGGCGAGCAGCGGCAGCGCCGCCTGCACCAGGGCGAGCGGCGCGAACACATTGGTTTCGAACTGTCGGCGCACCTGCTCCAGCGGCATTTCCACCACCGGCCCCATGGCGCCGTAGCCGGCGTTGTTGACCAGCAGGTCGAGCCGCCCGGCTTCCTGCTCGATGCGCGCGAGACAGGCGGCGATCTGCTCGGCATCGTTGACGTCGAGCCGTACCGGGCGCAGCCGGTCGCTCGCCAGCGACTGCAAGGCTTCCGGCCTGCGGGCGCCGGCGTACACGGTCCAGCCTTCGCGCGCCAGCTGCTGCGCCAGTTCCCGGCCGATGCCGGTGGAGCATCCGGTGATCAAAGCGATTCCTGGTTTCATGCCTCACCTGAACAAGGAAAGAGGAGACGGATTCATTCTTTTCTCGGGTCCGATCCATCCCTGGCATGAACCTGCCCCTTCCTGGTGGCGACTTCCGTAGCCTAGTCGAGAACGGTCCTCTTTGCTTCTCGCCACGGCTCTGGGTCGCTGACGCTTACCTGCGCTGGCCAGTCTGGCCGCCGCCCGAAGCGATATCAGCAATTTTCCGTTCGCGCAAAACGCCCCGCCATGACCGCATCTTCGGTCGACTCACGGCGGCCATCAGCACCGGTTTGGGAAACACATACCTCCCTGAAATCCGCTCCGAAATCGTCGATTCCGGCTTTTCACGCGCGCCGCATGTCCGCGCTCCTTGCGCTCACCGCTCCGCGATCAGGCCGGCTGGCTGGCACGGCCTCACCGCCTTATCGGCTGATTTCATGCGCGTCGGTGGTTCTCAACATTTGCGCCGAAACGTCGGCCAATAAAGCGGGTGCTCGCCAGTCTCTGCCGGAAGCCGTTCAAGGCCGTCAAGGCGGAAAAAACCGTGGGAAATGATCGTTTGTTCTCGATTCGGGAAAGCTCCCGCCAACGACGATGAGCCCATTCGACGGCCAAGCCGGGCGGCGCGACGGAAGGTCACCGCGCGCCCGGCGCCAAGCGGCTCAGTGCCTCGGCCCGACCGCGGACGCGAATACCCAGCGTTCGCCGTAGGACGGCACGTCCACCACGCGGTCCTCGACCTGCTTGAAACGCTGCGCCAGCGCTTCCATGAGCTCCTCGCGCAGCTCGGGCTGATGTTCGCTGCAGCATTGCATGCTGAACACCCCGTCCGGCGTCAGCCGGTCGACGACGTTATCGAGCACCCGCGCGATGAAGGCGCTGCGGTCCTCGTCGGCGCCGACCGGCTCCATGGTCAGGTCGTAAACGATGCCGTCGCAAGGCGGGGTCTGTTCGAGATAGCCGAGCGCGTCGCCGATCACCAGCTCGGCGTTGTCGGCCTGGAAGGCGTCTTCGCAGACCCGCGGCAGGTAGCGGGCGGACATCTCCACCACCATCGGGTCGATGTCCACCAGCACTGCCCGCTCGGCGCCTTCCCTGAGGGCGGCCTTGAGCACGCCGCCGTCGCCGCCGCCGAGGATCAGCACCTTGCCGAGCGCATCGCGCCGCACCAAGGGCTCGATCATGGTCTGATGGTAGATTTCGTCGCTTTCGGCGATCTGCAGATCGCCGTCCAAAAACAGCATGCGGCCGTATTCCGGCGTTTCGCTGATAACAATGTGCTGATAATCCGACTGAAGTTCTTTCAGAACCGGGAAACCGCGAGCGATGTACTCGGGCATGGCAATTCGAGGCAATACGGACATATCGGCTCCCCCCTGTGGTTAGAAGGATGAGTCGTGTCCGGCTCCGTTTCCTTGAGAAAAGCGCCGTGCCTTGCGGGATAAGGCACGACCTTATCCGCCGCGGGCAAGAACCGGCCACGGCGATCTCAGGAGTCCGAACGAAGTAACCCATGTTACAACGAAGGCGCCGATTGGGCTAACCGACGGGCGGTTTTGCTTTCGGTAACAGTCGCTTGGGCCACCCCAAAACCGTGCGGCGGCGGCCCCGAACCGGCTGGACAGAGCGCTCGCGGGGTGCAACCATCGCCGCTCGCTTTCACCGCAGCTAGGTGGAGTTCGGCATGGATTGGCAGTCGATGCTTTCGCTGGCGGTGTTCGCGGGCACGCTGGCGGCTGTGGCGCTGGTCGCGTACGGCATTCGGCGCATCCCCTACCTGCGCGATCAGCCCGTCGAAGGCCCCCTGCCCCGCCTGTCGGTGGTCATCGCCGCGCGCGACGAGGCGGCGACCATCGAGCCGGCGCTGCGGTCGCTGCTGAACCTCGACTACCCGGCGCTGGAAATCGTCGTCGTCGACGACCGCTCCACCGATGCCACCGGTACCATCCTGCAGCGCATGACCGCGCAGGAGCCACGGCTGCGGGTGATCCAAGTGCGGTCCCTACCGCCGGACTGGTTGGGCAAGACCCATGCCCTGCACCTGGGAGCCGCGCAGGCTAGCGGCGAGTTCCTGCTGTTCACCGACGCGGACGTGCTGTTCGCCCCAGACTGCTTGGCGCGGGCCGTGAGCTATGCGCAGCGCCGACAGCTGGACCATCTGGTGGTGTTTCCCGACTTGCTGGCGGATAACCGCCTGCTGCGAGCGATGCTGGTGCTGTTCGTGGCCGGCATGATCGGCATGTTCCAGCCCTGGCGGGTGACGCACGCGCGCCGCCGCTACATCGGCATCGGCGCCTTCAATCTGGTGCGGGCGCGGAAGTACCGTGAAGCGGGCGGGCACGCCCCACTCGCCTTGGCGCCGCTGGACGACCTGATGCTGGGCAAGCTCCTGAAACGCAACGGCGCCCGCGCCGACGCGCTGTTCGGCCAGGGCCTGCTGGCGGTCGCCTGGTACCGCACGCCGAGAGAGATAATCCTCGGTCTGGAGAAAAACATCTTCAGCGGCTTCGACTACAGCTTCGTGAAGCTGACGGCGGCCACCGCGGTCGCCGCGCTGATGGCGTTCTGGCCGGTACTGGGCCTGTTCCTGACCGACGGCGCGGCGTTCGCCCTCAACCTGGCCACCATCGCCGTCAGTCTGCTCCTGCAGGGGCAGCTGGCGCGGCGGGCGAACTGGAGTCTCGATTGCCTGCTCTATCTTTGGCCGGCGCAAGCGCTGACGCTCTATACCTGGTGGCGCGCTGCCCTCCGGGCGCAGCTCCGCCAGGAGATCGAGTGGCGCGGTACGCGCTACCCGCTGGCGAAGATCAAGGCACGGCATTTTTGAGCCGTATCCCGTAGAATCGCGCCCATCATGGCTCCGAAATCCGCCGTTTCCGTATACCGATCGAAGATCGACGGCTGGCTGCTGGTGGCGCTCGGCGCCGCCATGGCGATCACCGCCTACGGCGTGGTCGACATGCTTTGGCACGCCCCCGAGCAGTGGGGGTCGGCACTCGCCGGCGCCCTGATCGGCCTGGTCCTGCCGCTGTCGATCCTGCTGGGCACGCGCTACGTCATCGACCACGGCCAACGGCTGCTGCGGGTGCGCTGCGGCCCGTTCCGCTGGCGCATACCGATCGCGTCGATCACCTCCATCTCGCCCTGTCTGTCGCTGCAATCCAATCCGGCGCTGTCCATCGAGCGGCTGCGCATCGACTACCGTCCCAACCGCTCGCTGCTCGTCTCGCCGCGCCATCAAGAACGCTTCGTTGCGGAAATCGAGGCGCTGCGGCAAGGCGGCTGAGCGCGCCGGACAAATACATTCAAGTCTCCGCCAGCGGCCTTTGTTAGCGTCGTCTCCAGCCTGTACCTCAGGCGTAACACAAAGACCGGGCAAACCGGCAGGAGGAGACGATCGATGAGAATCCGCAGTAAACGGATCGGCTTGACGCGGGCGGCGACGCTCATGGCGGCGGGGCTGGTGGTAGCCCTGCTGACGGCCTGCGGTTCCGATTCCAATTCCAACGATCAGGCGAGGACGTCGGAAGGCGTATTCCTGGACGGCCTGATCAGCGGCCTGAACTATCGGACGGAAACGCAGGAAGGCATCATCGGCGAGGACGGCAAATTCCACTATCGGGAGGGCGAAACCATCACCCTCTCGGTCGCCGGCATCGTGCTGGGCAGCGCTCCCGCTGGGCAGAAGCTCGCGTTCGAGGAAATCGTGCCCGCCGTCGCGGCCGATAGCACCAATTCGATGCTGATCAACATGGCCCGCCTGCTGATCAGCCTGGACGACGACGGCAACCTGCTCAACGGCATCCGCATCAACGCCACCGCGCGGGAAACCATCGGCAAGTATCTGCAGGCCAACCCACTGCCCTCGCCGGAGATCTTCTCGGACACGCCCGCGTTCGAGGCGGCGATGACTGGTACCGACGGCCTGTTCGAGCAGCTGAACGCGGCGGGCGTGTTCGCCGAGAACGCCAACGACCAGCGGCGCTCGCTCGCCGACCGGTTCCTGGCCTGGTTCCATTTGCAGGACGTGCTCGACCTGATCGCCGGCAAGCCGGTCGACCATAGCCTGCGGCCGGTGCTGTTCATCCACGGCGGCGCTGGCTCCGCTTCCCAGTTCGAGTCCCAGGCCGAGCGGTTCCTGGCCAACGGCTATCCCCGCACCTACCTGGCCGTCTACGAGTACGACACCAACACCGGTCAGAGCCCGACCGACGAGGCTCAGGCGGCCCAACGCAACCTGCAGATCGACGCCATCATCGATCATCTGCGGCGCATTTCCGGGCACGACAAGGTCAACCTCATCGGCCACTCCATGGGCACCGGCGTCAGCATGATGTACCTGCGCGACCCGAACCGGGCCGCCCGGATCGAGCGCTATGTCAACATCGACGGCGCCGCGGCGGATGCGCCGCCCGGCGGCGTGCCGACCCTGGCGCTCTGGGGCCAGTACGTGGAGCTCGAAGTGGGCGGCGCGGAAAACGTCTATCCGCCGGCGGATAACCCGGTGGGCCATATCGAGGTGGCCACCTCGGCCGAATCGTTCGCGCGGATCTACCGCTTCTTCAATGGCAAGGAGCCGGGCACCATCCATGCGCCGGTAGCTGAGGGCGACCACGTCTGGCTGGTCGGCCGGGCCAACATCTTCCCGCAGAACGTCGGCGCCGCCGGCACCACGCTGGCCATCTATCCGGTCGATCCCGACACGGGCATGCGCCGCGGCGAAACCCCGCTGCACACCCAGCCGATCGGCGAGGACGGCCGCTGGGGGCCGTTCCGTGTGGAGAAAGGCGCGACCTACGAGTTCGTCCTGATGCGCGAAAGCGCGAACAACGACCACTACTTCTACCGGGAGCCGTTCTACCGGGATAACTATTTCATCCGGCTGAACACCTCGAATCCCGGCACGGGCGTCGGCGCCTTGCTGCACCGCAGCCCCAACCACACCAACCTGATGATCAGCCGCGACAAGGAGCTCTGGGGCGATCAGGACGGGCATAACGATGTGCTGACGGTCGACAGCGTCAACGTGATCACACCGCAGGTCGCGCCGCTCCTCAAGCGGCTGAGCGCGATCTTCCTGCACGACCGCAATTCCGACGGCGTCAGCAACCTGGAGGTGCCGGATCCGGTGTTCAGTCTGCTGCCGTTCATGTCGGGTCTCGACCTGTACATTCCGGCCAGCTCGCCGCCCAACGGCACGATCCGCATCGAGCTCACGCCGCGCGGCGGCAACGGCGCCAAGCAGGTGATCAACGTGCCGAACTGGTCGTCCGAGCAGGTCCGCACGGTAACGGTGCAGTTCCGCGACTATCTCCAACAGTAAGGCGAACTCTACGCCGCATCCGCCACAGGGGCGCTCGCGCAGCGCCCCTTTTTTCGTCTGTCGTCGCCCGCCCTCCCCTTGAACCGATCTCCAGCAATCCAGGACACTCGCTGACCGAACCGCGCGCCGCCGCTCGTGTTGTCTTGGGTGACCGCCCTCGCGGACGCCGCGGCCACCCGCCCCGGAGATCCGTCTCATGCATTACCTGGACAAAAAGATCCCGCCGCTCCTGGTCGCCGTCTGCTTCGGCTTGGCCATGTGGGTGCTCTCCCGCTTCGCGCCCGCCCTCGACCTGAGCCCGATCGCGAAAACCGCCATCACGCTCGCGGCCGTGCTGGCCGCCGCGGTATTCGGCGTCGCGGCGGTGGTGTCGTTCCGACGGGCGCGCACCACAGTCAATCCCTTACAGCCGGAAGCGGCCTCGGCGCTGGTGACCTCGGGCATCTACCGGTACACGCGCAATCCCATGTACGTTGCCATGGCCTTGCTGCTGGTCGCGCTATCGGCGTGGCTGGCGTTCCCGTGGAGCCTGTTGTGCGTCGCTGGCTTCGTGTCCTACATGAACCGCTTCCAGATCGCACCCGAGGAACGGGCGCTGGAGGCGTTGTTCAGCGAGGAGTACCGCCGTTACTGCGCGCGGGTACGGCGTTGGGTGTAACGCCGGGCGCTAGTGTCCGGCGCCGCGAAGCCGCCCGGCGGCACGCCGGGCGGGACGGGCCGCCGTGTCACCAGTTTTTGTAGTACGTCTCGTAGCCGGCGCCGCAGAAATCGCAGTTCGGACCGATGAACATGCCGCGGCGCTCGGTCTCGCCGCCCAGGTGCCAGCGCAGCCAGGCGACGATGATCGGCAAACCGTCGCGGGCGGCGCTGATGTGGTCGGAATCGCGCATGATCGTGAACCACGTTGGCACCGTGGAGTTGGCGTAATCGCGGCGGCAGTTGCCGGTCGCCAGGAGGTCGTTGGCGGCGCAGACGATCGCCGCGGGCTTGTGCAGACTGGACGGACCGTTGCCGTCGAACGAACCGCCAGCCACATGGATGGTGGTGGCGATGCGCGGATCCGAGCCGTTGGCGAAGGTCGCTATCGAACCGCGCGAATGGCCACCCAGCGCAATCCGGGTGGTATCGAGCTTCTGGTAGTAGGTGCTGGTCACGCGGCCGTTCTGGGTGATCAACCAATCCAGGGCCCGCCCCATCTCGGAGCCCTGCGACGACGATTCCTCCGAGTAGACCACGAAGCCGTGCGAGGCGATGCGGCGCAGATGATCCTCGTAGTCGCTCGGCCGCGAAGCCGCCCCCGGCCCCCAGATGAAGATCGGGTGCTGCAGGCCGTTGGCGCCGAGATTGGTGGGCCGCACCACCCAACCGGAGCGGGTCGGCCCTGCGTTGCGGTCGATGGTGGTAGCGAACGGCCCGTCGACATCGACCCGGCTCACCGGCGGCAAGGTGCCGCCGCCACCGCCCGTCGGCGGCGGCTCCGGCGTGGTCGGCGGGTTGAGCGCCCCGGCCGACAGCGGGAACAACCCGATGAACGCGCCGACGAGCAGCGTCCGTCGCAGCGTGGCTGTGATAGGCATGGCGTAGTTTCCTCCGTGAATTGTGGTTTTGCTGTTCGCCCGCTCCCTGGCCAGCTCGCGCGCAAGCCCTAACCTCCTCCCCCGTTGACGCGCGGCCACCCGCCGGCGAGCGCGCACCGCAACCGGAGCGTGCCCCCAGCCACGGCGGAGCCGGACGCAGAAAAGAGACAAGTCGACCAAAATGGTAGATCTTGATGCATTTTTTACAAATGCATCATCGCTTCTACGCCGCCGCTCACGCCCGGCCTCCCTCCCGGGCCGGCGGCGTGCCCGCGCAATCCAGCGCCTCGCCGTACTCCAGCTCTATCTTCACCCACGCCAGGCGCGCCTCCCCGTAGCCCACCCCGATCTCGCACAGAGTGCGTCGGAATTGCTGCACCGGCTTCAGCCCGGCCGTCAGCGGCAAGCGCGGCAGGTCGGCATCGACGGGCGGCGTGACCAGCACCAGGCCGCTGCGCAAGGTCACCGTCCCGGCCTCGGCCGCGGGCACTACCCTAACGTGGCCGGTGCGAGTCCAGGCATCGACGGCCAGCGCCAACGCCTCGTCGTCCATGCCGTTGCGCACGTCCACGCGCCACCGCTGATTGCGCCAGAAAGCCGCCTTGCTGAGCAGATAATCCGTGGCGCGGCCGAAGGTCAGACCGTACGGCGAGCTGTCGTGCACCGGGCTCCAGGCGTCCACGCCCAGCTCCGCGGCGACCTCACGCGCCCGCTCGCGACCGCCGATGGCCTCCACCAGGGCCAGCATGGCCGGGATCGACGCAGTGATCCCGGTGGTGGTAGCGATCGCGCCGTCGGCCACATAACGCTGGTGCGGCACGTAGCGGGCGCTGGGATGGCGCTCCAGCAACGCGCCGCGGAAATACCAGTGGCTGGTGAAGCGCCGTCCGTCGAGCAGGCCGGCATGCCCCAGTATCAGCGTGCCGGCGCAGACCGCGACGATGCGCGCACCGCGCGCCGCCTGCCGCTGCAGCCAGTCATTGATGACCGGGTCGTCGGCGTCGTCCAGCGCCGGCACGATCACGTAGTCGGCGCCATCGGGGTAAGCCCGATCGAAGGCGGCGAGATCCTGGTCGATCTCGACTTCCAGCGCCGGATACAGGCGCACCCGACCGCGCCGGGGCGCGACCGCTCGGACCTCGGCCACATCGGCGCGCCGCAGCACGCCGTGCGTCACCAGGAAATCGGTGAGCTCCGTGCCTTCGTTGCGGGCAAGCACGGCCACCACCGGCCGGCCCGGACCGCGCGGCCGCATGGCTTCCAGGAACGCCGTCGCCTGGCGCTCACCGCCGGCGGCCGCGTCGGCCGGCGGCGGCGGCAGCGGCAGGTCGTCGCCACAGCCGGTCACCGCTACCGCCGCGCACAGCGACAGCACGAAGGCCTGAAAGCATCCAACCAGCCCCCGACGCGCCCGGCCGGCAGCGCGCCAGCGCGCAGCACGCTTGGTTGCCATGACCTTGCCTCCCTGCAGCAATGCAATCGCCCATAACTGCGCGCGCGACCAAGCTTTCGCAAGGCGCGCAGCAAGATCGCGATCGGCGCTCGGAGGAAAGAGGGCAACAGGCGCGGCGGAGACGGCCGCTCTGCAGCGCAAGAAATTAGACTATTAAGAAATTTGACTCAAATAGTGCCAGATCGTGAAAGCGGTCTCTTCCGCGCTTCGGTTAGTCTGCCCCGCGGATGCCACGCATCCCATCGCACGATAAGACAAAAAATAACTTCGAGGAGCCTTGCCATGCCAATAACCGCCAGAAACACACTGGCCTCGTTGCTGCTTGCGTCTTCCGCATTGCTGCTCTCCGGAACCGCGTTCGCCGCCAACCCGCCGGGGGGCGATCCCGATCCCGGCTGCCAGACCGACTGCAACTATCAGCGCGGCCCCGATCCGACCGACGCCTACCTCGAAGCCGCGAGCGGACCGTACACCGTGAGCACCATCCGCGTTTCCAGCCTGGTGCCCGGCTTCGGCGGCGGCACCATCCACTACCCGACCAATGCCGGCGGCGGCAAGATGGCTGGCATCGTGGTCATTCCGGGCTATCTGTCGTTCGAGTCGTCGATCGAATGGTGGGGACCGCGGCTGGCTTCGCACGGCTTCGTGGTCATGACCATCGACACCAACACCATCTATGACCAGCCGAGCCAGCGCCGCGACCAGATCGAGGCCGCCCTGCAGTACCTGGTCAACCAGAGCAACTCCTCCTCCAGCCCCATCAGCGGCATGGTCGACAGCTCGCGCCTGGCGGCGGTCGGCTGGTCGATGGGCGGCGGCGGGACGCTGCAACTGGCCGCCGACGGCGGAATCAAGGCCGCCATCGCCTTGGCGCCATGGAACTCCAGCATCAACGACTTCAACCGCATCCAGGTGCCGACCCTGATCTTCGCCTGCCAGCTGGATGCCATCGCGCCAGTGGCCTTGCATGCCTCGCCGTTCTATAACCGCATCCCGAACACGACCCCCAAGGCCTTCTTCGAGATGACCGGCGGGGACCACTGGTGCGCCAACGGCGGCAACATCTACAGCGCGCTGCTCGGCAAGTACGGCGTGTCTTGGATGAAGCTGCACCTCGACCAGGATACGCGTTACGCGCCGTTCCTGTGCGGTCCCAACCACGCGGCTCAGACCCTGATCTCCGAATACCGAGGTAACTGCCCGTACTGAACCATGCCCGGCCGATTGCCGCGGTCCACGCGTGGGAGGGAATCCCCCCTCCCCGCTAGGGGTGGGTTCGCCTTGCACGAATCCACTCTCTGTACTTTGGTTAATAAGTAAGGACCAAACGACCGCTCGTTGCGGAGGACTGGTGGTACGCCATGGTCAAGCGCGACAACGACTCGAGCCGGTGCATACGCACCCCCAGGCTGTTCATCTGGGCTCGCGAGGCCCTCTATCTGGGAACCTGCAAGTCACGTCAAACCGCTCATCGCACCACCCAGGAGAAGCTCGTCCTCAGCCTCCAAGGCAGCCTGAAGCTGCTCACGCCGCAGGGCTCCCGCATCAGCGTGCGCAGCTGCCTACTACCGACCGATCTGTGGCTTGACCGCAACATACTCGACGCCAGCGAAGCGGTGATCGGCGTCTACTACCTGGCGTCGTTCTCTCAGGACTATGCTGCGCTCGCCAGCATCATGCAGCCGGCACAGCCGGGCATCTACCACAGCCATCCCAACGAACATGCCATCATCCAAATCGCGCTCGACATCCGTAACCGCAAGCAGATATGCCCCATACAGGCCCGCGAGCAACTGCGGGCGCAGCTCATTCCGTCCGAACTCGCCAACCGGGTGTTCCGCGAGTTCGACCCGCGGGTGATCGCGGTGGCCAAGCACATCCGCGAGACTTTGCTGCAGAAGGTGATGCTGGCCGACCTGGCAAGGAAGGTGAGGCTGTCCAGTTCGCGGCTGGAGAAGCTGTTCAAGGCGCAGACGGGATTGGCGATCACCACCTACCGTATGCGCTGTCGGGTGTTCATCAGCACCATCCTGATGGCGCTGGGCTACTCGATGACCGAAGCCGCCCTGTGCGCCGGTTTCGCCAACTCAGCTCACCTCTCCCGCAGCTACCGGGCGATCAACGGCATCACGCCATCGGCCTTGTTCCTACGTCCCCCCTATCTGGACACCACCATCGACCCGTCCGCCATGGAGTTGCTCACCCCGTTCCTGGAGCCCTCCCTGGCGGCCAACCATTACGCCTGAACCGGCTGTCGCTTCGCCGCGATGAAAGCGCAGTTCACGGCCACCGAGGTGCCCGCTGCTGGACGCAACGAGGCCTTATTTCCCTCTGCAACATTAGAGTTCTATTAAATAGCATGGCAAGAATTTACGCTTGCCTCTCACGGCAGTTCATTTCGCCAACAAAGCCACCTATATTCGTCGGTTAGGATAGCTTCAATATTGCGCCGCAGCATTCCATTTACAGCGCTCTTTCCTCGCCTGTGCACCATCGTTGAACGACACATCGGCGCTTGTGGCGCAGTCCGCACTGCGACGCATGGCATAACCTCGCTACTGGCCAATAGAAATATCCGTCGGGTCGGCAGCGACGATGGTGGTTCGTCGTCAATGGCTTTCCCCCTATGCACATCGTCGTTTCCGACGATGCCCGGCGCAAAATCCCCCTGCATACTGCGGCCAACAAGACGCTCAGCGCGCAGCGCAAAGGGCGCAAACACGGGGGAGGAGCCGTGCACATTCTCGAAGTTGACAGTCTCCACCTGTCATTCGGTGGCGTCGCGGCATTGCGCGACGTCAGCTTCCAGGTGCCGGAAGGCTCGATCACCACCGTGATCGGCCCCAACGGCGCTGGCAAAACGTCTCTTTTCAATTCCATATCCGGTTTCTACAAACCGCAGCGCGGCACCATCCGCTATCGCGGTGCCGACATCTCCCGCCTTTCTCCGCCGCAGCGGGCGGCGCTGGGGCTGGCGCGCACCTTCCAGAACATCGCCCTGTTCCGCGGCATGACCGTGCTCGACAACATCAAGCTCGGCGCGCATGTGCACTTGCGCACGGGGCTGCTCGGCGCGCTCGCCTACTTCGGCCGCGCCCGGCGCGAGGAGATGGCCATCCGCGAGGAGGTGGAGCGGCGCATCATCGACTTCCTGGAGATCGACCACATCCGCCGCCAGCCGGTGGCGAGCCTGCCTTACGGCCTGCAGAAGCGGGTGGAGCTGGCTCGGGCGCTGGCGATGCGGCCCACCGTGCTGATGCTGGACGAGCCGGTGGCCGGCATGAACCGCGAAGAAAAGGAGGACATGGCCCGCTTCATCCTCGACATCAAGGAGGAGTGGGACGTCACCGTGCTGATGGTCGAGCACGACATGGGCATGGTCATGGACCTCTCCGACCACGTGGTGGTGCTCAACTTCGGCGAGGTGATCGCAGCCGGCACGCCGTACGACGTGCAGAACGATCCGGCGGTGATCCGGGCCTACCTCGGCGACGGCGATATCGAGGCGCTGCGCCAGCGCCTGACCGGTCGGAAAGAGGCAGCCTGATGGACTGGCTGTTCTTCGCCGAGATCAGTCTCGCCGGCCTGGCCACCGGCGGGCTGTATGCCTTGATCGCGCTCGGCTTCGTGATCGTCTACAAGGCCACGCGGGTGATCAATTTCGCCATCGGCGAGATCATGATGATCGCCGCCTATTTCTTCCTCACCTTCGCCGGCGGCATGCAGCTCTCCCCCTGGATCGCGCTGCCGCTGGCGGTGCTGGGCGGCACGCTGCTCGGCGGCATCGTCGAGCGCACCATGATCCGGCCGATGCTCGGCGAGTCGCCGATCTCGGTGGTGATGGTCACCATCGGCCTGGCCAGCATCCTGGTCGGCCTGGCGGAGATCTTCTGGACCGCCGACCCGCAGCTGCTGCCGGAATTCCTGCCGCGCGACCCGGTGTTCCTGGGCGAGATCTACCTGGCGCCGAAGATCGCCTACGGCTTCCTGATCGGCGCCACGGTGCTGGTGCTCTACCTGCTCTACTTCCGCTTCTCGCGCGGCGGCGTGGCGCTGCGCGCCACCGCCTCCGACCAGGCGGCGGCCTACTCCATGGGCATCAACGTGCGGCGGGTGTTCAACCTGGCCTGGGTGTTCGGCTCGCTGGCGGCCTCGCTGGCCGGCATCTTGGTCGCCGCCGCGGGCGGCTTGAGCCCACAGTCGGGCGTGATCGGCCTGAGCGTGCTGGTAATCGTCATCGTCGGTGGCCTGGACAGCATCCTCGGCGCGCTCATCGCCGGGCTGTTCGTCGGCTGGCTGGAGACGGTGGCCGGCGCCTACTTCGGCGGCGAGTACCGCATGCTCGCCACCTTCGCGGTCCTGGCGGTGATCCTGGTGGTCCGCCCCTACGGCCTGTTCGGCACCCACGAGATCGAGCGGTTGTAAACCATGCGCATCGGCGACGCCAAACAAAGCTATCTGGCCGACGAGGCCCTCTGGACCAGCACCACGCAGCAGGTGTGGTTCGGTTTGTTCCTGCTCGCGCTGTTCGTTTTCCCGTTCCTGGCCACGCCCTATCTGCTGTACCTGGCCTGCCTGGTCGGCATCGCCGTGATCAGCGCCACGGGGCTGAACATCCTCACCGGCTACACCGGGCTGATCTCGCTCGGCCAGGCCGGCTTCATGGGCGTGGGCGGCTACACGGTGGCGTGGCTGTCGCTGCACACCGACCTGTCGCTCCCCCCGGCGCTGCTCGCCGGCGGCCTGCTGAGCGCCGCCATCGGCGTACTGGTGGGCCTGCCCTCGCTGCGCGTCAAGGGCCTTTACCTGGCGATCGCCACCCTGGCGGCGAGCGTGTTTCTGCACTTCGTGTTCATGGAGTGGACGCCGGTCACCGGCGGCACTAAGGGTCTGAGCTTGCGGCCGGCGCACATCTTCGGCATCCCGCTGCACAACGACTTCCGCATGTACTTCGTGATTATGCCGCTGGCGGTGGTGATGCTGCTGGGCGCGCGCAACCTGTTCCGCACGCGGGTGGGACGGGCCTTCATCGCCATCCGCGACCGCGACATCTCGGCGGAGGTGCTGGGCATCCCCCTGCTCAAGTACAAGCTGATGTCGTTCGGTCTGAGCTCGTTCTACGCCGGCATCGCCGGCGGGCTGTTCGCCTACTTCTTCCGGGTGGTCACGCCGGAGAGCTTTCCGCTGTCGATGTCGATCTTCTACCTGGCGGCGATCATCGTCGGCGGCATGGGCAGCATCCTCGGCGGTGTGCTCGGCGCGGTGTTCATGACCCTGGTGCCGGAGCTGCTCAAGCTGCTCACCACCGTGGTCACGCCGTTCTACCCCGAAGCGCCGGTGATCATGTCGCCGTTGCGCGGCGTGGTGTTCGGCGCGCTGATCGTCGCCTTCCTGATCTTCGAGCCGCACGGCCTGGCCGAGATCTGGCGGCGCATCCGCCGCTTCTTCCACCTCTGGCCGTTCCGGACCTAGAGGCGCTTCACCGGGAGGAGCGAGCGAACGACAGCCAGCGACAGCGCTTCACCCCCGCACCACAACGAAAACCAGGAGGAGACGCAAGATGATCGGCAAGCTCTGGCAGCAAGGACGGCGCCTGGCGCAGGCGGCGGGCCTGGCCTTCGCCCTGACCGCGTCCGGCACCGCGGCGGCGCAGTCGTCGCAGCAGGAACCGCTGGTGTTCGGCGGCTCCATTCCGCTCACCGGCGTGTTCGCCTTCGCCGGCATCCACATCCACGCCGGCCTGACCGACTACGTCAACTGGATCAACGCTCAAGGCGGCATCAACGGCCGGCCGGTGCAGTACGTGATGGAGGACACCGGCTACCTGGTCGACCGCTCGGTGGCCGCCTACAAGAAGATCGCCGGCGGCAAGCCGCCCTGCTGCTACTACGGCGACAGCACCGGCTTCATGAAGGCCATTGCCCCGGAGCTGAACGCTGCCAATGCCACCATCATGAGCGGCGCGTCGTTCGCCACGGCGATCACCGACGTCCAGCAGCACCCGTTCCAGTTCATCCCGGGGCCGAGCTACAGCCAGATGTTCTCCATCATCCTGGAGTACATCAAATCGCAGGCCAAGGACGGCAAGAAACCGACCGTGGCCTTCGTCTGCAGCGACACCGAGTTCGGCAAGGACCCGATCGAAAACGGCCGCGCCTACGCCAAGAAGCTGGGCATCGACGTGGTCGAGGAGATCGTCACCAAGCCGGGCAGCGTCGACGTCTCGGCGGAGGTGATCAAGCTGCGCCGCAAGCGCCCGGACTACGTGATCTTCCACGGCTACATCCTGTCGCCGATCAACGAGTTCATGGTGCAGATGCGCCAGATGGGCCTGGACACCAAGTTCATGGGCACCTTCTGGTCGTCGGATAAGCTCATCATCGAGAAGATGGGCAAGGACGCCGACGGCTACATGGGCGTGATGCCCTACAACTACTTCGACACCGAGGACACCGGCCCGATGCTCGAGGCCATGCGCGAGCAGGCCCGCAAGAGCGACCCCAAGCAGGCCTACCGCCCCACCCCGTACGTGCAAGGCTGGTTCAACGCCATGGTCTGGACCGAGGTGGTCAAGCGCACGCTCGACGCCGGCAAGCCGCTCACCGGCGAGAACCTCAAGGCCGCGCTGGAATCGATCAAGGACTGGGACACCGGCGGCATCATCGGCGTGCCGGTCACGGTCAAGGATCATTCCTTCCCGGTGGGCCGCATCTACCGGGTGAACGCCGCCGCCGGGCGCTTCGAGCCGGTGTCCGACTGGATCCACCTCGACTGATCCTTGCGATGGACGCCGTACTCGAAGTCGACAACATCGAGGTGGTCTACAACAAGGCCGTGCAGGTGCTGCGCGGCCTGTCCCTGCGGGTGCCAAAGGGGGCGGTGGTCGCCCTGCTCGGCTCCAACGGCGCGGGCAAGTCCACCACGCTGAAAGCCGTCTCCGGCCTGCTGGCGCTGGAGGACGGCGAGGTTACCGCCGGCGACATTCGCTTCAAGGGCCAGTCCATCAAGGGGCTGCCGCCGGAGAAGCGGGTGCGCGGCGGTCTGTTCCACGTCATGGAAGGCCGGCACGTGTTCGAGGACCTCACGGTCGAGGAGAACCTGATCGCCGCCGGCTACGCCCTGCACGGCCGCGCCAAACCCTCGCGCGACGGTTTCGAGCTGGTCTACGACTACTTCCCACGCCTCAAGGAGCGCCGGCGCCAGCTCGCCGGCTATCTCTCCGGTGGCGAGCAGCAGATGCTGGCGATCGGCCGGGCGCTGATCGCCCAGCCGGAGCTGATCATGCTCGACGAGCCCAGCCTCGGCCTCGCGCCGCTGCTGGTGGAGGAAGTGTTCACCATCATCGCCCGTATCAACCGCGAACAGGGCACCGCCATCCTGCTGGTCGAGCAGAACGCCGCCATCTCGCTGGCCATCGCCTCCTACGGCTACATCATGGAGAACGGCCGCATCGTCATCGACGGCACCCCCGAACAGCTGGTCGCCAATCAGGACGTGCAGGAGTTCTACCTGGGCATGGGCGGCCCCGAGGGCCAGGCACGCAGCTACCGCGAGATCAAGCACTACAAACGCCGCAAGCGCTGGTTGTCATGAGCGAATTACCCAACCTGACCCTTCCCCAGATGCTGCGCGAGCATGCCCGCCGCCAGCCCGACGCGCTGGCGCTGCGGCAGAAGGACTTCGGCATCTGGCAGCCCATCACCTGGGCGGAGTACTTCCGCCGCGCCAGCCACTTCGGCCTGGGCTTGCGCGCCCTGGGGCTGCAGCCCGGCGGCAAGGTGGCGGTGATCTCCGAGAACCGCGTCGAGTGGGTGATCGCCCAGATGGGCATCGGCATCGTCCGCGGCGTGTGCGTGGGCGTCTACCCCACCAGCCCGTGGAACGAGGTCGCCTACGTGCTGCAGCACAGCGACGCCGAGCTGGTGGTCTGCGAGGACCAGGAGCAGACCGACAAGGTCATCGAAGCCTGGCCGGAGCTGCCGCTGCTGCGCACCAACATCGTCATCGACATGAAGGGCCTGCGCCACTACCCGCGCGAGCGCCTGCGAAGCTTCGAGGAGGTGGAGGCGCTGGGCGCCGAGCTGGCGCGTCAGCAGCCCGGCCTGGTCGACGAGCTGCTCGACGGCCAGAGCCTGGACGACACGGCGCTGCTCATCTACACCTCCGGCTCCACCGGCCGCCCCAAGGGTGCCATGATCAGCTGGCGCAATCTGCGCGCCGCCGCGCCGGGCCTGATCGACCTGCTCGGCCTCACCGCCCGGGACACGAGCCTGTCCTACCTGCCGCTGTGCCACGTCGCCGAGCAGGCGTTCACCAACATCGGCCCACTGTACGTCGGCAGCACGGTCAGCTTCGGCGAGAGCCTGCGCACGGTGCAGGAGGACCTGCGCGAAGTCGCGCCCACCTTCTTCCTGGGCGTGCCGCGCATCTGGGAGAAGCTGCACGCGTCGATCTACATCAAGATCCAGGAGACCGGACGGCTGCGGCGGGCGCTGTTCGAGCGCGCGCTCAAGGACTGCGCCGGGCTGGCCGCCAAGCCGCGCGAGCGCTGGACCTGGGCCGAGCGACTCAAGTACGGCATGTACTACCTGCTGATCTTCCGCGCCCTGCTCAACTACATCGGCCTGCGCCGCTGCCGGATCGCGCTGAGCGGCGCCGCGCCGATCGCGCCGGACATCCTGCGCTTCTTCCGCACCATCGGCCTGCCCCTGGTCGAGGTCTACGGCCAGACCGAGACCACCGGCGTGGTGACCGGCCAGCGCCTGTCGAGGGCAACGATCGGCACCGTCGGCGAGCCGGTGCTGGGCGTGGAGCTCGAGCTCGGCGAGCAGGACGAGATCCTGATCCGCGGCGGCATGGTGTTCCAGGGCTACTACAAGAACCCCGCCGCCACCGCCGAGACCATCCGCGACGGCTGGCTGCACACCGGCGACGTCGGCGCCTGGGTAGACGGCCAGATCAAGATCGTCGACCGCCTCAAGGACATCATGATCACCGCCGGCGGCAAGAACCTCTCGCCCTCGGAAATCGAGAACACCATCAAGGCCAGCCCCTACATCAAGGAGTGCATGATCATCGCCGAGGGCCGCAAGTACGTCGCGGCGCTGATCCAGATCGACTTCGAGACCGTGTCGAAGTGGGCCGAGCAGAACAGCGTGCCCTACACCACCTTCCGCAGCCTGGCGGAAAACCCGAAGGTGCGCGAGCTAATCCAGCAGGAGGTCGACCGCGGCAACGCCCAGCTGGCGCAGGTGGCGCAGGTCAAGCGCTTCCACCTGCTCACCAAAGAGCTGGACCACGACGACGGCGAGGTCACCGCCACCATGAAGGTGCGCCGCAAGAACATCTACGAGAAGTACGCGGCGGAGATCGAAGCGCTGTATGCCTGAAAGTCCCGCGCCGCAGGACCGATGCTGCGGCGCGCCGTTTGATCATCCGGGCGTTCTTTGAGTCGTCATGCCCGCGTAGGCGGGCATCCAGTTCTTGATGTCAGCTCAAGCGGTGCCGGCAACCTCTTGCGCCCCTCTCCCGGATCCGGGAGAGGGGCTGGGGTGAGGGTCTTGGCGCCGCCGAACCCCGGCGCCAGGCCGGCTGTCACGGCATGACGCGGCGGCGGGCGCTTACAGCACCCACTTCACCATGGCTTGCACGACGTCCTCGTCGATGCCGTCGATGCCGAACTTGTTGCGCCAGAACTGGTACTCGATGCCGGCATGCAGCCGATCGGGCACGCCCCAGAAGTTGCCGACGTCCACCAGCAGCTGCGGGGCGCCGACGATCGACTTCTCCTCGTCGCCCTGGCCGCCGGCGAAGTCGACGAAGCCGCCGAAGCTCGCCTTGACCGCGCCGACATGGAACGGCACGAGCCACGACGTCGTAATCTGCCAGGTGGGGCTGGCGTCGATATTGGCGTCGTCGCGGACGAAGAAGTTGAGATTGAAGAACGCGAAGCCGGGGATGTCCCAGTTCGTGCCAATGCCGTACAGGTAGGTGCGGCTCTCGATATCACCGACGCTGTGGCCGAATTCCAGATGGCCGGCCAGCAGCACGTCGCTGAGCGGGCCGATCCCGATCCGGCGGCCGCTGATCTTCGACAGGCTCAGACGCGATAGCAGCTCGCCGTACAGTTCGGTGCCCTCGTCCTCGAACGAAGTGACGTCGACGAAGAAGAAGTTATCGCCATACTCCCAGCCGCTGGCGTGCTCCAGGGTCAGGATCGTGCGGGTGCTCGGACCGAGCTTGAAGTTGGTGCCGTAGAGGACCTGCAGGTTGGTCGAGCTCCAGCGCTCGGACTCGTCAGCCTGCGCCCCGGCAGCCGTCAGTAGCCCGCATGCGAGCGCCACGCCGCGCGCAAAACGACCCAACACACTGAAAAGCTTGGTATTTTTATGGATGGACATAAAGTATTTCTCAATATGCCGATTTATTAGGGGTGCGAAAATATACGGCATAGAACGGCTATACGCTCCCCTCCCGCTGCGTCGGAGATCGACACGCGCCCCCGCCCGCTTTCGCGGCGCCCGATTTTAGGCGGGAACGGCAGTGCTGGCGATGAGCCAGGGCGGCGGATCGGCGCCGCGAGCATCCTCGCCGCAGCCCGCCAAGAACGCGTAGGCGAAGTCCGGGCGAGCTGCTTAGAATGCGCGGCTTCCCTATTCCAACAACTCGTCCGCGCAAGCGCCGCATGAACGCCGATCTACTCGTCGTCCTGGGCCTGTTGGCCGCCACCATCGTCATGTTCACCATCAACCGCCCGCGCATGGATGCCGTGGCGCTGATCATGCTGACCGTGCTGCCGCTCACCGGCATCATCACCATGCAGGAGGCGCTGGCCGGCTTCAGCGAGCCGAGCATCGTCCTGATCGCCCTGCTGTTCGTGATCGGCGAGAGCCTGGTGCGCACCGGCGTGGCGCAGAAGCTGGGCGACATGCTGCTGGCCCGCGCCGGCCGCAGCGAGGGCCGGCTGATGACGCTACTGATGGCCATGGTCGCCGGCATCGGCTCGTTCATGAGCTCGACCGGCGTGGTGGCGATCTTCATTCCGGTGGCGCTGCGCATCGCCCGCAACGCCGGCATCGCCGCCAGGCGGCTGATGATGCCGCTGAGCATGGCGGCGCTGATCAGCGGCATGATGACGCTGGTCGCCACGCCGCCGAATCTGGTGGTGCATGCCCAGCTGGTGCGCGAAGGTCACGAGGGCTTCGATTTCTTCGCCTTCACGCCGTTCGGCGTTCCCATCCTGCTGCTGGCCATGGTCTACATGCTGTTCGCCCGCCGCTGGCTGGGCGCCTCGGCGCCGGCCGCCGAGCGGGACGGCGATCGGCCGCGGCTGCGCCAGTGGATCGAGGAGTACGGCCTCTCCGAGCGCGAATACCGGCTGTGCGTGGAACCCGGTTCGCCCTGGGTGGGCAAGCGCCTCGATCAGCTCGACCTGCGCGCCAGCGCCGGCATCAACATCGTCGCCGTCGAGCGGCGCGGCCGGTTCGCAGCCTCCATTCTCGTGCCGATGGCGCAGACGCGACTGGAGGTTGGCGACGTGCTGTTCCTGGACGTGCGCACGCCCTCGGTCGATATCGAGGCGCTGTGCCGGGAAGCATCGCTGCGCAAGCTGCCACTGACCGGCAACTACTTCACCGACCTGTCGCAGGCCATCGGCATGGCCGAGGTGATGATTCCCGCCGAGTCGGAGCTGATCGGCAAGACCGTGATCTCGGCGCGCTTCCGCACCGAATACGGGCTGGCCGTGATCGGCCTGAAACGGCGGCAGAAGGCGCTGAACGACTCGGTGCTGGAGCAGAAGCTGGAGCTCGGCGACACGCTGCTGGTCATCGGCCCCTGGCGGGCGATCCGCGCCCTGCAGACCCAGCGCCGCAACCTGCTGACCCTGAACATGCCGGCGGAATTCGACGACGTGCCGGCGGCGCCGGGGCGCGCGCCCTACGCGCTGGCGGTGCTGGCGCTGCTGGTGGGGCTGATGGTCAGCGGCGTGGTGCCGAACGTGCACGCGGCGCTGATCGCCTGCCTGCTGCTGGGGCTGTTCCGCTGCGTAGACATGAACAGCTCCTACAACGCCATCCACTGGCAAAGCCTGATTCTGATCGTCGGCATGCTGCCGTTCTCGCTGGCCCTGCAGCGCACCGGCGGCATCGACCTGGCGGCCGCGGCGCTGCTGGACGTGGTCGGCGACGCGCAGCCGCGGCTGGCGCTGGCGGCGCTGTTCACGCTCACCGCCGTGGCCGGTCTGTTCATTTCCAACACCGCCACCGCCGTGCTCATGGCGCCGGTCGCGCTGGCGGTGGCATCCGCGCTGAACATGTCGCCCTACCCGTTCGCCATGACCGTCGCGCTAGCGGCCTCGGCGGCGTTCATGACGCCGGTGTCCTCGCCGGTCAACACCCTGGTGGTCGGCCCGGGCAACTACAGCTTCATGGATTTCGTGCGGATCGGAGTGCCGTTCACCGTGCTGGTGCTGCTGGTCACCGTGCTGCTGGTGCCGCTCTTTTTCCCGTTCTCGCCCTGAACGGCCCGCCGTGGCGCGCCGCCGCACGCCGCGCTAGCATCGGCAACCGCGGACGACTGCCGCATCGACAACGATACCGAGACAACGATACCGACCGACGGAGACAGCGGTGAATCTCGCCCTACAGGCGCAAAGCGCGTTCGGCCTACTGGCGTTGATCGGACTGGCATGGCTGCTGTCGGAGAACCGGCGGCGCGTGCGCTGGCGGCTAGTGGCGATCGGACTGGGACTGCAGCTCGGCGCGGCGCTGCTGTTCTTGCATGCGCCGCTGGTGCGTTCGGCGGTGTTCTCCCTCAACGCCTTGGTGGATGTGCTGCAACAGGCCACCGCCGCCGGCACCCGCTTCGTGTTCGGTTTCATCGGCGGCGGCACGCCGCCGTTCCAGGTCACCGATCCGACCCAGATGACCAGCCTCGCCTTCCAGGCACTGCCGCTGATTCTAGTGATGGCGGCGCTGTCGGCGCTGCTCTGCTACTGGGGCATCCTGCCGCTGATCGTGCGCGGCTTCGCCGTGGTGATGCATCGAACCATGAAGGTCAGCGGCCCGGCCGGCCTGGCCTCGGCCTCGATGGTCTTTCTAAGCATGGTCGACGCGCCGCTGCTGATCCGGCCCTGGCTGGCCCGGCTTACCCGGGCCGAGCTGTTCCTGCTGTTCACCGTCGGCCTGGCCACCCTGGCCGGCACCGTGCTGGCCTTGTACGCCGTGATCCTGCAGCCGGCCGTTCCCGACGCGCTCGGCCACATCCTGGTGGCCTCGCTGATCTCGCTGCCGGCGGCCGCCCTGATAGCGGCGATCATGGTGCCGGAAACCGAACGCCCGAGCGCTGACCACCTCGTCCGCCTGGAGCTGTCCTACCGCTCCAGCCTGGACGCCCTCACCCGCGGTACCGAGGACGGCCTGCGGCTGTATCTGAACGTGGTGGCCATGCTGCTGGTGGCGGTGGCGCTGGTGGCGCTGGTCAACCTGGGCCTGAAGGCGCTGCCGCCGGTCTTCGACGCGCCGCTGTCGGTGGAGCGCATACTCGGCTGGCTGTTCGCGCCGCTGGCCTGGCTGCTCGGCATCCCCTGGAGCGAGGCCGCTAACGCCGGTGCGCTGCTGGGCACAAAAACCATCCTCAACGAATTCCTGGCCTACCTGCAGCTGGCGGCGCTGCCCGACGGCGAGCTGAGCGAGCGCAGCCGGCTGATCATGCTCTACGCCCTGTGCGGCTTCGCCAACCTCGGCTCGGTCGGCATCATGATCGCCGGCTTCAGCTCCCTGATCCCCGAGCGGCGGGCGGAGATCCTGCAACTGGCGCCCCGCTCGCTGATCTCCGGCACCCTCGCTACCTGCATGACCGGCGCCGTGATCGGCCTGCTGCCGGGTGTCTGACCGTCGGTAGGCCCCTCGCCCCACCGCAGCACGCGTAGCCAAGCCACTCCCCGGCCGGACGCCCCTCGCGGAGCGCAACCCGGCCGCGGGCCTCGACCAACCGCAAACGCCAACGCCCACCCCGCACGCGTCAGCCAGTGCGCAGGCACTGAAAGCCCACGACCTGCCTCCGGCGTCGCAAAACCGCTCATCCGCGCCCTTCCAACGGCTTCGACGCGGTTTTGGCGGCACGCCAAGGCAAGGCACCGTTCACATGCGAACGAATCGGCGTTTTCCGCGCATTTCAATGAGGCCTCGGCGAAATGCCGAGGAATGGAGCCCCTTCGGAAAGCCTTGTCCCGCAAGGCTTTCCAGGGCGATTTGCGAGCGCTGCCCTGATAACGCCGGATTGCGGCCCCGGACGCCTATTGAACACGCCCACCAAACGGCACAACATACTGATTTTAAAAGAACATTCCTGTCGCGAGCGCTCCCCGGGAAATCGCGCACCACATCAGCGCTCGCAAACGCCCGGCGGACGATAGCCGCTGCTCGCCACTGGCACGAAGCCGGCTCCGACCGTGCGCACTCCGCCCGGCGCCGCTTCGGACCACCGCACCATACTAACGCAAACACGCGTCTGTGGTTGACTTGACGCTGCCCACCCGCCCAGCGGCTGACTCCGCCCTCAGGAGGCGATGCCGAATACCGCGGCGACTCCCGCGCCTGAATTCGGGCGGCGCCGAGTTATCGCCGCAATTTGCAAAGAAACCTAACAGTACCCTGACGTTCACCCGTGCGCTGTAGGCTCGGAGCGATCACGACTGGCGCCCAGGAGAGGTAACCGTGGGTGCCGCTATTACTGCTCATCGACGTCGAGCTATCCAATGAGCCAGACAGCTTCGAGGTCATCAATCCCGCCGACGAGTCGATCATGGCCCTGGCGCGCAACGCCCGCGACGAGCCTCCTCGGCCACACCGTAGCCGCCTGGAGAGAGACGCGAGCCACGACCAGCGACGGCAGGTGCTGCTGGGCGTCGCTGGGCAAGGCAAGACGCGCGCCCGCTCCCTCGTTCTGGCCCGCTCCCGGAACTGGATTATCGTATGCACCCATCGTTCGATGATGTCCTTGGATCGCCATGCCTGCCCATGCGGGCGTCCAGCGACCCGAGCCGTCCGCCCCGCAGGACCGGTCCGGCAGCGCATCGCCTTTGATCATCTAGGCATGGTGCTTCGCGGTCGTTTTGTCGCCCTCTCCCTGTCGGCCTCCTCGCTGCGCACTCCCCCGCGAGGGGGAAGAAACGTACTAAACCGCCGACCTGCCGTGCCCCGACACTACCGCATACTGGGAGAGCGCTCGCCAGTGACCGGTTATGCGCGCTGGCCATGCCTACACACGATAGTGGAACCAGGAGTGGGATAAGGACCATGCGCGGTTAAGTCCCGGCACTGTCCCAACCGTCCTAGACTCCGAGCACAGGATGCCCACTCAGCCTTCGTGGGGGAGCAGGCCCTCGCTTTCGCGAGAGCGGACTTCGCGCGGACATGACGATCCGTTGTCAACGCCCTAGGAGTGACCGGGCGATCAGCTCCTTCATGATCTCGTTGGCGCCGCCGTAGATGCGCTGCACGCGGGCGTCGACGAAATCGCGCGACACCGGGTACTCGCGCATGTAGCCGTAGCCGCCGTGCAGCTGCAGGCACTCGTCGGCCACCTTGAACTGCAGATCGGTGGCGCTGAGCTTGGCGATGGAGGCGGCGGCGGTGGTCAGTTCGCCGCGCTCGTACTGCGCCGCGCACTGGCGCAGGTAGGCGCGGTTGACCTCGATCTGCGCCTTGAGCGCCGCCAGCGTGAAGCGGGTGTTCTGCAGCTGCGCCAGCGGCTGGCCGAAGGCGTGCCGCTCCTTGACGTAGGCCACGGTGCGCTCCAGCGTACCCTCGGCGGCCGCCAGCGCGGCGATGGCGAGGATCAGCCGCTCGCGAGGCAGCTCGTTCATCAGGTTGGCGAAGCCGCGGCCCTCGCCGCCGAGGATCTGGTCGGCGCCGACCCGCAAGTCCTGGAAGAACAGCTCGGCGGTGTCGGAGCCGTGCTGGCCGATCTTCTCCAGCCGCCGCCCGCGCTGGAAGCCGGGCGTGGCGGTATCCACCGTGAACAGGGTGATGCCCTTGGCGCCGGCGGCCGGATCGGTCTTGGCGGCGACGATCAGCAGGTCGCAGTGGATGCCGTTGGTGATGAAGGTCTTCTGGCCGTTGATGCGGTAGCCGTCGCCGTCGCGCTCGGCGCGGGTCTTGATGGCCTGCAGGTCGGAGCCGGCGCCGGGCTCGGTCATGCCGATGGCGCCGACCGCCTCGCCGCTGACCATCTTCGGCAGCCAGCGCCGCTTCTGCTCCTCGCTGCCCAGGTGCAGGATGTACGGCGCGACGATGTCGGAGTGCACCGACACGCCGGTGGCGAGGCCGCCGTAGCCGGCGCGGGCTATCTCCTCGACCACCACCGCCGACAGCCCGAAGCTGCCACCGGCGCCGCCGTAGCGCTCCGGCACGTCGACGCACAGCAGCCCGTGCTCGCCCAGCCGCCGCCAGACCTCGCGCGGCGCCATGCCCTCCCGCTCCCAGCTGTCGTAATGAGGCGCCACCTCCCGCTCCAGGAAGCGGCGCACGGTCTGGCGGAAGAGTTCGATCTCGCTCTGCTCCAGCATGGTGTTCCCGCCGCCGCTCACAGCCGCTCGACGATGGTGACGTTGGCCATGCCGCCGCCTTCGCACATGGTCTGCAGGCCGTAACGGCCGTTGCGCTGGCGCAGCACGTTGAGCAGCGTGGTCATCAGCTTGGTGCCGGAGCCACCCAGCGGATGGCCGAGGGCGATGGCGCCACCGTTGACGTTGAGCCGCTCCGGGTCGGCGCCGGTGACCTTGAGCCAGGCCAGCGGCACCGAGGCGAACGCCTCGTTGACCTCGAAGGCGTCGATATCGTCGATCTTCATGCCGGCGCGCTTGAGCGCCAGCTCGGTGGCCGGAAGCGGCGCCTCCAGCATGATCACCGGGTCGTGGCCGAGCACCGTCATGTGGTGGATGCGCGCCAGCGGCTCCACGCCCAGCGCTTTCAGCCCGCGCTCGTTGACCACCATCACGCCGCTGGCGCCGTCGCAGATCTGGCTGGCGGTGGCGGCGGTGATGCGCCCGCCCTCCTGCAGCAGCTTCACGCCGCGGATGCCATCGAGGCTGACGTCGAAACGGATGCCCTCGTCCACGGTGTGCATCTCGCCGGGGCGGGTGCCGTCGAACAGCCGCACCTCGACCGGCACGATCTCGGCCTCGAAGCGGCCCGACCGGGTGGCCTCGATGGCGCGCTGATGGCTGCGCAGCGCGTACTCGTCGAGCTCGTCCTTGGTCAGCCCGTACTTCGCCGCCATCATCTCGGCGCCCATGAACTGGCTGAACTCCGGCACGCCCGGATAGCGCGCGCGGATGGTCTCGCTCATGTAGTGGCCCAGGCCGGCCTTCTGCGGCAGCGCCACCGGCGAGCCCATCGGCACGCGGCTCATGCTCTCCACGCCCGCGGCGATCACCACGTCCATGGCGCCCGACATCACCGCCTGCGCGGCGAAGTGCAGCGCCTGCTGCGAGCTGCCGCACTGGCGGTCGACCGAGGTGGCCGGCACCGACTCCGGCAGCCGGGAAGCCAGCACGGCGTTGCGGGCGATGTTGACGCCCTGCTCGCCGATCTGGCTGACGCAGCCCATGATCACGTCTTCGACCAGCGCCGGATCGGCGCCCGTGCGATCCAGCAGATCGTCGATCACCTTCCCGGCCAGATCCGCCGGATGCCAGCCGGACAGCCGGCCGCCCTTGCGCCCGCCAGCGGTGCGGGTCGCCGCCACGATGTAGGCCTCGCCCATGTGTAAATCCTCCCGGCGTTGCCACCGGCGCACCGGTGGACGATGAACAGCGCATGCCGGCGCGCGGCCGGCCCCGCGACGATTGTTGGGCCGGCGGCGCCGTCCGGCATCGTCGGAAGCGACGAAATCGCCGAACCGGCGCTTCCCCGGCGGAACGATTCGCGCCATCCATCGGCAGGCGCTATAAAAGTCGTAAAGAACGCTTATAACGAACAAGGGAACGCCGCCGCAGGGAAGCGGACGGACGTGTCCCACGAGGAGGAGAGTCGCCGATGTCGACGATCGCCGTCCCGCCGCGCGCGCTGCTGGCGAGCAAGCTCATCCCGCCCACCGCGCGCGGCTCGCAGGTGCCCCGCACGCGGGTCCACGAGCGCATCCGCGCGGCGCGCGCCGCCCGTCTGGTGCTGGTACGGGCGCCCGCCGGATTCGGCAAGACCACGGCCATGACGCAATGCATGGCGCTGCTCGACGCCGAGGGCATCGCCACCGCCTGGCTGACGCTGGACGACGGCGACAACGACGTCGCCCGCTTCCTGTCCGGCCTGGAGGCGGCGGTGGCCCGGCTCATGCGGGAGGAAGACCTGCCGCCCGTCGTCGATCACACCGAGCACGACCGCGCGCTCGGCGACCTGGCGTTCGAGCTGGTGGCCCGGCTGGCCGGCAGCAACGCCGACTTCGCTCTGTTCCTGGACGACGTCGAGCGCATCCAGAACGCCACCGTGCTCGGCCTGCTGCGCGAGATCATCAACCACCTGCCGCGCGGCGGCCAGCTGGTGCTCGGCTCGCGCAGCCTGCCCGATCTGGGCCTGGGCCGGCTGCGCGCGCGCGGCCAGCTGCTGGAGATCGACGCCGCCGACCTGCGCTTCTCCCGTGAGGAGACCGCGGATTTCCTGATCGCCAAGCGCGGCTTGCCGCTGACCGAGCAGGATCTGACCCGCATCCACGACAAGACCGAGGGTTGGGTGGCGGCGCTGTGGCTGGCGTCGCTGGCGCTGGAGAACCACGGCGAGGCGGCCGGCTTCATCAACCGCTTCTCCGGCGCCGACGCCGCGATCGCCGACTACCTGGCCGAGGACGTGCTGGCCCGCCAACCGCCGGAGCTGCGCGAATTCCTGCTGCGCACCAGCATCCTGCGCCACCTGAGCGCGCCGCTGTGCGCGGCGCTGCTGCCCGGCTGCGACAGCGAAGCCATGCTGCAACGGCTGGACGCCGCCAACATCTTCATCACGCCGATCGAGGGCGAGCAGCGCAGCTACCGCTACCACAGCCTGTTCGCCGACTTCCTGCGGGCGCGGCTGGCCCAGGAGGCGCCCGAGGAGATCCCGCGCCTGCACCGGGCGGCCTCGGACTGGTATCAGTCCCAAGGGCAACCGGTGCCGGCCATCGACCACGCGCTGGAGGCGCAGGATTTCGACCGCGCCCTGGCACTGCTGGGCGAGCACGCCCATCGGCTGCTGTCACAGGGGCGGATGCGGCTGCTGGCGCGCTGGTTCGACGCGGTGCCGCCCGAGCGGCTGCGCGCCCATCCGGGGCTACAGGTGATCTACGTCTGGGCGCTGTCGCTGACCCGCGGGCCGCACGCCGCCATGGAAGCGCTGCAGCGCACCGGCCTGGAGCAATCCGACGATCCGCGCATCCGACCGCACGTGCTGGCGCTGCGTCCCCTGCTCTACCTGATCATGGACCGCTTCGAGGAAGCGCACGCCAGCGGCCGCGACAGCCTCAAGCAGCTGCCCACCGGCGAGCCGTTCGCCGACATGACGCTGATCAACGCCATGGCCAACGTCTACACCGTGCTCGGCCAGCACCCGCGGGCGCGCGAGCTGCTGGACCGAGCGCGCGGCACCGACGGCGGCTCCGGGCCGTCGTTCAACACCATGTACTCGGAGTCGGTGGAGGGCATCATCGACCTGCAGGAAGGCCGCCAGCGCCAGGCCGCCGCCCGCTTCCGCCTGGCGGTGGCCGCCACCCGCCGCGCCAACACCTTCAACCCCACCGGCGGCAACGCCTGGGCCGGCATCCTGTACGCCAGCGCCGTCTACGAAAGCAACGACCTGCCGCTGGCGGCGCGGCTGCTGCACGTGTACGTGCCGCTGGCCAAGGACGTGGGCCTGCCTGACCACATGATCCTGGGCGACGCCATGCTCGCGCGCATCGCCTTTCACGACGGCGACGTCGACCGGGCCTTCGCTATCCTGGTCGGCCTGGAGCACATCGGCCATGCCCGCCACCTGCCCCGGGTGGTGGCCAGCGCCCGGCTGGAGCGCGCCCGGCTGCTGCTGTTGCAGGGCCACACCCACACCGCCAGAACCGAGCTGGACCGGGCCGACGACCGGGAGCTATGGCAACGGGTCAGCGGCCTGCACCTGCTGGCCAACGACCTGGAGGACATCGCCTTGGCGCGCCTGCGCTGGGAAGTGCTGGCCGGCGACGCCGACGCCGCCTGCACTCGCATCGAGCGGGCGATCGCCGCCGCCACCTCGGCCGCGCATCACCGGCGCGCGCTCAAGCTGCGCCTGCTGCTGGCCATGGCCGAGCAGCGGTCGGGCAAGACCCGGCCGGCGCTCGCCACCATCGGCGCCGTGCTGCGCCAAGCCTGCGCGGAGGGCTACGTGCGGCTGCTGGTCGACGAGGGACCGCTGGCCGGCGGTCTGGTGCGCCAGTTCCACAACGAGCTGCGGGAACGCGGCTGCGACCGCCGCGACCCGATCCTGGCCGACTACCTGCAGCGGCTGCTCACCGCCTTCGGCCCCATGGCCGCCGAACCGCCGCCAATGCCCGATCCCCACGACACCCTGGTGGAACCGCTGACGCCCAAAGAGATCCGCGTGCTGCAACTGCTGGCCGAGGGCTATTCCAACAGCGCCATCGCCGAGAAGCTGTTCGTGTCGGACAGCACCGTGCGCACCCACCTGCGCAACATCAACGCCAAACTCAAGGCCAGCAGCCGCACGCAGGCGGTGGCGGTGGCGCGGCGCATCGGCCTGATCTGAGGCGAGCGCGGCCGTTGTCACGGATCTCCCGCATAGCCATATGAACGAGCAGCGGCGGCCATACCCTGGTAACCTGTCCGCCCTGTACTCATCCCTGGCAAGAGGCGAATGGAGATGGCGGCTGACGACCACGCGAACGAATTGAAAATGGACTCCAAGGATCTGTACTTGGAGGAAGTGTTCTCCGACCGTCGGGTGGGCAGCATCATGCGGCTGACCCCGGTGACCGGCGACGGCCAGCCGGACAGCAGCCGCAAGGTGCTGTACGTCGGCCAGACCCAGATTCTCACCCCCGCCGGCGCCCTGCCGCTGAGCTTCGACATCGAGGCCGAGTCGCTGCAGGAGGCCGCGGAGAAGTTCGGCGACGCCGCCAACAAGGCGGTGGAAGACACCATGGAAAAGCTCCGGCAGCTGCGCCGCGAGGCGGCCTCCGGGCTGATCATCCCGGAGTCCGGTGGCGGCTTCGGCGGGCCCGGCGGCTTCGGCGGCCCGGGCGGTGGGCTGCCGGGCGGCGGCAAGATCCAGCTGCGCTGAGCATCCGACACCCCTAGCCCCGCACGGGCAGCGCGCGCGGCGATTCCTTGGCGAAGCCGGCGCGCCGCCTCCCCTTCCTGCCCTTCTCCCACGAGGGGCTAGCGTTGGCTCTGTCGTTGCGCTGCGCGGTTTATTTGACCCCCTCTCCCCGTCAGCCCCCTCGCTACGCTCTCCCCCGCGAGGGGGTGGGAACGTACTGACCGCCGTTCCGCCATGCCCCTGGTACGGCACATCGACTCGGCACCCGCAGTAACCGGTCCCGCCCGGTAGCTGTCCCTCGCGGGTGAAGGGGTTCTCAATCGGCGCTCGCCGGCAGCTCGAAGCGGGTGCCGTAGAACTGGTGCAGACGGCGCATCATGCGCACCGCGCGCGGCGGGAAGCCGTCCCGGGCGTAGCGGCAGAGCTGCTCGTAGACCCGGCGGCGGAAGCCGAGGCGGTCGATGGGGATGCCGGAGAGGTTGTCGCAGCTGACGTCGAAGCGGAAGCCGGCGGCGATCGCCAGCCCCCACTCCACCGCCTGCGGCTTGATCTCGACCCGCTCGAACTCGGCCTGCTCCTCGGCCGTGCGGCCGTCCGGGCGGTACCAGTAGCCGTAATCCACCAGCTTGCGCCGCTCGGGGCCGGCGATGCACCAGTGGGCGATCTCGTGCAGAGCGCTGGCGTAGAAGCCGTGCGCGAACACGATGCGCGCCACCGGATGGTCGGCGTCGGCCGGCAGGTAGATCGGCTCGTCGTCGCCGCGCACCAGAATGGTGTTCTCCGACGCGCGGAACTCGTCGTTGAACAGGGCGATCAGATCGTCCGGATCGTGCCGTTCGGCGGCGTCGCGTGCGCTCGGCAGCATGGCGGCGGTCACAGGATCTCGCGCAGGGCGTCGATCAGGGCGCGGCACTGATCATCGGTGCCGACCGTGATGCGCAGGAACTGCTCGATGCGCGCCGCCTTGAAGTGGCGCACCACGATGCTGCGGTTGCGCAGCGCCTGCGCCAGCGCCGCGGCGTCGTGGGCCGGATGGCGAGCGAACACGAAATTGGCCATCGACGGCAGCACGGTAAAGCCGAGCGCTTCGAGCTCCGTGCTCAGCCAGGCGCGGCTGGCGATCACCGCCTGCCGGGTTCGCTCGAAATAGGCCCGGTCCTCGATGGCGGCCGTGGCGCCGGCGATGGCCAGACGGTCCAGCGGGTAGGAGTTGAAGCTGTTCTTCACCCGGTCCAGCGCCTCGATCAGCGGCGGCTGACCGAGCGCGAAGCCCACCCGCAGGCCGGCGAGCGAGCGCGACTTGGAGAAGGTCTGCACCACCAGCAGATTGGGGTAGCGTGCGATCAGCGGCACCGCCGACTCGGCGCCGAAATCGACGTAGGCCTCGTCGATCACCACCACCGAGTCGGGGTTAGCGACCAGCAGCCGCTCGATCTCGTCCAGCGCCAGCGCCCGCCCGGTCGGCGCGTTGGGGTTGGGGAAGATGATGCCGCCGTTGGGCCGGGCGTAATCCTCGACCCGGATCCGGAATTCCTCGTCCAGCGGCACGCACTGGTACTCGATCCGGAACAGATCGCAGTACACCGGGTAGAAGCTGTAGGTGATGTCCGGGAACAGCAGTGGCCGCTCGTGCTTGAGCAGCGCCGGGAAGGCGTGCGCCAGCACCTCGTCCGAGCCGTTGCCGACGAACACCTGGGCCGGCGCGAGGCCGTAGTAATCGGCGATGGCGGCGCGCAGTCGGTCGGAATTCGGGTCGGGATAGAGCTTCAGCGCTTCGCCGACCTCGGCGCGAATCGCCTCCAGCACCTTCGGTGAGGGGCCGTAGGGATTCTCGTTGGTGTTGAGCTTGATCAGGTTCTGCAGCTTGGGCTGCTCGCCCGGCACGTACGGCGTGAGGTTATGGACCAGGTCGCTCCAGTAACGGCTCATGGATCTGCTTCGGCGTGAGGATGGGCGCGGCCATCATACCCACGCCTCGCCGTTCAGGGAATCGACGAGTCTGCAACCGGGCTCGTTAGCTGGTACAACTATCGTCACAACGACAGCCAATAACGGCCGCGGTGCATGCCGCGGCCTTTGCCAGCGAGAGGAGAAACCATGTCGGAAGCCACAGGCCAGCGTATCGTCTTCGTCGAACGACCGCAGGGCATGCCGGACGAGCGGCATCTGCGGCTGGAGCCGATGCCCATCCCGCGCCCGCAGGACGGGCAGATGCTGCTGCGTACCATCTATCTGTCGCTGGACCCGTACATGCGCGGCCGCATGTCGGCGGCCAAGTCCTACGCCGCGCCGCAGGAGATCGGCCAAACCATGCAGGGCGGCACCGTCGCCGAGGTGGTGGAGAGCCGGCTGGAAGGCTTCCAGCCCGGTGACCTGGTGCTGTGCGCCAACGGCTGGGCCACCCACGGCCTCTCGGACGGCAAGGGCGTGCGCAAGCTCGACCCGGCGCAGGCGCCGATCAGCACCGCGCTGGGCGTGATGGGCATGCCCGGCTTCACCGCCTACGCGGGCCTGCTGGAGCTGGGCAAGCCCAAGGCCGGCGAGACGGTGGTGGTGTCGGCCGCCGCCGGCGCGGTCGGCCAGGTGGTCGGCCAGATCGCCAAGCTCAAGGGCTGCCGCGTGGTCGGCGTGGCCGGCTCGCCGGACAAGTGCGACTACGTGGTCAAGGAACTGGGCTTCGACGCCGCCGTCAACCACCGCTCCCCCACCCTGGCCCAGGATCTCGCCGCGGCCTGCCCGAACGGCATCGACGTGTACTTCGAGAACGTCGGCGGCGAGGTGCTGCGCGCGGTCATCCCGTTGCTCAACGACTTCTCGCGCATGCCGGTGTGCGGCCTGATCGCCCACTACAACGACACCGGCGCGCCGGAAGGCCCGGACCAGCTGCCGGGCTTCATGCGCACCGTGCTCAGCCGCCGGGTGATGGTGCGCGGCTTCATCCAGTTCGACTTCGCCGAGCGCTTCCCGGACTTCCTGCGCGACATGAGCGGCTGGCTCAAGAGCGGCCAGGTGCGCTACCGCGAGGACATCGTCCAGGGCCTGGAGAACGCCGTCAGCGCCTTCCAGGGCCTGCTGCAGGGCCGCAACTTCGGCAAGCTGCTGGTGCAGGTCGGCGAGGACCCGACCAAGCGCTGACACCCCGCCGCGCCGCTCCCCGCGCGGGAGCGGCGCCGTCAACGGCGCAGGATCTGCCCCAGGAACTGGCGGGCGCGCTCGCTCTGCGGCGCGCTGAAGAAGGTTTCCGGGTCGGCCGCCTCGACGATCCGCCCTTCGTCCATGAACACCACCCGGTCCGCCACCTCGCGGGCGAAGCCCATCTCGTGGGTGACGCAGAGCATGGTCATGCCGGAGGCGGCCAGCTCGACCATCACGTCCAGCACTTCCTTGATCATCTCCGGGTCCAGCGCCGAGGTCGGCTCGTCGAACAGCATGATCTTGGGCTGCATGCACAGCGCGCGGGCGATGGCCACGCGCTGCTGCTGACCGCCCGAGAGCTGCCCCGGATAGCTGTGCGCCTTGTCGGGGATGCGCACCCGCGCGAGGTACTCCATCGCCAGTGCCTCGGCCTCGGCGCGGCCCATGCCGCGCACGTGGATGGGCGCCAGCGTGCAGTTCTCCAGCACGGTCAGGTGCGGGAACAGCTCGAAATGCTGGAACACCATGCCGACCTCGCGGCGGATGCGCTCGGTACGCTTGCGGTCGTCGGTCAGCTCCACGCCGTTGACCAGCAGCCGCCCCTGCTGGTGCTTCTCCAGGCGGTTGACGCAGCGAATCAAAGTCGACTTGCCCGAACCGGACGGGCCGCAAATGACGATGCGCTCGCCGGCCCGCACCGACAGGTCGATGTCGCGCAGCACGTGCAGCCGGCCGAACCATTTGTTGACCCGCTCGAAGCGGACCGCCTCTTGAACGTCGTTCATGCGAGATCCTCGGGCACGTGGCGACCGACGTTGAGCCGTCGCTCCAGACGCCGGCTCAGCACCGACATGCCATAGCAGAACAGCCAGAACACCAGCGCGGCGAACACGTAGCCCTCCACCGCGTAGCCCAGCCACTGCGGATTGGTGACCGCCGCCTGCACCATGCCGAGCAGGTCGAACAGGCCGATGATCAGCACCAGCGAGGTGTCCTTGAACAGGGCGATGAACACGTTGACGATGCCGGGGATCACCAGCCGCAGCGCCTGGGGCAGCACCACCAGCCGCATCTGCTGCCAGTAGCTCAGCCCCAGCGCCTTGGCGGCCTCCAGCTGCCCGGCCGGCACGCCCTGCAGTCCGCCGCGGATCACCTCCGCCATGTAGGCGCCGGCGAACACCGCCACGCCGATCAGCGCCCGCAGCAGCTTGTCCAGATCGACCCCGGCGGGCAGGAACAGCGGCAGCATCACCGAGGCCATGAACAGCACGGTGATGTGCGGCACGCCGCGCCAGAACTCGATGAACACGGTGCACACCGCCTTCACCGCCGGCAGCGACGAGCGCCGCCCCAGCGCCAGCAGGATGCCCAGCGGCAGCGCCGCGCTCATGCTGGCGCCGGCCACCACCAGGGTCAGGAACAGTCCGCCCCAGCGGCTGGTCTCCACCTCCGGCAGCCCCAGGCCGCCGTGGAACAGCCACCAGGCCAGCAGCGGATAGACCACCAGCAGGCCCACCCACACCCAGACGTTCTCCCGCAGCCGCCGCCAAGCCAGCGGCAGCGCGAACAGCGCCAGCAGCAGCACGCCTAGGTTGACTCGCCAGCGCTGCTCCTCCGGGTAGAAGCCGTACAGGAACTGCGGCAGGTGCACGCGCACGAACACCCAGCAGGCGCCCTCGCCGCCGCAATCCTCGCGGCTGCTGCCCACGAACTGCGCCTTGAGCAGCGCCCAGTCGATCAGCGGCGGCACGGTCAGCCACAGCAGCCACAGCCCCAGCAGCGTGAGCGCGATGTTCAGCGGCCCGGAGAACAACTGGGTGCGCGCCCAGGCCAGGAGATCGAACCGACGCGGCGGCATGGCGTCCATGGTCAGCGCTCCACCAGGGCCTGGCGGCGGTTATACCAAGCCATCAGCGCCGCGATCGCCAGGCTGATGGCCAGGTACACCGCCATGGTGATGCTGATCACCTCCACCGCCTGTCCGGTCTGGTTGAGCACGGTGCCGGCGAACACCGACACCAAGTCGGGATAGGCGATGGCGGCAGCCAGCGAAGAGTTCTTGGTCAGGTTCAGGTACTGGTTGGTGAGCGGCGGCACGATCACCCGCATGGCCTGCGGCAGCACCACCTTGCGCAGCACCAGCCGCGGCGGCAGCGCCAGCGCCAAGGCCGCCTCGCGCTGGCCGCGCCGCACCGACTGCAGGCCAGCGCGCACGATCTCGGCGATGAAGCTCGCGGTGTACAGCGACAGCGCCAGCACCAGCGCCACGAACTCCGGCGTGAGCGTCATGCCGCCGTGGAAGTTGAAGCGGCTCAATTCCGGCACGCTCCAGGCCAGCGGCCAGCCCACGGCCAGCACTACCGCCGCCGGCGGCAGCAGCAGCGCGGCCAGCGTCCACGGCCAGCGTCGGCCCGCGCCGTCGCGCCGCCACCGCGCCACCAGCAGCGCGGCGACGACACCCAGCGCCAGCGCCGCCACCAGCCAGCCGAAACCGTCCTCGGGCAGCGGCTTGGGCAACTGCAGCCCGCGGTTGCTCAGGAACGCCACGTCGAACAGCGAGATCGCCTCGCGCGGCCCCGGCAGCGGCCGCAGCACCGCGAAGTACCAGAAGAAGATCTGCAGCAACAGCGGCACGTTGCGAATCAGCTCGACGTACGCGTAGGCCCAACCGCGGATCAGGGCGTTGGGCGACAGCCGCGCTACGCCGATCACGAAACCGAGCACGGTGGCGAGCACGATGCCGATCGCCGACACCAGCAGGGTGTTGAGCAGCCCCACCAGGAAGGCACGGCCGTAGCTGGAGGTCTCGCTGTACTCGATCAGCGTGGTTTCGATGCCAAAGCCGGCCGGCTGGCTGAGGAAGCCGAAGCCGGAGGCGATGCCCTGGCGCGCCAGGTTGTCCAGGGCGTTGCCGAACATCAGGGCCACGGCGCCGAGCACCGCCGCCAGCAGCGCGGCCTGCAGCAGCCAGGCCCGCAGGCGTGGGCTGCGCCATGAGGACGCCCGCCGCGGCGGGCCGATCGGATCCAACGCCGCCATGCCCTATCAGCGGAACGGCGGGGCGTACATCAGCCCGCCCTGGGTCCACAACGCGTTCTGGCCGCGCTCGATGTTGAGCGGCAGACCGCCCAGGTTGCGCTGGAAGATCTCGCCGTAGTTGCCCACCTGCCGCACCACCTGGAGCGCCCAGTCGGCCGGCAGGCCGAGCGCCTGGCCGAAGCTGCCTTCCGCGCCGAGCAGGCGGCGCACCTCCGGATTCTGCGAGCTCTTGCGCTGCTGCTCGACGTTGGCCGAGGTCAGGCCCAGCTCCTCGGCGCCGATCAGCACATACAAGGTCCATTTGGCGATGTCGAACCACTGCGGGTCGCCCTGGCGCACCAGCGGCCCGAGCGGCTCCTTGGAGATCACCTCGGGCAGGATGACGTGCGCGTCGGGGTTCTTGAGCTTGACCCGCTGCGCGTACAGCCCCGAACGGTCGGTGGTGTAGACGTCGCAGCGGCCGGCGTCGTAGGCGGCGACGGTCTCGTCGCTCTTCTCGAACACCACCGGCCGGTACTTCATGCCGTGGGTGCGGAAGTAGTCGGCGATGTTGAGCTCGGTGGTGGTGCCGGCGTTGGCGCAGATGGTGGCGCCGTCCAGCTCCCGGGCGCTCTTCACGCCCAGATCCTTGCGCACCATGAAGCCCTGGCCGTCGTAGAAGGACACGCCGACGAAATCGAAGCCCAGCTCGGTGTCGCGCGAGGCGGTCCAGGTGGTGTTGCGCGAGAGGATGTCGACCTCGCCGGACTGCAGCGCCGTGAAGCGCTCCTTGGCCGACAGCGGCGTGAAGCGCACCTTGCCGGCATCGCCGAACACCGCCGCCGCCAGCGCCCGGCAGTAGTCCACGTCCAGGCCGGTCCACTCCCCTTGCTGGTTCGGCGTGGAGAATCCTGCCAGCCCCTGGCTGACGCCGCACTTGAGGTACCCACGCTGCTTGACCGCGTCGAGGGTCGGTCCGGCCACCGCCACACTGCTGCCGAGCAGCGTCAGTAGAGCCAGCGAGAATGCGCATCGCTTCGCCACGCCTACCTCCTTGCTTGGTTTTGTTATGCCTCAGGGAAGCAGGAAGCTTGCCAGAAAAAAACCGCTGTTTGCTATTTACGACGCCGGAAAGGGAGATTCACACGCCAAAACTAGGGAACTCCCTAGGTTCACCTATGGTAGCCGCCCGGCGGCTCTGCTAGCTTGCACCCCTTTGCGTCGCGGCCATTTGCGCTCGTCGGCGCCTTTTCAGCACCTCACCACGATGGATCCAGGCAATGACTAGAAAACTCCGCATCGGGCTGGTATCGCTGGCACTGCTCAGCGCGCCGGTCCACGCCGATTGGGTACGCATGGACAACGGCGACCGCTACTCGGGCCGAGTGACGGCCCTGGAACAGGGCAAGCTGCGGCTGGAAGGCAGCTTCGGCCGCCTGGAGCTGCCGTGGAACCGCATCGAGGCGCTGGAAACCGAGCAGCCGCTACGCATCACCCTCGAAGGCGGCGAGCGCGTCGTCGGCCGGCTTTCGGTGGACGACGGCCAGGTCCGCATCGACGACGAGCAGGCCCGGCGCCTGACGTTCGCACCGGACCGCATCCTGGCGGCCGGGCCGGTGAGCGTGCCGACGCTGCAGCTCAGCGGCTGGATCAACGCCGGCGCCAACGTCACGCGCGGCAACACCCATACCGCCGCCTACCATGCCGACGCCGAGCTGGTGGCGCGCACCGAGCAGAACCGTACCCGGGTCGGCGCCGAATTCAACTACGGCTCCGAGAACGGCGAACGCACCATCAACAATGCCGCCGCCTATCTCAACTACGACCACTTCGTCAGCCGGCGCTGGTATTTCAACTCCAACCTCGGCCTGGCGCGCGACGAGTTCCGCGACCTCGACCTGCGCACCACGGTCGGCGTGGGCTTCGGCTACCTGTTCCTGGACGCGCCGCCCGACCGTCTGGCGATCGAGCTCGGTCTGAGCTATCTGCACGAGAATTTCGACAAGGGCGAGGACAACGGCGAGCCCGCCGCCCGCTATGCGCTCGACTTCGTCAAGCAGCTCGCCGCCGGGCCGCGCCTGTTCCACCGCCACGAGGTGCTGGCCGGCCTGGAGACCAGTGACAACGTGCTGCTGCGCAGCCAGACCGGCATCCGCTTCCCGCTCTGGGAGCGGCTGACCAGCACCGTGCAGGTGAACTTCGACTACGACTGGGATCCGGCGGAGGGTTCCGAGTCGGAGGACGTGGTCTACCTGTTCAGCCTGGGCTACACCTTTTAGCCTCGGCACCGGGCTCGCGACGCCCCCGCGTTCGTGCCCCGCTGTCGCGGCGGCCGGGCGCGGAAACGGCAAAACCCGGAGCACGCTGTTCTCGGCGCTCGGCGGGACGGTCGCGCCCCGCCAGCGCTACTTCGCCGTCACCAAGGTCCGCGCCTGCCGCACCATCCAGGCCAGCGCCGCCGCCCGTTCCTCGCTCTCCGGCTGCTGCTTGACCATGCGTTCTATCTCGCCGGCCAAGTCGCCCAGCCGCGGCCAGCCCAGGGCGCCGGCCGAGCCTTTGAGCTTGTGCGCCTCGATCGCCAGCCGCTGCCAGTCGCGGCAGCGCACCAGCTCTTCGAACTCGGCGATGCGGGCCGGCAGCTCGGCGCTGAAACGCGCCATCAGATCGGACACGTCGATGGGCCGCGCGATCACCGCCTGCGCGCGCGGCTTCAGATACTGCCGCAGAGTACGGTAGAAGGTGCTGCGGTCGATCGGCTTGCCCAGGCAGTCGTCGAAGCCGCCGTTGCGGTAGCGGGCGACATCGTCGGCCATGACGTTGGCGGTCAGCGCCACCACCGGCCCGGTATAACCGGACCGGCGCAGGGAACCGACCGCGTCCAGGCCGCTCATCACCGGCATCTGGATATCCATCAGCACCAGATCGAACGGCGTCGTCAGCGCCGCCACCACCGCGTCGCGGCCGTTCTGCACCACGGTCACCTCGGCGCCGGCCCGCTCCAGGTAGATGCGGATCAGCTGCTGGTTGTCGATGCCGTCCTCGGCGACCAGCACCTTGCCGGACAGCGCCGGCACCGGCTCCGGCGGCGCGTCGTGCGGCAGCCAACGGCCGGAGTGCACCACGGCATCGGGCAGCAGCCATTCGACACCGTCCACGGCCCCGGTGGGAATGCGCACCTCGAAGATCGAACCGCCCCCGGGGTTCGGCATGAACTGCAAGCTGCCGCCCATGCCCTTGACCAGCTCGCGGGTAATGGTCAGCCCCAGGCCGGTGCCGCCGAAGCGGCGGGTGACCGAGGCGTCGGCCTGGGTGAATGGCGCGAACAGCCGCTCGACATCGGCTGGCCGGATGCCGATGCCGGTGTCGCGCACCCGGATGACCAGCCACTGATCCTCGTAGCTGACGTCGAGGTCGACGCCGCCGACATTGGTGAACTTCACGGCGTTGTTGCACAGATTCAGCAGCGCCTGGCGCAACCGCGCCGGGTCGCCGCAGATCTGCGACGGCAAGGGCGTCAGCAAATTCAGGCTGAAGCGCAGCCGCTTGTCGCGCGCCAGCTGGGCCACCGTCTCGCGCACGTCCAGCAGCAGCTCCAGCGTCGAGAACGGCACGGCCTCGAACTCCAGCCGCCCAGCCTCGATCTTGGACAGATCGAGGATGTCGTTGATCAGAGCCAGCAGCTGGCGGCCGTTGCGCAGGATCACGCTCGCGGCATGGGCTGCGGAGGAGCCGGGCGGAGCCTCGTCCAGTAGCCCCTCGGCGAAGCCGATGATGGCGGTCAGCGGGGTGCGGATCTCGTGGCTGGTGTTGGCCACGAAGGCGCTCTTGGCCGCGGCCGAGGCTTCCGCGGCCTCCTTGGCACGCGCCAGCTGCTCCTGGGCCCGCTGCAGCTGCGCCAGCGCCGACTCGATCTCCCGGCGCTGCCGCTCGACCGTGGTGTAGAGCTGGGCGTTGCCGATGGAGGTGCCGATGATCGAGCACAGCGCCTCCACCAGCTCGATCTCGGGCTTGGATACCGGCACCACTTCGCTCGCGCTCAGCAGCCACAGTACGCCCACCGCCTCGTCCTGACGGCGGATCGGCACGAACAGGAAGGTGCGCGGCGTGCCCATGATCTCCAGCGCCCGCCGGTCCTTGGCCGACATCGGCAGATGCAGGATGCGCTTCACGTCGGGAATCATCACCCGGGTATCGTTGCAGTAGGCGAAAGCGGTGGCGCCATCGGCCGGGTCGAGGTCGTAGCTGGTGTGCCGGTAATACTCGGTCCAAGCGTTCAGCAGCGCCGGGTCGAGCCCGTCGCGGCCGGTGTTCTTCTTCACCACCAGCCGCTGGCCCTCGCGCATCACCACGCCGGCGATGTCGAACGGCAGCAGCGTCAGGAACTCGCGGGTGATGACCTCGTAGATCTGGTCGAGGTCTCGCAACTCGGTGACGTGATCGACGAAGTTGAGAAAGCGCTGGCGCGCGGCGGCGGCCGCTTCGATCTCCAGCTCGCGCCGCTTGAGCTCGCTGAAGAACAGCGCGTTGCGGATCTGCTCGGAAAACAGCGGCAGCCGTTCCTCCAAGACGCGCAAGCGCTCGCCGTCGATATCGCCCTGCTGGCGGAAACCGAACACAGTGCCGATGGCCTGGCCGCCGCGGCGGATGGGCAGCACCGCGATCGCGGCGATGCGCCAGTGCTCGAAGCGCGGCCGCAGCCCCGGGTCATCGGCGAAGGCGGCGGCGGCGGCGCACACGGTCTGATTGACGCGGTAGGCGCGGACCAGCGGATCGTTCTGGGTCAGGCCGATGCGCAGCCCCTGATAGGCCGGCTCCATGCCCTGGAAGCCCGCCGGCAGCCGCACCTTATGGCAAACCAGCTCCTGACTGTCGGTATCGGCCAGGCAGATCATGTAGCCGTCGAACACGCCCAGCCGCTCGATCTGCTCGCCGAGGATGCCGAGCAGGCCGGCCAGCTCGATGGTGCTGCTGATACGCAGGCAGAGCTCGGCTTGCTCGGCGTCCAGGCTGCGCCGGCGATCGAGGTAAGCAGCAACCTCCGCCAGCCGCGCCTGGGGCATGGACGCGCGCAACAGCTTGCGGCCGAGCTCCACCTCGGCGCGCAGCGCGGCCACTTCGTTGCGCAACCGCTCCAGTTCCGCGGCGTCTTCGGATGAAAGGCTGCTTGCCTGATCTGACATATGAAACCTTCGTTGTCTCGGCGCGAGCGGCCACCCGCGCGGCCGAGCGTAAGCCGCCGGCCAGACGCCTGGCGCTCACAAAGGGCACCGCAACACTCGCTGCAACAGCATATCGGTAACGAACACCTCGCCGTTAGTACCGATCGCTATGCCGTTAGGCGTGAACAGTTGGCCGGCGCCGCCGCCGAATCCTCCGAAACAGGCAACGAAATTACCGTCCAGATCAAATTTCTGCAGCCGGTGGTTGGAACTGTCGCTGACGTAAACGTATTCGCCCGCCACCCGTATGCCCAACGGCAGGAATAATTCACCGGGTTTCTTGCCGGCGTTGCGGGCGACGTCGACATGGGCATTGCCGCCGTGGGTTCCCCATTTGCCGAGGAAGCGGCCGTAGTTGTCGAACTTCTGGATGCGGCTGTTGCGGGTGTCCGCGACGTAGACGTTGCCGGCGGCGTCCACCGACAGCTCGTAGGGCCGGCGAAACTGGCCGTTGCCGGTGCCGTGTGTTCCCCAGCAGCTCAGCAGGCGAAAGCGGCTGTCGAATTTCTGGATGCGGTTGTTGCCCCAATCGGCCACGAACACGTTGCCGGCGGCGTCCACGGCCACGCCGGTGGGACAGCAGACCATACCGGGCAGCAGTCCCAATTGCCCGAAACCGCCCAGATACCGACCGTCCGGGTCGAATATCTGAATGCGGTGGTTCATGGTGTCGGCGACGTAGATGCGCCCGTGCCGATCGGCGGCCAGCTGCGACGGCATGTTGAACTCGCCCGGGCGGCTGCCGCTGTTGCGGCAGCCGCCGGCGCCGCCGTCGCGGCCCCAACTGGCGAGGAAACGGCCCTGCGGATCGAACACCTGCACACGGTGATTGAACCGATCGGCGATGTAGATGCGCCCATCCAACCCGGCCACCGCGCCGCCGGCGGCGCTGAACTGTCCGTGGGCGGTGCGCGGCCGCCCGCGCCGGCCCACCAGACGGGCATGGCGGCGGCCGTGGTTGTAGATCAGCAGCTGGCTATTGCCGGAATCGCTGACGTACAGCACCCCGCCGGGCAGGGAGAGCACCTGGTTGGGGAAAGCCGGCTCGGGAAACGCGCCGACGCGGTACATATAGCGCAGCTGCGGCGTGTATTTCTTGACCGTGTGGTTGTAGGTGTCGGCCACCAGCACGTTGCCGTCGTGATCGATGCCGACCCCGCGTGGAAACTGCAGCAGATTGGCCGCGTCACCCGCCATGTCGGTGATGCCGATCTGCCCCAGGAACTCGCCGCGGCACGTCAGCTTCTGCACCCGGTGGTTCCAGCAGTCGGCGACGTAGACGTTATCCTCCTTGTCGATGGCGATGCCCTGCGGCAGCCGGAACTGGCCGCTGCCGTAGCCGTAGGAGCCGAACTGGTAGAGGTAGCGCCCGGCGCTATCGAATACCTGGATGCGGTGATTGTATTCGTCGCTGACGTAGTAGCGGTTGCGGCTGTCCACCGCGATCTCGCGGGCCAGTCCGAAACGGCCGGGCCCGCTGCCCTCCCCGCCCCAGCTCTTGAGGAAGCGCATCGACGGGTCGAACTTCTGGATGCGGTGATTGCCGCTGTCGGCCACCAGCACGTTGCCCTCGCGGTCCACCGCCACGCCGAACGGCAGGTTGAAATGGCCGGGCGCGATGCCGTTGCCGCCGAAGGCGCCGCGCACGGAGCCATCCGGGGCGAATTTGACGATGCGGCTGTTGCCGAGGTCGGCGACGTAGATATTGCCGGCGCGATCCGCCGCCATTGCCACCGGGGTGCATAAATAGACGCTACCGACCGGATCCGGGAGGCTGCCCCAGCCTTCGGCGATGATCTCCGTAAGGGCGGTCGCTCGCACGCTGTTCCCTAGCGCCGAGAGGGTGAGGGCTAGCCGCTAACGTCCCGCAGCAGCGTCGCTGTTGGCGGGCTGGCCAACCACTCGACCAGCCACTCGCTGGGCAACGGCCTGCTGATCAGATACCCCTGGGCCAGATCGCAGCCGATCCTTTGCAGTTCGGTCAAGGTGGCGGCGTCCTCGACCCCCTCCGCGACCACCCGCAATCCCAGGTTATGGCCCATGTCGACCACGGTCTGGACGATCAGCGCGTTGTCGGGCTGCGCCAGCATGTCCATGACGAAACCGCGATCGATCTTGATCTCGCTGACCGGCAAGCGCCGTAGGTAGGCCAGCGAGGAATAGCCGGAACCGAAATCGTCGATGGAGCTGCGCACCCCGAACGTGCGCAGCTGGGTGAGAATGCCCATGGCGGCTTCGGCATTCTCCATCATGGCGGTTTCGGTGACTTCCAGCACCAGCCGCGTGCCAGGCACGCCGAACTCGCCGAGCAGCGCCGCGATCACCGCCGGCAGATCGGCTTCCAGCAGGTTGCGCGCCGACAGGTTCACCGCCAGCTCCAAAGCGAAGCCCTGATCCGCGAGCCGGCGGCACTGGGCGATGGCCGCGCGCAGCACCCAGGCGGTGAGCGGCTTGATCACGCCGGTCTGCTCGGCCAACGGCACGAACTCGTCCGGCGGCACCAGCCCCAGTCGTGGGTGGCGCCAGCGCAGCAAGGCCTCGAGCCGGACCACGCGGCCATCGCGCAGGTCCAGCTGCGGCTGGAAGTGCAGCTCCAGATCGTTGTGCTGGATCGCGCTGCGCAGCTCCCCCATCAGCGACAGCCGCCGCGCGCTGTAGCGGTCAATGGCCTCGCTGTAGATGGTCACGCGACCGTTGGAGCTGGCCGACTCCTCGACGGCGATGTGCGCGTGGCGCAGCAGCTGATCGGCATCCAGCCCATGGTCCGGGGCGATGGCGATGCCGATATTGCCGTTGACGCTCAGCGACATGCCCTGGAACTCGAACGGCTCGTCCAGCGCCTCCAACAGCCGCCGGCCGTGCTCGAGCACCGCCTGCGGCGGCTGGCCGCAGGCCAGCAGGGCGAAATTCACG
>CALGAN010000027.1 GCA_937951875.1 uncultured Alkalilimnicola sp. | reverse complement strand
GCAACCCACCGGCCGTACAGCATGCGGCGCTACGCAAAGCCGCCTAACGGAGTGTCCGGAATTACTTGACCACTACATCCTCCGCGCCGGCGCGCTTGGACGGCTCGATCAAGGTGATCAGCTCGCCGAAGATGCGGGCGACGTTGCCGCGATTGATCTCATCGATGATGAGCACGTAAGGCTCCGCCTGCGCCGCGGTTTTTCCGGCCTTTTCTCCCACCAGCGCGACACCGGCGTTGCGAAGCGCCTCTTGCAGCATTGGCCAGCTGATGCGCGACAGCGGATAGACGGTTTTGAGAGTCAGGCCGACGCCCTGATTCAACGGCGTGATGTCGAAGTTCAATCCGGTCGCCAGCCACCGCACCGGCAGCTTATGCACGTACCCCGCCCGCACACCCGGCGGCACCGTTTCCGAGTACTGGTACTCGCCGGCGACGACGCCCACCGCGCAGATGTGCGTACGCGATCCCAGGCAGACCAGCACGTCGCCAGGCACGATGTCGCGCCCGAAGTTGGTCAGGGAGCTGCGACCGTTAAATCCCAGATGGGCTGACCGCCGCTCGAAGTCCTCAGCGCGGATGTCGCCCACCTCCGGCCAGCCGATCCGCGCCTCGCCGTGCTCGAAGCAGTAACGCCGCGTATCGCCGGCGCTGCTCGCCTCCTCGATGGAGATCTTCCAGACCTGCGCGTCGTCGCGAACTCCGACCTCGGCCTCGTAGTCCTTGTCGCGCTGCGCGTCCACGCACAGCTGCACGAATACGCCGTTCTCGACGCGGTAGTCGATGCCACCGCCGCCTTCTTCCTGGTCGGCCGCTGGCACGGCGCGGATGCCTTCGACGAAATCCTCGTAGCTGAAGCTCTGGTGGAAGGTGACGAACCGTATGCGCTTCTGTTCGACGAACTGCTCGAAACGCTTCCTGCGCTCCGTCCGCGACAGCGCCAGCGCCTCCGGCGCCAGGATGCGCAACGCCGCATCGATGGTCTCGTAGGTCTTGCCGGTGCCCGGCGGACCGTAAAGGATCTGATTGAGCGGCGGCGTGCCCGCCTGCGCTCCTATGTCCTGCAAATGCTTCGGTAGCCGTTCGAAGTTAGCGTTGGTTTGCACGGGCGATCCCGAATGTCATGGGCTTCGGTTGGCCGGGCTGACCGCGCCGGGATGCGGCGGTTCCGGCACCTATCAGCAGCCGCCCCCGTCACGGGCGCGTTCGCTCCCGGCGCACGGCGAGCGTCCGCCTCGCCGGCGGCAACTGGCAACGGAGAGTTTCGCTTCCGAGCCTCCCGCGTCGCTGCGACTGCCGCCAGCAGGCATTCTGGCATGAATGCCGCGCCACGCTGCAGGGGGAAGTCCAAACGAAGGATCGCGCCGGCGCCCGCTGGCCGCGTCCCTGCGCCCAAGCGCCGAGTCCCTGTCGCCGGCCAGGGAGGTGATCGAGGCCACCTGCCGCCCCCCACCCAACGAACCCGCACGCGCGCCGACGACAGCCTGACAGGCGTCGACGGATCGAACATCGCCTCGTTCAGGGTAACGGCTAACGCTGCGTTTACGCAGCCTGTGCTCGAATGCGAAAACCACCGCCGGCGTCTGGCGCCGTGGCATGGATTGGCCGTTTTCTTCGCATCGGAACACCGCATGCGCCCCTGCCGGGCGGTGGCAACCCGAGGACGGTGGGAACGGAACGCATGCCACAACAAACGATTACGCTACGACGCAAACTGCTCTCGCTGGCCACCGCCATGGTATGCCTGATCGCCGCCAGCTGCGGCGGTGGCTCCTCGTCCAGCGCCGACACGCCACAGATCGATCCCCCCTCGCCCGACATGGTCGTGTCCGGCCCGGTGCGCGGCTCGGTAATCACCGACGCGCCCGTCGCAGGCGCGCATGTGCAACTCTACACCCACGACGGCCAGCTCCTGCCCGGCGAGGCCTACACCGACGATAACGGCGAGTTCGAGATCACCGTCGCGGAAGCCCGCTACGGCCTACGGGTGGTGGCCCGCGGCGGCGCCACCGACAGCGGCTCGTTCGACGGCACGCTCTCGGCCTATGTCGAGCCGTTCGACGCCGAGCTGCCGGTACCGATCAACCCGGTCACCACGCCGGCCAACCGACCGCGCGTCACCGCCGGCATCCCCGCCGCCAAGGCCGAGCTGGACATCGCCTACTATCTCGGGCTGGATCCTGGCCGCTCGATCCGCTCGGACTTCCGCCACCTAAACGACTTCAACAGCCCCGTCTTCATGGCGTTCGTCGCCGAGTACGGTTCCTTCGACGCCTTCGTGGACGAGCTGGTCACCGAAGCGCTGGCCAACCCCGAGACGCAGCGCTTCTTCACCGGCGCGCAGAACGTGCTAGGCGCGTCGGAGATAGCCCTCGGCCTGCTCAAGGGCGCCGCCTCCGAACTTAGCCAGCGCGCCTTCGGCAAACTGCTGTCGCAGTTCGACCTGGGCGATGACTTCAGCGCCGTCTTCAGCCAGCTGGAGACGATCCAGCGCTAGCTGAGTGCCCTGCAGGCCACAGTCGACGATGTCAACAAGAGTGTCAACGAGCTCCGGGTCGAACTCAGCGTGCACAACACCCAGGAGATCATCAACCGGGTCAGGACCGCCTGGGATGCGCAGCGGAGTCTCCAGACCATCGGCAACCAGCCGACCCTGATCGAGGGCGCCAAGAACGTCGCCTATCAGTAGATCCAGCTACTGCGCAACGATCCTCGGTTCATCTCCAACCTGCTCAACGGCGAGCGGGGCTCCTCCCCGATCAAGATCTACCCCGATTACCTGCGCAAAACCAACCGCTTCTACTCGACGCGGCATTACAACGAACTGATCACCTTCGTCGAGTTCTACGACACAATCAACATCCAGCTCCACTATCTGCTGGTCGCGGCCGATTACCACGACAATCCGGGCGCGACCGAGCCGTCTCCAGCCATGCAGTACCTGCTCCACCAGTTCGAGCAGGACCGCGCCCGCTACCTGGCACGCCTGCCCGAAGCGCTACCGCATGAAAACGCGTTCATCGAGGTCACGACCAACTACATGTGGTACGGGAATGGCCCCCCGGCCCCTATCCGGCCCGAGTAGTGCAGAACCGTGGCAGCTACACCTTCGAGCGGGACGTTCAGCGTTCGTTCCTGCCGTCGGCGCTCGCGAACGCGATACCCAATTGGCTGGTGCCCATTCTGACCGAGCTCGACAACTTCCGCGGCGGTCAGGACGCCGTCGTGCAACGCGGTGCGCCGGCGGCGCTGTTCCGCCCGCGGCCGCAGAACGTCTGGACATGGCTCGGCCCGGACCCCATGCCGATAATGCCGGTCACTATAACGTTCGCCGTCAACCTGAACGACTACTACCTGAACAACATCAACCAGTTATCCGCCGAGGTGCTGGCATACCACCCGCTCAGCGATGCGGAGCGCAAGCGCAGGGCGCCGTGGGCAAAGTGGTAGGGTAACGATCGACCGGAAAGCGCGGCCGGCTGACCGCCAGCCGCCAGGAAACAAACCCGGGCCCGCACCCGGGCTTCGTTTGGCGGGACAGCGGCGGTTACGCGCGCTTGGCTGTGGCCAGCGGCTACTCCAGAGCTCGCCGTCGACGCGCAGCTACAGGAGTGTCGGCCAGGTGCCGCGTTGCTTGATGCCCGCGGTGATCTCCGGATTCTTGAGCACGTTTCAGAAAGGCGCCCCACTCCGCGGACCTGGATGGCGCTTACAAAAATATTACGGCCTAGCCATTAACGCAAACCATGACTTCTAACTTGCCTGCATAGTAAGCCATGAAAGCGGAATATGGCTTTCTCGGTGCTTTCAAAAATTGTCCTTGTCCTACCCCAATGAATCAACCTGCGCTAACAGATTGAGGATGTAGGCCTGTGACACCACCTTACTGACCGGGCCGATAAGATCGACCATAGACCTGGACCGTCTACGGACCACAGTAATGGAAGCAGTTTTTGTGCAGCCCCGACTACAACCCGACTCTTGCCCCAATTGTCAAAAAACATCGCCGCACAAAAAAGCAACCTCACCAGCCAAAAACCAAGCAGACCAAAGCTACCTACCAACTCGCTCCTCCACGACAGCACCAGTGTGCGGCTCAACCAACAACTCTTCCCCATCCCAATTAAACAATCTCACCAAATCACCAACCTTGCGAACCGCTGTATAAGGACTATCCTCATAAACATGTTCTCTTCGCACGATAGTCCAGACAATATTTCCACGAGGATCCACACCAAGAACGTTCTCGTTGAAACATGAACCCGGCTTCGGTTCTAGGCGCACCACAAAAACGTCGCCAAAGCCAACCACTTCCCCGATTGGCCATGCAAATTTGACACTTGCTCCCGAGGGCGACAAATAAAGTATGTCCCCCTTAGCAACGTACGATCTCTGAAATCCACTCATTACAAAGGCCTCATATTTCGGAACGCACTAGCAGGCAATCGTTCCAGAAGCTCATACTGAATACCGCCACCAGAGCCCCACCCTGGCTGCGCAGCGACAGTCCCGACTCTAATCTTTGCTCCAGTAGGGACATACACATCCGAAACAAAAATTGGAATCTCAGGCAACGCAAACTTGTCTTTAATTTGGCTGGGCGTCAAACCTTCGATCTGTCGAGGCCGCATCATCCATGATCTAGCTTGGTTTCCATCACCATGGACGCGAACGAAAATTCGCTCTCTCTGCAAAACAATATCCCTAGCGCGCGTTCCTTCCGCATAGGGCGGTAAGCGCCCTTTTTCCACATGAGGAGCGTTAGCTTCCTCGGCCGATAGCGAACCTCTGCGAGGACACCCCGCCAAGCCCAGTGGATCGACCCACGCCAGCGGATTTGGGACATAAGCCTGCGGCGTCAAGCCGCCGGCCAGGCCGATGGGATCGGGCGTAAGGTATTGGCCGGTCTGTGGGTCGTAGTAGCGAAAGCGGTTGTAGTGCAGTCCCGACTCGGCATCGGCGTACTGGCCCAGGAAGCGCAACGGGCAGTCGGTTCGCAGCTCCGGGTCGGGGTGATGCTGGGTGCCGAGCACGGCGCCCCACGTGGCGTAGTCCGCGCGCCAGACCACCTCGCCGCGGGCGCTCAGCAGCGCCTGGGGCGTGCCCAAGTGGTCGGTGACGGCGAACCAGGTTTGGCATTGGGGTGGCGGCGCCTGGCCCGGGAACGCGGCCTGGTAGTGAGCGATGACCAAGGGGTCGCGTTCGAACCGCAGCCGTTGCTTGGCTAGCGGCACGAAGCCGCCGGGGCTGAACACCCACACCTCCGCCTGCGCCCCGGGGAGGAAGCGGCCATCGCGGTACTGGCCACCCAGCTCCGCGGCTAGGACGTCGCCGCTCCAGACGCTGCGCTGGATCCGACCATTGTTCTCGTTGCGCTTTTCGATGCGCCGCCCTAGCGGGTCGTAAACGTAGCGCCAGCGCTCGCCGCGCGGACCGCGCAGGCCGATGAGTTCGCCACGGGCGTTGTAGCGGTATTGCCAGACCTCGGGGCGGAAGCCCTCGCGCAAATGGTCCTTCTGGATCAGCCGGCCGGCGGCATCGTAGAGGTAGCGCTCGTCGTTGCGGCTGCGCACGCGCCCCGCGTGATGGCTCAGGCGCCAGCGCTCGGGCAGGCCGGCACCGCCTTGACGGCTCATCGCCCGCAGCTCCCCCAGGGGACCATAGTCGAAGCGCTCGGCACCGTACGTGCCCTGCACCTCGACGACGCGCGCGGCGACGTCGTAGCGATAGCGGCGCTCGCCGACGTCGCGGTCGGTCATGAGCCGGGGCAGACCGCTGCGGTCATAGCGATAGTGCCGCTGCAACCCGACGTCGAGCGGTACGCCGGCCGGCCACTGGGGTAAGCGCTCGCCCCGGCCGTAGCCGGCCTGCTGCTCGGCCAGCAGACCGCCAGGGGTGTAGCGCTGCTGCAGCCAGAACCCCTGGTGGCTGTGGACGGTGAGCGGCAGGCCGCGGCCGTCTCGCTGGATGTGCAGCGGTGAGGTCTGCGGCAGCGTCAGGCGTTCGAGCAGACCGTTGCCATCGAAGGCGAAATGGGTGACGTGCGGCTGGTCCTGGCCCGGCAGATACAGCAGGCGCTGGGTGCACAGGCCGTCGCCATCGTAGCGGTAGCCGATGCGCGCGTCGTGCTGGCGCTCCTCGATCAGGCGGCCGTCCGGATCGTAGGCGAAGCCGAGCTCGCAGTCGCCGTTGCTGGCGCGCACCAGCCGGCCCAGGGCGTCGTATTCGTAACGGATCGGCGCCTCGCCGTCGGCCTGCTCCAACAGGCAGCGGCCGAGCGCGTCGTACTCGTAGCGAATGGTCTGCCCAAGGGCGTTGGTCTTGGCGATGAGCTGGCCGGCCGGGTCGTACTGGTAGCGGGTGCGACCGCCGGCGTAGTCGATTTCCTCGATCACCCGCCCGGCGGCGTCCAGCCGGTATTCGTAGCGCTGGCCGATCGGGTTGACGACCGCCACCAGCCGCGCGTAGTCACGGTCATACTCGAAGCGGTAAGCCGCGCCGCCGGCGTCGGTCTGCACGGTACACAGATCGAACGGCCCGTAGGCGGCATGACTCTGCCGGCCTTCGCCGTCGCGCCAGGTCACCGGGTTGTGCTCGCTGTCGTAGTCGACGCTGACGCGGTTGCCGTCCGCATCGACGCAGGCAACACAGCGATCGCGCTCATCGTACTCCAACAGGGTACGGTGGCCTTGCGGATCGACGCGGGTCACACAGCGGTCCAGCGCGTCGTACTCGTAGCGCCAGCGCTGCCCCGCGCCATCGACGTACGCCGCCAGACGCTGGGCCGCATCGTACTCCCAACGCAGCGTGCGCCCGGCCGGGGTGAGCTGCTCCGCCAGTTGCCCCGTGGCATGGTAGCGGTAGCGGGTGATCCGGCCTTGCGGGCTTTCCACGCTCACCGGTTGTCCGGCGAAGTTGTAGCGATAGCGCCAGACCTGGCCGAGCGGGTCGATGACGCGCGCCGGGTGGCGGCGGTCGCCGTCGTATTCGAAGCGGGTGCAGGTGCCGTCCGGCGCGGTAATGGCGCTCAACCGCCCCTGCTCGTCATAGGCGTAGGCGCGGCACCGGCCCAGCGGATCGATCTCGGCGACCACGCGCTCGTGCGCGTCGTACTCCGTCTCCGTCGTCTCGCCCAGCGGATTGGTGACGTGAGTGACCAGCTTCTGGGCGTTGTAGCGGTAGCGTGTGATACGCCCTTGGCTATCGGTAACGGCGGTGGTGCGATTGGCCGGATCGTAGTGCAAAGACCCGCTGTAAAAGCCGCCGGCGCACGCCACCTCGACGCAGCGGCCGAGGGCGTCGTAGCGATAGCGCGCCCAGGTGTGCTGGGTATCGCGCCACTCGCACAACAGGCCGCGGCCGTCGTAGCGGTAGAACAAGTGATGGCCGGACCGGGCCCAGGCCTCGCATAGGTAGCCGTCGGCGTAGCCGTAGCGGACCAGTTCCACCGCCGCGCCGTCGAGCAGCCGCTGCACGCGGCGCAACCGCCCCTGGCCGTCGTGCTCCACGGTCAGCACGATGCCGTCGCTGTGGACGATGCGCGCTAGCCGCCCCCGCTGGTCGCGCTGGAAGTCGACGCGGTTGCCGTAAGCGTCGAGTTCGGCACTGAGCAGAGCAAGCTCGCCGGACACCAGGCTGAAGCGACGCTCGCCGCCGGTGACGAGATCGCAGAGGGCGAAGTAGCCATCGCGCCGCTCCAGGCGCCAGTGCGGGTGATCGGGATGGACGCCGGCCCGGTAGGCCGGCGGCAAGTCGTAGGGGATGCCCTGGCCGTCGGCCAGCTGCAGATCCAACGCCAGCCCCTCGGGCGTGCGGCGCACGACGATCCGCTCGTTCCAGTTCTCGCGCCAGCCCGGCCCCAGGGTGTCGCCGCCGGCGTCGCCGCTGCAGTAGTAGCGGGCGAGGGTGAGCGGCAGGGTGCGTCCCAGCGCCAGATCGGTGCAGCAGTCCACCACCTCGCCGGTGACCACATCGACCGGGTCCTTGGTGCGGACACGCTTGGCGAATGCCTTGGCGCCGCCCCCGGCGCGCTTGCTCGTGTAAGCGGCGGCCTTGGCGACGGCGCCTGCCGCGTTCCTGGCGGCGCCGATCACCGCCTTGCCGCTGAGGATCTTGGCCGCCCCGCGCCACAAGCCGGCGGTCGGCGGCACCAGGAATTCCACGGCGAACAGCAGCAGGCGCTGGGCCGGCGAGAACGCCTCGGCGACCGACAGCGCCTGCGCCGTCCCGCCGATGAACACCTGGCTGGCGCCCCGCATGATGCCGCCGCCGCAGCCGATCTTGTCGCCCACCCGCGCGGCGGGGCTGCCGTTGATGAAGACATTGCTGGAGCCCTCGGCGATCGGGATCGGCCCCTTGTGCTTGCGGCAAGCCACCGCATCCTGCTCGGCGCGTGCGGCGGGCTTGCCTTCGATGAGCACGTCCGACGAGCCGCTGATGATGTTGCCGTCGGGCGACCCCATGGCGTCGAAAAAGCCGCTCACCGCCGCGGAGACGGCAGCGATGGCCGGCGCCGCGGCCAGGGTGGCGGCGACCGCCACGCCCAGCGCCGCGCCGCCGGTGGCGCCGGTGATCGCCACCGCCGCCGCCACCACGGCCGCGCCCAGCAGTGCGCCGGCCACGGCACCGGCCAGCGCTGCGGCGAAGCTCTTGTGCTTGAACGGATCCCCAAGGCGCGCCGCGGCCGGGCCGCGCGGGCCCGCGCCGGCGCTCCTCAAGGCTTCGGCAGGCGCGCACAGGCGCGCGCCGTGGACGGCAGCCGCCACGATCGCTCGCATGTCCGCCTCCTCTTACGCGGCGCGGTAAGGCGCGTAACTCTCGAGCAGGGCCAGGCAGCGCTGGCGCAGCGCCGCGGCGAGCGCCACCGGCGAGGTGAAGGTGAAGCTCAGCATGCGCCGTCCGCTCACGCACAGGGCGTTGAGCTGATGAACCCGCCCCTCCGGGCTATCCCAGGCATACTCCAGCGCCGGCAGCTCGAAGACGGGATTGGCCAGCGCATGCTCGGCCAGCGTCTGAAAGCCGTGCAGTTCCCGAGCGAGGCTGTCGCGCTGCGCGCGCAGATAGGCCGAGGGCGATTCGCCGTCGGGCACCGGATCGCGGTTGATGACCAGATTCAGCGGCGGCAGCGCGCTGAGCTGAAAGACGTTGATGGTTTGATCTTGGACGTCACGCCAAGCCGACGGCCAGGTCAGCGTCCCTTCGGCCAATCGATAATCCATTATCGTCTCCGCGGTGGCGGGTTATTGTCGGGCGGCCCCGAGAGGGCCTCTAGATCCTTGAGGCACCGGGAATCTAACGTCCATGTCCGGCGCTGTAAAGGACGGGAATTTTTACATCGCGGACACGAAAAAGCCCGGGTATCCCCGGGCTTTGCTCCGGCACCGAAGCCGGCAGAGGCGGCGCCGAAGCGCGCTGACGGAGTTACGCGCGCTTGGCCGTAGCGAGCAGCTTCTCCAGCTCGCCGTTCTGGTACATCTCCAGGATGATGTCGCAGCCGCCGACCAGCTCGCCGTTGACGTACAGCTGCGGCAGCGTCGGCCAGTTGCCGAACTGCTTGATGCCCTCGCGGATCTCCGGATCTTCCAGCACGTTGACGTAGGCGAACTCCACGCCGCAGGCCTGGAGCGCCTGCGCGGCGCGCATGGAGAAACCGCACATGGGGAACTGCGGCGAACCCTTCATGTAGAGGATGACGGGGTTCTCCGTCACCTGCTGCTTGATTCGCTCGAGAACGTCGCTCATAGCCACCTCGTAGGTCGAAAACCGGCCCAGTGTACCGGGCGCGCCCGGTGGGAAAAACCGCCGGGCGAATGGGGTTATACCGATCGCACCGCGACCGGCGCGCTACCCCTTCGACTCCGCCGCCGGCGACCGGTTCCCTCGCCTGGCCGCGCGGCGGTACAACGGTTGAATATAACCCATGGGCTGCTTAGACTTGCTTGACCAACTCATCACCGCATAACAATCCCTTCCTCCGGTGGGGACGATGAGCGCTCCCGCAGGCGATCCCTGGTGCAACGGGGCCTTCCCACCGAATCATTTGCTCGGCATGGTTTGAAGTAAGGAGTCGTTGATGAAGCACGAACTGCCCCCGCTGCCTTATCCCAAGAACGCGCTCGCTCCGCACATGTCCGAGGAGACGCTCGAGTACCACTACGGCAAGCACCACCAGACCTACGTCACCAAGCTCAATGAGCTGATCCCGGGCACCGAGTTCGAGAACATGACCCTGGAGGAGATCGTCAAGAAGTCCTCCGGTCCGATCTTCAACAACGCCGCCCAAGTCTGGAACCACACCTTCTTCTGGAACTGCCTCAGCCCCAACGGCGGCGGCGAGCCCAAGGGCAAGCTGGCGGAAGCGATCAACAAGAGCTTCGGCTCGTTCGAGAACTTCAAGAAGGAGTTCACGGACAAGACCGTGGCGCTGTTCGGCTCCGGCTGGTGCTGGCTGGTGAAGAAGGCCGACGGCTCGCTGGAGATCCGTCAGACCTCCAACGCCGGCACCCCGCTGACCGACGAGTCGGTGACCACCGTGCTGACCTGCGACATCTGGGAGCACGCTTACTACATCGACTATCGCAACGCCCGTCCCAAGTTCCTGGAAGCCTTCTGGCAGCTGGTGAACTGGGACTTCGCCGAGAAGAACTACGGCTAATCGGCCGTCGTCGCGCGGGCGGGGATCATCCCGCCCGCCGCCCTTGCCCACCCTAGCCCCGCTCCCTATAATCGAAATTTCTCCGGCAGCCTCTGCGTTGGGCTGCTTTTTCTTTTTCGCTCATCCGGTTACGTGCTGTACCCGGCGGCAAGGGCACCGCGGTTGGACGCCATGCAAGACCACTTGATGCACACTTATCTGCGTATTCCGGTCGCATTCGAGCGCGGCGAAGGCGCCTGGCTGACGGATACCGACGGCAAACGCTACCTCGACGCCCTGTCGGGCATCGCGGTCTGCGGGTTGGGACACGCCCACCCGGCGATCACCGCCGCTATCCAGGACCAGGCCGCCAAGCTGCTGCATACGTCCAACGTCTACCGAATTCCCAACCAGGAACGCCTGGGTGAGCGCCTCTGCCGCTTGGCCGGCATGGATGCGGCGTTCTTCTGCAATTCCGGCGCCGAAGCCAACGAGGCGGCGATCAAGGTGGCCCGGCTGTACGGGCATAACAAGGGCATCGCCGAGCCGGTGATCGTCGTGACCGAGGGCAGCTTCCACGGCCGCACCCTCGCCACCCTCACCGCCACCGGCAACCGCAAGGTCCAGAAGGGCTTCGAGCCGCTGGTCAGCGGCTTCGTGCGGGTGCCGTACAACGATCTGCAGGCGGTGGCGGCGCTGGCGGACAATCCCAACGTGGTGGCGGTGCTGGTCGAGCCGATCCAGGGTGAGGGCGGCATCAACGTCCCGGCGCCCGATTATCTGGCCGGTCTGCGCGCGCTGTGCGACCGCCACGGCTGGCTGCTGATGCTCGACGAGATCCAGACCGGCATGGCCCGCACCGGCCGCTGGTTCGCCTTCCAGCACACCGGCATCGTTCCGGATGTGATGACCCTGGCCAAGGGCCTGGGCAACGGCTTCCCGATCGGCGCCTGCCTGGCGCGCGGCGAGGCCGCCAAGACCTTCGGACCGGGCAACCACGGCTCGACCTTCGGCGGCAACCCCCTGGCCTGCCGCGTGGGCCTGGCGGTGACCGAAATCATCGAAGCCGAAGGGCTGACCGCGCGCGCCGAGGCGCTGGGCGAGCGGCTGCTGAGCGGTTTCCGCGCGGCGCTGGCGGACGTGGACGGCGTGGTGGACATTCGCGGCAAAGGGCTGATGCTGGGCATCGCCCTCGACCGCCCCTGCGGCGATCTGGTCCAGCGGGCGCTGGAGCAGGGGCTGCTGATCAACGTCACGGCCGAGCGCGTCATCCGCCTGCTGCCGCCGCTGATCATTACCGACGCCGAGGCCGACCGCATCGTCGAAGGCGTGTCCGGCCTCGTCCGTGCATTCCTCGCCTCCACGGCGAGAGGGGCCGACTAGGAGACAACCATGGCGGTACGGCACTTCCTCACCTTACGCGACCTGAGCACGGATGAACTGCACGCGCTGATCAAGCGCGCCATCGAACTCAAGCGCATGCGCCGCGAGGGCGTGCCGCACGAACCGCTGCGCGGCCGCGTGCTGGGCATGATCTTCGAGAAGTCCTCGACCCGCACCCGCGTGTCGTTCGAGGCGGGCATGGCGCAGCTCGGCGGCTCCGCCCTGTTCCTGTCACCGCGCGACACCCAGCTCGGGCGCGGCGAGCCGATCGAAGACACCGCCCGGGTACTGTCGCGGATGGTCGACGTGGTGATGATCCGCACCTTCGGCCACGACATCCTGGAGCGCTTCGCCGCCGTATCCACGGTGCCGGTGATCAACGGCCTGAGCGACTCCTTCCACCCCTGCCAGCTGCTGGCCGACATCCAGACCTTCGTCGAGCATCGCGGCGCGATCCGCGGCCGCACCGTGGCCTGGATCGGCGACGGCAACAATATGTGCAACTCCTACATCGAAGCGGCCGAGTGCTTCGACTTCCAGCTGCGCATCGCCTGCCCGGAAGGCTACGAGCCCGACGCCGACCTGCTCGCCCGTGCCGGCGACCGGGTGCTGCTTACCCGCGATCCGCGCGAGGCCGCCCGCGGCGCCGATCTGGTGGTCACCGACGTCTGGGCCAGCATGGGCCAGGAAGAGGAGCAGCACCGCCGGCAGCAGGCCTTCGCCGGCTACTGCGTGGATCAGATCATCATGGCCGAAGCGGCGCAGGACGCGATCTTCATGCACTGCCTGCCCGCCCACCGCGGCGAGGAAGTGAGCGCCGAGGTGATCGACGGCCCGCAAAGCGTGGTCTGGGACGAAGCCGAGAACCGGCTGCACGCCCAGAAGGCGCTGCTGGAGTTCCTGCTGCTGGGGGCTTGAACGGCGCTCGCAGGCCCCGCTCGGTTTCGGAGAAAACAGCGCAAGAGGCGCGTACCGGTCGCGCCTCTTATCTCCCGTTCCCGGTTCCTGGCTAGCGCATGCGCGCATCTGTCGAAGGGTTTCTGAGGCGTCATGCCCGCGCAAAGCTTATCCCCGCGAAGGCGGGCATGAACTTTGCGCTGCCTAGCGCGGTCCGCCTTACGCCGACTCAGCGCCGATACGGCACCCGCTCCCAGTCGTCGGGGCTGCGCACCAGCAGGCTGTCGAAGTCGGCGACGTTGCCGTCGGCTTGCAAGGCGCGCATCAGTTCGGCCGGGCCGTAAGGCCGATCCATCAATTCCAGGAACGCCACGCCCTGTTCCGCCAAGTACCCCAGCAGCGCGGCTAGGTCCAGGTCGGTCAACGGGTTGTCGTCGCTGGCCCGGCGCAGGCAGGGGCGCAGATGCTCGTCGCGAAACAACCGCTCCGCGTAGGGGCCGTTCCTGAGGATCGGCAGCAGCTCGCGGCAATCGCCCCCCAGACGGACATGCCGCATCTCCACCGACGCGACGTGTGCCGGCAGACTCATAGCTTCTTGTTCTCCGTCAGCTCCGTTTGGGCCCGTAACCGGCGCGCTCGGCCATCTCGTCGATGCCGATGTGGCGCACGTCCTTGCCCTTGACGAAGTACACCACGTACTCGCAGATGTTGCAGGCGCGATCGCCGATGCGCTCCAGCGAGCGCGCCGCCCAGATCAGGTCCATCACCCGCGGCACCGAGCCAGGCTCGCCCATCATGCGCTCCAGCAGCTGGCGCACCACTTCGTCGTACTGACGGTCGGCCTTGGCGTCCTCCCGCGCCACCGCCACGGCCTGCTCGACGTCCATGCGGGCGAAGGCGTCGAGCGCGTCGTGCAGCATCTGCCGCACGTGATTGCCGAGGCTCTCCAGCTCCGCCGGGACGTGGCGCCGCGCACCTTGCTCGGCCAGCTTCAGGGCCATGCGGCCGATCCGCTCGGACTCGTCGCCGATGCGCTCCAGATCGGAAATCGCCTTGATCACCGCGATCACCAGCCGCAGGTCGCTGGCGGCCGGTTGCCGGCGGGCGAGGATGTGCAGACAGACCTCGTCGAGCTGCACCTCGAGCGAGTTCACGCGCCAGTCGTTGCTCACCACCTTGCGCGCCAGCTCGGCGTCGCCCTCGGTCAGGGCGGTGATGGCGTCGGCCAGCTGCTGCTCGACCAGGCCGCCCATTTCCATCACGGTGTTGCGCGTTTTCTCCAGCTCGGCGTTGAACTGCTGGGAAATGTGTTGCGCCAGATCTCTCTTGTCCATGCCTCGGCCCGTCCCTCCGGCTGGGTACTACGGGATGCTTCGAGTATCACACAAGGACGCGGCCCCGAGGTATCGGCGCCGCGCTCCGCTCATCCGTAACGCCCGGTGATGTAGTCCTCGGTCTTCTTCTGCGTCGGCGCGGTGAACAGCGTGTCGGTGTCCGAGAATTCCACCAGCTCACCCATGTACATGAAGGCGGTGTAGTCGGAAACGCGCGCCGCTTGCTGCATGTTGTGGGTGACGATGACGATGGTGTAGCTGTCTTTCAGTTCGTAGATCAGCTCTTCGATCTTCAGCGTGGAGATCGGATCGAGCGCCGACGCCGGCTCGTCGAGCAACAGCACTTCGGGCTCGACCGCGATGGCGCGGGCGATCACCAGGCGCTGGGCCTGGCCACCGGACAGACGCAGGGCGTTGTCCTTCAAACGGTCCTTGACCTCGTCCCAGAGCGCGGCGCCGCGCAGCGCCCGCTCCACCGCTTCGTCGAGCACGCGGCGATCGTTGATGCCCTGGATGCGCAGGCCGTAGGCGACGTTCTCGTAGATCGACTTAGGGAACGGGTTGGGCTTCTGGAACACCATGCCCACTCGCCGCCGCAGCTCGGCGGTCTCCACGTCGCGGCCGTAGATGTCCTCGCCGTCGAGCAGAATCCGTCCTTCCACCCGGGTGCCGTCGACCAGGTCGTTCATGCGGTTGAAGCAGCGCAGCAGGGTCGACTTGCCGCAGCCGCTCGGGCCGATGAAGGCGGTCACCCGGTTGCGCGGGATCAGCATGTCGACATCCTTCAGCGCCCGGGTCTGGCCGTAGTAGAAGTTGAGCTTCTCCACCCGCAGGCAGATGTCCTCTTCGTCCAGCTTGCGCCGGACCCGGTCGCGGCCCAGCGCGCCGATGTCGATCACGCCGGCGCGGGTGGAATCAAGGTGTTGCGAATCCATGGCCTGAGATCTCATGAGTTAGCTCTCCAGCGCCTTGTAGCGCTCGCGCAGCCGGTTGCGGATGTGGATGGCGGCGAGGTTGAGCAGGATGATGATCAGCACCAGCAGCAGCGCCGTGGCGTACACCAGCGGCCGCGCCGCTTCCACATTGGGACTCTGGAAGCCGACGTCGTAGATGTGGAAGCCCAGGTGCATGAACTTGCGGTCGGCGTGCAGGAACGGCGCGTTGAAGTCGATCGGCAGCGACGGCGCCAGCTTCACCACGCCCACCAGCATCAGCGGCGCGACCTCGCCGGCGGCGCGCGCCACCGCCAGGATCAAACCCGTCATGATGGCCGGGCTGGCCATGGGGATGACGGTGCGCCACAGCGTCTCGGCCTTGGTGGCGCCCAGTGCCAGGCTGCCCTCGCGGATCGAGCGCGGCACGCGGGAGAGGCCTTCCTCGGTGGAGACGATCACCACCGGCAGGGTGAGCAGCGCCAGGGTCAGCGACGCCCACAGCAGACCGCCGGTGCCGAAGGTCGGCGCCGGCAGCGCCTCGGGATAGAACAGCCGGTCGATGCTGCCGCCGAGGAAGTAGACGAAGAAGCCCAGACCGAACACGCCGTAGACGATGGACGGCACGCCGGCCAAGTTGATCACCGAGATGCGGATCAAGCGGGTCAGCGGCCCCTGCTTGGCGTATTCGCTCAGGTAAATGGCGGCGATCACGCCCAGCGGCGTCACCAGCGCCGACATCAGCAGCACCATGACCACGGTACCGAAGATCGCCGGGAACACGCCGCCCTCGGTATTGGCCTCGCGCGGCTCGTCGCTGACGAACTCCCAGAGCTTCTGCGCGTAGAAGCCCAGCTTGGCGCCCAGCCCCATGGCGTTGGGCATGTAGGCCCGCACCACCTTGGCGAGCGGCACCTCGACCTGACGGCCGCCCATGATTTCCACCACCGCCACGTCGCGCTCGGCCTGGGCGTAGAGGCCGGCCAAGGCCTCCTGCGCCACGGCGAAGCGGGCGTGAAGCTGCGCGGTCTGCGCCTCGATCGCGGCGAAGGCGGCCGGATCGCTCACGCCTTCCAGCTCCAGGCCGCGCCGCTGCAGGCGCAGCCGCTCGATGGCGTAGTTGATGTCACCGATCTCGCCGCGCTCCAAGGCGCGGGCCTGGCGGTACAAATCCACCGCCCGCTGCAGGCGCGGCTGCAGCTGCGCCCAGGCGGCCTCGCCCTCGGCCACCACCGCTCCACCTTCCTTGACCGCCCGCAGGAAACCATAGAGGTTGCCCCACTCACGCCGCTCAAGCACCACGACCTCGGCGGGCTCGGTGATCAACTCGATGTTGTTGGCCACCAGCCAGCGGAAATCCAACCCCAGCGCGTCGCGGTTACCGGTCTTGACCAGCAGCCGCTCGACCTCGGTCGCGCCCGGCGCCAGCCGATACTCGCCCGGCGCGAGCCGATCGGGCGAGACCCATTCGCGGTCGTAGATCTCGCCGATGATGGTGGTGAGCTCGCCGTCCGGTGCCCGGTACTGCAGCTGGTACACGGTCGACGGCCAGAAGTGGCCCAGACCGCGCACCGCCAGCAGCCCGATCAGTCCCACCACCAGCACCAGGCAGACGCTGACCGCGGCGGCGTTCAGCCACACCCAGGGCGTGCCGCTCTTCACCCACTTGCGCATACTCGACATGGTCGCGGCCTTCCTCACAGCGAGCTGTACTTACCGCGCAGGCGCTGGCGCACCGTCTCGGCGGCGGTGTTGAACAGGAAGGTGAACAGGAACAGCACCAGGCCGGACAGGAACAGCACCCGGTAGTGGGTACTGTTCACCTCGGTCTCCGGCATCTCCACCGCCACGTTGGCGGAGAGCGTGCGCATGCCCTGGAAGACGCTCCAGTCCATCACCGGGGTGTTGCCGGTGGCCATGAGCACGATCATGGTCTCGCCGACCGCGCGGCCGAGCCCGATCATGACCGCCGAGAAGATGCCGGGGCTGGCGGTGAGCAGCACCACGCGGGTCAGCGCCTGCCAGGGCGTCGAGCCCAGCGCCAGCGCGCCGAAGGTCAGATGCCTGGGCACGCTGAAGATGGCGTCCTCGGCGATGGAGAAGATGTTGGGGATGACCGCCACGCCCATGGCGATGCCCACCACCAGGGCGTTGCGTTGGTCGAAGTCGATGCCCATCTCGTGGGTCAGCCAGAGGCGGACGTTGCCGCCGAAGAACAGATCCTCGAACGTCGGACTGAGCGCGAAGCTGACGATGCCGATCACGATCACCACCGGCACCAGCAGCGCGCTCTCCCAGCCCTCCGGCACCAGGAAGCGCACGCGCTTCGGCAGGAACCACCACAGCAGCGCCGCCACCAGTACGCCGAGCGGCGTCAGGATCAGCAGCGCGACGAAACCGGGCAGATAGGCTTCCACCACCGGCGCCAACCACAGGCCGGCCAGGAAGCCCAGGATCACGGTCGGCAGCGCTTCCATGATCTCCACGGTGGGCTTGACGATGCGGCGCATGCCCGGCGCCATGAAATAGGCGGTGTACACCGCCGCCGCCACGCCCAGCGGCACCGCCACCAGCATGGCGTAGAACGCCGCCTTGAGGGTGCCGAACGCTAGCGGCGCCAGGCTGAACTTGGGCTCGACGTCGCTGGTCGCGGCCGAGGACTGCCAGACATAGGCCGGCTCGCCGTAGCCCTCGTACCAGACCTTGCCCCACAACGCGCTCCAGGAGACTTCCGGGTGCTCGTTGCGAAGCTTGGCGAAGGAGAAACGGCCGGCGGCGTCCGCGGTCAGCAGCACGTCGTTGCGCGGCCCCAGCGCCATGGCGGCGACGGCGCCCTCGCTCAACGGCGCGACCCGCAGGGTACGGTGAGCGGTCGCGTGATAGATGCCGACCTTGCCCTCGGCGTCCGCCGCCAGGAAACCCTTGCGGCCGAACTCCGGCACAATGCGCGTGATCGCCGCCTTCTGCGCGCGGAAATCGCGCACCGGCTGCAAGGTGTAGTGGTTGTTGGCACCGCGCACCGGGAACCACTGCAACAGCCGGCCGCGGTCGGTGCCGACGATCAGCGACGCGCCGCCGACTAGCAGGCTGGCCGCGGTCACCCGCTCGTCACCGCTCACCAGACGCAGCCGCTGCACCAGCTCCGGATCGGCCTTATCGCGCACGTCGACGAAAGCGGCTTCCTGGTCGCCAAGCAGTACGAACAGCGTGGTCTGGCCGCGATCGAGCAGCAGCTGACGGATGTCGCCCTTGAGCGGCAGCGCCACCGAGCCCTGCGGCTCCCAGCTCCCCTCGCCAGTGAGGAACGACTCCTCGCGGCGGAACGCCGTCATGTGCAGACCGCTGTCGGACAGACCGATCACGGTGGCGCCGTCGCCGCCCAGCTGCACCGCCAGCCGACGCAGCGGCACGCCCGCCGGATCGACCACCACCGGCTCCGCCTCCAGCGGATAGCCCAGCGCCGGCGTGATCCGTCGCTTGCCATCCGGAAAGCTGACCTTGAACTCCGGCTTGACCAGCAGCGCGCGGCCGTCTGCCAGACCGTAGGCGATCACCTGGTCCTGCGGGTCGGAAACGCCCACGGCGGTCACTGCCGCGCCATCCGGCAACGGCAGCGCGACCCGCTGCAGCACCCGGCCGTCGCGCGGGTCGAAGAACACCACGGCGCCGTCGCGGGTAAAGCGCACCGCCATCTCGCCATGCTCCTGGATCACCACCGCGGCGGTCTCGCCCTCGCCCGGCCGGGCGTAGGACTGGACCGGCTCGATGCCCGCCGGCCGAAACAGCGGCAGCACGACATAGAACAGGTAGGCGAAAATCAGCAGCAGCGCGCCGATGACCGCCAATCCGCCGGCCACCACCAGATAGCGGGCTAGGCGGTCCTTGAGCTTGCGCCAGCGCCGTTGCCGGACCGCCGCCTTACTGCGGCGATCGGCAAAGGTGCGCCGGAGGTCGGAAGTGTTCGTCGCCATGAGCGGCCATGTTATGAACGGCGCGTGACAGTTGTGTTACACGCCGACGGGAATATTCGAAAACGCGGAAGGCCCGCGCGGGCCTTCCCTCCAGACGATCGCGGCATCTAATCGATGCCCAGCTCCTTCAGGGTCTTCTCGGCCACCGCGGCCGGCACCGGCACGAAACCGTCCTTGACCACCACTTCCTGGCCCTGCCGGGACAGCATCAGCTTGACGAACTCCCGCTCCAGCGGCTGCAGCGGCTTGTTCGGATCCTTGTTGATGTAGACGTACAGGAAGCGCGCCAAGGGGTACTTGCCGCTCATGGCGTTGGCGGGCGTAGCCTCGACGAACGCCTCGCCTTCCTTGCGGGCCAGCGCCACGGCCTTCACGCCGGAAGTGACGTAGCCCATGCCGGAATAGCCCATGGCGTTGAGCGAGTTGGATACCGACTGCACCACCGAGGCCGAGCCCGGCTGCTCGTTGACGCTGGGCTTGAAGTCGCCGCCGCACAGCGCCTTTTCCTTGAAGTAGCCGTAAGTGCCGGACACCGAGTTGCGGCCGAACAGCTGGATGTCGCGGTTGGCCCAGGCGCCGGTCAGGCCGAGCCTGCCCCAGGTGTTGGCGTCTTCCTTGAAACCGCACCGGCGGGTGCTCGAGAACACGGCATCGACCTGAGCGAGGGTCAGCCCCTTGATCGGATTGTCCTTGTGCACGAACACCGCCAGCGCGTCGATCGCCACCGGGATGGCGTACGGCTTGTAGCCATGCTTCTTCTCGAACGCCTGGATTTCCTTGTCCTTCATCTTGCGGCTCATGGGACCGAGATTGGCGGTACCCTCGGTGAGCGCGGGCGGCGCGGTGGAAGAACCGGCGGCCTGGATCTGGACGTTGACGTTCGGGTACTGGCGCTTGAACGCCTCGGCCCAGAAGGTCATCAGGTTAGCCAGGGTGTCGGAGCCGACGCTGGAGATATTGCCGGACACGCCGCTGGCCTTGGTGTAGTCCGGCAGCTTGGGATCCACCTGAGTGGCGCCGGCGCCGGTGCTCGCCAGTACGGCGGCCGCGGCCAGGCCGATCATGTGCTTCTTTATCCGCATTGAGAGTCACTCCATCGTATGTGCCAAGACCGCCGCGGCGCGCGGCCACGGCTTGCGGCGAGTATCGAGGGCGGGGTTGACCGGCGCATGAAAGCCGTGTGACCAAACGGTGACAACGCTCAGGCCGCCTCGGTGACCACCGCCGTCGCCGGAAAATGGCAGGCGAACAGACTCCCCCGCCCCGGCTGGCTGTCGATCTGCAGCCGCGCGTCGTGCCGCTGCAGCACGTGCTTGACGATCGCCAGCCCCAGGCCGGTGCCGCCGCTGTCCGCGCTGCGCGAGGGCTCGACCCGGTAGAAGCGCTCGGTGAGGCGCGGGATGTGATGGGGAGCGATGCCGATGCCCGTGTCGCGCACGGTGAAATGCGCGCCGGCGGCGTCGCGGTACCACGCCACGTCGATCCGCCCGCCGGCGGGCGTGTATTTGACGGCGTTGAACAGCAGGTTGCCGAAGGCGCTGCGCAGCTCGGCCTCGTCGCCGCGAATCCGCAGCGAGCGGTCGACGTCGAGGGTGATCTCCTGTCCGCCGCCGATCGCCCTCGCCTCCTCGACCAGCACGTCGAGCAGGGCGGCAACGTCGACCGGCGCCGCCTCGCCCTGCGGCTGCGCGGTTTCCAACCGGGACAGCAGCAGCAGATCGTCCACCAGGCGTTGCATGCGCTCGGTCTGCTGGCGGATGAGGGTCAGGGGGCGAGCCAGCGCCGGCTCCAGCGGCTCGTCACTGTCGGCGAGCGTCTCCGCCAGCCCGCGGATCACCGTCAGCGGTGTGCGCAGCTCGTGCGAGACGTTGGCGACGAAGTCGCGCCGCACCCGCTCCAGCCGGTACAGCCGGGTAATGTCGCGCGCCAGCAGCAGGCGCTCGCCGTCGCCGTAGGGGATGATGCGCAGCTCCAGCATGAGCTGCGGCGACACCGGCGACGGCAAGGAGATCGACTCGCGCTCGTCCTCCCCTTCCAGGAAAGCCTTGAAGCGCGGGTGCCGGAACAGGTTGTCGATGCGCTGGCCTTCGTCCTGCGGCCAGCGCAGCCCCAGCAGCCGCCGCGCCGCGCTGTTCCACCAGCGCATCGTGCCGTGATCCTGCAGCACCACGGTGGCGTCGGGCATGGCGTTGGCGGACTGGCGAAAGCGCTGCAGCAGCTCGGACAGATTCCTACGCCGCCGCCGGTGCCGCCGCTGCACCCGGTACAGGCCGTCGAACACCTCTCCCCACAGCCCCCTGGCCTTGGGCGGGTCGGTGACGGCCCCGCTCCGCAGCCAGCGCTCCAGGCGCGCGAGCTGGTACAGATGCCAAGCCAGATAGCCGAGGCTACCGATCAGCACCCCGAGCACGACATCGCCGATCAGCCAGCCGAGCAGCGCGGCCGCCCCGATCAGCAGCGCCAGCGGGCGCAAGACGCCGGGCCATGGATTGTCGACGGACATCGGTTGGTTTCCTGGCGAGCGCTGTCACCGCCGCACGGCGTCGGCGGACGGTTCAAGTCCTGGTCGAGAACCGATAGCCGGCGCTGCGCACCGTCTGCACCAGACGGTCATGCCCCGTCTCGCTGAGGGTCTTGCGCAGCCGCCGAATGTGCACGTCCACCGTGCGCTCCTCGACGTAAACGTTGGTGCCCCAGACGTTGTCCAGCAGCTGCGCGCGGCTGAACACCCGCTCGGGGTGGGTCATGAAGAAATGCAGCAAGCGGAATTCGGTCGGCCCCAGCTCCAGCGAACGGTCGTCGACCGTCACCCGATGCGACACCGGATCCAGCCGCAGGCCTTCCACCTCCACCACTTCCTCGCTGGCGGTCGGCACGGCCCGGCGCAGCACCGCCTTGATCCGAGCCACCAGCTCGCGCGGCGAAAACGGCTTGGTGACGTAGTCGTCGGCGCCGGCCTCCAGCCCCCGCACGAGATCCTCCTCCTCGCCGCGCGCGGTGAGCATGATGATCGGCAGGTCGCGGGTCAGGCTATCGCGCTTGAGCGCGCGCGCCAGCTCGATGCCGCTCACGCCCGGCAGCATCCAATCGAGCAACAGCAGATCGGGCATGCGCTGCGCCATGACGGCGCGCGCCTGCGCGGCGTCCTCCGCCTGCACGACCTCGAAGCCGCCGCGCTGCAGGGCGATGGCGAGCATTTCGCGCACCGCGGCGTCGTCTTCCACCGTAAGGACCCTCACAACCATCGCTCTTTACCCTTGCCGTGGAGCGTCGGGGGTAATTACAAGGCACAAATATGACAACTTGGTTACCCCGCGGCGTCAGGCCCGTACCCCGAGCATAGCGCGGTCCGGCGCCGTCGCCAGCCGCTAGTCCTCCCACGGCGCCAGCGCCTTGCGCGCCAGCACTAGCGAATACAGCTGCTCGCCGCCCTCGAAATGGCTCTCCAACGCCAAACCGGCGTCGAGCAGCAGGCGGCGCAGCGTCAGCGGCGTGAACTTGCGGCTGATCTCGGTGAGCACGGCTTCGCCGGCCTCGAACCGATAACCGCGCCCGAGCGCGCCGATCCGAACCCGCTGCGTGCGGGTCGACACCAGATACATCTCGATGCGCGCCCGCTCCGGGCGGTAAACCGCCTGGTGCCGAAAACCGCGCGGGTCGAAATCGGCGTCCAGCTCGCGGTTGAGCACATTGAGCAAGTTCAAATTGAAGCGCGCGGTGACACCGGCGCGATCGTTGTACGCGGCCTCCAGCACCGCCCGCGGCTTGACGCGATCGAGGCCCAGCAGCAGAGCGTCGCCGGGCCGCATGCGCGCACGCAGCTCGCGCAGGAATTGCCGGCTCTCGGCCGCGCTGAAATTGCCGATGGTGCCGCCCAGGAACAGGTACAGGCAGCGCCCGTCCGGCTGCGGCAGGTGTACCAGGCCGCCGCAGTAGTCGCCCACCAGGGCGCAGACCTGCAGATCGTCCAGCTCGTCGGTCAGCGCCCGCGCGGCGCGCAGCAGCATGTCCTCGCAGACGTCGAACGGCCAGTAGCGCAGCGGCAGCCCCAGCTCGGCGGCGGCGCGCAGCAAATAGCGGGTCTTGCGGCAGCTGCCGCTGCCGAATTCGACGATGTGGGTGGGCCGCACCAGGGCGAGGATGGTGCGGGCGTAGCGCTGCAAGAGATAGGCTTCGGCGCGGGTCGGGTAATACTCGGGGGTGTCGCAGATGCGGTCGAACAGCGCCGAGCCTTCAGCATCGTAGAAGTACTTCGGCGGAATCGTGCGCGGCCTGGCCTCAAACCCGGCGGAGACGTCGTCCCGCAGGCTCGGCAGCGGGCGCGCGGGTGGCACGGTGATACAGGATATTCGCGTGGCGGGAGTAGTGTTGTTGGTAGTCGCGAGCGGCATCAAGCTTCCTCCATGAGGCTTGCGGAGCGGCTCCCCGCCCCCGGACACGATCCCGTGCGGGCCATATATGAAGCCTAGGAAAGGCGGGCGGGATTCGCTTTCTCGACTATCATGGAGGCGCCGACCGCATTTGCGCAGTGTCCGGGGAGCGAAGAACCGTGTGTAGATTCGCCGCCTATCTCGGCCCACCGATCCGCCTGGAGCGGTTCCTGCTCGAGCCGCCGCACAGCCTGCTCAAGCAATCCTGGCAGGCGCGCGAGATGCGCGGCGCCACGGTCAACGCCGATGGCTTCGGCATCGGCTGGTACGACGCGGAACAGCGCCCCCGCGCGTATCGCAACCCCTTCCCGATCTGGGCGGACCCGAATCTGCCGGCGCTGGGCGCCAGCCTGGAGCGCCCGCTGTGGGCCGCCGGCGTGCGCAGCGCCACCGACAGCTTCAGCGGCGGTCACGCCAACACCCAGCCGTTCGTCGACGACGAGCTGATCTTTCTGCACAACGGCTATCTAGCCGGTTTCGCCGACGGCGTGCGCCCGTACATCCGGCGCTGGCTGCGCCCCGAGTTCGAGGCGGCGATCCACGGCAACACCGATTCCGAATATCTGTTCGCCGCGTTGCGCCAGCTCTATTGGGAGAACGGCGACGGCACGCTCGAACAGGCGCTGCCGCGGCTGTGCGAGCAGCTGGCGGACTGGGCGCCGGAGCAGCCCCATCTGCTCAATCTGGCGGTGGCCGACGGCCGGCGCCTGTACGCGCTGCGGCATGCTTACCGCGGCGAGTGCCCCAGCCTGTACTTCACCGCCGACGACGATGCCTTCCCCAACGGCCAGTTGCTAGCGTCCGAGCCGCTGACCGAAACCGGCCTGTGGCAGCCGGTGCCGCCGCACCATCTACTGGTGCTCGATCCGGACGAACCGCCCTCGCTGCTGCCGCTATGAAGGCGCTGAGCGCGCTGCAAGCCGTCCAAACCGCCCTGTACCGGCTCGCGCAAAGTTGCGACGAAGCGGACCTGCGCCGCCAATTCCACCCGGACCTGAGCCCCTTGGGCTGGCACCTCGGCCACTGCGTTCACACCGAACGGCTCTGGTTGCGCGAACGGCTGCTGGGCGAAGCCTGCTCCGACGCCGACCTCTACCAGCCCGAACGCAGCCCCAAAACCCGCCGCGGCGAGCGGCTGCCGGCACGCGACCGGCTGCTGGACTGGGCGCGTCGCCTGCAGAGCGAGCACCTGGCACTGCTCGCCGCGCCGCCAGCGCGCGCGCGCCGTCACCCGCTCATGCGCGGCGATTATCTGGTGTGGTTCCTGGCCCAGCACCATGCCCAGCATGTGGAAACCATGCGCATGGTACTGGCCCAGCGCGAAGCCGGCCGCGACTGGACCGGCGCCCGCGGCGCCCCCCTGCCCCCGCAGCGGCCACAGCCGCCGCTGTCGCTACTGCCCGGCGGCGAATACCTCATCGGCAACGACGACGTGAGGGCTTTCGACAACGAGCGGCCCCCGCGCCAGGTGCGGCTGCGGCCGGTGCGACTGGCACGACGACTGGCAACCAACGGCGAATACCTGGCCTTTCTCGAACACGGCCACCACCAGCGCCGCCACTGGTCGGCCGCTGGCTGGGCCTGGCGGCGAACGCAGACCTCGCCGCTACCCGAGCATTGGCGCCGCAACGCCGACGGCGATTGGCTGGAGCTGACGCCGGACGGCCCGCGGCCACTGGCGGCCGACGGACCGGTGCTGGGGCTCAACCATTACGAAGCCGCCGCCTTCGCCGCCTGGGCCGGCGGGCGGCTGCCGCACGAGTGCGAATGGGAAGCGGCGGCGCGGCTGGGCTTGCTCGACGACATCGGCGGCGCCTGGGAGTGGTGCGGCAACCGCTTCCACCCCTACCCCGGCTTTCGCGCCTTCCCCTACGACGGCTACTCGCTGCCGTGGTTCGACGGCCGCCATTACGTGCTGCGCGGCGCTAGCCCCCACACCGTGCCGTGGCTGCGCCGCCCCGCCTTGCGCAACTACTATCAGGCGGACAAGCGGCACATCTTCGCCGGCGTGCGCGTGATTTTCGATTGACCTGACCGCGGCCTTCGGCGCGGCCGCTTCCGTGGAGATAGGATCAGGACTCAGGCGCTGCGGAGCGCTGCCTCTTCCTGCGCCTCATGACCGAGCAGAACGCCGATCTGCTGACGGGTGCGCCGCGCCAGCTCGGTGCGCGAGGCATGTCCGCCCGCGAACAGAGCGCCCACCCGCACCCGCGCCTCCAGCCCGGGCAACGCCGCGATCCGCAGGAAATTGACCAGCAGCGATTCGTCGCCGACGAACGGCACCTCCCGGCACGGCGTACCGTCGGGATGGTGATAGGAAATGGCCAGGATCTGCACCGGCGCGTCGGCGTCCAGCGCCGCCTGATACAGACGCGGGCGAAACGGCAGCAAACCGCCGCCGTCACCGGTCGTGCCTTCCGGGAAGATCAACACCCGGTAGCCGGCGCGCAGGCGCTCGCGGATCGCCGCGGCGGCATCGGCGGCGGCGTCGCGTTGCCCGCGCCGGATGAACAGGGTTCCCAACCCGGCGGCGGCGCTGCCGATCAACGGCCAGCACCGCACCTCGGCCTTGCTCAGGAAACCAACCCCCCAGTGGCTGGCTATGACCGGGATATCGAGCCAGGAGATGTGGTTGGCCACCACCAGCAGCGGCCCTTCGGCCAGCGCCGCGCCGGCGACGTGGACGCGCATTCCCAGGATACGGCAGAGCTTCCGGCACCAGCGGGCCTGAACACGGCGCGCCAAGCCGCCGTGCAGCGGATGTCCGCGCAGCCGGTCCCAAGCGGCGGCGGCACGGATGGCGAAGGAACCGACCAGCACGTGAAGCGCGGTGCGGCAAAGGCGAATGGTTTGACGGAAACGGCGCATGAAACGGTCCAAGCCTGGGGAGCCTCGCTCGACATGATAGCGGCTGAGGCAACCGCCGATGTTGCCTCGATCCCGCTGGCTACTGGCCGGCGCGCAGATCGCGCAGGTTGCAGATGACCGTTTCCAGCGCCTTGTCGAACAGCAGGTTGTCGTCCAGGATCTGAGCCTTGCCTTCCCGCAGGGCGCGCGCGGTGTCGAGCAGCGTCTTATCGGCCATCTTGAAGCCGGCGCGGTTGACGAAGATCAGCCGCTGCCCGCCGGCGAGACGCGCCGACAGCTTGGCGCGCATCGTCCCGCCGCTGACCAGCGAGAACTCGAACCACGTGCCGATCGGCACCTCCCGCAGCGTCTGCAACGCCTGATCCAGCTCCTCGTCGATTTCCTCGCCGGCGGCCTCGGCCGGAGCGGCGGCATCGAACGGCGGCGCCGCGCTCGCTGCCGCCGCGGGCGGCTCGGCGACGGCGAGCGGCGACGAGGCCTCGGCCGGCGGGTACGCCGTCTCCTCCGGCTCGGAGGGCTGATCATTGCGTTCGGCCGCCGCGGCGCTGCCGGAAGCGGCCAAGCAGCGGATGTGCTCCTTCTCCAGCGCCTTGAACAGCTTGGTCATCTCGAACGGATTGAACAGGATCGCGTTCAATCCGGCGCGCAGATCCTGCAGCAGCGCGGGAATCTCCGCCAGCAGCTGCTTGCGCTCCAACACCGAGGCCTTGGGCTCGACGCTCCACAGCAGCCGGTCGACCACATTGAGCTGACGCCGCCAGGACTCGCCCTCTTCGCCTTCCTTCAGGTAATTGATGAACAACACCTTGGACCAGGCTTCGTCGAGCAGCGTCCGCACCACCGGCGGCAGCACCCGCCCAGCGGTGCGGCGGCGGATCTCGGCGTCCACCCGCGCCTTGGCGTCGTCGACCTTGGCCTTGCCCTCGGCGGCCTGGCGCGTGCGTTCCTCGATCAAGCGCACACGCTCGCGCTCCTCCTCGAGGAAGCGCTGGAAATCCAGCAGCAGTTCTTGGAACAGCCCGATATCCTGATCGAAATCGCTCAGTACCCGTTCGACGATGGTCTCGATCTGGCGGTAGAGCGGATCGCGCGATACGTCGGCCGGCTCGACCCAGCCGAGCGAGGCGTGGGCCATTTCGTTGATGAGCTGCCGGGCCGGATGCCGGGCGCTGGCGAAGAAGGAATGATCGAGCAGCGCGACCTTGAGCACCGGGATCTGCAACCGCCCGATCAAGGCCTTGATCGAGGCGGGCAGCCGCGGATCGTTCAGGATCGCCTCGAACAGCATGCCGACGATGTCGATGGTGTCGTCCTCGCCGCGCGCCAGCGCCTTGGGCTGGCCGGCCTGACGAACCATGATCCGGCCGAGCAAGGCCTTGAAGTCGGCTTCACCCAGGGCCGGACCGCTGTCATCCCGCTGCAGCGCCGATAGCGCCGCCACCACGTCGGCGACGGTAGCCGGGCTCGCGCCGGCGCCGTAGCCCGCCGTCGGCGCGTAACCCACGCCGGTCCATTGCGGCGGGGGCGGCGTGCCGCCGTATTTCTGGTTGGCGAGCAGCTGATGCAGCATCTGCACCACAGCCGCCCCATCCCCTGCGGATGGATCGGCCACGACGGACGCCGCCTCGGCTTGGGCTTGCGGCGCGCCGGCGGACGGCGCTGCCTCGCTGCGGCGGCCACCAACGGTACCCTTGAGCGTCGGCAGGATGCCGAGCTCGATCAAGGTGCGGTTGGCCTCGTCGTACAGCCCGCCCAGCTGGCTCATCACGAACTTGTCGAACAGCTTGAAGATCACCAGACGAGGGGCGATCTCCAGCTCCAGCACATCGGCGGCGGCGGCGAAAGCGCGGGTGACCTGACGCGGATCGAGCGGGTTGTTGTGTTCGTTGACCTCGCGCTGCGGCAGCAGATGGTCCAGCCGCATGGTCAGATGCGACAAAGCCAGCGCGTTGCGCGCCCGGGCCTTGGCGGTCATGCTGTCGATGGCGATGGACTGCTCCAGGGCCTCGTTGTCGACCAGGCTGAGGTCGGACTCGTCCAAGCGCGTTTCGCGCACCACGCGGCGGGCTTCGGTGGAGGACGTCAGTGCCCGGAAACCGGCCATCAGCTCACGCTGAAAGCCTTCCTCCAACTCCCTGCGGCGCAGGCGCACCAGGCGCATCGCGGAGAAGTACGAGGACTGCTCTTGGTTGGTTTCGGCCTTCTCGGCACGCTCGAACAGCGCATCGTCGGCATGGTCGAGCATGTTGGAGAACAGCGCCGCCAGACGCTTCATCGCCAGCTGTCGCAGCTGGTCGTAGGCGCCGCTGATCGCCCCCCGGACCGCGTTCTTCGCGGCGTCGAGGTAAATGACCTTATCTTCCGGGCTCATAAGGCCACCGTGGCATCTTTAAAGTGTTATTAGCATTTATAGCAGCTATTAGTAGAGAGAGTCCTCACCCCAGACCGTGACCGAGTTCACACGGCCCCGGTCTTTCCGCCAGGCGGACCACGCCGTCCGACGGACGGCCGATGAGCCATACTGTGTCACCGGTTGTCGTCATAAATGGATAACGCAAGCCAGAGGGAGAAATAGCATGACGGACATCCAGGCATTGCTGGGTGACGAAGCCGAACATCTGCTCGCCCACCGCTGCGAGGGCATCCCCAGCAGCAGACTCCACCTGCCCGGCCCCGATTTCGTCGATCGCGTGCTGGCGCAATCGGACCGCAAGCCCGGCGTACTGCGCTCCTACCAGACACTGCTCAACCACGGCCGGCTGGCCGGCACCGGCTACATCTCCATTCTGCCGGTCGACCAGGGCGTGGAACACACCGCCGGCGCCTCTTTCGCGCCCAACCCCGATTACTTCGATCCGGAAAACATCGTCAGGCTGGCGATCGAAGGCGGCTGCAACGCCGTCGCCTCGACCTTCGGCGTGCTGGGCGCGGTGGCGCGCCGCTACGCCCACAAGATCCCGTTCGTGGTCAAGATCAACCACAACGAGCTGCTGTCCTACCCGAACATCTACGACCAGACCCTATTCGCCCAGGTCAAGCAGTGCTTCGAGATGGGCGCGGTCGGCATCGGCGCCACCATCTACTTCGGCTCGCACGAATCGCGCCGGCAGATCCAGGAAATCAGCGAGGCGTTCGCTTACGCCCACGAGCTGGGCATGGTCACCATCCTCTGGTGCTATACCCGCAACAACGCCTTCAAGAAGGACGGCGTCGACTACCACACCGCCGCCGACCTCACCGGCCAAGCCAACCATCTGGGCGTGACCATCGGCGCCGACATCATCAAGCAGAAGCTGCCCGAGTGTAACGGCGGCTTCAACGCGCTGCAGTTCGGCAAGACCCATCGCAAGGTCTACGCCGAGCTGACCAGCGACCACCCCATCGACCTGACCCGCTACCAGGTCGCCAATTGCTACATGGGCCGGATCGGCCTGATCAACTCCGGCGGCGAGTCTAAGGGCGAAAGCGACCTGGCCGACGCCGTGCGCACCGCGGTGATCAACAAGCGCGCCGGCGGCATGGGCCTGATTTCCGGCCGCAAGGCGTTCCAGAAGCCGTTCAAGGAGGGCGTGGCTCTGCTCAACGCCATCCAGGACGTCTACCTGGACGCGAGCGTCACCATCGCCTGACCGGCGCCCAAGGACGCGAGGCGCCCGCTCGCCCGGCCTTCCCCCTTCCCGGTTCCGGGAGGGGGGAAGGATTCCGTCTTGCCCGCCGACGCCATACCCGCGCCGACTTCGACCATGCCAGAATGGTGCGCCGCGCGCCGGACACGCCCCCGGGGGCCGGCGCCGATACACCCGAGCTCAGCACACCGGAGAGGACCATGAATAGCGAGATCGTTCGCGACGACGTCCGCCGCGCCCTGGCCGAAGACGTGGGCGGCGGCGACCTGACCGCCGACCTGCTGCCCGCCGATGCCGTGGGCAAGGCGACGGTGATCAGTCGCGAGCAAGCCGTGATCTGCGGCCAGGCCTGGTTCGACGAAGTCTTCCGCCAGGTCGATCCGCGGGTGACGGTGGAATGGCAGGTCAAGGACGGCGATTTGGTGCAGCCCAACCAGCTGCTGTGCCGGCTGCAAGGACCGGTACGGGCGCTGTTCACCGGCGAGCGCACGGCGCTCAACTTCCTGCAGACCTTGTCCGCTACCGCCACCGTCGCTCACCGCTACGCCCAGGCCGTGGCCGGCACCAAGACGCGCATCCTCGACACCCGCAAAACCATCCCCGGCTTGCGGCAAGCGCAGAAGTACGCGGTGCGCTGCGGCGGCGGCAGCAATCACCGTATGGGGTTGTACGACGCCATCCTGATCAAGGAGAACCACATCTACGCCGCCGGCTCCATCACGGCGGCGCTGGAGCAGGCCCGGCGCCTGCATCCGGATGTACCGACCGAGATCGAGGTGGAGAACCTGGACGAGCTGCGCGAAGCCCTGGACGCCGGTGCGAAAATGGTGCTGCTGGACAACTTCAGCCTGGAGATGCTGCGCGACGCGGTGGCGCTCAACGCCGGCCGCGCCAAGCTGGAAGCGTCCGGCAACATGGATCTCGGCCGCTTGCGGCAGGTCGCCGAGACCGGCGTCGACTACATCTCGGTGGGCGCGCTCACCAAGCACGTGCAGGCAATCGACCTGTCCATGCGCTTCGAGCGCTGAGGCGTTCCCGCCCCCCGCTCCCGGAACCGGGAGCGGGGTCGGTGGCGAGGCTCCCCGCTACAGCAGCCGGAACGCCAGCATCGCCACCAGCGTCGGCAGCGCGGCCGCTGCCAGCAGCTTCAAGGGGTTGACCGCGCTGTCGCGGAAGTCGTGGCGCAGGATGGACATACCGGCCGGATTGGGCGCATTGGCGATCACCGTCAACCCGCCGCCGGTCACGGCGCCGGTGACCAGCGCGTACTTGAACTCATCCGACAAGCCCGGCACCAGCGAGCCCAGATAGGTCAGCGCGGCATTGTCGGTAATCGCCGTCAGCGCGGTGGCGCCGTAGAAGATCGCGTTGGCGTCCATCTTCATCAGCACCGCCTCCAGCCACCACTGTTGCTGGCCGCCCAGCACCACCAGCCCGGCCAGGAAGAACGACACCAGCAGCCCCTCGCGCAGGATCAGCCGCCCCTGATACTGCGGATAGGCCGTGGCGATGCCCATGAACAGCAGGAAGAACGCCATGAACACCGGCGGGTGGTGCAGGAACACCACGATGCCGACCAGAATGGCCAAGTGCACCAGAATCAGCGGCACCGGCACCGCGTCCTCCTTGTCGGGCGCCGCCGAGCCAAGCGCGGCCAGCTCCTTGCGGAACAGCAGCGTCACGCCAACGGCATTGACCGCGGTCGCAACTGCCGCCTTCCAGCCGATCTGGGTCAGCATGAACGCCACATCCCATCCCCAGGGGCCGGCCACCATCAGCACCGGCGGCGCGGCGAACGGCGTCAGGGTACCGCCGATGGACACGTTGACGAACAGCACGCCCAGCGTGGCGTACTTGAAAGTGTTCGACACGCCGCGCCGGTAGAACTGGTCACGCAGCGTCAGCGCCGCCACCGTCATCGCCGCGGGCTCGGTGATCAGCGAGCCTAGCAGCGGCACGACGAGCAGCACCGCCAGGTACATCGCCATCGCCCCCGGCAACGGCAGCAGACGGGCGAAACCCCGCACCGCCCAGGTCGCGAACTGCAGCACCGGCCGGCTCGCCGCCACCACCATGATGGTGAACACGAACATCGGCTCGGTGAAGTTCCGGGAGTCGATGTAGGCCAGCGCCTCTTCACCGCCAGCCACGAAGAACATCACCGCGACCAGCACCATCGCCCAGAAGCCGAAAACGATCTCGACCTCGCCGAGCAGATGCCAGACGCCGGCGTGGGCCGGCCGGGTATGGGCCAGGCGTTCGAAGAATTTAGTAGAGAAGGTATGGACCAGCGCCAGCGCGAACAGCACGGCGGAGATCCACTGCATGGGAGTCGCTTCTGTCATTGTAATAGTTGCCAACTGCTTATCGGCCGCCCGTTAGTGTGGGCGGTGACGCAGGCTAAGGCAACGACGGATCGCGATCGCTAGGCTCGGATCGTGAAGGGGATCGCACGAACGCCAGGCAGCTTCCTGGGCCGACGCGGTTCGGGAGGACGCGCCCTGCATACCAGTCCTCCCGCAGCCCGGCGATCGCCCGAAAAGCAAAAAGCCCAACCTTGGGGGTTGGGCTAAGTGCTTGAAGTATATGGTGCCGGAGATAGGAATCGAACCTACGACCTACTGATTACGAATCAGTTGCTCTACCGACTGAGCTACTCCGGCCTGCAAGGTAGAAGAGCCGCAGGATTATACGGTTCCCAGTCGGCTCAGGCAACGCCGTCCGCTGACGTGCGCCGTTCGGTCCACGCATAAGGCTCGGGATCGAGTCTTGGCGTACGTCCCAGCATCAGATCGGCCAGCAGGCCGGCCGAGGCCGGCGCGGTGCACACGCCGTTACGGAAATGTCCGGTGTTGGCGTAGAGGCCGCGTATGCCCGGGTGCGGGCCGATGTAAGGCAAGCCGCCCGGCGAACCTGGGCGCAGCCCCGCCCAATGCAGAGCAGCCGCGGAACCGGCCAGCGCCGGCAGCATCTTCGCCGCGGCGCGGTGGAGAAGCTCGGACGCATCGCCGGTAACCGACTTGTCGAAGCCGACGTCTTCCATGGTGCTACCGACCAGGATCCGGCCGTCGCGCCGCGGCACCGCGTAGTGCCCTTCCTGCAGCAGGATCGGCTTGATCAGGCCAGGCGGCGCGACGAACAGCAGCATCTGGCCGCGCACCGGCCGCACCGCTGGCGGGAACGGCAGATCATGCAGCAGTCGGCCGGACCAGGCACCGGCCGCCACCACCACGCGGTCGGCCGCCATGAAGCCATGCGAGGTCGACACGCCGCTGACGCGGTCTCCCCGCACCTCGATCGCGGAAACTTCCGCGCCCTCGACGAACCGCACACCGCGTTGCGCCAGCACGGCGGCAAGCGCCTTGAGCAAGCGCGGGTTACGGATATGCCCGACCGTGGGTAGGTACACCCCCTCGTCCTCGCCCGCCGCGGCGGGCGCCAAGGCGGCGATCTCCTGCCGGCTCAGCCGCCGCGCGGGCACGCCCTGCGCCCGTGCCCAAGCCATGCCGGCGTCCGCTTCGCCCGGATCGAGCACCAGCATGCCGGCGACGGTAAGCTCGGGATCGACGCCGCCCGCCTGTAGCAATTCGTCGTTCAACGCCTGGAACAGCGGCTGGCTGAGCGCGCACAGCCGCCAGATGGCATCTGGGTAGCGCCAGGGCGGCAACGGTGCCAGGATCCCGCCGCCGGCCCATGAAGCCTCCCGCCCAACCGCTTGCCGGTCGAGCACCGTCACCTTCATCCCGGCCTGCGCGAGTTCCCACGCGGCCAACAGGCCCGCGATACCGCCGCCGACTACGATGCAGTCGCTCATGCCGCCCTGCCTACCGGTCCATCTCAGGAAAGAGCGAACATGATGAAGCAATACCGCGACCACGTCATCCGCCCAACGGCGCCGACGAGTCCTCGGGGTCTGTCAACCGTCTCCGCGCAGCGCCGACCTCGGCACCCAGTAGCGCAGCTGCCCGTAACCGCCAAGCACCCGCACCGCGTCTTCCGCCGGCCAGGCCCCCCCGACGCAGACCTTCTGCCCGGTGGAATAGCGCACCGCAGTGCCCGAGTAGCGCATCTTGACCTGCTCCTCGGGACTGGCGCTGCGGTAGCGCAGAAACGCCTCCTGAGTCAGGGCACCCCAGGCGCCCTCGGCGGTGTACCTGACGTTCTCGGGCAGACATTCCTCGACCTGCGCCTCGGCCGGGGCCGCCACCGCGATCGACAGCCCCAGCAGTGCCGGGAACAAGAGTTTGCGCGCACGCATGTTCATGGCCGCACTCTCCGCGCTACCAGCAGTTCGGGTTCTCGACATCACCAGAGGTATACGCTTTGCGCTCCCCGGCATTGCTCAAGGTGAACTTGGCGCAGTCGGTATCGGACGCCTGCACGTTCTCGGCGGTGGCCACCAGTACATAGGTGCTCGCCGTACGCGCCGGGCTAGTGGCGAAAGCGATCGAGTAGAAGCCGTTCTCCGAGGTCGACGAACCGAGGCTGCACTTGGTGTAGTCCAGGGTGCTGGTGTAGCAACGCTCGATCTGCTGCTGCGCGGTCACCAACGCGGCCTTGGCATCCGCACGCCGGCCCTTGCGCACCTGATCCGTATAAATCGGATAGGCGATGGAAGCGAGAATGCCGACGATCAGCACGACGACCACCAGCTCGATCAATGTGAAGCCTCGTACGGGCGCGACTCGTATCATGCTCTAACCTCTGATCAATCCTGCCGCCAATAGGTACCCGGGTTCCGGACCGTCACGTCGAGCGGCACGGTCTCCGGCCCGATCATGATCAGCGTGTCCCCATTGCCGGGCAGCAGCACCGTCGGCTCGGGCGGAATGCCGCCGCGCTTCAGCTCCTGCGAACGATCCGCGCTGGTGAGCTGACCGTCGCCATTGATATCCAGCACCGGAGTGGCATCGTGCACGTTCAGCGCGTAATAGCGCCCGAGCCCGTAGCCGGCGGAGCAGGTACCGATCGCCTGAGCGTCCGGCTGGAAGGTGGTGAACAGCACCTTGCGGTCGACCGTCGCCGCCGACGCCAGCACCTTCTCGCCGCGGTTGGTCAACCGGATATACCAACCGTGGGCATTCTTGAGCGCCACCTGCGCCTCGCTCTGCTGTTCCGCCGTTCCCTGGCCGATCAAGTTGTCCGTGGCGTCATACAGATCGGCCTCGGTTCGCGCTACGTAGCTGGCCGGCGCCGTGAACACGTTGCGGTCCCGCAGCACATAGAAGCGGTCCTGGATCGTGGTGTTGAGCGGATGCTCGCGGAACCCCGAACCGATGGCGATCGAGATGTAGCGATCGCCCTTAACGGAGATCAACGCGACGTCCGGCGCATAGTAGAAGCGCCGGTTGCTCTGCGCATCCTCCCCCGACAGCCGGGCGATCACACCGCCCTTCATGAGCTGCGAGGCCGCCGCGCCGTTGTTGATGTCGAACCGCCACACCTGACCGCCGACATCGGCCATGTAGATGCGGTCCGCCAGGCCGTCACCATCGATATCGAGCACACGCAGATCGCCCGGAATGCTGTACTGCATATCGGCGAACTGCTGATCGAAGCCCAGCGCGGTGGGGCCCGCCGACCAGAGCTTGGCGCCGGTCTTGGCGTCGACGATGTAGATCGCCCGACCATAGGTATCCGCGGTCCGGGTCAGGTGGTCGTCCTGGCCCGGATCATAACCGCCGGCGAAAATCAGCACGGTCTTGGTGTTGGCCCCGATCTTTACCCGGGTCGGGATGGGCCGCGACCAGGTTTGCCCGAGTTCCTTGAAGTTATCGCTGCCACCTTCGATCATCCACTCGAATCGCGGCGCGTCGGGATTGGTAACGTCGAGCGCATAGTAGTTGCGGCCGCCGCGGCGCATGCCGGCCACCAGGTACACCTTGGCATCGTCGCCGGTTCCCTGCTTCCAGACGGTAATCGGTCCGTCCATGCCGTAGATCCGGTTCACACCGTCCGGATTACGGAAGTAGTAATCCAGGTTCGTGAGCAGCTCCCTGGGGATGAAGGAGAAGCGCACCCGGCCGTTGGAAGCGTCGACGGCATGCAGGAAGCCGTCGTTGGTACCGAAGAACAGGATGTTCTGGTGCGTCGCCTCCTCGTCACCGTAGGTAACGATCACCGGCACCGAGTGCAGCGGATCGGCGAATTCCTTGCGGCCGCTGTCGGAACCGACCGTACCGTCGGGCCCGATGTCGACGCCACGCGCCCACTTCAGCAACCAAGTGCGGTAAGCATCGCTCTTGGAACCGATACCCAACAGCTCCTTGGTGATACCCGCCGTATCCTCGTGCACCTTGTTCTCGGCGGCGGTCAGCGCCTTGTTGCCGCCGAGATAGGTGTACACCTTGCGGTTATCCGGCGCCGGCAGCTGAGCGGCCGCGCCGCCCTTGGTGACATCGCCGCCGTCCACGAGGTTGGCGGCATCGGGCCAGTAGCTAGCCGCCGTATCGACGAAGAAGCCGGTATTGGGATCGACCGCGTCCTGATTGTTGCGGTCCTTGAGCTTGTTGGTCGCCGGATCCAGCCGATAGCGCTTGAGATTGCCGCTCCAGAACATGCTCCGCTCCGGCCGGAACAGCGAGAAATAGATCTGATCCTGGTGCTGCAGGCGGTTGAACTGGTTGACGGCAACGCCTGGCGACACGAAGGTGGTGTCGGTCTTCAGCACATCGTCGATGATGTTCCGGAACACCGCGGCCAGCTCCTGCGCGGTCGACGCCGAGCTGTAGCGACCGCCGCCCTTATCGGCCATGTCCTGCAGCATCCGGATCGCGGCGGCATTTCCACCTTCGTCGAGGTTGAAACCGACGGTATAGGTGCGGATGAACTGGGTGCCGTTGATGTCCGAATGATCGGCGGTATAAGCCCACTCGGCCAGATCGCGGGCGCAAAGCTCGCCGCTGGAGGCGCTCGTGCAGTTGGTGGTTTTGCCCATCAACTGCTTGGCGCGATTCTGAACCTCGTTGCTGTTCGCCTCGCCGTCGGTCAACAAGACGATGAAGTTGGCCTGACAGGCATCGGTGATCGGGCTGATGTAAACGGCATCCCCCTCGATGCGCTCGCTGGTGCAAGCACTGCTGTTCAGATTGGCATCCGTGCACTTGTCATCCCGTACGAGCCGGCCGCCAGTCCAGGACAGCGGATGGCTAACCCGTTCGCTGGTGTGATTGTCACCTCGCCGCTTACCGTAATCGACGCTCTCGCCACGGTAGTAGCGCAGCGCCTCGTAATAGGCTTCCACGGCCGGCGTATAACCCGAGGTCGACAGCGCGGCGACCTCTTCCTTGAGCAGATCGCGCACCGTGCGGTACACCACCTCGCTTTGGCGCACTTTGATGGTGAGAACCGCCGACGACATCGCTTTGCCATCCCACGAATAGGCAGACCTGGAACCGTCGGCGGAAAGAATCAGGGTCAACGCGTTGCCCGCCGACCAGCCTTCCTGGCTGACCACCTCCTTGATGATCGCGCTGAGATCGGGCGAGCGGTAGCTCTGATCCTTCTGCCACGGCGACATGCTCCAGCTGACGGACGCATTGGTCCTAGGACGGCTGCTGATATTGTTGCCGTTGGTACCGAAAGCGCTACTGTTGGCCACCCTCTCGCCCTTGATGGTTCCCGTTACATCGCCGCTGCCATTGTTGGACGCGGTCAGCGTCAGATACGCTTCCAGAATCTCCGCGTTATTGCGGATCCGCACGTCCCGGAACCGGAAGCCAGCCTCGTAACCGTTGCTCGCGGAAACGGAAACCGAGGACGAATTGGTGCTGACACTGCTGCCCGATTTGTGCGCGTCGTCCTTGGAGTCCGAGATCCGGTACACCAGCACCTGATTCATGCAGCCTGGATCGCTGGTGGGCTCGTAGCTGATGTGCAACCGCGGCGCCAGGCTGCTGTCCGCCTCGTAGCTCATGGCCCGACGGAACGCCTCGGCGGCCTCACCGCTGATGACGAAGCCCATGGCGTTGTTGCCGCACCAGTCGTTCTGGTTGACGATCTCCTGCACGATCTGGGTGAGATCGGGGGTCGAATAGCTGGTACCGGCCGTCCAAGCGTCCGGCGTCCACTGCACCGAGGCCATCGTGCGGCTGCGGGTGGAGATATCGGCCACACCGGCCTGGAAAGGCCTGGCATCGGCTTCGAGGATCCCTTCGATCACCAGGGGGGCGTCCGACATGTCCGCCGACTCGTCGCTCTTGGCGACGAACTCGAGCGACGCGCTGGTGATCGTCGCCCCTTGCGGAATGCCGACATCGGTGAACCGCAATCCCACCTTGGCGGGCTGGGCGCTCATCGACGCGGCGAAAGTAACCTTGAGCTGCGCCTGATTACCATTCCCCTTGTCCCGCGACCACATCCGCCGCTGATTGCCGCCCACATGCGTCTGAATGAGGGCTAGGGCATTGCCGACTTCCCAATCAGGATGACTGACGATTTCCGAGATCACCGGACCCAAACCGGCAACGGTATACCACGAGTCCTTCGTCCACCGACCCGGCGCATAACTCGCGAACGCGGTGGTCTTGCTTCGATTGGAAATATTGCGCTTATTGGTCGAGAAAGCCTCAGCGTGACCGGCATTCTGCCCATAGAACCGAAGCTCGACATCCTGACTATCGCCATCCGACGCGCGCAGCGATAATTCGGCCTCCAAGATCAGCGAGTCCTTCGGAATGCCCACATCCGTGAACCGCAGACCGTGCATCCAACTTGAGCTCATGGTCAGCGTTTGGTCAGTGAGCGAAACATTCCCTATTTCATTAGCGTTATTGCCGCGCACTCGCTCCCGCGCATCGTCATTTCCACTATTAACCGTGACGGTAATCTCCTGGAGCTGGTCGAACTGGAAATGGCGAGCGAGAATCAGATCGTTGTCGTCCAGATACACGATGCCGCCCCTTTCGACAGCATCATCCGCGCCGCTGCCGATAGTACGGTTAATGCTGGTCGCTTGCTCATCCTCTCCCAGGCGCTGATTGATATAGCGCACCGGATACAGCACCGGGCCGCCTTCGGAGTAGTTGAACTTCATAAGACCCACGTTGATGTCTGGCACGGTGTCCAACATCAACTGAAGAGCTTCCTTCATGTTCTCCAGGCGAGTCTTGCCCGTTCCGGGAACATAGCCACTACTCGACCCCATCGAAATCGAGGTATCCAGAACGAACAGCACGTTAGGTAGAACGTTATTGAGGTTGGCCGTGGCGCCGAAAAAAACTTCCGTATCGTCCGCCCATACCGGCGAGAGCCCACTCATGCTATAGAGCAGACTAGCGAGAAAAACGAGCAGCTTATTATTGTTGCGTTTCATAGCGACCCCTCACGATCGGCGCTATTCAGCAAAAGACAATTCTTCGGCCGGACCTCTAGCCATGGCCCCGCGGGTAACGACCTGCTCGGCATTCGCGGCAGGTATGCGACCGATACCGACGATGTCGAAGTTATGCTCGGTAAAGCCCTTGCCTATGCCGGCACTCCAGCCTTCGGAAAACGAGTTCTTGCTGCGGTAGAAGATTTCCGCGGCAACGGTAACGGCGGTCTCGGTTGCCGGTATGCCGAGATCGATATCGCTGCCATCCAGCTCCAGTTCATTGCTCAGGCCCAAAGAAATGGCGCTGGCCAGATGGTTCTGCCTCATCGCCGCCTCGGCGGCGCTATCGGCCGCCTGCAGCGCCTGCTGGGTGAAAGTCGCGTTGGCGGCCATGCGCTCTTCCAGCGTGGCGCCACGCATCGCCGTGACACCGATCAGCGTCAGCACCAGCAGGATCAGCAGCCCCACCACCAACACCGCACCCCGCTGGGCGCGTCTACCCAAGGCCATGCGGCGGCCGTATGCCCGACTTCTCATATCGCCCCCAGTCCTACAGCTGGTTTTCCGGCAACTGGTTACGCAGACGCGTGGTGACGTTGAAGGCCCGCCATAGACGGCGATCGCCGGCCGGCACCGTGACCGAGGTTCCCGCGATCGTGAATGTTTGATTGGCCGCCGAGGGCTCGCCGACCGCTTCCACGGTCTGCAGCAGAATGCCCACCTGCACCGCGGCGACCTTGTTCATGTCCAGACCGCTGGTACCCGCCGGCACGAAGCGGACGTTGCCGTTGGCAAGCCGCTCCCCATACAGAATCTGCAGGTTGGCCACCCCCTCGATCAGATCCTCGACCTGGCCGCCGGAGCGGCGCGCCAGCGCTAGGATCGGCGTACCGTCTATGGCGGTACGACCGGTATTGCGCACGAAGTAGGTGCGATCGCGCAGGATCATGAGCTGCGCGTCGGTGCCATAGGCCTTGGAAAGCGGCGTAACGCCGCTGCCGTTGTCGGCCTTGTTCGGGTTCTGGTTGACGGTATCGCCGTCAAACACGGCGTCATGCTTGATCACGAAGGTCGAAGAGCCGTTGTCGATCACGTCGGTGATCGTGAAGACATCGGCCTGCACGCAGTCGGCGATGATCGCGACATCGCCGGCGGACAGCCCGCGATCGGAGGCCACTGTGATATCGCCGTACTCGTCCGCCATCGCGCTCTTGAGCGGAATGCCCCGTGGATCCGCAAAGCGCACGGTCACGGCATCGGTGCCGGCCACCGCACCGGCCGGCAGGGTGCCGCTGTTGTCGTAACCGACGATCGGCGGGTCGAACGGGTCGGTGACGACCGTCGAGATGTAGGCGGTATTGGCCGGATTGTTGGGGTCGACACAGCCACGGTAGAGCACGTGACGCAGGTCGTGAGCGATCACGTCCGTGATGAAGCGGCCGTTTTCCTGCATACGGGCCAAGCCTTCGGTGGCGTGATAAGTTCGCTTGCTGCCGACGAAGATTTGAATGATCCCAGCCGTCAGAATCAGACCGAGCGTCACCGCGATCATGATTTCGATCAAAGTCAGACCGCGCTGCCGTCGGAAAAGCGTTCCCTTCATGCCTGCCACCCTCACAACAACGCCGAAGGAACGAAGGCGATCCGCATCTTGGGCGGCGTGGCCGAGACACCGGACTTCTCCAGACCGGTCCAGGTCACCACCACCTGGCAGTTATCGGCACCGCAAGTCACCGTCGCGCTGGCACCGCCGGGCATGGCGGCGACGGTATTACGCGACCAGTCGCGAATGTGGTAGTTGGCCAACTCCTGCGGATTGCAGCCGCCGGCTTCAGTGATGCAGTTAGGGGTGGCGGTGTTGACGTGATCGGCGCTGCTGAAGCTGTTGTAGTAGCCGGCCGCCAAGCCGTCCGGGTTGGAGCGAATCCGGTCGGCGATATCGGTGGCGATGACCACCGCCTGCGAGCGCAGCGCGGCATTCTGGGTAAAGCGCAGGCCGGCGGCCTGCAGCCCCGCCACGCCCAACAGGCCGATGGAGAGCACGACCACCGCCACCAGCACCTCGATCAGAGTGACGCCACCCTGACTCGCCCGATGAGCCGACATATCCCTTCTCATCCGCATGACGGCGTAACCCCCGACGTCGTAATCCGGCCGGTCGGCAACACACTGACACCGCGCGCGCTATCGACGCCGCGGCTGTCGCAGATGGACAAGGTTCCGCTGCTATCCGGCACTCCGGAAGCGTCGAAGCGGATGGCATCGAAGCCCTCGATGGTGAGCCCCTCGATCTTGTTCTGCACCAGCAGCTCCTCGCCGGCGTCGAACTGGTCATTGCCGTTGCCATCTATCCAAACCAGCCAGCCTTCCTCGAAGCCTGCCCCGGCCTGGCAGCCGCTGGCCGTGTCGCCAGCACAGACGCGTACCGTCTGACGCCGCTTCACCGCCTCGCTGCGCGCGGCGTTGAAAGCGAGCACCACGTCGTTGGTCACCGCGATCATGCGGTTGTTCTGGAGAAAGGTGCGGAACGCAGGTATGGCGACCATGGTCACGATCGCCACCACGAAGAGCGTGACGATCAGCTCGATCAATGTGACGCCGGCTTGTCGCTGCATGCTGTTGTTCTTCATACGGTCCGAACCGGTCCGGCACCGTCCTTGCCCGATATCCCGACAACACCATATCCGAGGCACTGCGGACTTCCAGATCGCGCGGGACCAAAGGCATCGCCGAGCCGACAAGCGGCGAGCGGCAACCGGAAACCATGAGGCCGGAGCGCGACATATCCTGCCCTACGCGTTTTTGCCCACAGGCCCCGAGACCGCCGTCTTTCCGAGAGGACACCCCTTAACGGAACCCAACAACCGCAAAACAACTGAAACTAATATCACCAAAAATTTAATTAATTCACCACAAAAACCAACAGAACCATTGCCAGCCGAACGCATCCCGCCATATATTTATCAACCCTCGACAAGCACAAAAGCCAATCAAAAACAAAATAACTCTTAAACCACATCGCCATAAACTGCAGGGAACGCATGAACTGGCGCTGTCGTCAAAGAGCTTTCTCTCTCGTCGAAACGCTCGTGGCCGTATTGGTTCTCGCGGTAGGGCTTCTGGGGCTCGCGGGACTTCAGGTCACGGGGCTGAAAAGCAACCACGGCTCATATTTGCGCAGCCAGGCGACAGCGCTCGCCTACGACCTCATCGAGCGAATGCGGGCGAACAGGGCCGCGGTCGCCAACGGCGACTACGACAACCCCGCCCCCAGCCGCAGCGACGCCTGCCTTTCGCCTCCCGGCTGCTCGCCCTCGGCCTTGGCAAGGCACGATCTCTACGAATGGGCCGCCAACCTTGCCAAACAGCTGCCGCAGGGCGAAGGCGTCGTCTGCATCGACAGCTCGCCGGACGATGGCACGGGCTCCGCCTCGCCGGCGTGCGACGGCGTCGGCGAGCACTACGTCGTCAAGATCTGGTGGAACGACCGGCTGACGCCGCATGAGCCGCAAGACAGCGAGCGGATGGCGTTTCATGTGAGTTTTCAGCCATGAGCGGCTTTCCTGCCGACAAACGGCGGCAACGTGGCTTGTCGCTGACGGAACTGATGATCGCCAGTACGCTAGGGTTGCTCCTGGTCGCCGGCGTGGTGCGGATCTACACCGCCAGCCAGCAAGCCTACCGCGCCCAGGAAAACGCCGCCCGCCTACAAGAAAACGGCCTGTTCGCGCTCGAGTTCCTGAGCCGCGATATCCGCATGGCCGGCTTTCTAGGCTGCGCCTCGCTCGCCGAGCTTCACAACAATCTGCGCGCGGGCCCCGGTCGCATCGACATCGAACGGGGCGGCATCGACGGCGTGGAAGGCGGGGCGGCCCCCGACCGGTTGATAATCCGCGGGGGCAGCGGCGGCATTCCGGTCACGAAACAGGCGACATTCGACCCATCTCTGGTCCAGGTGGCCATCGCCGACGCCAAGCGCGAAGAATTCGAGCTCGGCGACATTCTGCTGGTTTCCGATTGCCGATCGGCTGACGTTTTCCAGATCACCGACGGCAATCCGCGCATTTCCGGAGCGCTCGTCCATAAAGAAGGCCAAGGTTCCAGCCCAAAACCGCCCGGCAACGCGCAACAACGGCTTTCCAAGGAATACGGGAAAGACGCCAAAGTCATGCGCCTTCAGGAAACCGTTTATGAGGTCGTCGGTCATACCCTTCGCCGCAACAACCAGCCGCTGATCGAAGACGTCGAAGACCTGCAGATCCTCTACGGCGAAGACACCGACGGCGACCGTTCCGCCAACTACTACGTAAGCGCCGACCAGGTAACCGACATGAAACAGGTGGTCAGCGTCCGAGTATCGCTGCTGCTGCGCAGCCGTGACGACAACGTGGTCGCCGAGCCGCAGCGCTACCGCTACAACGGCACGACCGTCACCGCGACCGACCGCCGGCTGCGGCGCGTGTTCACCACCACCATCCAGATCCGCAACAGGGTTTAGCCGATGGCAGCCAGAGCTGCTCCCCCCCGTTCCGACGCGCCGCGGCAGCGCGGTGCCGTGCTCATCGTCAGCCTGCTCATGCTGCTGGTATTGACCCTCCTCGGCATGACCGCGCTACAGACCGCCCGACTCGACGAGCAGATGACCGGCAACGCCCGTGATCGCCTGCTGGCCCTGCAAGCCGCCGAAGCGGCCTTGCGCGAAGCCGAAGCTGAGCTCGAATCGCTCACCGACCTCGGCGCGTTCGCGACCGTGGCCGGTTTCTACGCACCGGACGACGTACCGCCCGCCCCCTACGCCGCCGATACCTGGACCGACGCCAAATCGCGCGCGGCCAGCGCGCTCGGCGGCACGGCGTCGACCCCGCGCTATTACATCCAGCTGCTCGGAACGGACACCGCCGGCGGGAGGCTCAATCTGCAGGGCTACGGCAAGACCAGCATGGGTGGCGGCGTCCACGCGTCGTTCCTGATCACCGCCCGCGGCACAGGAGGCTCCGATATCGCGCAGGTCGTCCTCCGCAGCCACTACGGTCGAGTTTTCTGACACGATGCAGCGCAGGCACGGTTCCCGAATCGCCATCGCGCTGGCCGCCGCGTTGATTCCTACCGCGACCGCCCACGGCTCGCTGGGCGAGCTCGCGCAAATCCCGTTGTTCGCCACCATCAACGCCGAGCCGAACATCTTCTTCCTGCTGGACGACTCCACCAGCATGGACTGGGACATGGTGACCACAGAAAGCGCCATCCCCGAAGAGCTGTACGGCTCCACGGCCGCCGGCGGCCTGATGTGGAGCAATCATCCCGAAGCCAGCGTCGGCTGGTACTACACCTTCTGGGCCAGCGAAAACCGCGAGGCGGCCGGAACCGGCTCGACCGACGACCGCCAGAAGCTGGTGGTCCCGACCCAGGAAACGGTGAACGACGCCGGTTACGGCGACCGCCTGCCTGGCGTCTGGCGCGCCCGCAACCATCACTACAACCGCCTTTACTACAACCCGGCGGAAACCTACGAGCCCTGGGCCGGCACGGACGCGGCGGGCAACCCCTATCGCGATGTCGACCCCAAAGCGGCGCCGATCGACCCGTTCGACACCGGCGCTCGCAGGTACGACCTTACCGCCACCCGGACCTTCCGCAGCGCGGTCCACCGCAAAAGAAACGAACCAGAGCGCACCATCCAGGTCGAGTACTTGCCGGCGATGTACTACGTCTGGATCGACACCGACCAGGACGGCGTGGTCGATGCCGAGGACGGTTACCGGCTGGTGGAAATCAAGCCCGGCAACCAATGCGGCGCCGGCCAGACGCCGGCCAGCGACGGCTGCTATCTGCGCAGCTACCAGGATGAAATCCAGAACTTCGCCAATTGGTTCAGCTATCACCGCCGGCGCCTGCACGCGGCTCAATACGCCCTGTCCAAGGCCATCGACTCCGCCCAAGGCGTGCGCATGGGCATGGCCGGCATCCATACCGACGCCGCCGACAACCGCCGCGAAATCGCCTCGGTTACCGGCAGCGCCGGCGCCCCCGCCAAGAGCGCGCTGCTGCGCACCCTGTTCAATGTCCGCCTGAGCGAGGGCACGCCGCTGCGCGAAGCGCTCATGGCCGCCGGCGAGTACTATGCCTGCGACGGCACCAACCTATTCGGCAACCGCAACTGCCCGGTGCTCACCGAGCCCGTCGCGCCCGCCACCGAAGCCGCGGGGGCCTGCCAGCAGAACGTCGCCATCCTGGTCACCGACGGCTACTACACCGACGACCTGACCGGAATCGGCAACGTCGACGCCGACGATCACAGCTGGTCGGCCGGCGGCAAGACCTACGCATTCGGCGGCCCGCCTTATGCCGATGCGCGATCGAACACCCTGGCCGACGTCGCCATGCGCTACTACGCCCGCGACCTGCACCGCGATCTGGCCGACAAGGTCCCAACGCGTTGCGGGATCGACGAGAACCACGGCCAGCACATGGTGACCTACGTGGTCGGCTTCGGCGTATACGGCCATATCCCGGCAGACGATCTCCCAAGCCATCCCAGGCTCGGCTACGCGCCCGGTTGCACCGCCACGCCGATGGCCGATCGGCGTCCCTTCGATTGGTGGCGGGGCGCGCAGGCGGCGATCGGCGACGCCGAGAAGATCGACGACCTTGTGCACGCCGCCTTCAACGGCCGCGGCCGTTACCTCAGCGCCGACCGGTCCGGCGCGCTGTCCGCGGCCCTCGCTGCCGCCGTCAGGACTGTCGGCCAGCGGTCCGGCAGCGCGGCGGCGGTTTCCTTCAACGCCACAGCACGGGATGCCGGCAGCGTGCTCTATCTGGGCCTGTTCGACGCCTCCGACTGGAGCGGCGATCTGCGCGCCTACGCGCTCGATCCGCGCAGCGGCGCGCCGATCCTGCCGGCGCGCTGGAGCGCCGCCGCGGCGCTCGATGCCCGCGGCAGCGAGCGCACGATCGTCACCCACAACGGCAGAAACGGCGTGCCTTTCCGCTGGGACGATCTCGGCGCCGGACAGAAGGACGACCTTCGCACCGGCGGCGCCGGCCCGGATGACACGGTAGCCAAAGCTCGCCTCGATTATCTGCGCGGCGACCGCAGCAACGAGGGCAGAGGCTTCGGCTTCCGGGTCCGCGGCAGCCGCCTTGGCGACATCGTCCACTCCAGTCCAGTCTTGGTCGGCGCACCGGACGTCGGCTGGAACAGGAACTGGAAAGACGGCAACGGCATGACCTACGCCGATTTCATCGCTGCCTACCGGCAACGCACTGCGGTCGTCTACGTCGGCGCCAACGACGGCATGCTGCACGGCTTTCGCGCCGCCGACGGCGAAGAAGTGCTGGCCTACGTACCGGGACTGCTCGCCTCGACCCAGCCGAACACCGGTCTGCATTTCCTCAGCGCCCGCGACTACAGCCATCACTATTACGTCGACGCCACCCCGGCGGTATCGGACGCGATGCTCACCATCGACGGCAGGACGCAGTGGCGGACCGTGCTGGTCAGCGGACTGCGCGGCGGCGGACGGGGCCTGTTCGCGCTCGACGTGACCGATCCCGACCGGTTCACCGAGGCCAGCGCCGACAAGGTGGTGCTCTGGGAATTCGCGCGCGCGGACCTCGGCCATGTCTTCGGCCGCCCGGTCATTGCCCGGTTGAACGACGGCCGCTGGGCGGCCATCGTCGGCAACGGCTACAACGACGTCGGCGAAGGCCAGGCCAAGCTCTTCGTCATCTATCTTGACGGAGGGTTGGACGGCGTCTGGGGCAGCGGTGATTACCTGGTGTTCGGCGTCGGCGAGAAGAACCGCGAGGATCGGAACGGGCTGTCGGCGCCCGCAGTCGTCGACCTCGACGGCAACGGCACGGCCGACCGCGTCTATGCCGGCGATCTCAAGGGCAATCTGTGGGTGTTCGACCTGTGCAACGCGACCAGCGACGGCTGCCAAGCCAGCGGCTGGGGGCCCGCCTACGGCGGCGAGCCGCTGTTCACCGCCGCTCCGGGACAGGCGATCACCGCCGAACCGACCGTCGTCAACGCCGTCTCCTTCGACGACCGCCCTACCGACGTCACCGCCCCGCAGCTGATGGTGTTGTTCGGCACCGGCCAGTACCTGACCGAGGCCGACAAGACCAGCACCGCTACCCAGTCGTTCTATGGCGTCATCGACCGGGGCCGGTACAAGCTCACCCGCGCCGACCTCACCAAGCAGGAGGTTTCACAGCTCGGCGACCTGCGGATCGTCACCGATCACCCGCTCAGCGAGTCGGCGAGTAGCGGCTGGTACATCGACCTGCCGAACGTCGGCGAGCGGGTCACCACCAGCGCGCTGGTGCGCGACAAAGTGGTCTACGTCAACACCATGATCCCGTCACTGGAACCGTGCGACAGCGGCGGCAGCGGCTGGCTGCTGTCGGTGGCGGCGCACAACGGCGGCCTGCCCAAGTCCGCCACCTTCGACAGCAACCACGACGGTGTGGTCGACAGCCGGGACAAGATCGCCGCCGGCAAACGCTTCGACCTCGGCCTGCCCGCCGAGGTCGCCATCCTGGGCAACCGCCGCTACGTTGCGGGCACCGACGGCGTCACCGGCGTGCTGCCGGTTGCGTTCGACGCCATCCCAGTCGTCGGCAGCGGCCGAACCGGGCGCTTGTCCTGGGAAGAGCTGGTCCCGTAAGCAGGCGGTCTCACGGCCTGTCGGCCGCTGGTGATTCGTAGAAGGCATCGAGTCGATGCAGCCAAGGAGGGCGCATGGAACGCAACAGCGGCGTAACGCTGATTGAGCTCATGGCGACGTTGGCCATCGCTGTCATTCTAATCGGCGCCACCGCTCCCGGCCTGGGCAGCCTGATCAAGGACATACGGCTGTCGACGCTGACCAACGAATTCATCGGCGCGCTGCAGCTCACCCGCAGCCATGCGCTGCGCTCGCAGCACCCGGCCGTGCTGTGCAAAGCGCCGTCCGGCATGGCCTGCGACGAGGCCGCGCATTGGGATCAGGGCTGGATGGCATTCGAGGACCGCAACGGCGACGGCGGCTGCGCCGATACCGACGGGGATTCGATCTGCGACGACGACGGCGGACGCATCTTTCTGGTGCGGAACGGCCTGCCGGCCGACCTGCGCATGCGGGCGAACGGGCTGCAGGCCGTGAAACGGATTCGCTTCGACAGCCTGGGCAGCGCCGCCGGCTACATGAGCACGTTCACGCTGTGCGACAACCGCGGCCCGGCACATGCGCGCAGCATCAGGATCGCCATTACCGGCCGCGCTCAGGCCCTGCCCGGCGACTCCGGTATCGGCTGCCGCCCTTAGCCAATCCCGGCCGTAAGGCACTCAAGGCGCGATGCGCGGCTGGCTCTGGCGGGCGTGATACGAAATCCATTTTCATCAATTCATTATTCAATAAAATACAAAAACCAAATAAGGAACAACAACCACAAAACACCCTAACAATCCAGATCTCATATTGAAAATACAACAACGCAGACCAAAAACATGTAAGACATGAGAGAACATCCCCCACACTTCCTGGTCACTGGAACTTTTTCCAACCTATTTACAGGAAACGCCCCTCTACAAGCTTCATACAACATCACTTCGACGGATTGGGTCTATTTCGCTCAAGCGCTTCGGAGAACGCCTACCTTTGTGCGGGAGCACATACGAGCCCAGGCCGAGGCCATGGTCGTCGAGAACGAATTCAACGACGCTCAGAAACAGCGGGACTTCTGGAAAGCTATAGCGAATGGTCGCCGGATTTAAGCGAATTCTGCTGATTGTTGGGGTTCTCGCAGCAAGTGCCGTGCAGGCTCACCCCGCAGCCGAGGCCACGGCGCTTACGCCGGAACAGACGCTAGCCAGACAACGGCTCGTCAACGCCGTTACCAAGCCCGAGAGAAAAACGGCCGAATGCGCTGCGTCCCGGTCCGTCCTTCCGGCGCAGCCGTTCGCCCGGCTTGCCATCTCACGCGAAAATCTCAAAACGGCGTTACGTTATTTTCACATGCGTGCCGAGAATCGGTGCGCAGCACGGGAAGCGGCCGATTATGAGGTCGCGGCGACGATAATCAGAAGGCTGGAAGGAAACGCCAACAATGGTGCCTCACCGAATTGCACTGAACTGGTCACCACCAGCCTGGTGGACGAAATCGAGAAGGAGGCCGAGTATCTTTCCCTGCCCACCTAACTGCGGGAGCAACTGGAGGCCATCGAAGCGCTTCACCGCCCCTTCGATCTTCTACCGAGCGCCAGCAATCTCGGCTTGTATTGACGGCCGATATGAAACGATGGCGGCGCTGGTCATCGCCGTTGTTCTGCTCGGCTGCCACCTCTGGGCTAGCCTAGGGCTGAGCCGCGCGCCGCGCGGCTCAGCTCGCGCGGCAGCGAGAAGGTAATGCGCTCTTCGCGCCCTTGCAGTTCCGCGACGGATTCCACGCCGAAGGTCTTGAGGCGAGCGACGGCCTCCTGCACCAGGATATCCGGCGCGGAAGCACCGGCAGTCACGCCGACCGTAGCGACGCCCGCCAGCCATTCCGGCTGGATGTCGTCGGCGCTGTCGATGAGGTAAGCGGGCACGCCCGCCCGCACCGCCAAATCGCGCAGGCGGTTCGAGTTGGAGCTGTTCTTGGAGCCCACCACCAGCAGCAGATCGACCTTGTCCACCAGCGCCTTCACGGCATCCTGGCGGTTCTGGGTGGCGTAGCAGATGTCGTCCTTGCGCGGCCCCTGAATCTTGGGGAAGCGGGCGCGCAGCGCATCGATCACCTTGGCGGTATCGTCCATGGACAGCGTGGTCTGGCTGACGTAGGCCAGCTCCTCGGGATTCTTCACGACCAGCTTCGCCACGTCCTCGGAGGTCTCGACCAAGTAGATGGCGCCGCGCTCGGCGCCCTCGCCGACGTACTGGCCAATGGTGCCCTCCACTTCCGGATGACCGGCGTGGCCGATCAGCACCACCTCGCGGCCGTCGCGGGCGTGCTTTTGCACTTCCAGGTGGACTTTGGTCACCAGCGGGCAGGTCGCGTCGAACACGCGCAGGCCGCGCCGCTTGGCCTCGTCCACCACCGCCCGCGCCACACCGTGGGCGCTGAAGATCACGGTGGCGCCGTCCGGCACTTCGTCCAGTTCCTCGACGAACACCGCGCCCTTGGCCCGCAGCCCATCCACCACGAAGCGGTTGTGCACCACCTCGTGCCGCACGTAGATAGGCGCGCCGAATAGTTCGAGCGCGCGCTCGACGATGCTGATAGCGCGGTCTACCCCGGCGCAGAAGCCGCGCGGGTTGGCGAGCAGGATTTTTTGCATGGCGAATCAGGTCTCGGTCGGCGCCCGCTTGGCGAAGAAGGAATGGGCGATCAGCCCGATCACTCCAATAGTGATGGCGCTGTCGGCGATATTGAACACCGGCCAGCTCCAGCGCTGGTAATAGAGCTCGATGAAATCGATCACGTGGCCGTAGAACAGCCGGTCGACGAGATTACCGATGGCGCCGCCCAGCACCAGGCTGAGCGACAGGCTCAGCCAGCGGTCACGGTCGCCGATCTGGCGCAACCAGCCGATCAGGAACGCGCTCACCGCCACCGCCAGCGCCGCGAACAACCAGCGCTGCCAGCCCGCCTGGCCGGCAAGGAAGCTAAAGGCCGCGCCGGTGTTGTAGCTCAGCGTCAGGTTGAAGAACGGCAACACCGGCACTGGCTGGTGGTATTCCAGCCAGTGCTCGGCGGCCAGCTTGCTGAGCTGGTCGAGCGCGATCACGACCAGCGCCAGCCCGAGCCATTTACGCATATTTGCGCTGCTCGCCCTGACCCGCCACGTTCTCCACGCAGCGGCCGCACAGCGTCGGATGCTCGGCGTGCGCGCCGACGTCCTCGCGCCGATGCCAGCAGCGCTCGCACTTGCCGTGGGCCGACGGCGTCACCCGCACATACAGCTCGGAGCCGTCGTCCAGCTTGGACGGCGCCGCATCGGCCGGGCGGTCGGCGATATCGTGCACCCGCGCGTAGGAGGTGATCAGCACGAAGCGCAGCTCGTCCTCGAGCCGCTCCAGCTGCGCCTTGAGCTTGGGCTCGCAGTACAGGTCGATCTCGGCCTCCAGGGAGCCGCCGATGAGGTCGGCGTTGCGGGCCTTCTCGATCTCGCGCGCCACCGCCTGCCGCACCTCGATCACCGTATCCCAGAACGCCCGATCCAGGTCGCTCTCGCCCAGAGGCGACAACCCAGCGTACCACTCCTCCAGGAACACCGATTCGCTACGCTTGCCGGGGATGTGCTGCCAGATCTCGTCGGCGGTGAAGCTCAACACCGGCGCGATCCAGCGCACCAACGCCTCGACGATGTGGTAGAGGGCGGTCTGCGCCGAGCGCCGCGCCAGGCTCTCGGTCTGGGTGGTGTACTGGCGGTCCTTGATGATGTCGAGATAGAAACTGCCGAGGTCCACGGTGCAGAAGTTGTGCACGCGCTGATAGACGACGTGGAACTCGTAGTCCTCGTAGGCCTTGGTGACCACCTTCTGCAGCTCCAACGCCCGGTCCACCGCCCAGCGGTCGAGCGGCAGCATGCGCTCGTTGGGCACCAGGTCGCGGGCCGGATCGAAGCCGTTGAGGTTGGCGAGCAGGAAGCGCGCGGTGTTGCGGATGCGCCGGTAGGCGTCGGCCAGGCGCTTGAGGATCTCGTCGGAGACCGGGATCTCGCCGCTGTAGTCGACCGAAGCCACCCACAGTCGCAGGATGTCGGCGCCGAGGCTGTTCATCACCTTCTGCGGAGCGATGACGTTGCCCAGCGACTTGGACATCTTGCGGCCCTGCGCGTCCACCGTGAAGCCGTGGGTGAGCACGCCGCGGTAGGGCGCGTCGCCGCGCATCGCCACGCTGGTCAGCAGCGACGACTGGAACCAGCCGCGATGCTGGTCGGAGCCCTCTAGGTATAGATCAGCCGGCACCGCATGACGCTCGCGGTGCTCCAGCACCGAGGCGTGGGTCACGCCCGAGTCGAACCAGACGTCGAGGATGTCGCTGACCTTCTCGTACTGCTCGGCCTCGTCGCCCAGCAGCTCGCGCGGATCGAGCTCATCCCAGACCTCGATGCCGCCCTGCTCGATGCGCTGGGCGACCTGCTCGATCAGCTCCAGCGTGCGCGGATGCGGCTCGCCGGTCTTCTTGTCGACGAAGAAAGCGATGGGCACGCCCCAGAGCCGCTGGCGCGAGATGCACCAATCGGGACGGTTGCGCACCATGCCGTCGATGCGCGCCTGGCCCCAGGCGGGCGTGAAGGTCACGCGGCTGATGGCGGCCAGCGCCTGCTCGCGCAGGCCTTCCTTGTCCAGGCTGATGAACCACTGCGGCGTGGCGCGGAAGATGATCGGCGACTTATGGCGCCAGCAGTGCGGGTAGCTGTGCTCGTAGCGCTCGTGCTTGAGCAGCTTGCCGCGCTCGGTGAGCACCCGCACCACCTCGTCGTTGGCCTTGAACACGTGCTGGCCGGCGAAGAACGGCGTATCGGGCAGGAACACGCCGTTGCCGCCCACCGGGTTCTCGGTGGGCAAGCCGTAACGCTGGCCGACCAGATAGTCGTCCAGACCATGACCGGGCGCGGTGTGCACCGCACCGGTACCGGCCTCGGTGGTGACGTGCTCGCCCAGCACCACCGGCACCTGCCGCTCCAGGAACGGATGCTGCAGCTTCACGCCCTCGAGCGCGCTGCCGGTGAAGCGGGCCACGACCTTGGCCTGGTCGATGCCGTAGCGCTTCAGCGCCCGCTCGTACAGCGCCTCGGCCAGCACCAGCCCCTCGCCGCTGTCGGCCACCTCGACCAGCACGTAGTCCAGCTCCGGGTGCAGCGCCACCGCCTGGTTGGCGGGCAGGGTCCAGGGCGTGGTGGTCCAGATCGGCACCGTCACGTTCAGGCGCGCCTGCGGCGCGCCGATGCGGGCGAGCACGTCCTGGCTGTCGACGGCGCTGAAGCGCACGTCGATGGCCGGCGACACCCGCTGCTCGTACTCCACCTCGGCCTCGGCCAGCGCCGAGCCGCAGTCCACGCACCAGTGCACCGGCTTGAAGCCGCGGGTGATGTGGCCGTTGGCGTAGATCCGGCCCAGCGCGCGCAGGATGTTGGCCTCGACCTTCGGATCCATGGTCAGGTAGGGCCGATCCCAGTCGCCGAACACGCCCATGCGCTTGAAGTCGCGGCGCTGGCCGTCGACCTGCTGGGCGGCGAAGGCGCGGCAGGCGGCGCGGAACTCGGTGGCGCTCACCTTGTCGCCGGCCTTACCGATCTTCTTCTCCACCATCAGCTCGATGGGCAGACCGTGGCAGTCCCAGCCGGGGATGTAGGGGGCGTCGAAACCGGCCAGATTGCGGCTCTTGACGATGATGTCCTTGAGGATCTTGTTGACCGCGTGACCGATGTGAATGTCGCCGTTGGCGTAGGGCGGACCGTCGTGGAGGATGAAGGTGGGCCGTCCGGCCCGCGCCGCCCGCTGCTTGCCGTAGAGGTCGATGGCCTCCCAGTGTGCCAGCCATTGCGGCTCGCGCTCGGCGAGGTTGGCCTTCATCGGGAAATCCGTTTTCGGCAGATTGAGGGTGTGCTTGTAGTCGGTCACGTTACTGCCTCGTAATGGCGCCCCGCTAACGTAGGGCCGCGAAATAATCTCTGGCGGCGTCGGCATCGCGCGCGATCTGCGCCGTCAGCGCCTCCAGGCTGTCGAAGTATTCCTCGCCGCGCAGCCGCTTGAGGAACTCGACCTGCAAATGACGGCCGTAGAGGTCGCCGTGAAAATCCAGCAGATGCACCTCCAGCAACAAGCGGGTGCCGCCGACGCTGGGCCGCGTGCCCACGCTGGCCACGCCCGGCCGCAGCTGATCGCCGTCGCGCACCTGCACCACGAAGATCCCCGACAGCGCCGGCCGCGTACGCTCCAGAGAAATGTTGGCGGTCGGGAACCCCAGGGTGCGGCCGATCCGATCGCCGCGGATCACCCGGCCGCAGATGCTGTACGGCCGGCCAAGCAGCCGCTCGGCTTGCTCCAGGTCGCCGCGGAGCAGCGCCTGGCGCACCCGGGTGCTGCTGACGCGCTCGCCGTCGACCAGCACCGTCCCCATCTGCTCCACCGCGAAACCGTTGGCCTTCCCCGCCTCCTGCAGCATCGCGAAGTCGCCGCGGCGGCCGCGGCCGAAGCGGAAATCATCGCCCACCAGCAGGAAACGAACGCCCAGCCGCTCCACCAGCAGCCGCTGCACGAACTCTTCCGGCTCCAGGGCGGCGAAGGCGCGATCGAAACGCAAGCACAGCACCCGCGCTAACCCGGTGTCGCGCAAGGCCATGAGCTTGTTGCGCAGCGAGGTCAGCCGCGGCGGCGCGGCCTCGGGTCTGAGGAACTCCAACGGATGCGGCTCGAACGTCAGCAAGGTCGCCGGCAGCCCGAGTTCCTGGCCGACTTGCGCCAGCCGCGCCAGCACCGCCCGGTGGCCGCGATGGACCCCGTCGAAGTTACCGATGGTCGCCACGCAGCCGCGATGACGCGGTCGCAGATTATGCCAGCCGCGAATCAGCTCCATTTAGCCCAATCCCGCAAAACGCCAAATTATAAGGGAGATGGGACGGATTTCACTGCTCGCGCGGCTCTCGCAGCGCCGCCCAGCGCAACCCGCTCAACCACAGCACCCCGAAATAGACCACCACGGCGACGCTCACCAGCAGCGCCAACGCGCCGATCCGCTCGACCACGCCGGCGCCCAGCCAGAACGCGTTTTGAGCCGCCGGCCAATACAGCAACGCCGCCATCGCCAGGCTGGCGATGGCGACCTGCCGCCGCAAGCCGCGCCAACCCTCGCCCGGTCGGTACACCCCCAGCCGGTACAGCTTGCTCAACAGCAACGCCGCATTCAGCAGCTGCGCGATAACCGTGGCCAGCGCCAGCGCCGCGTGGCCGACGCCGCTGTCGTGCAGGAACCATACGGCGATCGAACTCAACAGCATGTTCACCAGCACGCAGATCACGGCGAACCGGACCGGCGTGCGGGTGTCCTGGCGGGCGAAGTAGCCGGGCGCGGCCACCTTCACCAGGATGAAGCCGATCAGCCCCAGCGCGTACATGGAGAGGCTCAGCGCCGACGCCAAGGCGTCATGGTCGGTGAACTCGCCGTGCTTGAACAGCGTCGCCACCAGCGGCAGCGCCAGCATGATCAGGCCGATGGTGGCCGGCGCGCTGATCAGCAGCACCCAGCGCAGCGCCCAGTCCAAAGTCGCGGAAAACCGCTCCGGCGTGGCCGCGGCGTGCTCGCTCGACAGCCGCGGCAGAATCACCGTGCCGAGCGCGACCCCGAAGATGCCGATCGGGAATTCCACCAGCCGGTCCGAGTAGTACAGCCAGCTGACGCTGCCGGTGAGCAGGAACGAGGCCAGAATGGTATCCACCAGCAGATTGATCTGCGCCACCGACGAACCCAGGATCGACGGCCCCATCAGCCGCACGATGCGGCGCACGCCCGGGTCCGACCAGCCCAGCCGCGGCCACGCCAGCATGCCGATCCGCGCCAGGTACGGCAGCTGCAGCAGCAGCTGCAGCACGCCGGCGATGCACACCGCCACCGCCAGCGCCACCACCGACACCTCGAAATAGCGCGACAGCCACAGCGCGCCGGCGATCAAGCAGAGATTGAGCAGCACCGGCGCGAACGCCGGCGGCCCGAACCGGCCGTAGGTGTTGAGCACGCCGCCGGCACAGGCCGTCAGGGAAATGAACAGGATGTAGGAGAAGGTCCAGCGCAGCATGGTCACCGTGACCTCGAACTTCGCCGGATCGGCGGCGAAGCCGGGGGCGAACAGCCGCACCACGTACGGCGCGAACAGGATGCCCAGCGCGGTGATCAGCAGCAGCACCGCGCCCAGCACGCCGGACACGTCGGCGACCAGGCGGCGCACCTCCTCGGGCGCGCGCCGCTCCTTGTACTCCGACACCACCGGCACGAAAGCGGTGGAGAACGCCCCCTCGGCGAACAGCCGACGCATGAAGTTCGGGATCTTGAAGGCCACGAAGAACGCGTCGGTCGCCGCACCCGGACCGAACACCGCGGCCACGACCATGTCGCGGATCAGACCGAGCACGCGGGAGACCAGCGTCAGCGAGCCGAAGGTGAAAATGGAGCGCAGCAGGCCTTTCTTCTGCATCGACATCGCCCAAGACGGGGAAGTGGCGATGATAGCCGCTTTGCCCTGCCTTGACCTATGCGCCCCTGGGCCAGACAGCGAGTTGACAAAGCGGCGAAAAATCCGGATAGTAGCGGGCCTTTCGATCACCTTGGCGTTTCCAGGAGTTTAGCCTTGGCTAACATTGCGTCTGCGAAGAAGCGCGCCCGGCAGGCGGAGAAGAACCGCCGGCATAATCAGGCCCGTCGATCCATGCTGCGCACTTACATCAAGAAGGTCGTGCGCGCTATCGAGTCGGGCGACAAAGCGCAGGCCGACGCCGCTTACAAGGCCGCCCTGCCGATCATCGACTCCGCTGTCGGCAAGGGTCTGATCCACCGTAACAAGGCGGACCGCCACAAGAGCCGGCTGAACGCCCGCATCAAGGCGATGGCCCAGGCCTGAGCCTTTCAGCGATCGCACAAAAAAACCGGCGTCATGCCGGTTTTTTTATGTCCTCCCCTCTCCTCGGCGGAGAGGGGCAAAGCACGCTCAGCGCAACAGCACCAGATTGTCGCGATGGATCAGCTCCGGCTCGCCGACATAGCCGAGCAGGGACTCGATCTTGTCGCTGGAACAGCCCTTGATCTGCGCCGTCTCCTGCGCGCTGTAATTCACCAGCCCGCGCGCCACCTCGACGCCGTCCGGCCCGACGCAGGACACCAGCTCGCCGCGCGAGAACCCACCCTCGACCGCGACCACGCCGACCGGCAGCAGGCTCTTGCCGGCCTCACGCAGCACCTTGACCGCGCCGGCATCCAGATGCAGCCGGCCGCAGACCCGCAGGTGGTTGGCCAACCAGCGCTTGCGCGCTGTCACCGGGCTGCTGGACGGCAGCAGCAGCGTACCGATCGACTCGCCGCGGCGAATGCGCAGCAGCACGTCCGGCTCGCGGCCGGAGGCGATGATGGTGGCGGCACCCGAGCGGGCGGCGCGCGCCGCCGCCTGCACCTTGGCGATCATGCCGCCGCGCCCCAAGCTGCCGGCGCTGCTGGAGCACATGGCCTCCAGCGCCGGATCGCCGGCCCGCCCCTCCTCGACCAGCTTGGCGTCGGGATTGGAGCGCGGATCCTTGTCGAACAAGCCGGCCTGGTCGGTGAGGATCACCAGCAGATCGGCCACCACCAGATTGGCCACCATCGACGCCAGGGTGTCGTTGTCGCCGAACTTGATCTCTTCGCTGGCGACCGTGTCGTTCTCGTTGACGACCGGCACCACCCCCAGCTCCAGCAGGGTCCGCAAGGTGCTACGAGCGTTGAGATAGCGCTTGCGGTCGGCCAAGTCCTCATGCGTCAGCAGCACCTGGGCGGTGTGTATGCCGTGCTGCTGGAACTGGGTCTCGTAGGCCTTGACCAGCCCCATCTGCCCGACCGCAGCGGCCGCCTGCAGCTCGTACAGCGCCTTGGGCCGGCGCGCCCAACCGAGCCGCTTCACGCCTTCGGCCACCGCGCCCGACGACACCAGGATCAGCTGCACGCCGTCGCGCTTGAGCGCCACGATCTGCTCGGTCCACGCCTTGATCCGCGCATGATCCAGCCCGCGCCCCTCGTCGGTCACCAGGGCGCTGCCCACCTTCACGACCCAACACCGGGACCGCCCCAACGCGGCCCGCTTACTGCTCGTCATACGTTTCCTGTTCCGCCCCAGAGGCTCCAGACTCGGAATTTTCCTGCTCTTCCCGGAGCCTCTCCAAGTAATTCATCACTTGCTGACAGACCTCGGTCGTGCCCTCACCACTCAACGCCGACACCTGAAACACCGGCCCGCGCCACTGCAGGCGCTCGACCAGGTCCGCCGCGCGCGCAGCGCGCTCCTCGGGCGGCAACAGGTCCATCTTGTTCAATAGCAGCCAACGCTCCTGCTCCAGCAGGCGCGGACTGAATTTGGCCATCTCCCGCTCGATGACCCGCACATCTTCGACCGGATCACGCCCCTCTTCCAGAGGGACGGCATCCACCAAATGCAGCAGCAGCCGGGTCCGCCCCAGATGCTTGAGGAAACGGATACCCAACCCGGCCCCCTCGGCCGCCCCCTCGATCAGGCCGGGGATATCGGCCACCACGAAGCTGCGATTGAGACCGACGCTGACCACGCCGAGGTTGGGATAGAGCGTGGTGAACGGATAATCGGCCACCTTGGGCCTGGCCTGCGAAACGGCGCGAATGAAGGTCGACTTGCCGGCGTTGGGCATGCCCAGCAGGCCGACATCGGCCAGCACCCGCAATTCGAGCTTGAGCTCGCGGCGCTCGCCGGGCGTGCCCGGCGTAGCTTTGCGCGGCGCCTGATTGACCGAGCTCTTGAAGTGAATGTTGCCCAGACCGCCCTTGCCACCCTTGGCCACCAGCAGCCGCTGGCCGTGGCGGGTCAGGTCGCCGATCAGCTCGCCGGTGTCGTTGTCGGTGACGATGGTGCCGACCGGCACCTTGATGGTGATAGACTCGCCGCTCTTGCCGTAGCAATCGCGGCCCATGCCGTTCTCGCCGCGCTGGGCGCGGAAGGTGCGGGTATGGCGGAAATCGGCCAGGGTGTTGAGCCCCTCGTCGGCCTCCAGCCAGACGTCGCCGCCGTCGCCGCCGTCGCCGCCGTCAGGGCCGCCCTTGGGGATGAATTTCTCGCGCCGGAAGCTGACAGCGCCGTTGCCGCCGTCGCCCGCCGAGACCCGGATGGTGACCTCGTCAACAAACTTCATGTCGCCTCGCCAACGCCGCCGGAGCGGTAAGTAAGTTTTCCATAAAAAAGCCCCGTCCGGGACGGGGCTTTCCTGGAGCCATCGGGCGCCTTGCGCGATGTCAGACCGGCTGAACGCTCACGTACTTGCGGGAACGCTCGCCGCGGACCTTGAACTCCACCTTGCCGTCGATCAGCGCGAACAGGGTGTGGTCCTTGCCGATGCCGACGTTCTCACCCGGATGGAACTGGGTGCCGCGCTGACGGACGATGATGTTGCCGGCGCGCACCACCTCGCCGCCGTAGCGCTTGACGCCGAGTCGTTTGCTCTCGGAGTCGCGACCGTTACGAGTGCTGCCACCCGCCTTTTTGTGTGCCATGGCTTATTCGACCTCTTAACCTGCGCTGATGCCGGTGATCTTGATCTCGGTGAAGAGCTGACGATGACCGAAGGTCTTGCGGTAGTGCTTACGCCGCCGGAACTTCACGCCGATCACCTTGTCGCCCTTGCCGTGCCGGACCACGGTGGCGGACACCTTGCCGCCGGCCAGCACGGGCGCGCCAACCTGAATGTTGTCGCCGTCGGCAACCATCAACACTTCATTGAAATCAACGGACGCGCCCTGTTCAGCGTCGATCTTCTCGACCCGTAGGACATCCCCTTCGGAGACGCGATACTGCTTGCCCCCGGTCTTGATGACGGCGTACATGCTTTCTTCTCCCAAGCGCGTGCACGAAATTCGGTAAGGCGCGGGAGTTTAGCCATTCCCGCAAGGGAGGTCAAACCCTGTGACCCCGGCGGCTTGCTTGACACTGCCCATACCCGTCCCTAGCATCCCCAGTTCCCGCAGATCCGAGCTCTAGTCCCATGGACCTCAACGCCATCCGCTCTCTCGCCGCGGACGACATGGCCGCCGTGAACCGCATCATCCAGGAACGGTTAAGGTCCGACGTGGCGCTAGTCAACCAGCTCAGCCATTACATCATCAATAGTGGCGGCAAACGGCTGCGGCCGTTGCTGGTGGTGCTCACCGCGCGCGCCTGCGGCCACCAGGGCCAGGATCACGCGCTGCTGGCGGCGGTGATCGAGTTCATCCACACCTCCACCCTGCTGCACGACGACGTGGTCGACGGCTCCGAGCTGCGCCGCGGCCGCGCCACGGCCAACACCGTCTGGGGCAACCAGGCGAGCGTGCTGGTGGGCGATTACCTGTACTCGCGGTCGTTCGAGATGATGGTGAGCCTCAACCGCATGCATGTCATGCAGGTGATGTCGGCCACCACCACCACCATCGCCGCCGGCGAAGTGATGCAGCTGATGAACGTCCACGACCCGGACGTCACCGAAGAGCGCTACCTGGAGGTCATCTACCGCAAGACCGGCGCGCTGTTCGAAGCCGGCTGCCGGCTCGCCGCCACGCTGGACGACCCCGCCTCGCCGATCGCCGACGACATGGCCGCCTACGGCCGCCATCTCGGCACCGCCTTCCAGCTGATCGACGACGTGCTCGACTACACCGGCGACACCAAGGAGATCGGCAAGAACGTCGGCGACGACCTGGCCGAGGGCAAGCCGACCATGCCGCTGATCTACGCCATGCGCACCGGCACCGAGGAACAGCGGGCGCTGATCCGTGCGGCGATCGAGCAGGGCGGGCTGGATCGCATCGAAGAAATTCAAAAGGCAGTTGAAAAGACCAACGCCATTGCCTATACTCGCGGCCTCGCAAGGGTTGAGGCAGAGCGAGCCATCGCTTCCCTCCGCTGTCTCCCGGACAGCGGCTATAAAACAGCCCTCGAGTCGCTCGCGAGACTATCGGTCGAGCGCTCTGCGTAAAGAATGTGTCGGGGTGTAGCGCAGTTTGGTAGCGCGCTTCGTTCGGGACGAAGAGGTCGGAGGTTCGAATCCTCTCACCCCGACCAACCTTTCCCGCTCTCAAATCCTGTTTCGATCGTCTAGCTGACCGGTAGGGCAACCGCCCGGCGCGGGCGGCTGCGCTTCGGCGGGATTTCAGTCGGCTTTCCCCACTTTCTCGCTCGACGTCGCGAATACCCAAGTCAGGGCGACACCGCCCATCAGGTAGTGCTTGGTCTCGACCAAGGGGCTGCGCTCGAAGCGGGCGCCTTCGAGATTGTCGTAGCGGATGAAGCCGCCCACCCACCACTGGCCGAAGCGCCGGGTCAGCGTCGCCAGCGCGGTCGCGCCGCTGTAGCCGGCCTTGCCCTCGTAGACCGGCCGGGTCGGCGTGGCGTAACGATCGTCCACGCCGTAGTAGTAGTTGTGGTAGTGCCGGTCGGCGAACAGCGGCCCGACGCTGAACCCCAGATTCCACGCGCCGGCGAACTGCCGCCAGTAAAAATTCAGCTTCGGATTGAACAGCCAGCCCACATGCCGCAGCTCGCGCTCGTCGATGCCGATCACGGCGCGCAGCGGCAGCAGCAGCGTCCAGGTCGGCCCTTCCCGGTCCTCCGACAGGCGCACATTGAGCGAGGGGCCCACCTCGAACACCGCCGCCAGATCCGGCATGCCCTCACGCGCATCGACATCGTCGCTGCTTACCGGCGCCGCGGCGTTCAGGCTCAGGTCGAACTCGGCGCGGTTGGTGTCGAACAGCAACCCGCGCAGCACCCCGCGGTCGACACGCACGTGCTCGCCGCGGTAGACCAGATACGGCGCCGGCAGCACGTAAAGCTCGGTCTGCTCCGAGCCCCGATAGGCGGGGAAAGCCAGCACGCTGGCGCCCGCCCCCAGCTCCCACAGCGGCTGCGACTCGGCGCCGGCCAGCCCTGGCGCCATCAGCAGTAATGCGACCCAACTCGCACGCATGATCGACATCCCGTTCACAAGCGGCATGACGGATCGGGAACCCGCCCGCCATACCCGATTTTCGATGGCGAGGAATTATGGCAGGTTTTGCGTGAACTCCCTCCCCCACCGCCCCCGCCCCCGCGGCGCAATAAGTTCATATTTTCCATTCAATACGAGCTGTTATACTGCGCCCCTTCATCGGCGGCCCGCCGGTCGGCGCCGCGCTGCAGTAGCATTAGAGAAATACGTAGGCTTTTCCGGCTGGAGGATGGCATGACAGCACAGCTGCCGCTCGAGCAAGAGGTCGCGCGCCTCATCGTTGACACCCTCAACCTGGAGGATGTCGTTCCGGAGGACATCGATCCGGAGGCGCCGCTGTTCGGCGAGGGGCTTGGTCTGGATTCGATCGATGCCCTGGAGCTGGCCCTGGCTATTTCCCGCACCTACGGCTTCCAGCTGCGCGCCGACGACGCCAATAACGCCCAGATATTCTCCTCGCTGCGCGCGCTGAGCCAGCACATCGAGCGCCACCGCACGCAATAAGGGGCGCTCCGTGGCCTTGCCGCTGCTGCTCGCGGCCTATCTGGTGGCGGCGCACTATTCGGTCACCGCTTCCGATCCCTACCCGGGCCTGACAATCTTGACTTTGATTTTGCTGCGGCTCATGTGGCCGAGCTTGCGCCGCGGCAGACCCGCCGCCTGGCTGGCGGTCGCCGCGCTGGCCGCGGCGCTGGCGCTGCTGCTGTCGCTGGAGCGCGGCGAGCTGCTGCTGTACCTGCCGCCCGTGGCCATCAACCTACTGTTCCTGATCGGCTTCCTGCGCTCGCTGCAACCCGGCGAGACACCGTTGATCACGCGCATCGCCATCGCCTTCGGTGAGGAGTTGACGCCGCAGCGGCAGCGCTACACGCGGCAGGTGACCGTCGCGTGGACACTGCTGTTCGCGGCGCTGACCGCGGAGTGCCTGCTGCTGGCGCTGCTGGCGCCGCCGGCGCTGTGGTCGCTGTTCACCAATGGCATCAACTACCTGCTGGTGGCGGCGCTGTTCGTGGGCGAGTACCTGCTGCGCCGGCGCCTTTTCCCGCAACCGCAGGGTTTTCGCGGCTTTCTCCGCGAGCTGCGGCGGATCGACTTCCGTCGTCTGATGTACAGCCAAAAACCGAGCCCATGAGCACGCTGCCCCTGATCGCCGGCGCTCGCGAGCGGGACATCATCGCTTGGCATGAAGGCCTGGCGCTGACGCTGCCGCAATTCCAGGACGACGTCGCCCGCGTGGCCGGCGCTCTGCCGGATGGCGCATGCCTGATCAACCTGTGCGAGAACCGCTACGCCTTTCTGCTGGCCTTCGCCGCCGGCCTGAGCCGCGGCCTGCAGACGCTGCTGCCGCCGAACCGCTCCGAGCAGACCGTCGCCGATCTGCTGGCCGAGCACGCCGGCGGCCAGGTCATCGACGACGCCTGGGTAAACGCCGCGCTGGCCGACGCCGCGCCGCTGCCGCCGCCGCAGCTGATCGACGCCGACCGACTGGCGGTGACGCTGTTCACGTCCGGCAGCACCGGTCGGCCTAGCGCCCATCGCAAGCGTTGGCGGGCGTTGTTCGCCGGCGCGGAGCTCACCCGCCGCCGCCTGCCCTTTCCGGACGGCCCTTGCAATCTGCTGGCGACCGTGCCGCCGCAGCATATGTTCGGTCTGGAAACCACCATCGTGCTGCCGCTGGTGAGCGGCCTGCGCATCGACACCGGCCGGCCGTTCTTTCCGGCAGACGTCCAGGCCCGGCTGGCGGCCCTGCCACCGCCGCGGGTGCTGGTGACCACGCCGCTGCACCTGCGCGCCTGCGTCGAAGCCGGACTGCGTTGGCCAGCGGTGGAATTCGTGCTGTCCGCCACCGCGCCCTTGCCCGTCGAGCTGGCGGCCAAGGCCGAAGCGGCGTTCGCGGCCCCGGTGCTGGAGATCTACGGCTCGACCGAAACCGGCGCCATCGCCACCCGCCGCACCACCAACGGCCCGCTGTGGACCCCGTACCCCGGCGTCCGGATCACGCCGACCGAAGACGGCGCCTGCGCCGAGGTGGCCCACCTGGACGATCTGCGCCAGCCGCTGAACGATCTGGTGGAGGTCGAGGCCGACGGCCGGTTCCGCCTGCTGGGCCGCAGCGCCGATCTGATCAACATCGCTGGCAAGCGCGCCTCGCTGGCCGATCTCAATCTCAAGCTGCAAGCCATCGAGGGCGTACTGGACGGTGTGTTCGTCATGCCCGACCATGCCGACGAGCGCACCCGGCTGTGCGCGCTGGTGGTGGCGCCCAGCCTGAGCAACCAGGACATCCTGGAGCGGCTGCGGCGGGTGCTGGATCCGGCCTTCCTGCCGCGACCGCTGTACCGGGTCGAGGCGCTGCCGCGCAACGCCGCCGGCAAACTGCCGCGGCAAGCCCTACTCGACATGCTGCACACGCTGGGACGAGACTGATGCCGCTGCATTACGACTGCGTAATCCCGCCGGACCACCCCTGTCTGCCCGGCCACTTCCCCGGCAATCCGCTGGTGCCCGGCGTGGTGATCCTCGACCAGGTGCTGGCCGCCGCCGCCCGTCTGCGCCCCGAGCTGCGGGTGGTCGGCGTGCCGCAGGTCAAGTTCGTGCAGCCGCTGCGCCCCGGCCAGCCGCTGCGCATCGAGCTCACCGAGCAGGGCGACACCCGGCTGCGCTTCCACTGCCGCACGGACGGGGGAGACATCGCCCAGGGCGTGCTGTCCCTGGCGCCGCGTTCATGAGCAGGCGCTGGCTGCAACAGTCCGAGCGCGGCAGCCCCTGGGCCCTGCGGCTGATTCGCTGGATCGCGCTACGCCTGGGACGGGCGCCGGCGCGCCTGCTGCTCCACCCCATCACGCTGTACTTCCTGATCACCGGGCGGCGCGGACGCCGCGCGTCCCGGCAGTTCCTCAGTGCCGCGCTCGGCCGCCGCGCCGGCATCGTGGACGTTTACCGCCATTTGCACACCTTCGCCGCGACCATTCTCGATCGGGTGTACTTCCTCACCGGCCAGTTCCAGCGCTTCGAGATCAGCCGCAGCGGCTGGGAAACGGTGAAGGCGCTGATGGAACGGCGCCAGGGCTGCATCCTGCTCGGCTCGCACCTGGGCAGCTTCGAGTGCTTGCGCGCGGTCGGGGTGAACGTCGACATGTCGCCGATCAAGGTGCTGATGCACCACGACCACAACCAGCTGATCACCTCGCTGCTGGAAGCGCTCAATCCCGACGTCGCCGCCACCGTGATCCCGCTGGGCAAACCGGACACGCTGCTGCGCGCCAAGGAATGGCTGGACGGCGGCGGCATCCTCGGCCTGCTCGGCGACCGCGTCGACACCAGCGACAAGCAGGTGCGTTGCCGCTTCCTGGGACACGATACGGTTTTTCCCGCCGGCCCGATCCTGCTGGCCGGCGCGCTCAAGGTGCCGGTGATTTTGTTCTTCGGCATTTATCGCGGCGGCAATCGCTACCACATCCACTTCGAGCCGTTCGCCGAACGGATCGAGCTGTCGCGGGCGGAGCGGGAGCAGCAAGTTCGACAGTGGACACAGCGCTACGCCCAACGACTCGAGTACCATGCCCGACAGGCGCCCTATAACTGGTTCAATTTCTATGAATACTGGGACGACGACACGGCATGCTGAACACCACCGCGGCCTGGCTCGGGCGCTGCTGCTCGGCCTGCTGCTGCTCGCGCCCGGCTGGGCCGGCGCGCTGACCGTCGAGCAGCTGATGGCGGGCCTGGCGGCGCGCGGGCCGTTGCGCGACCAGTTCGTCGAAACCAAGCACCTGTCGATCCTGAGCGGCACCATAGAAATCCGCGGCACGCTGGAATTCCGTCCGCCCGGCTATCTGCGGCGCGAGCACACCGCGCCGCGCGTCGAGACCTACGAGATCGACGGCGGGACCATCACCGTCAGCCAGGCCGACGGTAAGCGCAAGCAGCTGGTCCTGGCCGACTATCCGCCACTGGCGGCCTTCGTGGAATCGCTGCGCGCCATCCTCGGCGGCGACACCGCCACCGTCGAGCGCCTGTTCCACACCGAGCTGAGCGGTGACGAAGCGAGCTGGTCGCTGAAGCTCACCCCGCGCGAACAACCGCTGGCGGATTACATCGATGTGGTCGTGCTCGCCGGCGAACGGCAGCGCCTGCTCCGGATCGAGACCCAGGAGCCGACCGGCGACCGCAGCGTGCTCGAAATCATCCCCTCGCAGCCGTGATCAATCGCTTCCGGATCGGGCCACTGCTGTGGCTGGTGGCGCTGGCCAATTGTTTGGTATGGGCGGCCGTCTTCCTGCGCGTGGAGAACAGCCTGAGCGTGTTCCTGCCGGCCGCCCAGGACCGCCCCGAGGACGCGCTGCTCGATGAGCTGCGCCAGGGCCGCGCCGCCCAGGTGATTCTGGTCGGCATCACCGGCGCCGACGCCCCGACGCTTGCCGCCACCAGCCGCGCCCTCGCCGATGCGCTGCGGCCCGAACCGGCCTTCGCCTTCGTGAGCAACGGCAGCGAGGGGCTGGCGCCGGCCGCGTTGGAGCTGCTGTTCCAGCACCGCTATCTGCTCAGCCCCACGGTCAGCGTCGAGCGATTCAGCGCCGCGTCGCTGCACGAGCAACTGCGACAGCGGCTGGAGGCGCTGAGTTCGCCGGCTTCCCTGGAACGGCGCTACCTGCCGGCCGACCCCACCGCCGAACTGACCAGCCTGCTGCAATACTGGCGCCCCGAGCACGGCCCAGCTCAGCGCCACGGCGTGTGGTTCAGTCCCGATGGCGAACGCGCGCTGCTGCTGCTGCGTACCCGCGCCGAGGGCTTCGATCTCGAGCTGCAGCGGCAGGCGCTCGATATCGTTCGCGATCGTTTCCGCACGGTCGCCGCGCCCGACCAGGCGCTGCTGCTGAGCGGTCCGGGCGTGTTCGCGGTCGATTCCAAGGCCACCATCGAGCGGGAAACGCGGTGGGTGGGCACCCTGGGCACGCTGCTGGCCGTGTCGCTGCTGCTCCTCGCCTACCGCTCGGGCCGGCTGCTGCTGCTCGCCGCGCTGCCGCTGGGCGGTGCGGTGCTGATCGCCGCCACCGCCGTGGACCTGCTGTTCGGCGGCATTCACGGCATCACGCTAGCATTCGGCGTGACTCTGATCGGCGTCGCCATGGACTATCCGGTCCATCTGTTCAGCCACCTGGACGGCAGCGCGCCGCCGCGACGGCGGCTGGAGAAGATCTGGCCGACCTTGCGACTGAGCGTGCTCACCTCGGTGGTCGGCTTCGCCGCCCTGGCCTGGACCGACTTTCCCGGCCTGACGCAGCTCGGCGTGTTCGCCGCCATCGGCCTGCTGAGTGCGGCGGCGATCACCCGCTGGCTGCTCCCCGGTCTCTTGCCGGCTCATTTCGGGCGACCGCTCGACCGCGGCCAACGCACCCTCGCCGCCGCCCTGCTGCGAACGCCGCGAATCGCGCCCTGGACGGCGATCGCGCTGGTGCTGGCGGCGCTGGGCTACGCGACATCGCAACGGGAGCGGCTGTGGGAGAACGATCTGACGGCCTTGAGTCCGATCGCCGAATCGCAGCGGCAGCTCGACCGCGAGCTGCGCGAGCAGCTCGGCGCCGCCGACGTGCGCGATCTGCTGCTGATCCGCGCCCCGGACCTGGAAACCCTGCTGCAACGCGCCGAAGCGGCCGAGCCGATGCTGCTGTCGCTGCAGCGCGATGGCGTCCTGAGCGGTTTCGACCTGCCCAGCCGCTATCTGCCTAGCCAGGCGCGGCAGCGCGCGCGCCAGGCGGCGCTGCCGCCGCCGGAGCGGCTGGCGACCGCCCTGGAGCAAGCGCTCATCGGCCTGCCGTTCCGAGCGGAAGCGTTCGCGCCGTTCCTGAGCGCGGTGGAAGCCGCCCGCGGCCAGCGGCCGCTGACCCTGGACGCGCTGACCGGTACACCGCTGGAGCTGCGGCTGCTGCCCCTGCTCGCGCGCGGCGACGACGGCTGGCACGCCTTCGTGCCGCTGAACGGCGTCACGGCGCGCGAGCGGATAGCGGCCGCGGTGAGCGCCGCGGCGCTGACCGGGCTGGAATACGTGGACATGCGCCAGGGGTCCAGCGACATGGTCAGCGGATTCCGTGACGCCGCGCTGGAGCGTTCGCTCTGGGGCGCGGCCGCGGCGCTGCTATGCCTGTGGCTGGGCCTGCGCTCGCTGCGGGCAGCGGTGGCGGCGGCGCTGCCGGTCGCCGCCGCGGTGGCGGTCGACTTGGCGCTGCTGCTGGCGCTGGGCGAGCGCCTGTCGCTGTTCCACCTGATCTCGCTGTTGCTGGTGGTCGGCATGGGCATCGACTACAGCCTGTTCTTCCGCCGCCTCGACGACGGCGACGACGCGCATCAGACCGCGCACGCCCTGCTGCTGTGCGCCGCCTCCACGGTCGGCGTGTTCGCCCTGCTGGGGCTGTCGCAGTTGCCGGTGCTGCGAGCCATCGGGCTGACGGTGGCGCTCGGCATAGGCGGCTGCTTCGCCTTCGCCTGGGCGCTGCGTCGTCCAGCGGCGGGTGCCAGCGTCGACACCCCCGCCTATAATCAGCGCCAGTTAGGAGTCTCTAACACAAATCCCGGCTCTTTCGTGTCACACTCGCCCCTTCACGCTCGGGGCGACGCGTTCCTTGCGTCGGAGGGCAGCGGGAGACACGGACAGCCAGCTGACCGCGATCAGGAGCCAGCTCGCGCCCCCGTGTTGGAATGACTCGGCCCCGGCCGACAGCTCAAGCAACAACAGCCGGATTCCGGCCCTGTGTAATGACACCGCTCAATCTCGCAGCTTTTACTTTGACCACCGCGCTGGGCGCTGGTCGCGCCACCCATCTGGAGGCGCTGCGCCAGGCCCGTAGCGGTCTTCGGCCCTGCGATCTGGACGAAGCGCCGCTGGACACCTGGATCGGCCGGGTCGACGGCGTCGAGGACGTACGTCTGCCGGACTCGCTGCAGGCGTTCGACTGCCGCAACCATCGGCTGGCGCTGCTGGCACTGCAGCAGGACGGCTTCACCGACGCAGTCGCCGCGGCGGTGCGCTCGTTCGGCGCTGAGCGGATCGGTCTGTTTCTCGGCACCAGCACGTCCGGCATCGCCGAGACCGAAACCGCCTACCGCCGGCTCGACGCCGATGGCCGCCTGCCGTCCGACTTCCGCTTGCACCAGACCCACGACCTGTTCGCGCTCAGCGAGTTCTGCCGTCGTGTGCTCGGCTTGCGCGGACCGGCCGCCACCATTTCCACCGCCTGCTCCTCCAGCGCCAAGGTGTTCGCCATAGCCTGGCGCCACATCGAGGTGGGCCTGTGCGATGCGGCAGTGGTCGGCGGCGTCGACAGTCTGTGCCTGACCACCCTGTACGGCTTCCGCTCGCTGGAACTGGTGTCGAGCCGACCGTGCCGCCCCTGGGACAGCGACCGTGACGGCATCTCCATCGGCGAAGGCGCCGGCTTCGCGCTGCTCACCCGCGCCGCGCCGGGCGAGCCGCGTCTGAGCCTGCTGGGCTACGGCGAGACCGCCGATGCCTACCACATGTCGTCTCCGCACCCGGAAGGCGCCGGCGCGGCGGCGGCCATCCGCCGCGCGCTGGAACGCGCCGGCCTGAGCGCGGACGCCATCGACTACGTCAACCTGCACGGCACCGCCACGCCGGCCAACGACGCCGCCGAGGATCTCGCCGTGCTGAGCGCGCTCGGCGCCGACGTGCGCTGCAGCTCCACCAAGGGCGCGACCGGCCACACGCTGGGAGCGGCGGGCATCGTCGAGGCGGCGGTCTGCGCCTTGAGTATCGAGCATGGGCTGATACCGGCCTCGGTCGGCACCGAGCGCGTCGATCCGGCGCTGAAACTGCGCATCGTGCGCCAAGCCGAGGAGCGGCCGGTGCGCTTCGCCCTGACCAACTCCCTGGGGTTCGGCGGCAGCAACTGCAGCCTGGTGTTCGGAGTACCGGCATGACAGCGATCTACCTCAGCGGTGCCGCGCTGATCGGCCCCGGCCTGAATGGCTGGCAACAGGCCGCGCCGATCCTGCGCGGCGAACAGCCCTATCAGCCCGCGCCGCTGGCGGGGCTGGCGCCGGCGTTGCTGCCGGCCAACGAGCGGCGGCGCGCCACCACCACCATCAAGCTGGCGCTACAGGTGGCGCACGAGGCCATGCAGGACCATGACGCCGACCACGGCCTGCAGTTCGTGTTCGTCTCCAGCCTCGGCGACAGCCATATCACCGACAAGATCTGCCGCGCTCTGGCGCAACCCGAGCGCCCGGTGTCGCCGACCCATTTCCATAACTCGGTGCACAACGCGCCGGCCGGCTACTTCGCCATCGCCGCGCGCTCGCAGGCGCCGTCGCTGAGCATCGCCGCCGGCCAGGCCAGCTTCGGTATCGGTCTGCTGGAAGCCGTCGCCCAGGTCGCCACCGAGCGCGAGAACGTGCTGCTGATCGCCTACGACAGCCTGCCGCCGGAACCGATTCGCGAGAAAAGCGGCATCGACGCCGACTTCGCGGCGGCGCTGCTGCTTACGCCGCAGCCCGTGGCGTCGACCCGCTGCCGCCTGGATCTGACGCTCGACACCGCGGCGACCGCCGACCGCCTGGACGATCCGGCGCTGGAGCGGCTGCGGCAGTCCAACCCGATGGCCTGCAGCCTGCCGCTGCTGGCGGCGCTGGCGCGCGGCGGCGGCGAGGCGCATCTGCCGTACCTGGACGAGCGGGCACTGCGAGTCGTGCTGCGGCCATGCTGATCGAACGCGACCGCATTCTCGAACTGATCCCGCATCAGGGGCGGATGTGCCTGCTCGACGGAGTCGAGCGCTGGGACGACGACTCGGTGCGCTGCGTGAGCCGCAGCCATCTCGATCCGGCCAACCCGCTACGACGCGACGGCCGACTGTCGGCGATCCACGCCCTGGAGTACGGTGCGCAGGCGATGGCGGTGCACGGCGGCCTGCTGAACGCGGCCGCCGGCCGGCGGCCGGCGCCGGGGCTGCTGGTGGCGGCGCGCGACCTGCGGCTGACGGTGGAATACCTGGACGATATCGCCGAGCCCCTGCAAGTCGAGGCGCGCCGCATGCTGGCCGACGGCGGCAACCTGATCTACAGCTTCAGCGTGCGCGTCGGCGAGCGCGAGCTAGCCAGCGGGCGGGCTACGGTCATGAGCGCGGGAGAGGTATGAAACGAGCTTTGGTTACCGGCGGCACCGGCGACATCGGCGCCGCCATCTGCCGGCGGCTGGCGCAGGCCGGCATGCACGTGGTGGTGCACGGTCACAGCCGTCCCGAACGCGCCGAGGCACTGGCCGAGGAATTGCGCGGCAACGGCGGCTCGGCGCAGGCGGCGTGCTTCGATCTGTGCGACGCGGAGGCGACGCGGACCGCGCTTGAGCGGCTGCTCGAAGACGGCCCGATCCAGGTGCTGGTGAACAACGCCGGCGCGCACGCCGACGCGCCCATGGCCGGCATGAGCGGCGAGCAGTGGCGCCGCATCATCGACATCAACCTCAACGGCTTCTACAACGTCACCCAGCCGTTGCTGCTACCGATGATCGGCACCCGCTGGGGACGGATCATCAACATCTCCTCGGTGGCGGCGGTGCGCGGCAACCGCGGCCAGGCCAACTACGCGGCCGCCAAGGCCGGCCTGCACGGCGCCACCCGGGCGCTGGCGCTGGAGCTCGCCAGCCGGCGGATCACGGTCAACGCGGTGGCGCCGGGCATCATCGAGGGCAGCATGACCGAGAACGTGTTCGACCGGGACGCCATCAAGCGCCTGGTGCCGATGCAGCGCGCCGGCCGTCCGGAGGAGGTCGCGGCGCTGGTGGCGTTCCTGGCCTCCGAGGAGGCCGGCTATATCTCCGGCCAGGTCATCTCGATCAACGGCGCGATGATCTAGCGCAACCGGAGGCAACCTCGATGCAACGCCCGAACGACCGCAACGACCATCCGCGGGTGATGGTCGTCATTCCCGCCCACAACGAGGCGGCCACGGTGGCGGAGGTGGTGCGGGGCGCACTGGCGTTCGCGCCGGTGATCGTGGTCGACGACGGCTCCACCGACGGCACCGCCGACCGGTTGGCCGGGCTGCCGGTGACCGTGCTACGCAACGACCGCAACCTCGGCAAGGCTGCCAGTCTCTGGCGCGGCGCCATGCACGCGCTGGCGCAGGGCGCGGACGCGGTGATCACGCTCGACGCCGACGGCCAGCACGATCCGGCCGACATACCGCGCCTGCTGCAGAAAGCCGAAGAGCAGCCGGACGCCATCGTCATCGCCGCCCGCCTGCGCAATCGCCAGGCGACCCCGCCGCTGCGGCTATTCGGCAACCGCATGGCCAACTTCTGGATTTCCTGGGCGGCCGGCCATCCCATCGCCGACACCCAGTCGGGCTTCCGGCTCTATCCGCGCGAAGTGCTGGAGCAGGTGAACGTCCGCCACGACCACACCCGCGGTTTCGTGTTCGAGAGCGAGATCCTGGTGGACGCCGCCCAACGCGGCTTCCGTATCGCCCACATCGAAACCGAAGCGATCTACCCGCCCAACCTGCGGCCGAGCCACTACATACCGCGCCGGGACACCACCGCGATCATTCTCATGGTGGCCGGACGGCTGCTGCGGCGCGGTCTCGACCCGATCGGGCTGCTACGCTCGCTGCGGCTGCTGCCGCCGCGCCGCCCCGCCGCGTCCGGCCGAGCGCGGACGCGGCCGGTGTGAGAGGGACGCCATGCTCAACCGCGTTCGCCTCGGCGCCATAGGCAGCGACGGTTTCTTCACGTTGGCGCTCTCCACCCTGCTGCTGATCGCCACCGGCGGCGTGCTGCTGGCGCTGCTGCTGGTGCGGATCGTGGCGGTGGCGCGGCGCGCGCCCACGCACGTCAGCGCCCCCGGCCAGCGCCTGGTGCTGGGGCAAATGCTGGAGCGGGGCCAGCCTGGCCCGGCGTTCCGTGAGCGCCTGGACCGCGCCTTGGAACTGTACCGCGACCGGCCGGACTGTAAGATCGTCATTCTCGGCGGCCGCACCAGCCGGCACGGCCCATCGGAAGCGATGGCCGGGCGCCGCTATCTGCTCGCCCGAGGTGTCGCCGCCGAGCAGATCCTGACCGAAGACCGCTCGCGCCATACCTTGGAGAATCTGCGCCACGCCCGCCAGCTGCTGGCCGGCGACCCGCACCGGCCGATCCTGATCACCAACCGCTTCCATCTGGCGCGCAGCCTGACCCTGGCCCATGGCCTCGGCCTCGAACCGCTGCCCTGCGCGGCCGATCCGCAATTGCGCTGGTCGCCGCAGCTAGCGGCGCACCTGCTGCACGAAGCCTATCTGCTGCACTGGTACCACGTCGGCCGCGCCTGGTCGCGGCTGACCGGCAACCGCCGCATGCTGGCGCGCATCACTTAAGCGCTCGCCCGCATTGCCACCAGGCGCGACATACCCGCGCGATTCGGCGTATTAGTCTCAGAAATGATAGTGTTTTTGCCAAATTCCACGATGAAGTATGCTTAGGGAATAGGCCTGCTTAATATTCACTAAATAAATAACTAGAGGCTTCGCGCCATGGCCTTCAGCTCCGTCCAGACGGAACGCACCGCCCATTCCGCGCGCGCCGACCGGCCGGTTTATCTCGCCCTCCGCGACCCGGCCCTGAGCGACGATCTGGCCGAGGAACTGCGCCAGCACGGCTGGCGGGTGCGCTGCTTCGTCAACCTCGACGTGCTGCGCAACGCCGCCCGCGCCGTAACGCCGCTGGCGATCGTGCTGGATCTGGACCTGCTCGCCGATCCGCGCCAAGGGTTGGAGCTGGTGGTGGAACAGCAGGAACGCGCCGGCCACGACGTACCGCTGTTCTTCGTGAGCGCCGCCGACGACATCGACCGGCGGCTGACCGCGGTGCAAGCCGGCGGCAGCGCCTTCTTCCCGCTGCCGCTCAATCGGCCGGCGCTGCTGCACCGCCTGCGCGAGCTGCCGCCCGCCACGCCTGCCCACGGCGGGCGCATCCTGGCGCTCGATGCCCCCGACGGCGGCTTGATCACGGTCGTGGCCGCGCTCGCCAAGGCCGGCTTCGACGCCGAGCGGATCACTTCCGCCCGCGAGCTGCTGCCCCGCCTGGACCATAGCCACTTCGATCTGCTGCTGATCAACGCCGCGCTCACCGACGCCGACCCGCTGGAACTGGTGCAAGCGGTGCGGCAAACCGAGACCCATTTCCCGCTTCCGGTGCTAGTGCTCACCGGCGACAGCAAGCGCGCCCTCGACGAAGGCGCGGCGGCCGCCGGCGTGGACGCCATCGTCGGCCTGCCGATCGATGCCAAGGATCTGGCGGCCATCGTCAGGAACCGGATCGAGCGCGCGCGCGGGCTGCGCGCGGCCTATCAGTATCTGGCCCGGTACGATCCGACCACGGGCCTGTTCAACCGCCGGTATTTCGTCGAGGCGCTGCGTATGGTGCTGGCCGCCGGATCGGCCGCGCGCGACAGCGCCCTGCTGTACGTGCTGTTCTCCGCCGAGCGCTCGGCGGCGGTGCTGATCGCCGACACCCTGCGCCGGAGATCGGAAGAGCACACGTCTGAACTCCAGTCACTGCCCAATCTCGTATGCCGT
>CALGAN010000026.1 GCA_937951875.1 uncultured Alkalilimnicola sp. | reverse complement strand
TTCTTCTGGCAGTTGGCGATCACCTGCAGGGTGAGCGTGGTCTTGCCCGAGGATTCCGGACCGTAGATTTCCACCACACGGCCCTTGGGCAAGCCGCCGATACCGAGGGCGACGTCCAGCGCCAGCGAGCCGGTCGAGATCACGTCGACGTCGCGCACCGCGCGCGCGTCGCCCATGCGCATCACCGCGCCCTTGCCGAACTGCTTCTCGATCTGGCTCAGCGCGATACTGAGTGCCTTCTTGCGGTTTTCGTCCATCGCATCCTCATTGCGCGTCAAGCGCCGTAAGTGGCCGGCAATTATTTCACATTCCGCCCGGCGTCTCCTACCCATCGACCACTTTTGCGCGCCATCACCGCTCGGGCTGCGCGGCACCGCTCAGCGGCCAGCGCCCCCAGACGGTGTAACGCGCCCCCTGCGGCAAGGTCTCGGAGCGCACCAGGCAAAATTCGTCGATCTCCCACTCAATGGGATCTATGGCTGTTTCCGGCTCCGGCCGCGCCTTGCGGGCCAGGGTCAGGTGCGGCCAGTACGGCCGGGTCTCGCGCGCCACGCCGACCTGGGCGGCGGCGTCGGCCAGCGCTTGCTGCAGCCGCAACAGCGGTGGCGGCGCGACGCTGGCCGCCAGCCAATAGATGCCGGTACGGCGCCAGCAGCCGCGCCGATCCAGCGTAAGACGGAAAGGCGCGAACCGCTCCGCCGCGACGGCCTCGGCCAGCGCCGTCCAGGCCGCCGGCGCCAGCGTGCCCAGGAACACCAGCGTGACGTGCCAGTTCTGCGGCGGCACCGGCCGGCCGTGCCTCGGGCAATGCGCCGCCAGCCGGCGCCGTATCGTTGCGTTCGGCCAGAGCGCGAAGAACAGCCGAGCCGAAGCCGGCGCGTCGTCCTGCCTCATGGCCGCACTATGGGTACACCAAGATGCCGCCAATAACATTCAGACTGCGGCGATCCGCTCCGGTTCCGCCGGGCCAGGCGCATCGGCCTACCCCTCGACCGGCGCGCCCAGTTCGGCGAGCAGCCGCTCGAGCGCGTGCGCCACGGTCCGGCGGCGAATCTCTTCCCGGTCGCCGGGAAACAGCCGGCGCTCGCTCAGCAGCTTGCCGCCGGGCAAGGCCCAGCCGAAGCAGACCGTGCCCACCGGCTTGTCCGCCGAGCCGCCGCCGGGGCCGGCGATGCCGCTCACCGCGGCCGCCACATCGGCGCGGCTATGGGCGAGTGCGCCGCGGGCCATGGCCAGCGCCACCGGTTCGCTGACCGCGCCATGGGCGCCGATCAGCTCGGCGTCGACGCCCAGCAGCTCCTGCTTGGCCTCGTTCGAATAGGTCACGAAACCGCGCTCGAACCAGCCGGAGCTGCCGGCGATGTCGGTCACCGCCTTGGCGATCCAGCCGCCGGTGCACGATTCCGCCAGCGTCAACCGCCAGCCGCGCGCCGCAAGCACTTCGCCCAGCCGCTGCGCAAGCGTTTGTAAATACGCGTCGTCGTAGCTCATGGAGCCGCCTCGGATTGCCCACCGCCGTCGAGGCTAGACCAGTCCGCGCGACATGGGCAACCACCACCCGCCAATGGGCGTATACTGTGCATATATACAGCCATCAACGCAAGGCAATCCGTCGCACGGCGCGGAACGCGAGCTGCATCGCGGCGGCGAAACGGACTATAGTTCCTGCCCTAGTTTTGACCGACTGCCGAACCTCGTTGGACACCGTGGCCGCCAAGCTCGACAAAACCGGCTTTGAGCAACACACGCCGATGATGCAGCAGTACCTGCGCATCAAGGCGGAGTACCCCCATATCCTGCTGTTCTACCGCATGGGGGACTTCTACGAGCTCTTTTATGAGGACGCCGAACGCGCGGCCAAACTGCTCGACATCACCCTGACCCAGCGCGGCCAGTCGGCCGGCAAGCCCATTCCCATGGCCGGCGTGCCGATCCACGCCGTGGAGAGCTACCTGGCCAAGCTGGTGCGCAAGGGCGAGTCGGTCGCCATCTGCGAGCAGATCGGCGATCCCGCCACCAGCAAGGGCCCGGTGGAACGGCAGGTGGTGCGCATCGTCACCCCCGGCACGCTCACCGAGGAGGCCCTGCTCGAGGAGCGGCGCAGCAATCTGCTGATGAGCGTCGCTGCCCACGGCGAGCGCTTCGGCCTGGCCTGCCTGGAACTGTCCAGTGGCCGCTTCACCGTCGCCGAGGTGGAAGGCAATGACGCCCTGCTGGCGGAGCTGGAGCGGCTGCGCCCGGCCGAGGTGGTGATCCGCGACGACCAGGACCCGCCGCCGGCGCTGGCGCAGATGACCGGCGTCACCCGCCGTCCGCCCTGGCATTTCGAATACGACAGCGCCGAGCGGCTGCTGTGCCGGCAGTTCGGCACCCGCGACCTGGCCGGCTTCGGCTGCCAAGAGCTGAAGCTGGCGATCTGCGCCGCCGGCTGCCTGCTGCAATACGCCCAGGAGACCCAGCGCGGCACCCTGCCCCACCTGCACGGGCTGACCGTGGAGCGGCGCGAGGACGGCATCATCATCGACGCCGCCAGCCGCCGCAATCTGGAAATCGAGTACAACCTGAGCGGCGGCACCGACCACACGCTGGCCTGGGTGCTGGACACCACGCTGACCGCCATGGGTGGCCGCCTGCTGCGGCGCTGGCTCAACCGCCCGCTGCGCGACCATGTCGTGCTGCGCGCGCGCCAGGACGCCATCGCCCTGATGCTGGAAACCGGCGGCCATCACCGCCTGCGCGAGCTACTCAATGGCGTCGGCGACGTCGAGCGCATCCTCGCCCGTGTGGCGCTGCGCTCGGCGCGGCCGCGCGACCTGGTGGCCCTGCGCGAGGCGCTGGCGCGGCTGCCGACGCTGCAGACCGTGCTGGCCGAGCTGGATGCGCCGCTGCTGCGCGAGCTGGCCGCGGAAGCCGGCGAGCATCCACAGACCGAGGATCTGCTGCGCCGCGCCGTGGTCGACAACCCGCCAATGCTGATCCGCGACGGCGGCGTGATCGCCGAAGGCTACGACGCCGAGCTGGACGAGCTGCGCGCGCTGTCGCGCAACGCCGACGAATTCCTGCTCGACCTGGAGCGGCGCGAACGCGAGGCGACCGGCATCGCCAACCTCAAGGTCAGCTACAACCGGGTGCACGGCTATTACATCGAGCTGAGCAAGGCGCAGAGCCGACAGGCGCCCGAGCGCTACATCCGCCGCCAGACCCTGACCAACGCCGAGCGCTACATCACCCCCGAGCTCAAGGCCTTCGAGGACAAGGTATTGAGCGCCCGCGAGCGCGCTTTGGCGCGCGAGAAGGCGCTGTACGACGAGTTGCTGGACAAGCTCGCCGCCGAGCTGGCGCCGCTGCAGCGCAGCGGCGAGGCGCTGGCGGCGCTGGACGTGCTGGCGGCGTTGGCCGAGCGCGCCGAGACGCTCGACTACCGCCGCCCCGAGCTGACCGCCGAGCCGGGCCTGCGCATCGTCGCCGGCCGCCATCCGGTGGTGGAACGGGTGCTGGACGGGCCGTTCGTGCCCAACGACGTCACGCTCACCGACCGTGAGCGGATGCTGATCATCACCGGCCCCAACATGGGCGGCAAATCCACCTTCATGCGCCAGGTGGCGCTGATCACCCTGCTCGCCCACGTCGGCAGCTACGTGCCGGCCGAGCAGGCGGTGATCGGCCCGATCGACCGGATCTTCACCCGCATCGGCGCCTCCGACGACCTGGCCGGCGGCCGCTCCACCTTCATGGTGGAAATGACCGAGACCGCCAACATCCTCAACAACGCCACCCGCGACAGCCTGGTGCTGCTCGACGAGATCGGCCGCGGCACCAGCACCTTCGACGGCCTATCGCTGGCCTGGGCCGCCGCCGCCCACCTGGCCGGGCGAATCGGCGCCTTCACCCTGTTCGCCACCCATTACTTCGAGCTCACCGCGCTGCCCGAGCAGTTCCCGGGCATCGCCAACGTCCATCTCGACGCGGTCGAGCACGGCGATCAGATCGTGTTCCTGCACGCCCTCAAGGGCGGCCCGGCCAGCCGCAGCTACGGCCTGCAGGTGGCGGCGCTGGCCGGCGTGCCGGAACCGGTGATCGCCGCCGCCCGCCACAAGCTCGCCGAGCTGGAACGCGGCAACAGCCGCGTCCCGCAGCCGATGGACCAGCTGCCGCTGTTCGTGGAAAGTCCGCCGCATCCGGCGCTGGAGCGGCTGAAAGCGCTGAATCCTGACGATATGACGCCTCGCCAGGCGCTCGAAGAGCTCTATCGATTAAAGCAACTGCTAAAGAACTAATACCGGGCCGGCCGGTTGCCCCCTGCGGCAACGCCGACTAGCATTACGCGATTCTTTTTTGCGGAGAGCCTCATGACCTTCGTCGTCACGGAAAACTGCATCAAGTGCAAGTACACCGACTGCGTGGAAGTCTGCCCGGTGGACTGCTTTCACGAGGGACCGAATTTTCTGGTGATCGACCCCGAGGAGTGCATCGACTGCACGCTCTGCGAGCCCGAGTGCCCGGCCGAGGCGATCTTCTCCGAGGACGACGTGCCGGCCGACCAGGCGCACTTCCTGGAGCTCAACGCCGAGCTCGCCAAGGCGTGGCCGGTGATCACCGAGAAGAAAGATCCCCTGCCCGACGCCGAGGAGTGGGACGGCAAACCGGGCAAGCTCCAGTACCTGGAGCGCTGAAAAACGCGCTCGGTACTAACCGGCAAGGGCGCGGTCTCGGACGGCGCCCTTGTGCCTCGAACGAAGCGGCATCGCTCGCGCCACTAGCACCAACCTAGCCTGCGGGGCAGAAGTGGCGCACTACGTGCGCCAGCCCCCTCTCCCACCAGGGGAGAGGGAACGCAACAAGCAACCGCCCTGCCAAGCATCCAGGCAAACCGCGCCCGTCCACCGGCACCGACGATAAGCCATCGCTCAACGATGGCCGCTGCCCCCAGCCTCGCAGCACCACCGCCAAATCCCTCTCCCGCGAAGGGCTAGCGTATGCACATATCGACCGAGCGTGTAACCGGCGAGCGTTTTCCCAGTAAGTAGTAACGAGAACTTTGCAGGACGATGGCCTGTTAAGTGCCCTCCCCCCTCGCGGGGGAGAGGGGAAGAAATAATCCGCGAAGCGCCACTTGTTGACTGACGATACGCTTTGCTCCGCGGGACGACTTTTGCCGGACGTGTGAAGCCGCGGACAGCGCTAGCAGCTGCTCCCCGGGTTCTGGATGCCCGCCCCGACGACCCAGAGCCCGTCAGAGAAAACCAACACTCCCAACAGCCCCAACCCTGAGCCCCCGCGAAAACGACGAAGGCCCGCTCGGCGGCGGGCCTTCTCATGTCGTTCAGCAAGCTGCGTTGGTATGTGGCGGAGAGGGTGGGATTCGAACCCACGTGGGGCGCAATGCCCCCAACCGATTTCGAGTCGGTGCCGTTGTGACCGCTTCGGTACCTCTCCAAATTCCCCGCCCGACGGCAGGGACGCATAGTTTACAATAACTGCGACAACGATAGTAATAGGTCTTTGGGGGTTTGATGGCGGGATCGCCGGCACGCATCCTGATGCTGGTCATCACGCTCGGTCTCTGCTACCTGGCTTGGGCAGGCTATCTCACCCGACCCACCCTGCTGGACCGCATCCAAGAGTCCGGTCAGCTAGTGGTGGTAACACGGGTCGGCCCCGCCAGCTACTACCGAGCCCAGAACGGCGAAGCTGGTCTGGAATACGAACTGATTCAGCGTTTTGCGGAAGAACTCGGCGTCTCGCTGCGGCTCATCACAGCCCACAACCTCGGCGAGCTGTTCGAGATCCTGGCCCGGCGTGAAGCCCACTTCGCCGCGGCCTCCCTGGTGGTGACACCGGAGCGCGAGCAGCGCTTCCGCTTCACCGAGCCTTACATGACCGTGCAGACCGAGCTGGTCTACCGCAGCGGTAACCCCCGCCCCGCCTCGCTGGCCGACATCGCCGGCCGCCGCTTCAGCGTAGCCGCCAACAGCAACCACGCCGAGCTGTTGGGCACCCTCAAGCAAACGCTGCCGACGCTGGAGTGGGGGGAATCACCAACGGCCAGCACCGACGATCTGCTGCACGCGGTATGGCAAGGCGACCTGGACTACACGCTGGCCAACTCCAACGAGCTGGCTCTCAGCCAGCGCTACTACCCGGAGCTGCGCTCCGCCTTCAGCGTCGGCGAGCCGCAAGGCCTGGCCTGGGCTTTCCCCAAAAACGGCGACTTCAGCCTGTTCCACGCCGCGCTCAGCTTCTTCGACCGCATCCGCGCCGACGGCACGTTGAGCCACCTGATCGAGCAGTACTTCGGTCACCTGAGCCGCTTCGACTACGTCGGCACCCGCACCTTCCTGCAGCACATCAGCGAACGCCTGCCGACCTACCGCGCCCTGTTCGAGGAAGCGGCGGCGGAAACCGGCCTGGACTGGCGGCTGCTGGCGGCGATCGGCTACCAGGAGTCGCACTGGAATCCCCGCGCGGTGTCGTCCACCGGCGTGCGCGGCATCATGCAGTTGACCTTGGCCACCGCCAAGCAGATCGGCGTGCAGAATCGGCTGGACCCGGCGCAGAGCATCTTCGGCGGCGCGCGCTACTTCGCCCAGGTGCGCGACAAGATCCCGGAGCGTATTCCCGAGCCGACCCGCACCTGGCTGGCGCTGGCCGCCTACAACATCGGCTACGGCCACCTGGAGGATGCTCGCATCCTCACCAAACAGCAGGGCGGCGATCCCGACTCGTGGCTGGACGTGAAGAAGCACCTGCCGCTGCTGAGCGACCCGGCCTGGTACCGCCGCACCCGCTACGGCTACGCTCGCGGCTGGGAGCCGGTTCGCTACGTGGAGAACATCCGCACCTACTACGAGCTGCTGGTGCGGATCACCGAGCCCGGCCTGATGAAGCCTTCGGCGCCGCCCCCGGAAAGCTCCGGCGGCCTGCGCCTGGGCGACAGCATCGAGTCGGCGTACTGAAGCGTGGCGCGCTATTGCTCGGCCGCCGCGCCCCGGCTCTTGCCCCGCCGCTCGCGAAAGAAGGCGCGCAGCTGCTCGCCGCACTCCTCGGCAAGCACCCCGGCCACCACCTCCACCCGATGGTTATGCCGGTCCGACGCCAATAGATCGAAGCAACTGCCGCAGGCGCCGGTCTTCGGCTCGCTGGCGCCGTACACCACCCGGGCGATGCGGGCGTGGACGATAGCGCCGACGCACATGGCGCACGGTTCGAGCGTGACGTAAAGGGTGGTATCGAGCAGCCGGTAGTTGCCCAGCCGCTGCCCGGCGGCGCGGATCGCCTGGATCTCCGCGTGCGCGCTGGCATCGCAAGTGGCGATCGGCCGATTCCAGCCCTCGCCCACCACCTCGCCGTCCTTCACCAGCACCGCCCCCACCGGCACTTCGCCCTCGGCACGCCCGCGCTCGGCCAGCGCCAGCGCGTAGCGCATCCAGCGTTCGTGCTCGGCCGGCGTCACGCGGCGGCCCCCGCTTCATACCTACTCATAGGAATCTCGCGAACTTTTGAAAAGCTATGAGCCGATCCGTCATCGGCCCGGCCCACATCATGGGGCGCATAGCTTAACTCAACGAACCATGCCGCCCGCCAGACCAGCGGCGGCCGCTGGGCCTCGGGCTGGCAGGAGTGCGCGAGTGGTGCCGTATCCATGCTGACAGCGTTCGACCAGGCTCCTCTGCCTGGAAAAGCTGACTATATCAACCGTCAGTTCGTTGAAAATACCCATAATGGGTACTAGCATCCCCGTTATGGGTACCAAGAGCACAACCGCAGGCGCGCGCGTCACCTCCGTGGCCGACGCACTGTTCTCGTCTACGCAGCAACGAGTGCTAGGCCTGCTGTTCGGCCACCCCAAGCGCAGCTTCTATGCCACCGAGATCATGGAGCACGTCGCCGCCGGCCGCGGCGCGGTGCAACGAGAGCTGCAGAAGCTGGTGAGCAGCGGCCTGGTGCGCGTCGCCCGCATCGGCAACCAGAAACACTTCCAAGCCAATCCCGAGTCTCCCATATTCGCTGAGCTCTGCGCTCTCATCCGCAAAACCGTAGGTATGGCGGAACCCCTAAGGGCGGCGCTGAAGCCGGCGGCGGGAGAGCTGGAGCTGGCGCTGATCTACGGCTCGGTCGCAAAGGGTACAGCGACTGCCGCAAGCGATATCGATCTGCTGCTGGTTTCCGATACGCTCACGCTGGAAACCGTATGCACTCTGCTCGAACCGGTCGAGCGTGCCCTCGAACGCCGTAATCATCCTACCCTGTACACGCGAGCGGAATTTCAACGCCGACTGCGAGAAGGAAACCCGTTCCTGCATCGGGTACTAAAGGGAGAAACCTTGGTTCTGCATGGAAAGCTGCCAGATGCCACGGGATAGCTTGGAAAACTTGGCACGCATCCGGTCAACTGAAGGAAGAGCCGCCCGCACGCACTGAGTTCGAAGGCTTACTGCGCTCCGGTCAACGGCGACTCGCCGACGCACAAAACGAAACGCTCAGCCTACAAAGCTGCTTCGACCTCGCCTACAACGCGGCACACGCCCTCGCCCTTGCCCTTGCTGCACTGCACTGGCGCGGCTTCCGCTCCGATAATCGCTATCTCGTCTTTCAATGCCCTGAAACATACTCTCGAGCTCCCGAACGAGCAGTGGCGAGTGCTCGATCATGCTCATCGCAAGCGCAACCTTGCTGAATACGAAGGCGACGTCGATCTGGATCTTGCGTTGATCCGCGTCGCTCGTGAAGTGGAGCAACGCGTATTAGAACTGGGGCGGCCAAAGCCTTAATTCCCTCACCAACGCCATTCTTTAAAGACAATTTTCTCTTTCAATACTGTACGTAGTTAGGATTATTCCCCACCCTTCAGTTGCGCCGCGACGCGGGGGCTTTTTCACAGAGCAGCCCTCATGCCCCGAGGCCGCCGAATGAGCGACCACAAAAAGGCCGTTTAACCGTCCACGGTCGCGCTCGGGCTGCCGCGGCGCATATCGAGCACAGCCTGCTCGTCACAGAGACCAACTAAGCGGCAGCCCCAAGCGTCCGCCTCAATGCTCCACGACACGCGAAGACGGCAGTGCCGACTTGACGACGGTCAACTCGCCTCTCCCGCCCGCCCCCACAATGGATACATCCCCCTCCGCAACGGGTACGAAAGGCCCACCATGACTTACGCAAGCCGCATTCCCTCCCGGGCGTTGCCACCGTTGCCTGCCGGCGCCGTAAAGCGCCACGCGCGCTGGCGGAACGCTTTGCTGGCGCTGGCTCTGGGGTTCGCGGCCATGCCCAGCCTGGCCGATGACGACTGCGATGTCCCCATCCAGCAGTGGCAATCGCGCGAGGCCGTGCGTCAGATGGCGACCTCCCGAGGATGGGAGGTGCAACGCCTCAAGATCGACGACGGCTGCTACGAGATCCGCGGCGTCGATGCTCAAGGCCGCACCTTCAAGGCCAAGATCGATCCGCAGACGCTGGCCATCGTCAAGATCAAGTATCGGAACCGCGATCGTCATCACGAGCACCGGCACAAGCATGAGCCCGTTGCGTCCGAACCAGCAGCCCCACACGGCGACCGTGTCGGCACGCCGCCGCGCAATCCCGTCGATCAATGAACAGGAGCACTCGATGTCCCGCATTCTGACTACTGTGGCAACCGCGTGCGCTCTGGCCGTGCCGGCCGTGGCGCATAGCCGCCCCGTGACCATGAACGTCCAGCTCAAGGACTACGACGGCGATGGTGCTTATCTGGCCGTCTATCTCACCGACGCCCAGGGTGCCTACGTGCGCACGTTGTGGGTGGCCGGCGGCAAGGCCAAGTACTACAAGCACCTGTCTGATTGGAACCGCCTATCAGCCCGCGACACGGAGCGCCTGGCCGGCGTTACCGGCGCCAGCGTCGGCGCCGGGCGCACGCTCAAGGTCACCGCCGACCTGGCCGATGCGCTGATCGACGCCGGCTACGAGCTGCGCGTGGACGCCGCCGTGGAAGACATGCGCGACAGCCCGTCCGACGTGCGGGTACCGCTGACGCGCCAGGAAGCCGGCAAACCGCATTCGGGCAAACGGTACGTCCAGTCCCTGACTTTCGAGATCGAATAAGGCACGGCGATGGGCTGGAAAGCGCTCCACCGCTGGCTGGGGCTCATCGCCGGCTGCCTGGCGGTGGTGCTGGGCCTCACCGGCGCGCTGCTGGCCACCGACCCTGTGCTCCAGGCAACACAGGCACCGTCATCTGGCGCTGCGTCGTCGGTCGCCGAGCTGGCCGAGCGGGTGCAGCGAGCCATGCCGGGTGTCGAGGAAATCCGGCGCCTGCCCTCCGGCGCGATCGTGGCCTTCGGCTTCGAAGACGACCAGCCGCAGGCGTTCTACGTGGACCCGCGCGACGGCCGCATGCTCACCGTTTACCAGCCATCGCCGCTGCCGCGCTGGGCGAAGAAGCTGCACCGCTCGCTGCTGCTGGGCGACGCCGGGCGCTGGGGTTCTGCCGGCACGGCACTGGCCATGGTGGTCATCTCCGTGTCGGGACTGGTACTGCTGGTGCGGCGCATGGGCGGCTGGCGCCAGCTGGCCGGCCCGGTGCGCGGCACGGGGCCGCAGCGCCTGCACGTGCTGGTCGGGCGGGTTGCCCTGCCCGTGCTGTGCCTGTCTTCGGTCACCGCGCTCTATATGAGCGCGACGACGCTAGAGCTGGTGACGTTGGAGGCCGGTCCCGAGCCGGACGTGACCTCGGTGGCCGACGGCCAACCCGACCTGCCCGCGTCGCAGCTGCCCCTGCTACGCGACACGCGCGTAGAGGACCTGCTTAAACTCAACCTGCCGCACGCCACCGACCCCGAGGACGTGTGGACGGTAAGCACCCGCCAGGGCCAGGGCTGGATCGATCGCTACAGCGGCGAGACGCTGGCCTGGCAGGACGCTCCCCCGGCGCAGCGCCTGTACGACTGGGCCGTGGTGCTGCACACCGGCGAAAGCGCCTGGCCCTGGGCCGTGATCCTGGGCCTGGCCGGCGCGAGCGTGCCGCTGTTCTGGATCACTGGCCTGTTGATCTGGTGGCAGGCACGCCGCGCGGCTGTGCGCATCGCCAACAACAGCCCGCCCGCGCAGGCCGACACGCTGATCTTCGTCGCCAGCGAAGGCGGCAGCACCTGGGGCTTCGCCCGCACACTGCACGATGCGCTGGCGCAAAACGGTCACCGAGTGCACACCGCTGGGCTGGAGCACTTCCGGACCGCCGCGGCGACGCGCCGGGTACTGATACTCGCCGCCACCCACGGCGAAGGCCAGGCCCCCACCCACGCCCGCCACGCACTGGAGCGCATCGCGCACGAGACGCGCAAGGTGCCTATCGCCGTGCTGGGATTCGGCGACCGGCAATTCCCCGCCTTCTGCGGCTTCGCCCGGAAGTTGGAGCAGGCGCTGCGCGAGGCGGGCTGGCCGCAGCTGCTGCCGCTGGAATGCATCCACCAGCAGTCGAGCCAGCAGTTCGCGCTATGGGGCGAGGCGCTGGGCAAGGCCCTGGGCGAGCCGCTGGCTCTGAACCACGTGCCGCACCTGCCGCCAACCACCACGCTCACGCTGATCGCGCGCCGGGATTACCCCGGTTTTGCGGACCGGCCGGCCACGATCCTGCGCTTCCGTTGGCCACGCACGAGCTGGCGTGATCGCCTGCGCGGACGCGGCATACCGCGTTTCGCCGCCGGCGACCTGGTCGGCATCGTGCCGCCAGGCACGAGCGTGCCGCGCTTCTACTCGCTGGCCTCGGGCAGCGAGGACGGCTTTCTCGAGATCTGCGTGCGACGCATGCCCGGCGGCCTGTGCTCCACATACCTCCACGGTCTGAAACCGGGCGATACGATCGAGGCCTTCATCCGGCCCAACCCCGGCTTCACCCTGCACGGCACGAAACGGCCGGTGATCCTCATCGGTGCGGGCACCGGTGTCGCGCCGCTGGCCGGGTTCATCCGCCGCAACGACGCGCGCACCCCCATGCACCTGTACTTCGGCGGCCGTGACCCGGCCCGGGACTTCTACTTCGACACCGACATTCGTCGCTGGTTGGAGGAACGCCGACTGACCAGCCTGCACACGGCCTTCTCGCGCGTACCCGACGGCGGCGGCTACGTGCAGGACGCCTTGCGCCGCGATGCCCCGCAGCTGCGCGAGCTGCTGGCCCACGGCGCGATCGTGCGCGTGTGCGGCAGCCGCCCCATGGCACAGGGCGTGGCGGCTGCGCTGGACGAGATCCTAGCGCCGCTGCACCTGAGCGTTCAGCAGCTCAAGGCCAAGGGACGGTATGCCGAAGACCTGTTCTGATGCCGCGCTTACGCGCATCACACTCAACGGCGCGACCATGGCCACGCGCTGGTCGGTCATCGCCGACGTAGCGCCGGACCTAGACCGCGACGGCCTGCGCGCCGCGCTGCGGGCCGCCGTGGACCAGGTGGATGCGCAAATGTCGCCCTGGAAAGCCGACAGCGACCTAATGCGCCTGAACCGCGCGGCGGTCGGCGCCTGGGTCGAGCTGCCGGCCGAGATCCTGGAAGTGCTCGCCCGCGCCCTGGAAATCAGCCGCCTGAGCGACGGCGCCTTCGACCCCGGCGTGGGCGACCTCGTGGATGCCTGGGGCTTCGGCCCCGCGCGCGATGCGCCCGATGCCGCGGCCATCCGCGCCGCGCGCCACCACGACCGCGGCCCATGCCATCAGCAGCTGGCGCTGGACCTGCGCGCCGGCCGCACCCGCAAGCTCGCCCCACTGCAGCTCGACCTGTGCGGCATCGCCAAAGGCTACGCCGTGGACCGCATGGTCGGCGTCCTGCAGCGCCACGGCGTAAAGCACGCGCTGGCGGCGCTCGACGGCGAACTGCGCGTGCTGGGCGGCCAGGCCAACGGCCGACCCTGGCCAGTCGCGGTGGAAAGCCCTCAGGTGGGGAGCCGCGCCGTACACAGCGTGATCGAAATGGAAAACCTGGCGGTAGCGACCACCGGCGACTACCGGCGCTTCTTTCAGGTCGGCGACGCGCGCCTCGCGCACACCATGGACAGTCGCCGCGCCGGCCCCGTCCATAACGGCGTCACCTCGGTCACCGTGCTCGCACCCACCTGCATGGACGCCGACGCCTGGGCCACCGCTCTGCTCGTGGCTGGGCCCGATGAAGGATTGGCCCTTGCCCAGCGACATGGTCTGGAAGCGCTCATGCTGCTGCGGCGGGGGCACAGTTTGGTGGAAATAGGGTTCGGGCGGTTCGGTTCCGACGCTGGGGATGGCAGCGCGTAAAACACTCTCTCTTCGCTTTGCACGAGACGTCGTCCGGTCCGCCCATCCAAGCGTCATATGCATACATCAAGCAGCAGCACGTCGCACGCCGCGCTGACGGCCCGCAAAGCGTCCTCTGCGAACTGACCAAGACGTAGCCCGTGCAGTCCTATTCAAGCGCGGGAACTCACCGCTGTCGCAGACTTAACGGTGCTACCGCGCGTTGGTCGCGGTCCGGGATCTCTCCCACTCAATTATCGAATGCAACAAAAACACATTTGTATTCAGTTACTTAAGCATAACCGAGTATCACAATGCCACGAAAAATACCATGCCAAGCCTAGGGATACTAGCAGGCGTAAGCACTCGCATATGGCTTTGTAGGGTCACAACGGCTGGCATCCGAACGGGACATGCAAACGCTCTTCCTGCCATAGCAAAGAACTAGGCTCATACCGGAAGTATCGAGAACAGCGATCTCTTCAGCTTGAACAGACAGCGACGGCCTCCGTACAAGTTCATCAGCCTATCAACCCTCCGGTTTCCACAGGTTGTAAACCTCTTTGCGCCGCTTGAAGGCTTCACGGCCACCTTCCATAACATTGATGATCGCTTCCTGTACAGGGCGAGCATCGATACTTCCACTTAACACCGTTACCTTCTCGTCTTGATATCGACAGGCATGTACTTGTTCGGCGTCACCTAACACCGGGAAATTGGCATTGTGCGTAGCAAAGATAAATTGCGCATGTGGCTTCATCTCGCACAGCAGCTTGATCACGTCGTCGTAGATGGTCTGGTTGTCCAGATCGTCTTCCGGCTGGTCAATGATGATCACGTCGTTCTGGCGCTGGCTGAGCACATATAGCAGCAACGCGGAAGCACGCTGCCCGAGCGAGTGGTGCTTGAGTTCCTTGCCGCGATAGCGAATGACGAAACGGTTAGGCACCTGATAGACCACGAACTCCATCAGGTTTTGCATGAAAGTCTTTTCGAAAACCTCCGGCGTGCTGCCCGCTTTTTTCAAGGCGTTTGGCAAATCACGCAGCAGCCCGCCGAAATCGGCGTAATCCTCCATCACGGCGCGCAGGGTGGTTTCGCGGATGTTGCTGCCCTTGAAGAGCTGCTGCATGAAACTGATGGCGGCTTCCTTGTCGCCTTTGAAGTCGGCTTCGATCTGCAGGGCGGTATGGCCAGCGTTCACCCGATCCAGTTCGGCCTTGATGGCGTTGAACTCGCGCAGCCACAGGCCGTTGAGCTTGTCGATCTCGGCAAACAGTGCGTCGCGGATGCTGCTCTGCTGGCTTTCCTGCTTGGCGAGCGCCTCCAGCATTTGCTCCGCCTTGGTTTTACGCTGCTGTTGGGTCAGGAAGTCATCCGGCTGGATGGCCGTCATGCCGGTCTGCTTGAGTTCCTGAGCCAGCTGACGTTCGACCTGGGCAAACTCTTCCTGAAGACTCTGGCGCGCGGCATCGAACTCGCCTTGTTTGAATTGAAGCCGGGAGGTAACAGCGCGGGCCTCCTGCTCGATTTGCTTGAGCTGATCGACTTTGGCAACGAGATTGGCAAATTCGGCGTAATAAGCCGTGAAGAAGTCGGGGTTCTGCTTGGAGACATAGCTCGTGGCATTACGCAGATCGTCTTCGTGCTCGGCGATCAATTGCCCCAAGGCGAGCACGAAGCTGTCTGCCCGCTCCTTCATGCGTGCCAGTGCACTGGCATCCTGCTGGAAGCCGAGGCGCTTTTGCAGTTTGTCGGCAACCCCGTACTCTTCAAACTTCTTCAGTCTGAAGTTAGCATCGGTGAGCTGGGACTCGTAATCACGTCTAAGTTCGGCGGTATTGCTGAGCTTGAGCCAGCGGTTTGCTGCATCACGCACATGCTGGCGTTGGGTTTCGATTTCGTCTCGCAGCGCGCGGAGCTTTTCGCCCACCAGCTTTTCCACTAGATCGGTCTCGAAACCTTCGCCGGTGCTGGAAAGGTCTTTCTGCCCGAAGTAGATCGGACGGCGCAGCACAGTTTCCCGGATCGATACACCGGGCTGCAATTTGCCGTCCAGATAGACGTTCGGCGCTTCGCGAAAAATGCGGGAGATGGTGAATACCTGTCCGTATACGTCACAGGCCGTCAGCGTCACCTTGCCGCCGCTGCCCAGAGTGTGGCGGATCAGTTCATCCTTGTACTTGGTGTCCTGCGCTTTCTCCCCGCGAGGAATATCGAGAGCGTAGCGCACTGCTTCCAGAATGGAAGACTTGCCGCTGCCCCGGATGCCGATCAGCGTGTTCAGTTCAGGGGAGAAATGCAGCGTTTGCCCATCGAGGATGCCACCTTCAAAATGAATACTTCGAATAAAAGAGGCTTGATGCCCTACAACTTCCCTAGAAACCCGAGAAGAAGGATCGCTTAGCGCAAACTTCACAGCATCATATGAAAGTTCACCCAGTTTGAGGTAACAGGCTTTCCCTCGGCCGATCTCTTCGAGTCCTTTGGGATCACTGCCTTCCAGCTCAGCTGGATACCAGTCTTTAAGCCACGCCTGCACCTTGGTGCGACAAGGTCGATCTTTACCAGCTCCATCGTGAGTTCGCACCTTCTGGAAGCCCATCGTACGCCGGCGGAAGAATTCTTGTCGACCTAACTCACTGAGCCGGCCACCATTCATTTCAACCCAGAGACCACTACGCTCTTCCACATGGGCGAATACGATAAAGAAATCACGGTTGTAACTCTCTAGGGTCTCAATGGTTTTCTTAAGGGACATCGACGAGCGCCCATTTTCCTGCTCGTATTGCGCCGGGATTTGCCCCTGAAATGCTACTGTCAAAAATGGATTAATGTAATCGTGCCCATCGGCAAGCCACTCGTCAGAAAATACAACAAGCGTATGAACGCCATTGGCCCCATCATCTACTGACAACTCGACGCCGGGAAGTAACGCTATACCCCTTTTCTGAGCAGTCTTACGTAATGCCTTGAATTCCTCGAAGTCGAACTTGTTGTGATTGGTGATGACACCCAGACGGATTCCCGCCCTTTCAAGCGCGTCTACATAGCTACTGTTGTAGAAACTCTCATCCCCGGTGTACTTGAATTCACGGTCTGCACGGGTATGCAGATGGAAGTCTGCACGCACCCACTGCGCCCCTTCGGAAAAAACAATGGGCCTAGCCCTCGATAAGCGTTTATCAGGCTTCTCCATAGTTTGGCGATCCCCGTTGCAGGCTTAGACACAGTCAACCAACCGAGCACCTTTCGGGTCGTAAACGACTCTTGTAATTGATCCATCACGAATGCGCTGAACAGCTTCATCGATCACGTGAAGTGGCACGAGGAACCACTCCTCGGGCTGCACGGGATGCCCAAAGCGATCCTTGATGGTGATATTCAACCGCGCGGGTGCAAACAGTCTGTGGAACAGGTTTTCCAACCGGGTGCGGTTAATGCCCGCGAGCTTGTAGGTTGCCACCACCTCAACTTTTGCCAGCAGGTAGGTGGCATCGTGTTCGGCGTTTGCGATGCGTGCCTCCACCTTGCCACCGGTTACCCCAATCTTGTGAATGATGTCCCGATGTTCTCTAACAAAGGGATGATCCGAGAGCGAGCGCAATACATAAATGGTGCCGCTTTCCAGGTCACCCTCTTCAAGCGCATCGCTGAACAATGGCCCCATGTCGGGATCCGTAATCCGGCGAGCGGTTTCGTCCTTGTACAAAGCACGCGCCAGGGATAGCCGCAGGAGGTTGCTTTCTGTCCCATTAGAAAAAATGACACGCAGCCGCGCATCCTTTTTCCCCTGTGGCGAGTCGAACTCTTCGCCTTCTGCTGCGACATAGACTATCTGGCCATCCAGGATGAACCAGTGACCGACTTCGATCGTCGCGTACTGCCCAAAAGGTCGCGTTACCCTTATGCCCAGGTTCAGATCGTTGCGCACCTGGTCAAACAAGGGCTTGAACGTATCGAAGTCCTCGCACGGCTTGCGGTCTGCAATCTCCTCGGCTGCACGCTTTTCGGCGCTGGGACGGACATGGCGAAGGACGGTGATGTCATTGTCGCCGGCAACGTCTGCAAGCTCAGATGCCAACTCGTCGATGTCTATGGATTCCTCCCCTGAACCTACAGCAGCAGGTGCCCCGGCCAGCAGGCCCTGATAATCCAGTGGCTGCAGCAAGGAATGCCACTCTGTCAGCGCACGCAGGCGATCGAGCCGCACGGCATACAGGCGCTCGAAGATGTCACGGTCCTCGCCGTGTTGCGGTGCTCGCCCATGCTTTTCGACGAAGCGCTGAATTTCCTCGAATCCGGCGATGACACGCTCCTCGATGGCCGATCGCCCACTCTTCTTTTCTGGCGGTGCGAACTCGGCCAGTTCTGCGGCCAGATCATCGAGTTCCGACTTACTCATAGCGCCCCTCCGCCTTGTAGCGCATGAAAGCTGCGGCGCCTTCAGCGAGATGCTTTTCCCAAGGGTCTTGCGAAGTCACCGACGGCACCCGGCCTCGCTCGCGCTTGAACTCGACTGCACGCCTGGCGATGACCTTGGCTTCTTCCGGCGTGATGGCGGTGCGCTTGGCCGAGATGGCCGCTGCTACTTGCTTCAGACTTTCCTCGTTCATGGTCTTGGCCAGGATCGCATAAGCCTCGCCGAAGGGGTTGATCCGGTCGATGAGGTCGATGTCCAGTTCACGCACATCCATGGCAAACCGGCGCACTCCGTCGATCAGCGCAGTGTTGGGCGACACCTCGCCATTGCCGCCTTCCGTGATCATGCGCTTGGCCTGCTGGATGAGGTTGAGCGCAGCAATGGCGTGCTGGCGCACCGCCTCCTGGTCCTCGGCATCGAGCTCCGGATACTTTTCCTTGACGATCTTGCCCATGCGGACCTGCGTCAGTTCCTCGGGCACCAGCTCTTCATCGAACAGGCCACGCTCGACGTTGGCCTTGTCCTGCACGAAGGCCGCGATCACTTCGTTCAGGTCTTCCCGGCAGATTCGCGCCGCCTCCTTGCTCTTGGGCTCGGCCAAACCCTTGATTTCGATCTGGTACGTACCTGTCTGCTCGTTGACGCCGATATTGCAGCGCTGCGGATCATAGCCACCCTCGCCATAGTC
>CALGAN010000025.1 GCA_937951875.1 uncultured Alkalilimnicola sp. | reverse complement strand
CGTCCACCGCGACCGCCCGCCGCGCCAGCAGGCGCCGCGCACCGGCCGGATCGGCGGCGGCCAGCGCGATCGCGCAGATGCCTTCGCCCTGCGCCTCCAGCCAGCCCGCCAACCGCGCATCGATGGCGCCCGGCCCGACCAGCGCCAAGGTCAGGTTCGGCAGTTCGAACCTGACCTCACCAGGGCCCAGGCGCTGCGGCGAGCCGCCGAATAGGGTCGCGTAGCCGCGGACCGCCGTCTCCAGATCGCGAACCGCGAGCGCAACATGATCCACCGCCACGAACATCGTGCAGCCCTCCCGCCTGACCCAACCCCATGGAAACGCCAGCATAGGTCAGACACGGCGCACGCAAAAAGGCCCGCGCCTGGCGACGCGGGCCTTGGGTTCCTCGACCGATCCGAGGGCGGCTCACTCGAGCGTGAAGCTAGTGATGCTCGCGGTCTGGATCGAGTTGAAGGATCCGCTCACGGTCGGACCGGAAATGTTGTTGACCAAATCGAAGTCATCGGACTCGGCCACCGCCGGACCGTTGAAGGCATAAATAATCGCACCATACTCGCCGGGCGGCAGGTCGAGCTCCGGATTGACCACCTGCTTGACCTGGAAGGAACGCCCCGACCCGAGGTACTGGGCGATGCGGGTGATATCCAGCTCGGAGCGCCCCATGATCTGCACCAAATAGGTCGCCGCGTAGCCGTCGATCAGGGCACCGGTATCGTTCCAGCTGGCGATGAAGTTGGAGCGCGGCAGGGTGGCGCCTTGGGTCGGGTTGACCCAGGACAGCTTGCCGACCGCCACCACCGAGCCGCTGCCGTCGATGGTGCCGTTGTTGTCGGCGTCGACCTGCAGCAGGTAACGGGTACCGGGAACGGCGTTGAAATCAGTCAACATGTAGTAGCCAGGAATCGCCTCACCGCCCAAGACCACCTGCGGCACGTCCCAGGAATTGCCGGTAACCGTGTCGAGCAGCGTGATCTTGGCGCCGCTCACTGGCTCGCCTACCTCGCCAGGCTCTTCGCCGGGTATCGCGCTATCGAGCATCACGGTCACCATGTGATCCATCAGCATGGCAGTGACCAGATAGTTGAGCTCACCGACCGGCCCGATCTTGATCTCCAGGTTGGTCGGATCGACCGCCCGAACCTGCGCCGGCACGGTGTTGGCCTGCATGCTGGCGAGCGCGTCCTCGCAGCGCACCAGCGGCGCGATCGGCAGGTAGTCGGTGTCAAGCTTGCCGAACTCGATGATCTTGGCGCCCGGCGTGCCGCTGACGCTGCCGTCGGTGTCAGTGTAGGTGCGGGTGGCCACGATCTTCGGGTTGGCGCCCTTGGTGGTGATCACGTTGAACTCGCCGTTGGCGGCGGTACGCGTCACGCTGCCGGGGAAGGCTTCGACCCGAGCGCCGGGCAGCGGCTTGCCGTCGACGGCGCTGACCACGCGCCCGGAGAACCACTCGCACTCCTCGGCCTGAGGCGCAGCACCGTACCAGGAGAAGTGCTTGACCGAAGCCCGCACCACCGGCGTCACGCCGTCGACGCTGGAGAGGGTGATCACGCCGACCACGAAGTCCTCCCACTGACCGGTGACCGGGTTGTAGGAGTAACAATGGATGGTCTCACCCAGGGCGTATTCCGGACGGCCGCGCAGCTCCATCGGAATCGGCAGCTCCACCACCGCCTCGGCGCCCGGCTTGAGGTTCACGTGATTGCCGGCGCTGTCGAGGATGGTGAACTCCGCGAAGGTCAGCGGGTTGAGCACCGCGTCGGGGGTGATCAGGTCACCGGGCAGAACGCTGGACTCCTTGGTGGGATCGAGCGGCGTGACCGCCACGCGCAGGTTGATATCGTCGGTGTCCAGCGTGTTGGGCTTGAAGATCACCGCGTACGGACCGACCTGGGTCCGCTGGTAGATGGTCTTGGTCTCGTTGCTCTTGTAGGACTGCAGCTCACCCTGCTTCTTCAGGGCGATCATCAGCGCCGCGGCATCGTTGCTGACCGTGACCTGCTCGTAGCCGGGCGCGTAGCCCTCGGCGCTGAACGCCAGCACCATGCGCTTGTCGGCCGGCACCTCGATCGCGTACTCGCCCTTGGCGTTGGTGGTGACGCTTCTGCCACCGGCCGTCACCGTCACGCCCTTCAGCCGCTGGCCGGTGGCGAAGTCGGAGACGATGCCGCGCACCACGTTGATGTCGGCGGTGGTATCGCCGCCGCCCCCGCCCGACGGCGGCGGATTCTCGGCACCCGGATCGCTGCCGCCGCCGCCTCCCGTGTCATTGCCACCGCCGCCACCACCGCCGCCGCAGGCCGCCAAGACCAGGCCCAACGATAGCGCCAACGCTAGTTGTTTCAGTTTCATTGCTAGCTCTTCCTTGGTTTCTCACCGCTTGGAATGGCCGTGCGAGTGCACGGCCACGATGTCGAAAGGCAAAGGACCCAGCGGTGCGGCGCCGATGACCGCACGCCGCTCCAGGTCCACGCGCACCAGCGCCCCCTTGGTGCCACTGGTGACGACCAGCGCGCCGCGGCCGTCGTCGGTCGGCACCAGATGGCTCGGGTTGACGTAGCGCTCCTCCCCCAGCACCAGCGGGAAGGTTTCCACCGCGCCCCGGTCGAGCGCGACCAGGGACAGGGAGTTGTCGTAGTAGTTGGCCACCAGCAGCCGCTCGCCGTCGGGCGTCAGCGCCATGCCCTGCGGCCCGGCGCCGACCGTGAAGGCGCGCCGGGGCTCGCCTTGCAGCGAGTACTCGCTGATGGTGTTGGTTTCGAAATTGGCGACGTAGAGAACGCCGCGCCGGTGGTCGGCCAGCATGAAGTTGGGACGCGCGCCGATGGGGATCTCGCTCAGCGTCGCGCCGCTGGCGGGGTCGATGGCGCGCAGCGCGGCGGCGCGGTCGTCGGGCTGCGGCACCAGCACCGTGGTGTACAGCCGCTCGCCGACCCGCGCCAGAGCGGTGGGCTCGACCGCGGGGCCGCTCGGCAGCACCGCCAACGGCGGCGCGGCCATGCCGGCGCGCAGATCGATGCGGGCGATCGAGGCGCCGCGGGTGTTGGACACGAACAGGCTACCGCGGTCCTCGGAGAAGACCAGCGCGAACGGCCTGTTGCCGATGATGGTGGGCTTCACGCCGACTTCGCTGCTGTGGCAGGCGAAGCAGGTGGTGTGCCGCTGGGCGGTGCCGTCGGCATGGCCTTCGATCGCGCTGCCGTCGGCGCGCTGCATGGGCACGGGCGCGGTCAGGAAGGTGCGCAGCAGCTCGCCGGAGTCGACGTCCACTTCCGCCACCGCCTGGGAGCCGGTGAGCACCACATAGAGCCGGCGGGTCCGCTCGTCCACCACCATGTGATGCGGCAGGCGGCCGACCTTGGTGGTCGCCAGCACTTCGCCGCTGACCGGATCGAGCTTGAGCACGGCATCCCGCAGCGGCATGCTGACGAACACCGCCTCCACCGTCTGCGCCGCCTGCGGCCGCTGCCCGCAGCCCACCAGCGCGGCGACCAGCGCCAACCCCAATGCGATCCGGCGCGCGGCAACTCTGTTCCGCGCCATCCCCCCTTCCCCCCCGAACGTCGTGCTTGGCGTCTCCAACGGAAAAAACCGGCACGCCGGGTTGCCGTCGGAGCGACCCAGCGCAGGCGCACAGTTTTTTCTTGTTAGAGGCTGTTACGGAGTACGCCGAATGCGCGGGAGGCTAGCCCACGGGAGTTAACACATGAGTAACGGATCAGGCTCGGACGCGGATCGCGCCAAGCGCCGCGCGCTCGCCCTCGGCGGCTTCAGCCGCGCCGGTCGCAGCGCGCCGGCTTGGCGCTCTGGCGGCGCGGTTTGTCGGCCTTCGCCGCCGACCGTCCGCCGGCCGGCTGGCTCTGGCGCAGCGGCTTGATGTCCAGCGGCCGGCCGCACACCCGCGCCTTCTTGAGGATGTGCAGCACCTCCTTGGGCATGCCGGCGGGCAGGTCGACGGTGGCGAAGTCGTCGAAGATCTCGATGTGGCCGATGTAGCGGCTGTCCAGCTCGGCCTCGTTGGCGATGGCGCCGACGATGTTGCCGGGTTTGACCTTGTGCCGATAGCCGACCTCGACGCGGTAGCGCTTCATCTTGATGTCGGGGAAGTCCTTGAGCGCCAGCGCCTGCTCGGAAAGCTCCTTATCCCCGCGCGCGCGCCCGGCGGGCTCGGGCCGCGGCGGCCGCTCGCGCGCTTCCGGCTGTTCTTCCCGCTCCGGCAGCAGGAACGGCTCCTCGCCCTGGGCGATGCGCGCCAGGGCGGCGGCGATGACGAGCGGATCCACGCCCTGCTCGCGCTGGTACTCGCTGACCAGCTGGTGGAAGAACTCCAGGTCCTGGCTGGCGATGGTGTCGCTGATCGCCTGCTTGAAGCGGGCGATGCGCTGCTGATTGACGTCGGCGGCGGTGGGCATGCGCATCGGCTCGATCGGCTGGCCGGTGGCCCGCTCGATGGCGCGCAGCAGGTACTGCTCGCGCGGCGAGACGAACAGCACCGCCTCGCCGGCGCGCCCGGCGCGCCCGGTGCGGCCGATGCGGTGCACGTAGGACTCGGTGTCGGTGGGGATGTCGTAGTTCACCACGTGGCTGATGCGCTCGACGTCCAAGCCGCGCGCGGCGACGTCGGTGGCCACCACGATGTCCAGCTGGCCGTTCTTGAGCCGCTCCACGGTGCGCTCGCGCAGCTGCTGCGGGATGTCGCCGTTGAGCGCCTCGCAGCGGTAACCGCGGGCGGACAGGCGCTCGGCCAGCTCCACGGTGGCGGTCTTGGTGCGCACGAACACCAGCATGCCCTGCACATCCTCGACCTCCAGCAGCCGGGTCAGGGCGTCGAGCTTGTGCATGCCGCTCACCCGCCAGTAGCGCTGGCGGATGGTCTGGGCGGTGGTGGTGGCGGCGGCGATCGTCACCTCCACCGGATCACGCAGGTGCTTTACCGCCACCTGGCGGATGGCCTCCGGCATGGTGGCCGAGAATAGCGCCGTCTGCCGCTCGGGCGGGGTCTGTTCGAGGATCCATTCCACGTCCTCGATGAAGCCCATGCGCAGCATCTCATCGGCCTCGTCCAGCACCAGCGCGCGCAGCGCGCCGAGCTGCAGGGTGCCGCGGCGCATGTGGTCGATCACCCGCCCCGGCGTGCCCACCACCACCTGGGCGCCACGGCGCAGCGCCCGCAGCTGGCCGCCGTATTCCTGGCCGCCGTACACCGGCAGCACGTGGAAGCCGGCCAGATGGCGGGCGTAGGTCTGGAACGCCTCGGCCACCTGGATGGCCAGCTCACGGGTCGGGGTCAGCACCAGCAGCTGGGTGTCGTTGCGCGCGGTGTCGAGCCGGCTCAGCAGCGGCAGCGCGAAGGCGGCGGTCTTGCCGGTGCCGGTCTGGGCCTGGCCGAGCAGGTCGCAGCCGGCCAGCAACGGCGGGATGCTCTGCGCCTGGATCGGCGTGGGCTGCTCGTAACCGGCATCCGCCAGCGCCTGCAGGATGGGGGCTGGCAGGCCTAGCGATTCGAAGCTGGGAATGGCGTCAACGGCGGACATGGAGCACCTGTGACTGGCGGGCCGAAAACGAGCGCCGACCGCGGCCGGCCGGCGGAAACGCGCCACTATACTGGAGACGCCGGCGCAGGCGAACAAATCCCCCTGCCGCCCCGCATGCCGCTATGATCGACAGACACGCCGACATCGGCCGATGGGCGTCGGCCGCGGCATCGGGACAGACATCAGGGGCACAGCGAACATGCGCATCCATTTCCTCGGGGCGGCCGGCGAGGTCACCGGCGCCTGCTTTCTGCTCGAATGCGGGCGTCACCAGGTACTGGTCGACTGCGGCATGGTCCAGGGCAACCGCAAAGAGGAGCAGCGCAACGCCCAGCCTTTCCCCTTCGACGTGACGCGGCTGGATGCGGTGATCCTCACCCACGCCCATCTCGATCACTCCGGCCGCCTGCCGCTGCTGGTCAAGGCCGGCTTCCGCGGCAAGATCTACACCCACCGCGCCTCGCGCGATCTCTGCCGGATCATGCTGCTGGACGCGGCCTTCATCGCCGAGAAGGACGCCGAGATCGACAACCGCAAGCGCGCCCGCAAGGGCTTGCCGCCGGTCGAGCCGCTGTATACCCGCGCCGACGCCGAGCAAGCGCTGACCCATTTCCGCGGCCTGGACTACGGCGAGATCTGCGAGCCGGCACCCGGCATCCGCCTGCGGCTGGCCGACGCTGGCCACATCCTCGGCTCGGCCATCGCCGAGGTCTGGCTGGAGGAAGGCGGCCTTGAGCGCAAACTGGTGTTCAGCGGCGACCTGGGCCACAGCGGCGCGCCGATCATGCGCGATCCGGCCCGCATCGCCGAAGCCGACCTGGTGATCATGGAGAGCACCTACGGCGACCGCAACCACCGCTCCTGGCAGGCCACCTGGGACGAACTGGCCGAGGTGTTCGCCGAGGCCAACGCCAGCCGCGGCAATATCCTCATCCCGGCGTTCGCGGTCGGCCGCACCCAGGAACTGCTGTACCTGTTCCGCAAGCACTACCACGACTGGGGCATCGACCGCTGGCAGGTGTTCGTCGACAGCCCCATGGCGATCCAGGCCACCGAGGTCTACGCCCGCCACCGCTCGCTGTTCGATAGCGACGCCATGGCCACCCTGGGCAACGGCGAGGACACGTTCAATCTGCCCAACCTACGGCTGAGCGAGACCCCCGAGGAGTCCATGGCGCTCAACCGCATCCGCGCCGGCGCCATGATCATCGCCGGCAGCGGCATGTGCGACGGCGGCCGCATCCGCCATCACTTCAAGCACAACCTCTGGCGCGCGGAGACACAGGTGCTGATCGTCGGCTTCCAGGCGCAGGGCACGCTGGGCAGGCGTCTGGTGGACGGCGCGCCGTACGTGCGCCTGTGGGGTGAGACCATCCGGGTCAACGCCAAGATCCACACCATCGGCGGGCTCTCCGCCCACGCCGGCCAGAGCGAGCTGCTGGACTGGTACGGCGCCTTCGACGGCCGGCCGCCGGTGGCGCTGGTGCACGGCGAGGACGCACCGCGCGCGGCGCTGGCGGCCAAGTTGGAGGAGCGCTTCGGGGTACGCGCTCGCCAGCCCGTGCGCGACGAGAGCTGGGACCTGGCGGCTTTCCACCGCTGAGCGGCGCCGCCAGGCCCCCGCGGCCTCAGTGGTGGTGGCCGCCTTCGCCGTGGACGTGGCCGTGCGCCACCTCCTCGGGGGTAGCGGCGCGCACGTCCACCACCTCGACATCGAACGTCAGGGTCTTGCCGGCCATGGGGTGGTTGAGATCGACGTCGGCGTTGAAGCGGCCGACCTTGACCACCGTCACGTGGATCGGCCCCTGCTGGGTATGGATCAGCGCCACCATGCCCGGCTTCCACACCTTGGCGCCCTGCAGATGCTTGAGCGACACGCGCTGCACCCTGCCCTCCTGACGCTCGCCGTAGGCCTGCTCGGGCGGCACCGTCACCGTCAGCTTATCGCCGGCCGCCTTGCCCGCCAGCGCCTGCTCCAGGCCCGGAATGATGTTGCGATGACCGTGCAGGTAGGCCATGGGACGGCCGTTGCGGGTCGACTCGATCTCGGCGCCGGTCTCGTCTTTGAGGGTGTAGTGGAACTGCACTACGCAATCGTTAGCGATATTCATGTAAGCCTCTGTTGAGCGCGGATGTGGCGCCGAAGGAAACCAGCATTGCCGCCGGCAATCAAGCCCAGGGCGGTTGCCGGACGGCGGTCGACGGCCCATGATGGCGATCATGAGCGCACCGAAACGCCTGCTGATCGTCGCCCACGCCCCCTCGCCCAACACCCAGCGGCTGGTGGAGGCGGTGCTGCGCGGCGCCCGCCACCCGGACATCGCCGGCGTCGAGGCGGTCCACGTCCCGCCGCTGCAGGCGCAGCCGGCCGACGTGCTGGCCGCCGACGCCATCATCCTCGGCACCACCGAGAACCTGGGCTACATGAGCGGCGCGCTCAAAGACTTCTTCGACCGCATCTACTACCCCTGCCTGGAACAGACCCAGGGCCGGCCGTACGCCCTCTACATCCGCGCCGGCCACGACGGCACCGGCACCCGCCGGGCCGTGGAGACCATCGTCACCGGGCTGCGCTGGCGCGCGGTGCAGCCGCCGCTGATCTGCCGCGGCGAGTTCCGCGAGGAATTCGTCGCCCAGTGCGAGGAGCTGGGCATGTTCATGGCCGCCGGACTGGAGGCGGGCATCCTCTGACCGGAGGCCGTCAGCCCTGCGGCGGGCTGCCGGCGCGCTCGGCTACCCAGGTGCCGCCGGCGGCATCCGGCCGGATACCCTCGGCGACGCCGACCAGCTTGCCGTCCTGGTAGCGGGCGGCGAACACCACCGGTTCGGCGGCGCCTTCCGGCTTGATCGCCAGCCGCAGTCTGTCGCCCTCCAGCTTGGCCTCGGTCAACTCGGCCGGACGGCCGTCGACCAGCGCCTCGCCGCTGACCTGCTGGAACGCCTGCTGCAGATTGACCTGATAGCGCCGCCCCTCGCCGGTTTGCCAGCGCCACTCGCCGGCGACCTGGGCCGGTATGGTCCACAGGTACACCGTGGTGCCGTCCACGGTTGCGGTCTGATCCGGCTGCCAGTCCTCCATGTCGAAGGCGTGCGACACCACCCGGGTGCCGGGCTTGAGCTCGCTCAGCAGGCGCGGGCGCAGCCGCATGTTGACCGACGGCAGCAGATACATGGTCACCACCGTGGCGGCGCTGAAATCGGTCTCGAACAGATCTTGCTGGCGGAACTCCACCTTGTCCTCCACCCCGGCGCGCTTGGCGTTGTCCTTGGCTTCCGCCACCCGCTCCGGATTGAGATCGACGCCGACGCCGCGGGCGCCGAACTCCTTGGCGGCGGTGATGACGATGCGACCGTCGCCGCAGCCGAGGTCATAGACCAAGTCGTTGGGGCCGACCCGCCCCAACCGCAGCATCTCGCGCACCACCTCCTGGTTGGTCGGCACGAACGGCACGTCGAGGTCGGGAACGGTGGCTGGCTGCTGCGCCGCGATGGGCGGCGCCAACAACAGCAGCAGCGAACACCAGCCAGCCGATTTAGCGATGCTCATCGTCCGATTCCTCCGTTCAAATGGGCGGATGGGAGCCGATGCCAGGCTGGAGGCGGCGGGCAAGCAGCAGCAGCGGCAGCCCTGCCGCCAGCACCCCCACGCCGACCAGGGCGCCGACTCCGGTGTAGTTGAGGCTGGAATAGAGCAGGAAGGCGCAGGCAAGACAGAACAGCAGCGGCGTGAACGGATAGCCCGGCACCCGGAACGGTCGCGGCACCTGCGGCTCCCGCTGGCGCAGCACGAACAGCGACAGTCCGCTCAGCAGGAAGAACAGCCAGAACACCGGCGAGACGTACTCCACCATGGTTTCGAAGCCGTCGCGGGTGAACCCGCCGAGCAGCACCAGCAGCAGCGCCACCGCCCCCTGGGCCAGCAGCGCCGCCAACGGCACGTTGCCCTGGTCCTGCCAGGAGCCGAGCCAGCGGAACAGCCGGAAATCGCGCGCCATGGCGTAGCTGGTGCGGGCGCCGGTGAAGATGGTGACGTTGAGCGAGGCTAGCGCCACCACCGCCACCAGGGCGTTGACGAAAGCCGCCCCCAGCGGGCCGTAGAGCGCCTGCATCAGCGCCCCGGCGGGCGCCTCGCTCCGCGCCAGCGCCGCCCGCCCCAGCGCTCGCAGCAGGCCCAGGTTAACCAGCAGGTAGAGCGCGGTGATGATGGCGATGCTGATCAGCAGCGCCCGCCCCAACCGGCGACCGCCGCCGCGCACCTCGGCGGACACGTAGGCGGCCTCGTTCCAGCCGCCGAAGGTCAGCAGCACGAACACCAGCGCCAGACCGAACCCCGGCGCCGTCGGCGCCGACCGGGGCTCAGCCGCCGCCACCTGCTCGCCGAACAGCAGCCCGACCGCCGCCAGAGCGGCCACACCGGCCACCGTCAGCAGGGTGAGCAGGTTCTGCGCGCGGCTGCTGCCGCGAATGCCGAGCATGTTGAGCACGGTGAAAACCACCACCGAGCCGGCGGCGTACACCGCCGCGCCGCCCGGCCCGAGCGGCAGCAGCTGCTGGCAGTAGTCGCCGAACACGAACGCCAGCAGGGCGATGCTGCCGGTCTGCACCACCGTCAGCCGCGTCCAGGCGAACAGAAAGCCGGTATCGCGGCCGTAGGCGCGACAAAGAAAGTGGTATTCGCCGCCCGGGTGCGGGTAGGCCGACACCAGCTCCGCATAGCAAAGGGCGCCGGCCAACGACACCAGCCCGCCGAGCAGCCAGATCGCCAGCACCAGCAGATCGCTGGGAGCGTGGGCAGCCACCAGCGCCGGCGTCTTGAAGATACCGGCACCGACCACGACGCCGACGATCATGGCCACCGCATCCCACAGCGACAGGACCTGGCGGGGTGAGGCCTCGCGCATCGTCATTGTTCCTCCGCGCGCACGCCGCGCTGAGGCTCAAGGTGGGTAGTTGGCGACCGGATTTAAACCGTGGCGCCGGATGCGGAAGACACGATGCCTCGCGGTCCCCGCGAACGGGGCCGCGGACAGGGCCGTTTAAGGCGCTTCGCGGGTTATGGGGCCCCTCTCCCTGGCGTCCCCCTCGCTACGCGCCCCCCGCGAGGGGGGAGGAAATGCAGTGGCCGCCATCCTGCCAAGTCCCACGCGCGGCTATCGGTCACGCGCGATGGATGTACGCGCGGCCGCCGCGGCCCCCCCTGGCTCAGGGCGTCGCGTCCAACGGATCGTCGGGGTAGCGCGGCCAGTTGTCGAAGTCGCCCGCCAGCAGCGCGCGCAGCTGCTTGCGCCGGCGGCGCAGCTGCACGGCCATGTTCTCCCGCGCCTCGGCGGCGGCGGGGGCGTCCTGGGCGGCGAGCGATGTCAGAGCGCGTTCCAGATAGGCGATATCCCGGCGCAGACTGTCTTCGGAAAAAGCTGGCGGCACGGCGGCGCTCATCGTCGTCAACTCTTACTTCTCTCCAGTCGTCCATTCCCTGGGCGCATGGCGAGCCCCAGGCCCCCTATGACCGCAATCCCGGCGCGAACCCGTCCGGCAGCAGCCGTTTCACGAAACCGCCGCGCAGCCCGGCGAAGGTTTCCAGCATATAGCGCCGCAGCAGCGGCGCATTGGTCAACGGGCGAAACAGCGCGTCGCGCAGCGCCGGCAGCACTTTGCTGTTGGACTGGAAGCCGGCGATCAGCCAGCGGCTGGCCCATTGGTAGAAGCGCACCGGCGGCCGCCGGAGCCGCTCGTACTCGCGCAGCGCCTCGGGAATCGGCAAGCGTTCCAGACACTCGGCCAGCGTCATGGCGTCCCACAGCGCCAGGTTGGCGCCCTGACGCAGCTGCGGGCTGGTGCCATGCGCGGCGTCGCCAATATAGAGCAGGCGACCGTCCACCCAGTTCCGCAGCCGCACGTCGGCGTAGCGGGAAAACGCCACCTGCCCGCGGTCCTGCAGCTGCGGCAGCAGCGGCGCCAACTCCGGCATCATCGCCCGCACTTCGGCCTTCCAGGCGTCCAGCCCGTTCTGGTACCAGCGCCCGAAGTCCTTATCGAGCAGGCTCCAGAACACGGCCACCGCACGTTCGCCGTCCGGCGCCCGCCCGAGCGGCAGCACCCCGACCATTTTCTCGGCGCCGCGATAACGCTGCACCAGCGTGTCGCCGAACACCCCGGCGGTATCGGTCAGCACCGTCCACAACGCGGCCCAGGCATAAGGCCGCACCTCCACGCCGTGCCCCAGCGCGGTGCGCACGTAAGAACGCGCGCCATCGGCGCTGAGCACCAGGTCGTACGGGCCGTGCGTGTCGCCTTGGCGGGTGCGCACGAAGGCGCGATCGGGATAGCGCTCGACACCGGCGATCTCGTGCCCCAGCCGCACCGTCACCGGCGCGGCGCACACCGCCTCGTAGAGCAGATGGAATAGCTGGCCGCGATGAATGCCCAGGCCGAAGTAGCCCGGCCCCAGATCGGCGTAGCGCAGGTCGACCACGCAGCGACCGCGCTCGTTGGTGCCGAGCAGGCGATAGATGGGCGCGCCGACGGCGAGGAACGCGTCCAGCAGCCCCAGTTTCTCCAGCACGTACATGCCGCTGGGCTGCAGCATCAGCCCGGCGCCGCGCGGCTGGGGCCGTTCGAAGCGCTCGAACAGCGTCACCTGCCAGCCGGCGCGCGCCAGAAACAGAGCGGCGGCCATGCCAGCGGTGCCGGCACCGATGATGGCCACCGCCCTGGCCGGTGTCGTCGACATCGCGTTCCTTGATCGATCCGATAGAAGGCTCGCGATAGCCTACCGTGCCGTCCCTGTGGGGAGCCAGCCGGGAACTTGATCCAGCTCAATTCGGATGATTGTGGCGCGGACCGCGCCGGAAGCGCGCCGCTCAGCCGACGGCGCGCCAGTACTGCCTCACGCTCAGGCGTTGCGTCAGCCAGGCGGCGGTTTCCGGCCACAGCCGCGGCGCCAGCGACTGCTCGAAGAAGCCGCGATGGCCGATGCGGCCCACGCCGAGATCGACCGGCAACAAGTGCCGCCGCACCAGCTCGCGGCTGCGGTATTCGCGGTGCAGCGCGTCGACCGCGCGGCGCGGCGCCTGCACGTCGTCCTCGAAGCTGAACGCCAGCATCGGCCCCGTGATACGGCGATGCCCGCGGTAATCGCCCAGGTAGCCGCGACACCGGCTCCACTGCGCCCACTGCCGCGCCACCTCGGCGGGCACGTCCTCGCGCAGCCCCAGCAGGCGTCCGGGCAAACGGCCGCACAGTCGCAGCAGCAACGGCACCGCCCCGTACCAGAACATGGCGCCCAGGTACTTGAGCGGCCGCGCGTAGTAGCCCCAGTACCCGACCGGCGCGGCGATCGTCACCACCGCGGTCAGCTCGTCGGCGTTGGGCGCCAGCCCCAGCAACTGGCCGCCGACGCCGTGCGCCGCCACGGCCAGCGCCGCGCCCTGGCTGCACCGCCGCCCCCAGGCGATGGCGCCGCTCAGGTCGAGCCGCCCCCAATCCTGCAGCTGAGCGGCATTCGACGATGGCTCCGGCCGGCGGCTGTCGCCGGTGCCGCGCCAATCCCAGGTGATGACGGTGAAGCCGCGCTGGGCGAGAAAGGTTGCGAACTCGCGGTAGAAATGGCGGGAGAGGCCGATGTCGGGCGCTACCAGCACCGTCGGTCCGCGCCTGTCTCCTCGGCTGAACTCGGTCGCCGCCAGGGGATAGCCGTCCTCCGCCGGTAAGATGAAGGTCGATTCCGCGACCTGCGGTCGCTGCAGCAAGGAAACCCGGTTCATATCCGCCTCACCGACGAAACATCGGGCCTGTTCGGCTCCTGGCGCGTCGGACCCGCGGCCGCGCTGCGCGCACCGCGGCATTCAGCGGTGGCGCCTCTCCCACGGCCGGTCCGGCGCTCTGGCTACGCAGCCGCGTTCCAGCGACCCGTCCACCATGCCGGTAGCGGAGTTACAGATCTCTAACAGATTCTCGGAATGTTCCGACGGTGGCCTCGGACGCCCCCGGCGTCGAGCCGCGCGGGCCGTCCCCCTTGGCCGGTTCATAAGCAACCGGTATCGCTAGGAAAAACACGTAAAAAAGAGATTGCACGGCGCTCGGGAGTGCTATATCGTCGGCTGTGCGATCGAACCCGATCATCTTCTGCAATCCCTGTCGATTACGGGGCTTTGACCTCGTTTTTCTGGTGGATTTCCGATAGACGACGGCGGTACGACCGCATGAGTGGCTCGCGAGCACGGGAACTTTTCCGTCGCGAACCACTCTTAACAGCCCCGGTGTCCGCGACGATGCCTGGGTAGTGCCATTGTTATTGAGTGAAAGAGCCGTTTTATGAAGTCTATCTATGTGGGCAACCTGCCCTTCTCCGCCACCGAAGACGAGGTCCGGAATCTGTTTGCCGCTTACGGCAATGTCGACTCCGTGCGCCTGATGACCGATCGCGAGACGGGCCGGCCCCGCGGCTTCGGTTTCGTGAAGATGGCTGCCCAGGATGCTGACGCCGCTATCCAGGCGCTGAATGGCAAGCAGTTCGGCGGCCGCAGCCTGCGTATCAACGAGGCCGAGGACCGCAAGCCCGCCGGCGGCCCGCGCCCGGCCAAGCGCTGGTAAGCGTCTCAGCCGATAGGCTCGCTCCCGGGGTCGGTTCGGCGGTCGAACCGGCCCTGTAGAAACGGCCGACGAGCGTTGCGCCCGTCGGCCGTTTTTCATGTCCGCCCAGCGGAGATCACGACCGCTGCTTCAGCAAGTCTCTGATTTCCGTCAGCAACTCGACTTCCGGGCTCGGGGGCGGCGGAGGCGTCGGCTCGGCGGCCTCCTGCTGCTTCTCGCGGCGCAGCGCGCCGAGCAGCTTGACGATGAACAACCACACGGCCAAGGCGACGATCAGGAAGTTGAGCAGCTCCCCGAGGAACAGCCCGTAGGGAATGTCGTGACCGTTAATGGTCAGTTTCCAGTTCAGATACGACTGATCGGTCGGCAACAACAAGCCGACCGCCGGCATGATCACGTTCTTGACCAGGGAATCGATGATCTTGCTGAAGGCGCCACCGATAACCACGGCAACCGCCAAGTCGATCATATTTCCCTTAAAGGCGAACGCCTTGAACTCTTGCCACAACGATTGAACCGCCTGCTTCATTCCATACTCCTTAGTCAATCCACCACCGCTCCCGGACCGATAGGCGGCACGTTGATTTTTCTCACTTTATTTAGCGCCTGATCGGGCGAGCGCTCCACAGCACAGAGAGACCGTGCGGGGTGGCGAAGCAAGCTCTCCTGACGCTCACCGCTAGCCTAGCTCAGGGCGCGGCGGACCGATAGGTGAGCTGGGAGCGAGGCGCGCTGGGCCGCTCAGGCGCGCGGCTTGGCGCGCCGGGTCGGTTCGGCGCTGAGGGGGTCGTCCGGCCAGGGATGGCGCGGATAGCGGCCGCGCAGATCCTTGCGCACCTCGAAGTAGCCGCTGCGCCAGAACCCGGCCAGGTCCTGGGTGACCTGCACCGGCCGCTGCGCCGGCGAGAGCAGATGCAGGGTCAGCGGCACCCGGCCGCGCGCCACCCGCGGCGTATCCCGGGCGCCGAACATCTCCTGCAGCTTCACCGCCAGCACCGGCCCGCCCTCGGCCAGATAATCGATGGCGATGCGCGAGCCGCTCGGCACCTGCCAGTGGCTGGGCACTTCGCTCTCCAGCAGCCGCCGCTGCTCGTGGCTGAGCAGCGAGGCCAGCGCTTCGCGCAGCGGGAACTCGCGCAGCTGCGCCAGCCGGCTGAAGCCCTGGGCGTAGGGCGCGAACCACTCCGGCAGGCGCGCCAGCAGCGCCTCGTCGCTGACGTCCGGCCAGTCCTCGCCGTCCACCCGCCGCATCAGCAGCACCCGCCCCTGCCATTGGCGCAACGCGTCGGTCCAAGGCAGCACCGCCAGACCGCGGCGGCGCACGCCTTCCATCAAGCCGGCCACGATCAGCTCCTGGCTGACCTGGGCGAGCGGCGCGTCCTCCAGCACCAGCGCGCCGTAGCGCCGCTGGCGCCGGGCCAGCACGGCGTCGGCGGCATCGTCCCAGCCGATCGCCTCGCGAGTTTCGGCGCGGGCGCCGAAGTGCCGCTCGAACGCCTCGCGCCCCAGGCCGGCGGCCAGGAACACCCGCGCCTCGCGCGGGTCGCCGTCCAGCTCGGCGGCGACGATGAAGGCGGACTCGCGCAGTGGATCGTCATCGGCCAGCAGCGCGCCGCGGCCATTGGCGAGCAGGAAGCGCGGCGTCTTGCCGGCGCGGCGTTGGGCGACGCGCTCCGGGTAGGCGGCGCCGAGCAGAATGCCGGCGCTGTCGGCCTGCTCCGGGCGCGCCGGTCCTTTGAGGCGCTCCTGGAGGTTGCGCGCCATCTCCCGCACCCGCTGCAGGCGGCCGCGATCGACCGGCGCGCCGCCTTCGCCGCGCAACGCGGCGATGCGGGCCTGGACGTCGCAGTGGCGCACGCCGACCAGCACGTCGCGCTCGGAGAGCAGCGCCGCCAGCTCGCAGGCCATCCGGCCCCAGCCCAGGGACTGCCCCGTGAGCAGCATGTGCGCCAGCCGCGGATGCAGCGGCAGCGTGTGCAGGGCACGGCCGTGGTCGGTGATGCGGCCCTCGGCGTCCAGCGCGCCCAGCTGCCGCAGCAGCTCGCGCGCCTGGTTCCAGGCAGGCGCCGGCGGCGCGTCCAGCCAGGCCAGGGCATCGGGGCTGAGCGCCCCCCAGCGGGCCAGCTCCAGCACCAGGTCGGCCAGGTCCGCTTCGAGGATCTCCGGCGCGGTGAACGGCGCCAGCCGCCCGTGCTCCTCCTCCGACCAAAGCCGGTAGCACACGCCCGGTTCGAGCCGCCCGGCGCGCCCCTTGCGCTGCTCGGCGGCGGCCTGCGACACCCGCACCGTCACTAGCCGAGTCAGGCCGGTGACCGGATCGAATTGCGGCCGCCGCTGCAGCCCGGCGTCGATCACCACCCGCACGCCCTCGATGGTCAGCGAGGTCTCGGCGATGGAGGTGGCCAGCACCACCTTGCGCCGGCCCGGCGGCGCCGGAGCGATGGCGGCGTCCTGATCGCCCTGGGTCAGCTCGCCGTACAGCGGCGCCAGGAAGGCATCGGCCGGCAGAAGCGGCTCCAGCTGGCGGGCGATGCGGCGGATCTCGCCGCCGCCGGGCAGGAACACCAGGATCGAGCCGCGCTCCTGCGCCAGCGCCTGGCGCGTGACCTGCACCAGATGCGCCTCCCAGGGGACGCGCCCCGGCGGGCTGTAGCGCATCTCCACCGGGAAGCTGCGGCCCTCGCTGCTGATCAGCGGCGCACCGCCTAGCAGGCGGGCGATGGGCTCGCCGTCCAGCGTAGCGGACATCACCAGCAGCCGCAGGTCGTCGCGCAGCGCCTGCTGCGACTCCAACGCCAGCGCCAGCCCCAGGTCGGCGTTGAGCGAGCGCTCGTGGAACTCGTCGAAGATCACGCAGCCGTAGTCGCTGAGCGCCGGATCGTCCTGCAGCAAGCGGGTGAGCACGCCCTCGGTGACCACCTCGATACGGGTGTCGGGGCCGACCTTGGTGTCCATGCGCATGCGGTAGCCCACGGTGCGCCCCACCGGCTCGCCCAGCTGCGCGCTCATGAAGCGCGCCGCGGCGCGCGCCGCCAGCCGGCGCGGTTCCAGCATCACGATGCGCCGCCCGGCCAGCCAAGGCTCGTCGAGCAGGGCCAGCGGCACGCGCGTGGTCTTGCCGGCACCGGGCGGCGCCTGCAGCACGACGGAGGGATGACCGCGCAGCGCGGCCAGCAGATCGGGTAGGACGGCGTCTATGGGTAGCGACATGGCAGCGGATTATACGGGGCGGCGCCGATCCCCAGGTGAAAGGAACGCGAAGTGCGCGCTGTCTGGCCTATACTTTTCCGCCCCGGTCCGCGGTTGTCGGCCGACCGGAAACAGCTCATCAGGTTGCTTCATGGGCGTCGACTCGTTTCCCAGGCCGTTGCGGCTCGAGAAAACCATGCAGGAAGGCGATCCGGCGACGGCGCTGGAGTTCCTGGCCGCCTTCGCGCCGTTGTCCAAGGCCAAGCTCAAGGAGGCCATGGACAAGGGCGCCGTCTGGCTGAAGCGGACCGGCCACGCCCGGCGCCGGCTGCGGCGGGTGAAGACCGAACTCAGACCGGGCGACACGATCACGCTGTACTACGACGAGCAGGTGCTGGCGCAGCCGGCGCCGCAGGCCTTCTGCGTGGCCGATCACGGGCTCTACAGCGTGTGGTTCAAACCGGCCGGCCTGCTGGCCCAGGGCACGGACTACGGCGACCACGCCTCGCTGCTGCGCCAGGTGGAGACCTCCAAGCACCCGCCCCGCCCCTCCTTTCCGGTGCATCGGCTCGACCGCGAGGCCACCGGGCTGATGCTGGTGGCGCACTCCTCGCGCGCCGCCGCCGCGCTCAGCCGCCTGTTCGTCAAGAACAAGGTGGACAAGGAGTACCGCGTGGAGGTGCTGGGCAATCTGGCGACGCTGGGCGAACGCGGTGAATTCGACGCCCCGCTCGACGGCAAGACGGCGCTGACCCGCTTCGAGCTCCTCCGATACGACCCCGCGCGCAACCGCAGCTTGGCGCGGGTGCAGATCCTCACTGGCCGCCAGCACCAGATCCGCCGCCACTTCGCCGCCGCCGGCTATCCGGTGATCGGCGATCCCCGCTACGGCCGCGGCAACAAGGATCCGGGCGGGCTACGGCTGGCGGCGGTGGCGCTGGCCTTCCGCTGCCCGTTCCGCAAGGAGCCGGTGCGCTTCGAGCTGCCGCCGGAGCGCTGGCCGTTCTGAGGCGACCTGCATTCTGTTGTGCCTCCGGTACCGGGCTAGCGTAGGCACACATCTTCTGTCAGCGCTCCGAACCGCCATGCCCGCGGAAGCGGGCATCCACAACGCTAGGGGTAACCGCTAGCGCTGTTCGTGACCCCACACGTCCTGCGGTACGCAGCTTCTTGTCAATCAGGAAGCTGTGCTTCGCGGTTGGTTTATCCCCTCTCCCTGGCAGCCCCCCGCTACGCTCTCCCCCACAAGGAGGGAGGGGACGTGCTGGCCGATGCCCTGCCAAGCCCCGGTTACTGCGTACCGGGAAACCGCGCTCGGTCGATGCATGCGCACCATAGCCTGGCGCGGAACGGCGGCCGCATACCCACAGTCGATTCCGTCATGTATTGCGCTCTCCGGCGGTGCTAAGGTGTAGCGGCATGACGACATCTCATCGTTTGCGCACACCCTGGCTGATCCTGATACCGCTACTGGCGGTAGTGGCGGTCGCCGCCGCCGTCTGGTGGCGCCAGCCCAAGACCGCCACCGCCCAGGCCACGCCGCAGCCGGTGCCGGTGGCGGTGGCCCGCGCCGAGCAGCGTGATGTTCCGCGCGTGGTGCGCACCGTCGGCACGGTGCAGTCGATGCACAGCGTGGTGATCCGCAGCCAGATCGACGGCGTGCTCACCGAGCTGCTGTTCCAGGAAGGCCAGCAGGTCAACAAGGGCGATCTGCTGGCGCGCATCGACGACCGCGCCATTCGCGCCCAGCTAGCCCAGGCGCGGGCGGAAAAGCGGCGCAACGAAGCGGAGCTGCGCTCGGTCCGCCGCGAGCTGGAGCGGGCGCAGCGGCTGCTGGCGGCGAAAGCGGTGTCGCGGCAGGAATACGATCAGCTCGAAGCCCGGGTCGAGCAGCTGGAGGCGACGCTGAGCGCCAACGATGCCGCCATCGCCGCCGCCGAGGTGCAGCTGTCCTACACCCGCATCGTCTCGCCGGTCTCGGGTCAAGCCGGCATGCGCCGGGTCGACGTCGGCAACCTGGTGCGCAGCAGCGACGGCAACGGCCTGGTCAGCATCACCCAGATCGACCCCATCGACGTGGTGTTCCATCTGTCGCAGGACTGGCTGCCGCGGCTCACCGCCCTGGGCGGGCGGGCGCCGGTGACCGTGTTCGACCGGGGCGGCGGCACCGAGCTGGCCAGCGGCGAGCTGAGCGTGATCGACAACCAGGTCGACCAGACCACCGGCACCATCCGCCTCAAGGCGCGGTTCGCCAACGCCGAGCGGCGGCTGTGGCCCGGCCAGTCGGTCGCGGTGGCGCTGACCACCGAGCTGCTCCGTGACGCGGTGGTGGTGCCGGCGAAGGCGGTGCGGCAAGGGCTGGCGCAGCGCTTCGTGTTCCGCGTCGACGACGGGCGGGCGCGGGTCGCGCCGGTGCAGGTGGCCTTCGAAGACGACGACATCGCCGTGATCGCCGCGGGCGTGGCCGCCGGCGACCTGGTGGTCACCGATGGCCATGCGCGGCTGCGCGATGGCAGCGCGGTGCGGATCGCGGCCCCGGCCTCGGAAGCGGCGCCGTGAGCGAGTCGCGCCCCAGCCTCTCGGCTTGGTTCATCCACCATCCGGTGGCCACCACCCTGCTGACCGTGGCGGTGCTGCTGCTCGGCGTGGCGGCCTTTCCGCTGCTGCCGGTCTCACCGCTGCCGCAGGCCGAGTTCCCCACCATCCGCGTCAGCGCCCGCCTGCCCGGCGCCAGCGCCGAGACCATGGCCTCGGCGGTAGCCACGCCGCTGGAGGTGGAGCTGAGCGCCGTGCCCGGCATCACCGAGATGACCTCCAGCAGCGCCCTGGGGCAGACCTCGATCACCCTGCAATTCACGCTGGACAAGGACATCGACACCGCCGCCCAGGAGGTGCAGGCGGCGATCAACGCCGCCGCCGGCCGGCTGCCGGCCGACATGCCCAGCCTGCCGACCTGGCGCAAGGTCAATCCGGGCGACAGTCCGGTGCTGGTGCTGGCGGTGAGCTCCGAGCTGATGCCGCTGACCGAGCTGAGCGACTTGGCCGAGACCGTGCTGGCGCGGCAGATGAGCCAGATCGACGGCGTCGCCGAGGTCGACGTCACCGGCCAGCACCGCCCGGCGATCCGCATCCAGGCCGCGCCCGAGCGGCTGGCGGCCTACGGCCTGACCCTGGCCGACATCCGCGCCGCCATCCAGGCGGCCAGCGTCAACCAGCCCAAGGGCTCACTGATGGGCGCCGGCCGCACCGCCAGCATCGGCGCCAACGACCAGCTGTTCGAGCCGAAGGAGTACGGCGAGCTGATCGTCGCCTACCGCGACGGCGTGCCGGTGCTGCTCAAGGATGTCGCCAAGGTCGAGCTCGGCGCCGAGAACGCCTACCTGCAGGCCTGGCCGTTCGGCAAGCCGGGCATCAACCTGATCGTGCGCCGCCAGCCCGACGCCAACATCGTCGCCACCGCCGACCGAGTGCTGGCGGCGCTGCCGCGGCTCATGGAGACCATGCCGGCCTCGGTCGAGGTGAAGGTGCTGAACGACCGCACCCGCACCATCCGCGCCTCGCTGCACGAGGTGGAGCTGACGCTGATGGTGACCATGGCGCTGGTGGTGGTGGTGATGGGGCTGTTCCTGCGCCAGGTGTCGGCCACGCTGATCGTCGGCGCGGTGCTGGCGGTGGCGTTGATCGCCACCTTCGCCGCCATGTACGCGCTGGGCTTCAGCCTCAACAACCTCACCCTGGTGGCGCTGGTGATCGCGGTCGGCTTCATCGTCGACGACGCCATCGTGGTGGTGGAGAACATCCACCGCCACCAGGAGCACGGCGCGCCCATGCGCGAGGCCGCGCTCAAGGGCGCGGCCGAGATCGGCTTCACGGTGGTGTCGATCAGCCTGTCGCTGATCGCCGCCTTCATCCCGCTGCTGTTCATGGGCGGCGTGGTCGGGCGGCTGTTCCGCGAGTTCGCGCTCACCGTGACCGCCGCCATCCTGCTGTCCATCGTCGCCTCGCTCACCCTGGCGCCGATGCTGGCCTCGCGCTTCATGCGCCGGCCGCCGGCGGCGCGCCCCGGCGGCCTGGCCGAGCGCCTGACCGCCGGCTACGGCCGCGCCCTGCGCTGGACCCTGGCGCACCAGCGCACCATGCTGGGGGTGTTCGGCCTGAGCGTGGCGCTGGCGGTGGTCGGTTACGTGTACATCCCCAAGGGCTTCTTCCCGCTGCAGGACACCGCCTTCGTGATCGGCACCACCACCGCCGCCGAGGACGTCTCTTTCGAGGAGATGCGCGCCAAGCACCTGCGACTGGCCGAGATCGTCGCCGCCGATCCGGCGGTGCAGAGCTACAGCCACGCCATCGGCGCCACCGGCGGCAGCCAGAGCATGGCCAGCGGCCGCTTCTGGATCACCCTCAAGGACCGCTCCGGCCGTGACGTTTCGGCCAGCGAGTTCATCGACCGGCTGCGGCCCAAGCTCGCCGAGGTGCCGGGCATCACCCTGTCGCTGCGCGCCGCGCAGGACATCAACATCGGCGCCGGCGCCGCGCGCGCCCAATACACCTACGCGCTGCGCAGCGCCGACAGCGCGCTGCTGAACGAGTGGGCCCCCAAACTCACCGAGCGGCTGGCGCGGCTGCCGGAGCTGCGCGACGTCTCCCACGATCTGCAGCTCGGCGCCAGCGTCGTGCGCCTGGAGATCGACCGTGCCGCCGCCGCCCGCTTCGGCCTGACCACCCGCGACATCGACCAAGCGCTGTACGACGCCTTCGGCCAGCGTCAGATCGCCGAGGTCCAGACCGAGGTCAACCAGTACAAGATCGTGCTGGAGATCGACGAGTCACTGCGCGGCCGCGCCGACAGTCTGGCCTACTTCCACCTGCGCTCGCCGCTGACCGGCGGCATGGTGCCGCTGTCGGCGGTAGCCCGGGTGTTGTCGCCGGAGAACGGCCCGCTCACCATCAACCACAACGGCATGTTCCCGTCGGTGAACGTGTTCTTCAACCTGGCGCCGGGCGTGGCGCTGGGCGACGCGGTGAAGAAGATCAAGGCCGCCGAGGCCGAGATCGGCATGCCGTCGGCGGTGCGCGGCAACTTCCAGGGCGCGGCGCAGGCCTTCGAAGAATCGCTGGCCACCCAGCCGATCCTGATCCTGGCGGCGCTGGTGGCGGTCTACATCATCCTCGGCGTGCTGTACGAGAGCTTCGTGCACCCGCTGACCATCCTCTCCACCCTGCCCTCGGCCGGCATCGGCGCGCTGCTGCTGCTGTGGCTGTGGGGGCTGGACTTCTCGATCATGGCGCTGATTGGCATCGTGCTGCTGATCGGCATCGTCAAGAAGAACGGCATCCTCATGATCGACTTCGCCCTGGAGGCGCAGCGCCGCCGCGGCCTGAGCGCCACGGAGGCCATCTACGACGCCTGCCTGGCGCGCTTTCGGCCGATCATGATGACCACCTTGGCCGCCATGCTCGGCGCCATCCCGCTCATGATCGGCTTCGGCACCGGCTCGGAGCTGCGCCAGCCGCTGGGCGTGGCGGTGGTCGGCGGCCTGCTGGTCAGCCAGGCGCTGACCCTGTTCACCACCCCGGTGGTGTACCTGGCGCTGGACCGGCTGTTTCACCGCCGCGCCGCAGCGCGGGAAACGGCGGCGGCCGAAAGCGCGCTGGAAGCGCGCCGTCCGAGCTAGCGGCAGGAATTCCGCGCCGCCGCCGGCGCACCGAAGTCAGCGGTCGGAGCGTCGCGGCGGCCGCTTGCCGAGCGTCAGCTTCCCCGGCAGCCGCGCGGCCGGCGCCGCGTTCTGCCGCCAGTACTCGGCCAGCAGAATGGCGGCCGCGACGCTGACGTTGAGGCTCTCCACCGCGCCGCTGCCGGGGATGCGCACCGTCAGGTCGGCGTCGCGCAGTGCCTGAGCGGAGAGGCCATGCTGCTCCTCGCCGAGCAGGATCACGCAGCGCTTGGGCAGTGCGGTGGCGAACACACTCTCGCCCTGGTGGCTGGAGGTGGCCAGCACCTTGAAGCCGGCCGCGCGCAGGGCTTTCAATCCAGCCGCCAGCGAATCGGCTTCGAGCAGCGCCACCGCCTCGGCGCCACCCTCGGCCACCCGCGCCGCCGCGCCGGACTGCAGCAAGGCCGGGTCGGTGCTCAGCACCGCCTTGGCGCCGAAGTGCGCCGCGCTGCGCAGGATAGCGCCCAGATTGTGCGGATTGCCTACCCCTTCCAGCGCCAGCAGGCAGGCGTCGCTCCCGCCCAGGCGCGCCAGCCAGGCCTCCACCGTCAGCGCCGACCGCCGCCGCACCAGCAGGCAGACGCCGCCGTGGTGCTTGGTCTCCGCCACCCGCTCCAGCTCATCCTCGCCGACGATGTGATAGGCCCGGCGCCGCTGGGCCAGGAAACGCATGAGCGGCCCGAAGCGCTTGGCCACGGCTTCGCTGAAATAGCCGCGGACGATGTCGTCGGGCCGGGCGCGGAATACCGCCTCGCAGGCGGCGACGCCGTGGATCTTGCCTTCGGGATGGACGGGTCGGGGTCGGCTGGGCTGCATCGCTATTCGCTTCCGGAAAGAACGCGGCCAAGCCTACCGCAGCCGCGGCCGGCAAGCACGGCGGGCTTGAAGCGCATGGCGTTCGCCTCAACTCACAGCGGGTACCGGAACTTCGAATAAACCAAGCCTGCAAGCTCGGGAGACATCCATGGCCGCGAGCGAAACCTACCACGAGCCGCTGTCGGACCTCACTGGCGAAACCCGCCAGATGCACCAAGCGCTGGTCTCGCTGCAGGAGGAGCTGGAAGCCGTCGACTGGTATCGACAGCGCGCTGACGCCTGCTCCGATCCGCAGCTCAAGGAGATCCTGCTGCACAACATGCGCGAGGAGATCGAGCACGCCTGCATGGTGCTGGAGTGGTTGCGCCGGCGCGATGCCGACTTCGACGCGCAGCTGCGTACCTATCTGTTCACCAGCGGCCCGATCACCGAAGTCGAAGCTGAGGCGCAGAGCCAGGATGAGGCGGGTACCTACGCGCCGAAACGGACGATCACCCGCGACGGCTTCGGCGATCCGCCGCCGCGCTTCACCATCGGCAAACTGAAGACCGAGTAAGCGCCATGAGCAGCTACCTCAATCGTGACCTCGCCCCTTTCCCCATCGAGCTGTGGGAGGAAATCGACCAGGCCGCCGCCAAGCACGCCCGCGACCTGCTCACCGGCCGCCGCTTCCTGGATGTCGAAGGCCCCTATGGCGTCGGGTTGACCGCCATCGAGCTGGGCCGCGACGACTACTGCCGCCAGCCCAAGCCCGACGAGGCCGGCGCCGTGGTCAGCCGCGCGGTGGCGGTGCCGATGCTGCGCAAGTCGTTCGGGCTGTCGGTGCGGCGCATACAGGGCCATCTGCAGATGGGCCAGCCGCTCGACGTCACGCCAGTGCAGGACGCCGCCGAGGCGGTGGCGCGGCGCGAGGAGGAATTCATCTACTACGGCCTCCCGGAGCTGGGGCTGGAGGGGCTGCTCACCGCCCGCGGTCGGCACGAGATCGCCGCCGGCGACTGGGGCAAGGTGGAGCAGGCGCTGAACGACGTGCTGCAGGCGGTCAACAAGCTCGACAGCAGCGGCTTCCACGGGCCCTACGCGCTGGCGCTGTCGCCCGCGCTGTACAACAACCTGTTCCGGCGCTACGAAGGCACCGACATGCTGCAGCTCGAACACCTGCGGCGGCTGTGCGAGCTGGGCGTGTACAAGGCGGCGATCGACGCGGCGGTGCTGGTCGACAGCCACGTCGGACGGCTGATCGTCGGCCAGGATCTGATGTCCGGCTACTCCGGCAACGACGGCATCCACTACCAGCTGTTCGTCAGCGAAAGCCTGGTGATGATGCTGGACGAGCCGGAAGCGATATGCGTGCTGAAACCACCCGCCGCTTGAGGCCCCCGGCCTGACGCGACGCGCGCGCCATGACCGAGCGCGCGTCGCGCCGGCTAGCGCCGGATCCGCAGCTCCTCCACCGAGTGGCCGCTGGCCTCCCACTGCAGCACCCAGTCCGGCTTGGGACCGACGCCGCTCCAGTCGAGATTGGGATCGAACGGATGCTGATAGCGCGGGTGCTGCGCGCGCCGCTCCTCGGGCGAGAGAATGCCGGTCAGCATTTCGCTCAAGGCGTAGCCCCATTTGCGCGCGGCGTCGCGCAGCTGATGCTCGGTGTTGCGGGGATCAGCCCCGTGACGGGCGGCGATCTCGTCATCGATCGCCCGGCGCCGCTGCAACAGCTCGTTGAGGCTGTCCGGGTCGCCGGAGCCCGCTTCGTGATCGGCGTTGAGCTGGTCATCGAGCGCGCGGCGCATCTCGATGAGCTTTTCCATGCTGTAGGCGCGAAGGTCCATAGCGACACCTCCCGACACGCTGAGGTCGTTATGTGAAGGCTTGGGGCGGCGGACTGTGGGGAAAAGTCCCGCCGCCGCGCCTTCCCCTCGGAGGAGCTCCCGGTCGCCCGCCGCGGCCTAGAGCTTCTCGTTCGGTCGCAGTGCGCGCACTTCGTGTCGGGCGGTCTCCCGCCCATCGCGCACCAGCCAGCTGACCGAAAAGATCGCTTCGCTGCGCTGCCTGCCCACCGCCAACAGCGCGGCCCGGCCGCCCACCACCCGCACGCCGGCCAGATCGACGCGGCTGCGGTCGAGTTCGATCGCTACATCGCCGCGCACGCTGCCGCCGGTGATCTTCAGCTCGCTGCCCTGCGCGCGGATGCCGATATCCTCGCCGAGGATGTGCGAGTTCTCGATCTCCACTTCCGATCCGCGCACGGTGAGCAGCGTGGTGCGCACGTCCACCAGGCGGACGTTGCGGCAACCGCTGATCTCGATGGCCAGGTAGTCGCCGCGAAAAGTCCGATCGCGGTCGGCGCTGCAGCGGCCGATCCGCTCATCGCGCGGCGGCTCGGGCGCCAGCGCGTAGGCTGCCTGCGCCTGCAGCCGGGTCAGCGTCGCCGCGTCGCGCGCCAGCTCCTCGGCGAGCAGATCGTTGAACAGCGCCACGTCCTCCTGCATCGGTACGTGCTGCAGCCCCGGCAGCACCCGCAGCCGCGCGCCGGGAATGGCCGAGGCCAGCAGCTTGCCGGTGCGCAGCGGCGCTATCGGATCCTGCTCGCCCCAAACGATCAGCGTCGGGGTCCGGACCTCGGGGAGGATGCCGCTGAAATCCTCCTGCACCAGCGCCATGGCGGCGATTTGCGTCGGCGTGCCGCCGAGCAGCGTCCGCCGCAGCGCTGGGGTGCGCAGCACCGCGCCGGCGTCGAAATTCAGCCGGTCGAGCGCCCGCAGGACACGCCCGGCCAGGTCGGCGAGATCGGCCTGCTGCCCAGGATAGATGCTGGGCAGCATCTCCACCCCGACATAGCTCAAGAATTGGGTGTAGACCGCGCGATGCAGGATGCCGGCGACGTCCACCAGCACCAGCTGGCTGACGTCCTGTGGATAGCTGGCGGCGTAGCGCAGGCCGATGGCGCCTCCCATGGAATGCCCCACCAGCTTGAACGGACGCCCCAGATAGCGCTGGGTGACGAAACGGACGAAGGCGACGTAGTTCTCGGGCGAATACAACTGGTTGCTCTTGGTCGAGCGGCCGAAGCCGGGCAGATCGAAGGTCAGCACGCGATACCGCTCGGCCAGCGCCGGCACCAGCGCCTGCCAGGTATCGGCGCCGATATCGCCCAGGCCGTGCACCAGCACCACCGCCGGACCGTCGCGCGGCCCCGCCTCGAACACCCAGGCCCGACCGCCGAACACCGGCTCGTCGATCAGCTGCTGGCGGGCGCCAGGCAGGCTCAGCCACTGCGCCTGCGCGCCCGCGTCGAGGCTGAGAAGCAGCAGACAGGCCAGAGTAAGCAGGCGCGCGAGCATGGCGGTCGGTATCGCTGTCATAGGCTCAAGGCCGATTCTAGCAACCGCCTCCGCCACGGTCCGCGCGGATCGGCGCGCGGCCGCTACGGGTTTCCCCTCGCACGGGCGCGCCGCCGCCTCAGCGCGTCGCCGCGGCCAGCAGCTTGTCCTTGCGGAGGCGCTCGGCGATGAAGTCCACGAACGCGCGGATCCGGCTGGGCAGGTGGCGGGTCGGCGGGTAGAGAATCCATGCCTGCCCGTAGTAGTTGGTCTTGAACGTCCACTCCGGCAGCACTTGGACCACCTGGCCGCTGGTCACCGCCTCCCGGGCGATGAAATACGGCACGCTGCCGATGCCCAGGCCGCTCAGCACCGCGTCCAGCCGGGCGGCGGCATGGTTGATGGTGTAGCGGCCCCGAATATCGACGCTGACGGTCTTGCCGTCACGGCTGAAACGCCAGCGCGAATCCACCAATTCGTCGCTCAGGGCGATGCAGCTGTGCGCCTTCAGGTCGCGCGGATGGGCCGGCGTGCCGTGCCTGGCCAGATAGGCCGGCGTGGCGCAGACGATGTGCTCGATGCGCAACAGCCGCCGCCCCATCAGCCCCGGCGGCGGCTGGTCGGTGATCCGGAAGGCGAGATCGACCTGCTCGTCGATCAAGTCGACGTCGCGGTCCTCCAGGCGAAACACCACGTCGACCTTGGGATAGGCGGCCAGGAAATCGGGGATGTACGGATGCACGAGGAAACGGCCCAGCGCGCGCGGCGCGGTGATGCGCAGCTTGCCCGCCGGTTCGCTGTCGGTCGAGCCCGAGACGGCGACCGCCGCCTTCATGGCCTGCACCATGTCCCGGCCGTGTCGGTAGACCTCCGTGCCGCTGTCGCTGAGCCGGAGCTTACGCGTGGTCCGCTGCAGCAGCCGCGTGTTGAGCTCCCGTTCCAGCCGGGCGATCGCCCGGCTCACGGCCGATGGGGTCATCCCCAGCTGGCGCGCGGCTTCGGAGAAGCTCCCCGACTCCACGACCCGCACGAAGACCACCAGCTCGTTGACCAGGGGAAAGATTCGATTTGTGCGCACGGGGAACAAGTCCATTGCATTGACGTCGGATTGTCGCAGCGGCTACCCGGCAACACAATCCAAAGACGACCCGCTCGCCCGGCGATCGCGCTTGCGGACGGGGGCCGAGGGCCATAGATCGCGTCGTTCCAGCAAGGAGTACCCATGCGCTCGTCCGCTGACTCGAACAAACCGCTGCTGATCGCGCTGGCCGGCCGCACCTATCCGCAGATCAGCCGCACGGCGGGCGAATTCGACGATTGGATCGCCGCGGGACTGGGCGATCCGGACAGCCATCTGCGCATCGACGCGCAAGCGGCCACCGCCCTGCCGCCGCCGACGTCGCTGGCGGGCGTGGTGGTCAGCGGCTCGCCGGCGATGGTGACGGACCGCGAGCCTTGGAGCGAGCGGCTGGCCGCTTGGCTGCGGGACTGCGTGACGGCACAGGTGCCCGTGCTCGGCATCTGCTATGGCCATCAGCTGCTGGCCCACGCTATGGGCGGGCGCGTCGACTATCGCCCGGACGGCCTGGAGATCGGCACCCACCCCGTGGAACTCGCCCGCGCGGCGGCCGACGATGCGCTGTTCGCCGCGGCGCCGCCCACCTTCCCCGCCCACTTCGTCCATTCCCAGTCGGTGCGGGAGCTGCCGCCCGGCGCCACCCTGCTGGCCGGCAATGCCCAGGAGCCGCATCAGGCGTTCCGCGTCGGCGCCTGCGCCTGGGGCGTGCAGTTCCATCCCGAGTTCTCGGCCGACGTGATGCGCGGCTACATCCACTGCCGAATCGAACGCCAGGAGGAGGCCGCCGCGCTGCTGGCGGCGGTGCGGGTGACGCCGGAAGCGGCCAGCCTGCTGAGCCGTTTCGCCACGCTCGCCCGGCGCGGCCTGGCGGCCGCGTACGCCTGAGCGACCAGCGGCGGACCGGTCTCGATCCTGGGCGAACGAACCCCAACCGTCGTTTCTACCGCCGGACTTGGCCGCGTCCTTGCCGAGCAGGTGCTCGAAACCGGTAATGTTCTCGTAAAGTGGGCAGCATGAACGGGTGGGCCTGAACCAGCCAGGGCATTTCGTCGTTCTCTTCGTCTTCCGAGAATGACACTTTCAGGCCGTTACGCAGCGGATGAACCGCGAACTTCAGCGCCGCTTCTTCGCTGGGAAATATCACCGAGAAATCGATTTCCCGGGGCTTGGACAGATCGTCACCGCTCCGGAACATGCGCCACAGAGCGTCGCCGTGGTCATCGTTCGGGAACTGGGTGTAATCGCGCGTCATCGCCGCATCCGAGCGTTATAGCGAAACGCAACTGGTAATGGCGATAAGCATGGCGCCGATGCGCGCGGCGAGCAATCCGCGGCCTGTCGCCGAAAGCCGCACGGCAACCCCGAATCAGAACCTGCCAATTACGCGCCGTTACGGACCAGGTTTTTTACCGCTGCGACCACGATTTTGCCGCCAAGTTTTTTCCTGACGCGGGCGCGATCCGCGCGACGGCGGAAGCGCCGCGGCGTCCGCCTCGCGCCATTCGCCAGGCTGCAGCCCGTCCAGGCGCCACGGCCCGACCGCGACGCGGATCAGCCGCAAGGTGGGGAAGCCCACCGCGGCGGTCATGCGCCGGACCTGGCGGTTGCGGCCTTCGCGGATGGTCAGCTCCAGCCAAGAGGTGGGAATGGACTTGCGCTCGCGGATCGGCGGCACCCGCGGCCAGACCGCCGGCTCGTCGATCACCCGCACCTGGGCGGGGCGGGTGCGCCCGTCCTTGAGATCGACGCCGCCGGCCAGCCGCTGCAACGCCTCGCGGGTAGGAACGCCTTCCACTTGCACCCAGTAGGTCTTGGCCAGGTGATGGCGCGGATCGCTGATACGGTGCTGCAAGGCGCCGTCGTCGGTGAGCACCACCAGGCCTTCGCTGTCGTAATCGAGACGGCCGGCCGGATAGACGCCCGGCACGGGCAGGTAATCGGCCAGCGTGAGCCGGCCCTCGCGGTCCGTGAACTGGCAAAGCACCAAATAGGGCTTGTTCAGCAGTATCACCCGCGCCATGGCTCTCCGATCGATCTCGCTGTGCTTGCGCCCCGCCCGCCGCGGGTCGAGGCGCACATCATGCGCGAGGCCGGAACGGCTTCCAAGTCCATAAGGTCGCGCTGAACGGCCGGACGCGTACAATAGGCCGCCGCGGCGCCCGGAGCGGCCCGCCAACCGCCGAGGAGCCATGACCGAGCAGATCCGCACCACCGTATTCACCAACGGCTGCACCGTCATCAGCCGCCCGCTGCCCCACGCCGCCAGCGTCGCGGTCGGCCTTTGGCTGTTGAACGGCTCGCGCCACGAGCAGCGTTCGCAGCAGGGCTACGCCCATCTGCTGGAGCACTTGTTCTTCAAGAGCGCCGGTCCGTACGACGCTCGCGCCATCGCCCGCATGACCGACCGCTGGGGCAGCCAGGTCAATGCCTTCACCGGCCGCGAGCTGACCGCGCTGCACGGCTGGGTGCCGAGCAATCGCATGGGCGAGCTGACCGAGCTGCTGATCACCATGGTCACCGACACCCGCTTCTCGGCCGCCGATCTGGAAGCCGAGCAAGGTGTGATCCTGCAGGAGATGGCCGGCCAGAGCGACGCGCCGGACGAGGCGGTGGAAACCCGCGCGGTGGAGCTGGCCTGCGGCGACCACCCGCTGGGGCGCGACATTCTCGGCACGGCGGAAACCGTGTCGGCGGCCACGGTGGAGACGCTGCAGCTCTACCGCCGCGGGCTGCTGGCCGGCCAGCGGCTGGCGGTGGTGGCGGTGGGCGCGGTGGATCACGACGCCCTGGTCGCCCGCTGCGCACCGCTGGAGCGGCTGCCGGCCGGCAAGCGGCCGGCCACGGTGGCGCCCATCCTGCAGGGCGGCGAGCGCAGCGAGCGGCAGCAGACCGAGCAGGCGCATCTGGTGTGGGTGATGCCAGCGCCGGCGGCCGGTGCGCGCACCCTGCCGGCGGCGGCGATCGGCAACTATCTGCTGGGCGACGGCGTGTCCTCGCGGCTATTCCAAGAGGTGCGCGAACGGCTGGGGCTGGTTTACGACATCCGCTCGGCGCTGGAGACCTTCTCCGACTGCGGGCTGTGGATCATCCAGACCGCCTGCCGGCCCCGCGACTATGACCGCTGCCGGCACGCCATCGAGCAGTGCCTGGAGCTGCTGCTCGACCACGGCCCCAGCGCCGAGGAGATGGCTGACGCCCGCGACCACATCGCCTCGGCGTTGGCGCTGGAGCAGGACACCCTGGAGCACTACATGGAGCGCCTGGCGCGCGAGCACTTCTACCTGGGCCGCCATCCGGACCTGGAGGAGCGGCTCGCGCAGGTGGCGGCCGTGACGCCGACCGAAGTGCAAGCGGCATTGACCGAGGCCTGGCGCCAGCGCCTGCATCTGGTCTGGCGGCCGTAACCGGGGCCGCTACGCCAGCAGCGCTGCCGCGCGGGCCCTGGCGCGGAGCCAGTCCTCGAGCTCCACGGCCGGCATCGGCCGGCCCAGGTGGTAACCCTGGATCTCGTCGCAGTCGAGCTGGGCCAGCAGCGCCTGCTGGCCGGCCGTTTCCACACCCTCGGCGATCACCGTCAGGCCCAGGGCGTGCGCCATGGAGATGATGGTGCCGGTCAGCACCTTGCCGTCCCGCGTGCTCTCCATGTCGTGGGTAAAGGAGCGGTCGATCTTGAGCCGGTCCAGCGGCAGGCGCCGCAGATAGGCCAGCGAGGAGTAGCCGGTGCCGAAATCGTCCAGCGCCAGCTGCACGCCCAGCTCGCGCAGCGCGCTCAGCGTGGCGGTGATGGCGGTCGGATCGGCCATCGCCAGGCTCTCGGTGATCTCCAGCTCCAGCGAGCGCGGCTCCAGGCCGTTCGCGCGCAGCGCCTTCTCCACCACCTCCAGCAGGTCGCCGCTCTGGAACTGGCGCAGCGACAGATTCACCCCCACCCGCAGCGGCCAGCCGGCGTCCTGCCAGCGCTTGGCCTGGCGGCAGGCCTCCTGGATCACCCAGGCCCCGATCGGCACGATCAGGCCGGTCTCCTCGGCCAGCGGAATGAACTCCGCCGGCGACACCGGCCCTAGCGTCGGATGCTGCCAGCGCAGCAGTGCCTCGACGCCGCGCACCTCGCCGCTGCGCAGCGCCAACTGCGGCTGGTAGACCAGGCTCAGCTCGCCGCGCGTGAGCGCCTCGTGCAGGGCCTGGGTCAGCCGCAGGCGGTACATGGCGCGGGCGTTGATGTCCTCGGTGAAGAAGCGGTAGGAGGCGCCGCCGGCCGACTTGGCGTGGTAGGTGGCCGCTTCGGCGTGCTGCAGCAGCAGCTCGGGCCCATCGGCGTCGTCGGGGTAGATGCTGATGCCGATGCTGGCGCTGACGCTGATCCGATAGCCCTCCAGCACCACCGGCTCTTCGAGCAGCCGCTGGACCTCGGCCGCCACCACTGCCACCCGCTCGGTGTCGCGTAGATCCGGCAGCAGCAGCACGAACTGGTCGCCGCCGGGCTGGGTCAGCACCGCGCCGGGCTCCTGCAGATGGGCCAGCCGCCGGCTTACCTGCCGCAGGATGGCGTCGCCGAGCTCGCGCCCTAAGGTTTCGTTGACCAGCTTGAAGCGGTCCAGGTCGATGTACAGCAGCGCCAGGCGGGTGCCGTTGCGCTGCGCCTGCTGCAGCTCGTGCTCCAGGTGCTCGCGCAGCAGCGCGCGGTTCGGCAGGCCGGTGATCGGGTCGTAGTGCGACAACCGGTGGACCACGTCCTCCAGCTGCCGCTGCCGGCTCAAGTCGGACAGGAAGCCGATGCAGTGGCTGAGCCGGCCCTGGGCGTCGGCGACCGCGGTCAAGCTGAGCCAGCCCGGGAAGACCTCGCCGTTGCGGCGCACGCCCCGCACCTCGCCGCGCCAGTGCCCTTCCCGCTGCAGCGCCACGCGCAGCCGGTGGTAGAACGCCGTCAGCGAATCGGCCTCGGCATAGGTCAGCGGGCTGTCGGGCCCGAGCAGATCGCCGGCCTGATAGCCGGTGAGCTCGACGAAAGCCGGATTGACCCGTAGCAGCCGGCCCTTGGTGTCGCAGATGAACACCGCGTCGGCCGCACTCTCGAACATACGGTCGGCCAGCCGCACCTGCTCGGCCGCCTGCTCGGCGCGCAGCAGGTGCTCGCGGAGCTGACGCTGCGCGCGCCGCTCGACGCCCAGCAGCACCGCGCCGCCGGCCGCCATGACCAGCACGATCGCCACCGACAGCAACGCCACCAGCTGCGCGAAGTGCGCCACGGGGCTAATGACGTCGTCGTAGTCGGCGGTCACCGCCACCGTCAGGCCGTCGCGCTGCACGCCGATCCGCGCGAACCCCATCAGCTTGACGATGGTGTGCTGGCGGTCGCTGCGCCAGGTGCTGAACTGGTTGGAACCGGCCCCGTCCGGCCGCAGCCGCATGTGCGCCACCGCCTCGGTCAGGGGCTTGAGGTCGGCGTGCGGCGCCAACCGCGGGGCGGCCTCGCTTACCAGCCGGCCGATCGAGTCCGGATCGGGGTGCCATATCACCCGGCTCTCGGCGTCGAGCAGCCAGGCGTAGCCGGAGCCGTAGGGACGCAGGGGCTGGATGTAGCGCTGCAGCACCCCGTACAGGTCGATCAGCATGTAGGCCATGCCCATCGGCCGCTGGCGCTGCGACAGCGTATCGAATACCGGCACGGCGATGGCGATGAAACGCTGGCCTTCGATCTCGACGAGGGCATCGGCGACCACCGGCCGCCCCAGCGACGCGGCCTCCGCCAGCAGCGCCTCGCGCTCGGCGGCGGGTGCCTCGAAACCGCCGTGGGGATAGCGTTGCAGCGGCCGCCCGTCGGCATCGTAGACCTCGACCAGCCGCACCGAATCGCGATGCACCCGCATCAGCTGCGCCAGCGACTCGCCGAACGCGCTCTCCTCCTGACCGGGCGCCGCGGCATTGGTGAAATCGCGCAGCGCCAGCGGATGGCCGAGCAGCAGCTGGAGCGACTCGATCCGCTCCAGCAGAAAACCGTCGATGTCCTTGGCGGCATTGCGCGCCATCAGCAGCAGCTGCTGCTGGGCTTGATCGATCAGCACCGCCTGGAAGCGCTTGTAGATGCCGTAGGCTAGCCCGACCAGTCCAAGGCAGGCGACGATGCCGATGGCGATGATGTGGCGGAACCGCCTGCGCTCAAGAATCAAGTGGAATTCCCGGCTCGCGATCCGGGCCACCAGAGTGCGACGGCATCGTCTCTAAACACGGCGCACGCTCCCGGATCGAATCGTTAGCTTACGGTTTATGACGGCGGCCGAGACTGTCGGCCGCCACGCCGCATCTTCTTCCGATTGCTGGTCAAGAGCGTAACAAAATTGTGAACTACACGAACAAAAGATCGTGAAATTTTACCGCCATCCCCTCAGCCGATCCGACCGTTGACGATGGGCTCGAAGGCGATCAGCTGGTCGCGCGCGCTCACCCCGCCCAGCCCCTGGTTGGGGAAGCGCTGGGCGAACAGCCCCTGCTCGCCGTGCAGCGCCATGTAATTGAGCACCACCAGATCCACCAGCAGGTTGACGTTGCTGGCAGCCGGGCTGGAGGTGGTCTCGACGTCGCCGCTGGGGCGGAAATAGCCCAGCTGCTGGCGGCGTGCCTGGGCGTCGGCGCTGCCGCCGACCAGCTGCGGCCGCCCGCCGGGGTTGTAGACCAGGAAGAACGAGGCGGCGGTGCCCTGATCGTCGCCGGTCCACACCAGCTTGCCGCGGCCGTTGACCGAGTCGTCCACCGCGCCGTTGCTGTTCACCGAGCCGTCGCTGAACACATACAGCATCAGCGGCACGCCCAGCCGCGCCGCGTACTCCAGGCAAGCGCCCATGCACTGGCCGGCGCGGTAGTCGCGCAGCTCGCCGGTGGCGCGCTCGCCGGTGTGGTAGTCGAAGCCGCCCATGGTGATGGTGCCGGCGCCGGCGAAGCCGTTGAGCACCAGCTTCATCACCGAGGCGGTCTTGCGGAACTCGGCGTCGCGGTTGAACTCGTCCTGGCTGAAGATGCCGCTGGGGCCGACGATGAGCGGATCCAGCGCCGGATTGAGCGTGGACGGATCGCCGTAGCGGTCGACCAGATCGGCGCTCTTGACGTAGCCGCAGCGCACCAGCTCCTTGATGGCCGCGTCCTGCGCCACGCGGGTATCCACCTTGGCCAGCTTCTTGTCGCTGATGCGCTGCATCGACTCCATCACCGCCACCGCGTCCCGCTGGTCGAGCACGCCCACCAGCTTGCCGGTGTCGACCAAACCGGTGACGTCGGTGGGCCGGTCGACCTTGGTCGGTCGCACGCTCGGGTCGATCAGGTGCGCCGGCGCCGCCGAGTTGCCGCCGGAATCGGAGCTGACCGAGCCGATCAGGGTCAGCAGCTCGCCGTCGGCGCCGGCGCGCCAGATGCCGTACATCGGGTTGTGCGGGTTGTTGCCGGTGTCGTTCTCGGAGCGGGCCGGGATTAGGCAGCCGTTGATGTTGGCGGCGGTGGCCGGCGAGATCCGGTTCATGATGCCGCGCAGGAAGCCGCTGTCGGTGTGGAAAGCCAGCCCCAGGATGGTATCGACGTGGTCGTTGAAACCGCCGCCGGCCACCGCCGGCACCATGTCGCCGGGCAGGCCGAGCTTGCGGTAGGCGGCGGTGGGCAGGAAGTCCAGCTGGCCGCCGGGACCGCCCACCAGCACGTTGGAGCCGGCGATGTTGGCGCCGCCGGCCAGATCGAAGCAGATGAACGGGATCTTGCCCGCGCCCTGGGTGGCGATGCCGCAGCGGCGCTTGAGCTCCTCCAGATCGGAGGAGAGTGCGGCGTAGGCGGCGCGGGGGTTGGTGAACAGGCTGAAGAGCGAGCCGCCCAGCACCACGCCGGCGCCGGCCATGAACCCCTGGGCGATGAACTGCCGCCGCGTGACCGGACGGTGGTGATCGGGGTGGCGCAGCGGCTCGTCCGGCAGAAAGCTCTTACGGATCTTTCTCAGCATCGATCAGTCCTCTTCATTCCGCCTCATTGCAGCAGCGTCACGGCGCTGCCGAGCGTGGCGGAGCACACCGCCTTGGCCACGGCCTTGGTGCGACCCGCCGCGCAGCCGCCGCCGCAGGCGGTGAGCCGGTCGATCAGATCGTTCAGTTCCTGCTTCACCTCGGCCGGATCGGGCTGGCTGGCCAGGCCGCGCCCCATCATCCGGTCGAGCAAGGGATCGAGCACCAGATCGCGCGCCGACGGCGAACCGAACACGGCTGTCACCGATGCGTTGAAATCGACCCCGGGGAAGTAGTCGGCGCGCAGCGTCGGGTTCTCGATCAGCGCGTTGCAGTACTCGATGGCGAGCTGGGCCACCGCCATCTGATGGGCGGACAGGAAGCCCTCGATGGCCTCCACCGTCGGCAGCTGCTGACGCACGGTGTCGAAGGTGGCCGCCACCGCCGGCTCGGTCGGGCTCACCCCGGTGACCGTCGCCATGGTGGCGTGGATCTCCTCGAAGGTGCGCAGGCCGACGTCCGGGCTGGGCGGCAGGTCGACCGGGGGCGGCGCCAGCGGCACCGGTTCCAGGGTGACGTTGCTGTGGTCGCCCAGGCGCTCGAAGGTCAGGAAGAACTCATCCTGCTCGGGGCCGCGCTCGCGGGCGATGACCGCGCCCTGGGTGGTCAGCACCTGACCGGCGCGCAGGTCGCTGTCGGCGGCGACCGTGACGTCGAGCGTGCGGAACGCCTGGCCGACGCTCACCTCGCGGCCGTTGAGGCCGAGCCGCATGCCTTGGATGGGCAGGTCGGCGCTCAGCCGCCCGCCGTCGAGCGCGATCAGGGTCGGCCGGTGGAACAGGTAGCTGTAGTCGTCGAACTGGCTGACCTCGAACAGGAGGTAGGCGTCCTCGACGCCGATCAGATGGCCGACGCGGAACAGCAGGTAGTAGCGCTCGCCGACGCCGGCCGCCATGTTCTGGGTGATCTGCTCGGGGGTGAGAGCGCGGTTGTAGATGGCGACGAACCGCAGCTTGCCCTGCCAGGGACGGTCGTTGGAGGCCTCGTTGCCGAGCACCAGCGCGTAGGTGTCGTCCCAGTCGGCCAGGCTGCCGCCGCCGTCGTCCGTCGGCTCGATCAGCCGGCCGTTGACGTAGATGCGCCGCCCGGCGCTAGGGGTGTAGGTGAGCACCACATGCTGCTGGGTGGCCTGCAGCACCTGGGCGGCGTTGGGCGTGGACAGCGCCGGCTCGCCGTTGCCGTCGGTGCGGCTGGAGCGCACCAGGAAATCGTAGGAGTACTGGGTCTGGCCCAGGGTGAAGTTGCGCGCCCCGGTGCCGGCCGAGTAGCTGATGATGCGCGCCGGCCCCTCCTGGGTGACGTTGCCCGGCACCACCCAGGCCTCCACCGAGAACTCGCCGGTGGTCTTGATCATGCGCGCCAGCTTGCGGCTGGCGGCGGTACTGGCCTGGGCCTTGCCGCCGCGCAGGTCCAGGCCCCAGCCGCCGACCCAGCCGACGTCACCGCTCAGGGTCAGGTTGGCGGCCGGCTCCACGCCGGAAGTGTCGTAGGCGATGTAGCCGGCGCCTTCCTTGAATTCGTACTTGGCGATCAGGCTCCCCTCGTAGCGGTTGCCGCCGGCGGCGACGATGCCGTCGGTCAGCCGCACGGCGCGGCTGAGCACCAGGGCCGGATCCATCTCGCGCACCTCGATCGGCGCGGCGAAGGCGGCGATCGCCGCCTCCATCGCCTGGGCGTCGGCCTCGCAGCTGTCGCTCCAGCAGTTGTGCGATTCCTCGCGCAGCCGCACCACCAGCCGCGACTCGGCCGGGTTGTCCAGGTTGATCTTGCTCTTGGCCGCGGCGTAAGCGGTGACGACATCGCTCTCGGAGAAGAACGGCGACTGCGGCGTACGCGCGCCGCTGACGTGGCAGGACGCGCAGTGCTGCACCAGCAGCGGATGCACGGTGGAAGCGAACGCCCCGGGGTCGTCGGGGAAGGCCTTGGCGGCGCCCGGAATGCGCTCGGGCGGCGCCTCCAGTTCGATCTCGGTGGCCTCGCCGCCGCTACCGCCGCCAGCCCAGTTGCTGATCCAGACCGCGAGGATGGAGGCGCAGGCGACGTCGCTGTCGAGCCAGCAGTGGTGGCCGCCGGCGATCTTGGTCACCAGGCGCGAATCGATCGGACTGCTCAGGTTCACCACCGGGCCGACCTCGGCGTAGGCGGCGTTGACGTCGTCGCTGCGGGCGAACTGCGGCGCCTGGCCGCCGACGCCGTGGCAGGCGCCGCAGCGGTTGGCGCCGCGCACGTTCTCCCAGAGATTGACGCGGAACGCCTGCACGTCGTCGTTGGCCGGCGCCGGTCCGGTGTAGTCGCGCACCTCCGGCGCCTGGGTGTTCGGCTTGGTTTCGGTGCTGGCGCCGCCACCGCAGCCGGTGAGCAGGGCGACCAGCAGCAGCACCGGCAGGAACCACGGCGCCGTGGCGCGACGCCCGCTGTGTGGGTATCGACTGAGCTTATCCATCGTTGTCTCCGGAAAACGTCCGGGCCTTGCCTTCCGGTTCCCGGCGGACGTCGCGGATTCGGCGCGACGGCTCGAACCGTCCATCCGCATCTCGCCGCCCCCGCCGGCGAACATGCCGCGACCGGCCGTCTACTCGCCCATGCAATAAACGGCCGTCTCCGCGAATACCTGTTTCAGGTTGTAGTTGCTGGCCTTGAACGAGGCGGTGATGGCGTCCATCCGGCTGCGATCGGCGCCGTCGCTCGGCGCGCGCAGGCACACGGTCTTGAACACCTTCTCCACCTGGCAGCGCGCGAAGGCCTCGCTGTGCGCCAGCTCCCGTCCCATGCTCTTGGCGCCGTAGCCGGCGCCGGGCAGCGCCGGATCCCAGCCCAGCAGAGCGTTGTTGCCCTGCCGCCAGAAGTTGTCCCAGCGGTCGTCCGGCGTGGCGAAGCCGTAGCGGAAGTTGTCGGCGTTGATCAGGTACTTGGCCTGCACCCGCGTGCCGGTGACCGGATCGACGCTACCGACGCCGTTGTAGACCAACCGGCCGCGCTCGCCCTCCGGGTCGTTGTCGCGGTCGAAGGCGAAGTCGTAATAGGCATAGGCCTGGGCCAGCGGATCCATGCCGGCGTGACAGCCGATGCAGTTGTTGAGGAACACCCGGCTATCGCCGCCGGGGCTGCGCGACACGTCCTGGCGGATGCGGTCGGCCGGGCGGCTGGTGTCGCTGATCTGCTCCAGATCGCGGCAAAGGTGGTTGAGCAGCGTGTAGCGGAACATGGCCCGGTTGGTGCCGGCGTAGAAGAAGGCCTTGGCCGCGGCGCGGCTGGTCATCACCCCGGCGGTGGCCTCCGGCGGAATGCCGAGCAGCGCCGATTGCGCGGCGGGCTGCAGCGACCGCTTGAGGTCCACGCCCCGCCGTTCCATCTCCTCGTAATGGTCGTTGTTGCTCGGCGAGTACGGCGGCAGGCCGGGGGCGGTACCGACGTAGAGCACGTCGTCGTAGAGCACCCGCCGGAAGTCGGCGCCGTCGCGCACCAGGCCAATGACGGTGGCGGTGTAGTCGTTGAGCGGCGCGAACACGGTCTGTTCGCGGTTGGTCCAGGGCGTGGCCAGGTTCTTGAGGGTGACGTTGTAAAAGGCGCTGTTCTCCATGGCCAGCAGCGCCGCGCCGACGGCATTGCCGGCCTGGATGCGCTCGGCCATCTGCGCGAGCACCGTCTCGCTCGGCGGCACGCCGGTCAACCGATCGTGCATGCGCTTGGCCTGCTCGCGCGGACCGGCCGAGGCCGTCGCGCCGATCAACAGCGAGATGACCATCCCCCAGTGCAGCGTGGAACGCAGGCCGGCCCGATACCGGCCCTTCGCGCCGACTCCCATGCCCAAAGCCCTTAATTGGTTATCGTCTCTTGAGAGGGCGCGATTACCCCCGCGCGCCCTCGACTCGGAAAATTAAAGTAGCGCGTCAATGACGCGCCATGATGACTATACGTCGGCTAAATTGCCGGCGCCTGTCGGAAAAAGAAGACAGTTCTCGATTTCGTGAAACAGTTGGCAAATCGCCGTTTGTGCCCGCTGCCTCGGCGGAGTAATTTGGCTGCTCGGACGACGTCGTGGCGTCGTCCGAGCGCCGGGGTCCATAACACTATAGCGCCACGTTAATGGGCGCACGTCCGGCGACGGCAAAACCAGGGTCGATCGACGGCTCTACCACGGGGATTGATTGCTACACCGGTCCGGCGGCATGGCCGGGACCGGCGCGGCCGCTCCGAATGTTAAGGAGCGCCGCTCGAGGAAGGCATGGGCATGATGGGGGGCGGATTTCCGTTTCGGTGGTACGCGGCGGCCGGCGCGCTGGCGGCGTTGTTGTGCCTGTCCGGCTGCGGCGGTGGCGCCAGCGTCGGCAGCGACAGCCAGGAACCCGATCCGGTGGTCCAGGACTACCCGGTGGCCTACGTCAAACGGCCGCTGCCGCTCAACAATCAGGGCCAACCGACCCAGAGCGATCTGCGCCGTCAGATCCGCTTCAACGCCGGCGGCGACCTATACCTGCGCGAGCGCGCCACGCCCGGCGCCGCCGAGCGCAACATCACCGGCGCCGTGACCGGCGGCCGCGGCGACGTGCGCGACGTGGAGGTGTCCTACGACGGCACCAAACTGCTGTTCGCGCTGCGCCTGCCGCTGATCGAGAACGCCGACGAGGACGAGCAGCCGACCTGGAACATCTGGGAGTACGACATTCCCAGCGACCGGCTGCGGCGCGTCATCGCCTCCGACATCGAGGCCGAGGCCGGCCACGACATCGCCCCGCACTACCTGCCGGACGGCCGCATCGTGTTCAGCTCCACCCGCCAGCGCCAGGCGCGCGCGGTGCTGCTCGACGAGGGCAAGCCGCAGTTCGCCAATCAGACCGAGGACCTGGGCGAGGACGCGTTCACGCTGCACGTCATGGACGCCGATGGCAGCGACATCCGCCAGATCACCTTCAACCAGAGCCACGATCTCTATCCCACGGTGCTGAGCAGCGGCGAAGTGCTGTTCACCCGCTGGCAGCGGGCCGGCGGCCGCGATGGCATGCACCTCTACCGCGTGCGCACGGACGGCACCGCCCTGGAGCTGTACTACGGCGCGCGCAGCCACGACACCGGCCGCACCGCCGACGGCCGCGACAACGCCACGGTGCAGTTCGTGCGGCCCAAGCAGATGCCGGACGGCCGCATCGCCGCGCTGGTGATGCCCTACACCGGCACCTACGGCGGCGGCGACATCGTGCTGATCGACGCCGAGCGCTACGCCGACAACACCCAGCCGATCTACCAGTACCTGGGGCTGACCGGTCCGGCCCAGACGCCGGCCACCGCCGAGCCGATCTACGCCGCGCCCGGCATCTCGCCGGGCGGCCGTTTCGCCTCTTTCTACCCGCTGTGGGACGGCACCGACCGCCTGCTGGTGAGCTGGACGCCGTGCCGCCTGATCGAGAGCGAGCGCATCGTGCCCTGCACCGAGGAGGCGCTGCAGAACCCGGCGGCGCGGGCGGCGCCGCCGCTGTACGGCGTGTGGATGCGCGACCTGCGCGCCAACACCCAGCAGCCTGTGGTGGCGCCGCAGGAAGGGGTGATGTTCACCGACCTGGTGGCCGCCAAACCGCGGCCGCTGCCGACCCTGCTGCACGACCAGGCCCCCGGCGCCGGCCTGAACCCCGACTGGGTCGCCGACGGCGTGGGTGTGCTGCATATCCGCAGCGTCTACGATGTCGACGGCGTCGACACCGCCCCCGGCGGCATCGCCGCCGTGCGCGACCCGGCGCGCACCCCGGCCGCCGACCGCCCGGCGCGCTTCCTGCGCATCCTCAAGGCGGTGAGCATTCCCGACCGCGACGTGCGGGAGGTGCCCAGCACCGCCTATGGCGCCAGCCGCAGCCAGCTGATGCGCGAGATCATCGGCTACGCGCCGATCGAGCCGGACGGCTCGGTGATGGTCAAAGTGCCGGCCAACGTGCCGCTGGCGATCGAGGTGCTGGACGAGCGCGGCCGCCGCATCAGCGCCCGCCATCAGGGCTGGCTGCAGGTGCAGGCCGGCGAGACGGTGACCTGCAACGGCTGCCACACCCCCGGCAACGCGCAGCCGCACGGCCGCCAGGACGGCCGTCCGCCGCTCAACGCCGGCGCCCCGGTGACGGGCCAGCCCTTCCCCAATACCAATCCGCTGCTGTTCGCCGACTACGGCGAGACCATGGCGGAGGCCCGCGCCCGGCTGTACACCTCGCTGTGCCTGACCGACCCGCCGGCGGAGCTGGCGCTGTTCTGCCTTTCGCCGGCGCTGACGCCCAGCGTCGACCTGTATTTCGACGACCTCTGGGTCGATCCGGCCGCGAATCCGGCGCCCAGCTTCAGCTACCGCTACGCCGACCTGGCCACTCCGGCGCCGGCCAGCGTCGCCTGCCAGAGCCGCTGGCACGGAGGCTGCCGCACCGTCATCCACTACCCGACCCACATCCATCCGCTCTGGAGCCGCGACCGGCGGGTGCTGGATGACGACGGCGTGACCGTGCTCGCCGACCGCACCTGCACCGCCTGCCACAATCGGGTCGACGCCATGGGCGCGGTGCAGGTGCCAGCGGCGCAACTGGACCTGAGCGACGGGCTGTCGCTGGACGAGCCGGACCACCTGAACAGCTACCGCGAGCTGCTGTTCCCGGACAACGAGCAGGAAATCGTCGAGGGCGCGCTGCAGGATCGGCTGGTGCCGGCGGTCGACGCCGACGGCAACCCGATCTATCAGACCGACGCCAACGGCAACCCGCTGCAGGACGAGAACGGCCAGTTGATTCCGGTAATGGTGCCGGTGCGGGCGCCGGGCCCGTCGATGTCGCCGAACGGTGCCCGCGCGGGTTATTTCCTGAGTAAATTCGAGCCCGGCGGCAGCCACGAAGGCTGGCTTACGCCGGCGGAATTGCGGCTAATCGCCGAATGGCTGGATATCGGCGCGCAGTATTACAACGATCCTTTCGCCGTCCCCGCCGATTAGCGGGAACAGCGCCGGCACGGAAGCCCACGCGCACAGGACGTCCGAAACAATAAAAGGCCTAAATCGAATACGAAGTAAGCGCGGGTGTTTCGCAAGTCTTTCTTCCTGGTCGGTCTGCTGCTGTGGCTGGCGCTCGCGCTGCTGGCGGCGTGCCCGCACGCGCGCGCCGCGGAAACGGTGCGGGTGGCCGATCCGTACATCGAGCTGCGCACCGGTCCCGGCGTCGGCTATCCGATCTTTTACGTCATCGACAAGGGCGAGCCGGTGACCGTGCTCAAGCGGCGCACCGACTGGTTCAAGGTGCGCGCCCCGGGCGGCCAGGAAGGCTGGGTGCACCACCAGCAGCTGGCGCGCACCCTGGACGACGACGGCCAGACGGTGGCCATTCCCGAGCCGGGCATCGGCGACTACTCGCAGCGGCGCTGGGAAATGGGCGTGCTCGGCGGCGATTTCAGCGGCGCCCGCCTGATCAGCGTCTACCTGGGCTACGCCTTCAGCGACAACCTGTCGCTGGAGCTGTCGCTAGGGCACGCCGTGGGCAGCCACTCCGGCAATTCGCTGGGCAACGTCAACCTCACCCACCGGCCGTTCCCGGACTGGCGGGTGCAGCCGTTCGCGCTGATCGGCGTCGGCATCCTGCATACCACGCCGTCCACCACGCTGATCCGCAGCGAGGACCGCACCGACACCACCCTGCAGGCCGGCCTGGGGCTGCAGGCGTACTTGAGCCGCCGGTTCCTGATCCGGGCCGAATACCGCAACCACGTCGTGCAGATGAGCGGCGATGACAACGAGGAAATCGATCAATGGCAGCTCGGCATAGCGTTTTTCTTCTGATGGACCGGCCGCCGGCCCGCGTGGCGCGTGCCGCTTGCGCGGCGCTCGGCCTGGCGCTGGCCGGCCTCGGCAGCGCCGCGGCGGAGGAAGAGTCGCCGCAGCCGATCCGGCCCGAGGTCGAGCGCCGTCCGATCAACCTGGCCGCCATCGACACCGAGGATTTCGAGCTCGGCGTGTTCTTCGGCGTGCTCAGCATCGAGGACTTCGGCAGCAACCTGGTGTACGGCGCGCGCCTGGCCTACCACGTGAGCGAGCGGCTGTTCGTCGAGGCCGCGCTGGGCCGCAGCAAGGGCGACAAGACCAGCTACGAGCGCCTGAGCGGCTCCGCCGAGCTGCTCAGCGACAGCGACCGCGAGCTCACCTACTACAACCTGTCGCTGGGCTTCAACCTGCTGCCCGGCGAGGCCTTCCCGCTCAAGGGCTGGGCCTTCAACTCGCAGCTCTACCTGATCGCCGGCGCCGGCAGCACCCGTTTCGCCGGCGACGACGCGTTCACCGTCAACTTCGGCGCCGGCTATCGCTTCTTGGCCACCGACTGGCTGGCACTGCACCTGGACGTGCGCGATCACATGTTCGACGTCGATCTGCTCGGCGAGAACAAGCTCACCCACAACCTGGAGCTGACCGCCGGCCTCACGGTGTTCTTCTAAGCGGGGGGACTCATGCGCAAGCGCTTTCTCAACAAACTGATCGTTCCGTTCCTGACCGGCCTGCTGTGGCTGGGCACGGCGCAGGCCGCCTCGGAGCGGCTGAGCGGCCCGGCGCCGGACTTCGTGCTCAAGAGCGCGAGCGGCGCCAACGTGCGCCTGTCCGAGCTGCGCGGCGACGTGGTGATGATCAACTTCTGGGCCACCTGGTGCGGCCCCTGCCGCCAGGAGATGCCGCTGCTGGAGCAGCTCTACGGCAAGTACAAGGCGCTGGGCTTCACCCTGCTGGGCGTCAACGTCGAGGAGGACGACGCCAAGGCCCGGCAGTTCCTCAAGGACGTGCCGGTCAGCTTCCCGGTGCTGTTCGACAAGGCCAACGAGGTCAGCAAGCTCTACAAGGTCAACGCCATGCCCAGCACGGTGCTGATCGACCGCGACGGCAACCTGCGCTACCTACACCGCGGCTACGTGCCCGGCACGGAAGCGGAGTACGCCAACCAGATCCGCGAGCTGCTTAAGGAGTGACGATGCGGGCTATCGCTGCTTTGCTGCTGCTGGCCGTGCCGCTTCTGGGCGGCTGCGGCGTCGAGCCCTGGGTCAAGCCGTACGAGCGGGCCAACTTCGCCGATCCGCTGATGAGCTTCGACCGCAACCCGGTGGCCGGCGCCTACGACAACCACGTGCACGAGGCGCGCGAGGGAGCGCGCGGCGCCGACGGCGGTCACGGAGGCGGCTGTGGCTGCAACTAAGAAAGCGCTGGTCGCCGCCGCCGGCGCGCTGGTGGTGTGCCTGCCGCTGGCCGCCGCGGTGCTGCCCGAGGACCGCGCCGACCTGCTCTATCACTCCTACGACGGCGGCGGCGTGGACATCTCCGGGCCGTCGCTGCTGCTGCGCAAGACCATCAAGGATCTGCTGTCGATCTCGGCCAACTATTACGTCGACGACGTCAGCAGCGCCTCGATCGACGTCGTCACCACCGCCAGCCCGTACAAGGAGCGCCGCACCCAGACCAGCGTCGGCTTCGACTACCTGCGCGGCAAGACCACCCTGAGCGGCAACTTCACCCGCAGCAGCGAGAACGACTACGAGGCCAATACCGCCAGTTTCACCATCTCCCAGGATCTGTTCGGCGACCTGACCACCGTGCGCATGGGCTATAGCCGCGGCTGGGACACCGTGCGCCGCAACGGCGACGACAATTTCGAGGAAGAGGTGCGCCGCCAACACTATCGCCTGGGCGTGTCGCAGATCCTCACCAAGAGCCTGCTGCTCGACCTGAGCTGGGAGGCCATCACCGACGAGGGCTATCTCAACAACCCCTACCGGCAGGTGCGCTTCCTCGACGGCAGCGGCTACAGCTACCAGCCCGAGATCTACCCGCACACCCGCACCAGCAACGCCGTGGCGCTGCGCGGCCTCTACTACCTGCCCTACCGGGCGGTGCTCAAGGCCGGCTACCGCTACTTCACCGACACCTGGGGCATCGACGCCCACACGGTGGAGCTGGGCTACTCGCAGCCGTTCAAGGAGCGCTGGATCGTCGATCTCGGCTACCGCTGGTACCGCCAGAGCGCGGCCGACTTCTACGGCGACCTGTTCCCCTACCGGGACGCGCAGAACTTCCTGGCCCGCGACAAGGAGCTGTCCACCTTCACCAGCCACACCTTCAGCCTGGGCCTGAGCTACGAGTTCGGCGGCGGCTGGGGCTTCGTCGAGAAGGGCACGCTCAATCTGGGTTGGGACCACGTGCTCTATCGCTACGACGACTTCCGCGACCTGCGCGACACCGCCGCGCCGGTCGGCGAGGAGCGCCGTTATCGCTACGACGCCAATGTCCTGAAGCTGTTCATTTCGATCTGGTACTGAGGCCATGCAGACGTCCGCCCGCCATCCAAGCCTCGCCGCGCCGTACGCCTGCCCAGCCCGGGGCAACACGGCCGCCTGCCGGCGGTTCGGGAGATTTCCGATGAACAAGATCCGACTCTACGGCCTGATCCTGCTGCTCGGCCTCGCCGGCACCGCCGCCGCCAGCGACCAGGGCCTGGACGAGCAAGTGCGCGCGCTCAAGCGCGAAGTGCTGCAGCTCAACAAGGAGCTGTTCCTGCTGGAGGAGGAGCTGCTCTACCCCTCCAGCACGCAGCTGGCGGTGTTCGTGTCGCTGGACGTCGGCGAGCTGTTCAAGCTCGACGCGGTCACCCTCAAGATCGACGACCAGGTGGTGGCCCACTACCTGTACACCGACCGCGAGCTCGCCGCGCTGCGCAAGGGCGGCGTGCAGCGGCTGTGGGTAGGCAACGTCAAGCAGGGCGCGCATCAGGTGGTGGCGACCTTCACCGGCACCGGTCCGCAGCAGCGCGACTACCGGCGCGGCGCCACCCTCGACCTGAACAAGGGCCTGGGACCGAAGTACCTGGAGCTGAAGATCAGCGACCGCACCCAGAACCAGCAGCCCGAGTTCACCATCAAGGAGTGGGAGCAGTAAGCCGTGCCGCTGCCGCGCCCGCACCGCATGCTGCGCCAGGCCGCCCTGCTGCTGGGCTGCCTGCTGGCGCCGCTGGCCCAGAGTGCGCCCAAGCCGGTGCAGGACCTGGCCTACGGCCAGGCGCTGTTCCATTTCTATCAGGATGACTACCTCACGGCCCTGACCCTGCTGCTGGCCGCCCAGGACACCGGCAAGCTGCGCCACCACGCCCTGGACGGCGAGCTGCTGATCGGCGGCATGCAGCTCTCCTACGGCCTGCATGTCGAGGCCGAGGCCATCTTCCGCCGCCTGCTGGATGCGTCGCTGCCGGCGCCCGTGCGCAACCGCGCCTGGTATTACCTGGGCCGCATCGCCTACGAAAAGGGCCAACCGGAGCTGGCCGAGCGGGCGCTGGCGCGCGTCGACGCCGAGTCGGAACCGGAACTGGCCGGCGAGCGGCAACTGCTGCTGGCGCTGGCGCGGCTGCAGCGCGACGATCCGACCGGCGCCGCCGCCGCCCTGGAGCCCTGGCGGGGCGAGCCGCGGACGGCTGGCTACGCCCGCTACAACCTGGGCCTGGCGCAACTGCGTCAAGGCCTGGAGGACAAGGGGATCGCCACCCTGGAGGCGCTCGGCCGCGATCCGGCCGCGAGCGAGGAGCAGTGGGCGCTGCGCGACAAGACCAACCTCGCCCTCGGCTACCACCTGATCCAGCGCCAGGATTACCGGCGCGCCCGCGCCGCGTTCGAGCGCGTGCGCCAGGACAGCCCGTTCGCCAGCCGCGCCCTGCTCGGCCTCGGCTGGCTGGAAACCGCCGCCGGCCGGCACGCCGCCGCGCTCGCGCCGCTCACCCTGCTCCAGTCGCGGCCGCTGGACGACCCAGCGGTGCAGGAAGCCTTGCTCGCCCTGCCCCACGTGCACGCCCGCCTCGGCGACAAGGCCGGCGCCGCCGCGCTCTACCGTGACGCCATCGCCGGCTTCGAGCGGGAGCTGCAGCGGCTGCGCGACGCGGAGGACGCGGTGCGGGCCGGCGCCCTGCCCGACGCCGACGGCCGGCTGCCGGCCGATCTGCCCGGCCGGCCGTATCTGGTCGAGGTCACCGCCGGCCACGATTTCCAGCAGGGGCTCAAAACCTACCGCGAGCTGCTGGGGCTGCGCGCCAACCTGCTGCGCTGGCAGGCGAGCATAACGAGCTTCGACGACATGCTGCTCAGCCGCGAAACCCGCTACGCCGCCACCCTGCCGGCGGCCGAGCGCCTGCTGGCCGAGCTCGACGTGGAGGCGCTGCAGCGACGGCGGGCCGCGTTGCATGCCGAGTTCGAGCGCATCGTCGCCGCCGGCGACGCCCCGGCGCTGGCGATACCCGCCGAGCGCGCGCGCTGGCACGAGATCGACGCGCTCCTGGCGCGGCTGGACGCCCTGCCCGCCGACCATCCGCAGCTGCCCGAGCTGCGCGAGCGCGCGCTGCGCCTCAAGGGCGTGCTGCTGTGGTCGCTGGAGGCGGCCTACCCGCAGCGCAGCTGGGACCTGCGCAAGGCGCTGCGCGGGCTGGATACCGACTTCCGCGAGCTGGACGACCGCCGCGCCGCCCTGCTCCAAGCCCGGGTCGACGCCGAGCGGCGCTTCGCCGGCTATCGGCTGCGCATCGCCGAGGCCCACGAGCGCATCGCCCGGCTGCTGCCGCAAACCGAGCGGCTGCTCGCCATCCAGGCCGAGGATCTGCAACAGCGGGCGCTGGCCGCCCTGCACCAGCGGCGGCTGACGCTGGAGCGGCAGCTGTCGCAGGCCCGCTTCGGCCTGGCCTGGCTGTACGACGAGGCCGCCAGCCGGGGAGAGACGCCATGAGCAAGCTCCGGCTGCTGCCGCTGTTGCTGCTGGCCGGCTGCGCTGGCCGTACCCCGCCGGCCACCTTGGGCGAGCTGCGCGCGCCGGCGCCGCTGCCGGCCGAGAGCCGGATCGACGCCAGCCGCGAGCAGGCCATCCGCGGCTACGAGACCTTCCTGGCCGACGCCCGCGACCCGCGGCTACGCGCCGAGGCGCTGCGCCGCCTGGCCGATCTGCGGCTGGAGGAGGCGGAGGCACGCTCGGCCAGCGGCGAGCCGGACGCGGATGCCAACCGTGCGGCCGCCGCGCTGTACCGGCAGCGGCTGCAGGAGTTTCCCGGCGAGCGCCACACCGACCAGGTGCTGTACCAGCTCGCGCGCGCCCAGGAAGCCGCCGGCGAGCGGGCCGAGGCGCTGGCGAGCCTCACCCGGCTGGTCACCGAGCACCCGGACAGCGCGCTGCTGGCCGAGGCGCAGTTTCGGCGCGGCGAGATGCTGTTCGTCGAGCGCGACTACCGCGGCGCCGAGGCCGCCTACAGCGGCACCCTGGCGCGCGGCCGCGATTCCGGCTTCTACGCCGAGGCGCTGTACAAGCGCGGCTGGGCGCGCTTCAAGCAGAGCCTGTATCAGGAAGCCGTGGACGACTTCATGGCGCTGTTCGACCTGTACGCCGAGGACGGCACCCTGGCGCCGGAGCGGCTGCCCCACGCCGAGCGCGAACAGGTGGAGGACAGCCTGCGGGCGGTGAGCCTGGCCTTCTCCCATCTCGACGGCCCGGCGGCCATCGCTGACTACTACCGCGAGCGCGGCCACGAGCGGCACCGCGATCGGGTGCACGCCGGCCTGGCCGGGCTGTATCTGGACAAGGAGCGCTTCAGCGACGCCGCCGGCGCGCTGGAGTCCTTCGTCGCCGCCCAGCCGACCCACGCGCAGGCACCGCTGTTCCAGCTGCGCGCGGTGGAGATTTACCGCGACGCTGGCTTCGCCGCCCAGGTGCTGGAGGCCAAGCAGCGCTTCGTCGATCTCTACCGCCTGGACGGCCCGTTCTGGGCCGAGCGCTCGCCGGACGATCACCCCGAGGTGACGGGCCCGCTGGAAACCACGATGAAGGATCTGGCCCGGCACTACCACGCCCTGGCGCAGACCAGCAAGGCGGAGAGCGACTATCAGCGCGCCTTCGCCGGCTACCGCGCCTATCTGGCCTCGTTCCCGCGCCACCCCGGCGCCCAGGAGATGCACTTTCTGTACGCCGAGCTGCTGTTCGAGCACCGCGACTACGCCGCCGCCGCCGAGCAGTACGAGCGCGCCGCCTACGACTTCGACGGCAACGACCGCGCCGCCGAGGCCGGCTACGCCGCGCTGGTGGCCTACGAGCAGCACGGCAAGCGTCTGCAAGGCGAGGAGCGGCGCAACTGGGAGAGCCTGGCGCTGACCAGCGCCCAGCGCTTCGCCGAGCGCTACCCGGCGCACCCCAAGGCCGCGCCGGTGCTCACCCACGCCGTGGAGCGGCTGTTCGCCCGCGGCGAGACCCAGAGCGCGGCGCGAGCCGCCGAGCGACTGCTGGCACCCGAGCTCAGCGCCAGCGAGCCGCAGCGGCTCACCGCCTGGACGGTGATCGGCCACAGCGCTTTCGACCACGGCGACTACCTCAAGGCCGAGCATGCCTACCAGCAGGCGCTGGCCTCGCCCGCCCTCGCGCCGGCGCTGCGGCCGGCGCTGACCGAGCGGCTGGCGGCGAGCATCTACCAGCAGGGCGAGACCGAGCGGCGCGAGGGCCGCCCGGCGGCGGCGGTCGAGCACTTCCTGCGGGTCGCCCAGGCCGCGCCGGACAGCCCGATCCGCGCCACCGCCGAGTACGACGCCGCAGCGCTGCTGATCGAGCTCGAAGACTGGCCGCGCGCCATCGCCGTGCTGGAGGCCTTCCGCGCCCAGCACCGCGGTCACGCGCTGCAACCCGAGGTCACCCAGAAGCTGGCGGTGGCCTACATGCGCGCCGGCGACGGCCCGGCCGCCGCTCGCGAGTTCGCGCGCATCGCCGAGGAAACCGACGACGACGCGATCCGCCGCGAGGCCTTGCTGCAGAGCGCCGAGCTGTACCAGGAGTCCGGCTTGCGCGCCGAGGCCGCCGCCGCGCTGGAGCGCTACCTGGCGGGCTACCCCAAACCGGCTGGCGTCGCGGTCGAGAGCTACCAGCGCCTGCACGAGCTCTACACCGTGCTGGGCGATGACGACCGCGCCGAGCAGGCGCTGCGGCAGCTGATCCGCGCCGACCGCGAGGCCGGCGCCGAACGCAGCGAACGCACCCGGCTGCTGGCCGCCCGCGCCAGCTTCGCCCTGGCCGAGAAGCAGGGCGAAGCCTATCGGCGCATCCGCCTGATCGAACCGATCGCCAAGACCCTGCCGCAGAAGAAGCGCTCCCTGGAGCAGTCGCTGGCCGCCTACGACGCCGCCGCCAACTACGCGCTGGCCGAGGTCACCACCGCCGCCACCTTCCGCATCGCCGAGCTGTACGGCGACTTCGCCAAGGCCCTGCTGGAGTCGGAGCGGCCGCGCGGCCTCGATGACGAGGCGCTGGAGCAGTACGAGCTGATGCTGGAGGAACAGGCCTATCCGTTCGAGGAGAAAGCCATCGAGGTGCACGAAGCCAACGTCCGCCGCGCCGCCCGTGGCGTGTACGACGACTGGGTGAAGAAGAGCTACGCCGCGCTGGCCCGGCTGCTGCCGGCGCGCTACGGCAAGAGCGAACGCTCGGGAGGACCGGCCGATGCGCTGCAATAGGCTGCTGCTGCCGCTGCTGCTGCTCGCCGTGTTCGGCTGCGCCGGCCAGCCGCCGCGGCCGCCGGCGGAGAACCCGCCCGCCGCGCCCCAGATCGACCCGAAGCTCACGGCGCTGTTCGCCGAGGGCCTGGATCACTTGCGCGCCGAGCGTTACCAGCCGGCGCTCGAGGCGTTCCAAGCGCTGACCGCCGCCGCGCCGCAGCTGCCGGGCCCCTGGACCAACCTCGGTCTGGCCTACGCCGCGGTCGGCAAGGAGGCGGAGGCCTTCGCCGCGCTGGAACAGGCGCTCAGCATCCAGCCCAACCACCCGGTGGCGGCCAACCAGCTGGCGATCCTGCAGCGCAAGGCCGGCCGCTTCCAGGAAGCGCGCGCCACCTACGAGGCGCTGCTGGCGGCCCATCCCGAGTACGCGCTGGCGTACCTCAACCTGGGCGTGCTCTGCGACCTGTACCTGCAGGACCTGCCCTGCGCCCTGCAGGCCTTCGAGCGGTTTCAGGCGCTGCAGAGCGAGCCCGATGCCGAGGTGGAGAAATGGCTGATCGACGTGAAGCGACGCGCGGGAGTACAGGAATGAGACGACCGACCAACATGCGGCGGCTCTGCCGCCCATGCGGCGCCGCGCTGGCGCTGCTCGCCCTGCTGACCGCCCCTCTCGCCCGCGCCCAGGACCAGCGCGAGCTGGAGGGCATTTCCATCATCGGCAACCAGGAGCTGCCGCGCTCGCTGGTGATCGTGCCGTGGAAGCGCGCCGAGCTGGGCGAGACGACGCTGCTTCTTCCCGATTCCGGCCTGCTCGACGAGCGCCTCGCGCCGCTCGACCCGGTGGTGTTCCGCCGCGAGCTGGCCAATTACCAGGCGCTGCGCGCGCCGAACCGATAACGACACAAACGAGCCATCACCCGATCAGGAGCAAGACCATGGGTGCGATCAACGAAATCGTGAAGTTCTATCAAGAGGGGGGCGAGTTCATGCACCCCATCCTGCTGGTCATGGCGATCGGCGTCGCCATCGCCATCGAGCGCGTCCTTTACCTCTCCCTGGCGCGCGCGCACAATCGCCGCACCTGGAACCAGCTGCTGCCGCTGCTGCAGCAGGGCAAGTTCCATGACGCCCGCCAGCTGGCCGAGCAGACCAACGCCGCCATCGGCAAGGTGCTGAGTTACGGGCTGGCGCGCATGAACGCCGGTCGCGAGCAGATGGAGCTGGCCATGGAGGAGGGCCTGATGGAGGTGACGCCGCGGCTGGAGAAGCGTACCCACTACCTGGCCACGCTCGCCAACATCGCCACCCTGCTCGGCCTGCTCGGCACCATCATCGGCCTGATCAGCGC
>CALGAN010000024.1 GCA_937951875.1 uncultured Alkalilimnicola sp. | reverse complement strand
AGCTGAACATCACCGCCTTCATGAACCTGATGGTGGTGCTGGTGCCGTTCCTGCTGATGATGGTGGTGTTCTCGCGCATCGCCATCCTCGAGCTGAGCATGCCGCGCGGCGTTTCCGAGGGCGGGCTGGAGCCGCCGCTGCCGCTGGAGATCGTGGTCCGCGCCGACCGTCTGCTGCTGGCCGATCAGAGCGGCGGGCGCCTGACCGAGATCCCCAACGTCGACGGCGACTACGACCTGGCCACCCTGGCCAAGGCGCTGCGCGAGCTCAAGGCGGCGGCGCCGCAGCGGCGGGCGGCCACGCTGCTGCTGGAGCCGGACATCGATTACGAGCGGCTGGTCAACGTCATGGACACGGTGCGGCTGGCGCCCGCCGCGGACGGCCAGAGCGGCACGCGCGAGCTCTTCCCCGAGGTTTCCCTGGGCGACGCGCCGATCGAAACCCGCAGGAGCTGAGGCCATGGAACCGCTACGCCGTCGCCGCCTGGATCGCTACCGCCGCCCGACCCGACCGGCCGCGCTGCACCTGGTGTCGCTGATGGACATCTTCACCATCCTGGTGTTCTTCATGCTGGTGCACGCCACCGACTTCCAGGACGTCGCCACCAGCCGCGACGTCGCTCTGCCCGAATCGCTGGCCGAGCAGCGTCAGCGGGAAACCCTGACCATCGTCGTCACCGCCGCCGACATCCGCCTGCAGGGCGAACCGGTGGGCAGCGTCAGCGCCGCGCTGGACGAGCAGGCCGAGGTGTTCACGCCGCTGCGCGAGGCGCTGCTGCGCCATACCAGCGCCGGCGCCGATCAGGACAAGGGCGAGGTCACCATCATGGGCGACAAGACCATTCCGTTCCGGCTGCTGAAGAAAGTCATCGCCACTACCGCCGAGGCCGGCTACAGCCGGGTGTCGCTGGCGGTGCTGCAGAAGGCCGGCCAGGGAGGCTGACGTGAGCGTCACCACCGCGGATCTCCAGTTTCAACGCACGGCCCTGCCGCCCTGGTTGAGCGACCAGGAGGACGAGCGCCGTTTCCGCCGCATCCTGCTGTGGGTGGGCATCCCCTTCCTGATCCTGGGGCTGGTGCTGCCCCACCTGCCCCTGCCGGAGCGGGCGCCGCCGCCAGTGGCCGTGGAGCCGCCGCGCTACACGCAGCTGGTGCTGCGGCCGACCCCGCCGCCACCGCCCCCCGAGGTCAAGGCCCAGCCGGCGCCGCGCAACGAGGTGGCTGCCCCCACGCCGCGCACGCCGCCCAAACCCACGCCCCGATCGCAGGAGGCACCGAGCGCGCGCGAGCAGGCGCAGCGCTCCGGGCTGCTGGCGATGCGCGACTCGCTCAAGGCGCTGCAATCCCAGCCCTCGAGCGGCAAGCTCAGCCAGGGCCCGCTGTCGGTGGTCGGCGGTGACGCCCCCAGGACCGAGCGCTCGCTCCTTACCGCCAAGGTCGGCAGCGGCACGGAAGGCATCAACACCAGCAGCCTGAGCCGCGACACCGGCGGCGGGGGCGGTAGCGGCTTGGGCGGGCGCAACGTGGCCCAGGTCACCAGCCCGATCGGCACGACCGACGCCCGCGGCAGCGCCGCCACCGGCAGCCGCAACAAGCGCGCCGGCCGCACCGACGAGGAAATCCAGCTGGTGTTCGACCGCAACAAGGGCGCGATCTACGCGCTCTACAACCGGGCGCTGCGCGACAATCCGACCCTGCAGGGCAAGCTGGTGCTGCGCTTGACCATCGCCCCGTCAGGGCAAGTGATCGATCTGAAGATCGTTTCCAGCGAGCTGCGCGACGCCGAGCTGGAGCAGAAGCTGGCGCTGCGCATCAAGCGCTTCGACTTCGGCGCCAAGGACGTGGATACGGTGACGGTGACCTATCCGATCGAGTTCTTCCCGTCCTGAATCGCGGGCCCGCAACCTTTTCGGCGCGCCAAAACGAACGAAGGCCGCCCGTTGCGCACGGGCGGCCTTCGCGAAAGTAAAGATGCTGTCGATCCGTTTACTGGGCGGAGATGCCGCTCTTCTCGAGCATGAACACCACCGCGGACCGCACTTCCTCGTCGGAGAGGCTGGCATCGCCACCGCGCGGCGGCATCGCGCGAATACCTTCGATGGCGTGCTGCACCACCGTATCCAGGCCCTGCGCCATACGCTCCTTCCAGGCGGCGCCATCGCCGATCTTGGGCGCGTTCAGCACGCCCGTGCCATGGCAAGCGGCGCATACGCCCTGCACGATCTGCTCGGCGCTGCGCGGACCGGCCGCCTGAGCCTGCGCCTGGAACACCTCCGGCATTGGCTCGCCGCCCACGCGCACCGCGCCGACCGGCTGCAGCCGCTGCTCGGCGCGCTCGCGCGCCAGCGCCTCACGCTCTTCCTGCGTACCGGGCGTAATCCCGGCGCGGCCGGCCAGAACGATCAGCACGATCGTTACCACCACCAGAACCGCAATGACCCCCACGAACGTCCGGACGAAACTTTTGTCTTGCTGACCAGCCACGGTATGCTCCCGTCGTCTACTCATCCGCCCTTGCCATGGATTCTTTGCAGCGCTGCTGGGCGGCGCGAAGGCCCAGAGTATACCGGCAAAGGCGCACAGCGAAAACCGGCTGCCCGGCCCCCTCGGCAGCGCGCCCCCAGGCGCGGAATGACAACCGCGGACTTGGAGGGGACACAAATAACCGCTATTCTATTCGCTCGATTTAGCACCCGTAGCTCAGTTGGATAGAGTGTCGGCCTCCGAAGCCGAAGGTCGCAGGTTCGAATCCTGCCGGGTGCGCCACCTCCTACTCGCGGGGGACGCTGATCGAGCGGCGCTGAGTAAGCACGGAAGCCGCGATAGTTGGGACACTAATCCATACGTGAGCGCCCCCGAGACAGTACATGGCCTTCCCTGACACGGCCTCCAGCGTGGCCGACATCGCCGATTTCTCCGAGATCGAGCTGCGCGCCGCCGTGGCCGCCTGCAGCGATCTGATCCTGGTCGTCGACCACAACGGCCGCTGCCTCAAGGCCGGCGGCGGCCCGAACCGGCAGGCGGCGCGCGATCTGGTCGGGCGCTCCATCGTCGACCTGCTCGGCGCCGAGTTCGGCCGGCAAGGCCTGGATTGCCTGCATCAGGTTCTGTTGCGGCAACGACCGCGCGAATTCGAGCACACACTCACCCTGGGGAACGAGCAGCGCCGGTTCGTGTCGCGCCTGCAGCCGATCCCCGACTCGTCGCGGGTGATGTGGGTGGCGCGCGACGTCACCGCGCATCGCGCCGCCGACGCCGCCCTGACTCAGCGCTACGACATGGAGCGGCGGCTGGGACGGCTGTCGGCGCAGTTCATCAATATCCCGCCGGAACGCATCGACGCCAGCATCGACATGGCGCTGGCGGAAATGGGCCAGCACTTCCAGGTCGACCGCGCCTACATCTACCGCCTGGTCGATCACAACCGCTACATGGTCAACAGCCACGGCTGGCATCGACCCGATGTGCCCTACCGGCTCGGCTACCGCAAGCTCATTCCCTGCGACCGCTTCCCCTGGCTGCTGAGCCGAGTGCTGTCCGGGCGGTCCATGGAGCTGATCGACCTGGCCGAGCTGCCGCCGGAAGCCGAGGCCGAGCGCCAGGTGTTCGCCGAGCGGCGGGTCGGCTCGGTGGTGACCGTGCCGATCGTCTTCTCCGGCACGGTGCACGGCTTCATCGGCTTCGACTCCAGCCAGGCCGGACGGGTGTGGAGCGCCGACCAGGTGCACTTCCTGCAGACCGCCGGCGAGGTGTTCGCCAGCGCGCTGCTGCGCAAGCACCATGAGGAGACCATCTTCCACCTCGCCTTCTACGACGAGCTGACCGGCCTGCCCAACCGCGCCCGGCTGCGCACCCTGCTGCAGTCGCGGGTCGAGCCGAACACCGAGGCGATGACCGTGGCACTGCTCGATCTGGACGAATCCGGCGCGGTCAACGACCTGCTCGGCCACGATGTCGGCGATGCGGTGCTGCGCGCCGCCAGCCAGCGCCTGCAGTCGCTGCTGCCGCGAGGCCAGCTGCTCGGCCGCTGGGGCGGAGACGAATTCCTGCTGACCATGCCCGGGCGACAGGACGCGGAAGAGCTGGCGGCCCGAGTCCGGGCGGCGCTGGCTGAACCGGTGCTGATCGCCGGCCAAGAGCTGCGGCTGTCGTGTTGCCTGGGGATCGCCTGCTACCCGGACGACGCCCGGGATGTGGAAGGCCTGGTGCGTTTCGCGGAAATGGCGCTATTCCAGGCCAAGCAGCACGGTCCCGGCAGCGCCAGCCGTTACACCCCGGCGCTGAAGGAGTCGGCGGCGCGCCGCAGCCTGGTGCTCAGCCGCCTGCGCCGGGCCATCGATCACGGCGATTTCGAGCTGCAGTACCAGCCACTGGTGCGGCCCAGCGACCACCGCATCGTCTCGGCCGAGGCACTGCTGCGCTGGACCGACTCGGAGCTCGGCCCGGTCCCGCCCGACCAGTTCATCCCGGTAGCCGAGGAAGCCGGTCTGATCGTGCCGCTCGGCGAGTGGGTGCTGCAGCGCGCCTGCGCCGAGCTGCCGACGTGGTTCGGCGGCGCCGATACCCTGCCGCGCCTGTCGATCAACGTCTCCGGGCTGCAGCTGCGCGACACCCGCCTGGCGGTGGCGCTGGAGAACGCTTTGCAGCGGCATGGGCTCAAGCCCGAACAGCTGGTGCTGGAAATCACCGAGAGCGCGCTCATGGAGCGCAGCACCGCGGGCGCGCTGCCGCTGCTGCAACGGCTGCGCGAGCTGGGCATCGGCATCGCGGTCGACGACTTCGGAACCGGCTATTCCTCGCTCAGCAAGCTCAAGCACATGCCGGTGACGGTGCTGAAGATCGACCGTTCCTTCATCCAGGACATCTTCTCCGATCTCAACGATCGCGCTATCGTCATCGCCATCCTGGCCATGGCCAAGCAGCTGCAGCTGCAAGTGGTGGCGGAAGGCGCGGAAGGCCTGGAGCAGTTGGAGTTCCTGCGCGAGCACGGCTGCGACTTGGTGCAGGGCTACGTCTACAGCCGGCCGCTGACGGCGGCGCAGTTCCGGGCGTTGTGGCGGCAGGGCGTGCTGCCGCCGGGCGGCGCTTAGGACGCCAGCTTGATCTGCTCGGGCAGGGCGATCTGCATGGTCACCGGCAGGTGATCCGACAGCGGATAGTCCAGCACGGTGGCGCTGATCACTTTCAGACTGGGCGAGACCAGGATGTGGTCGATGTTGTGCTGTGGCCGCCAGCTGGGGAAGCTGAGCAAGTCGTGGATGGGCTCCGCCAGGTTGGTGCGGCCGCGCAGTAGCTCGAACTCGCGGCTGCGCGACAGGCAGTTGAAATCTCCCATCACCACCACGTGCTCGTAGGAGTTGATGACCTCGGCGAGATAAGCCATCTGCTGCAGCCGGGTACGCTGCCCCAGGGCCAGATGCACCAGCACGATGGTCAGGCTCGCGCCGGCTTCGCCGAAGCGCATCACCAGCGCCCCCCGCCCAGGAATCCGGCCGGGCAGTTTGTGCTCGCAGATCTCCACCGGCCGCAGCCGGCTCAGCAGACCGTTGCTGTGGCGGGCGAGCTTGCCGAGATTACGGTTGGTCTGCGAGTACCAGAACGGAAAGCCGGCACGGTTCGACAGGTATTCCACCTGATTGATGAAGCCGCTGCGGAAGCTGCCGCCGTCGACCTCCTGCAGGCCCACCAGGTCGTACTGGCCGATCAGCTGGGCGATGCGGTCCAGGTTCCTGCGGCGGGCGGTATCGGGCAGGATGTGGCGCCAGCTGCGGGTGACGTAATGGCGATAATCGCTGGTTTCGATACCGGTCTGGATGTTGTACGTCATCAGCCGCAGGCTGCGCGGCGCCGTATCCGGCGCCGCCGATCGCCCCTGCTGGGGTTGATCGCACCGTTCCACGATGGGCGCTGACGTGGTCGCTCCGTTGTACATGCCGCCGATCCGCGATGACCTCTGAAAACTTGGCGTCACGCTAGCACGACACCAAGGGCGCGGGCGCGAAACAGATCACTTCCGCGCCCGCCGCCGCTCATTTGGCTTGCTTCTTGGCGGCCAGCTCCTGCCGCACCAGGGCATCGATCACCTCGATCATCCGCTCCTGGCCACCGGCGCCGCTGGGGGACACCACGTACTTGCCGTTGACCACCACCGACGGCGTGCTCTCGATGCGGTAGTCGCGCAGCATGCGCGGTCCCTGGCGCATGTTGGTGTCGACGTGGAACGACGCCATGGCCGCCTCGGCCTTGTCCTTGGGAATGCCCTGGCTGACGAAGAACTCGACCACGTTGGCATCGGTCCGCAGCCGCAGGCCGTCGACGTGCACGGCATCGAACAGCTTCCGGTGCAGCCGGTCGAGCTCGCCCAGCGACTGCGCGGCGTAGAACGCCTTGGCCAGCGGCGCCCAGCTCTGGTGGAACACCACCGGCACCTGCACCAGGGTCACGCCCTCGGGCGCCTGCTTGAGCCACTGCTTGAAACGCGGCTCGAAGGTCGCGCAATGCGGGCAGCCGTAGGAGAAGAACTCGCGCACCTCCACCCCGTCGGCATTGACGGTGGGTTGCGGACGCTCCAGCACCACGTAGTCCTTGCCGGCCACCGGCGCCGTGGCGGCGGTCGCCACCGCTGCGCACAGCGACAGCATCAGCGCCAGGCACCATTGCGTGATTCTTTGCCTCATCCTCTTTTCCTTCTTTGATGTTGCGGATCCCTGCCCGCGGCTACCCGGGCGGGTCGGCCACATTCTGGCCAGCCCGATCTTCCGCTCGCAAGCGCTGACGCTTAGACCGCGCCGGCCGCGGCGGCGTTCCCGACCCCACGGCGCGGCGCCGGCGCGCCCATAAAAAAACCCCGGTTGCCCGGGGTTTCGGCGATGCCGCCGCACGCTCGGTCAGCTGACCGGACCGAACTTCTCGATCAGCACGCTGCGGCACTCCTGATCGTTGGTCGGCACGTCGCCGGGCGCGAAGGCGGTGGGCGCCGTGCCGGACCAGTCGGTCAGATCGCTGCCGAAGTCGAACCGGTAAGTCCGCTCGCCGCCGTTGGCGCCGATACCCTTGATCATGAGCGGGCGGGCGCCGCCGACCACGTTCACGGTCAGCACCAGGGTGCGGCTGTCGAGCAGGCTCCAGTTGCCGCCGAGCAGCAGGGCGCCGTTGGGATCGTCCTTGCTGCCGGTGTCGAAGTCGCCGCTGTCGTCCTGGTAGCGCACGCACACGGTGACCATGCCGGCGGCGGCGCCGGCGTCGCCGGAGACGTAGACCAGCGCGGCGCCGCGCTCGTCGCTCTTGTTGACCGAAACGCCGAACGAGGTGTTGACCACCGACGCGAACACGCTCCGCACATCGGCCGGCAGCGTGGCCTGGGCGCTCAGGGTGTTGCTGTTCGGATCGATGCTGGCGTTGATCAGCAGGCTGACGTCGACGTCGTCACCGCCCAGCTCGACGACGTCGTCGCCCAGCGCCGGCTCGCCGATCTGGTTGGTGAGCCAGGCGATGAGGTTGTCGATCTCGGCGTCGTTCGGGTTGTTGCGAACGCGCTCCAGCGCCAGCGCGAACGAACGCGCGAGCGCGTTACGCTCCTGCTCGCTCAGCTGCTCGAGAGGCAGGTTGCGCACCAGATCGCTGATGGTGGCCAGCTGGCTGATGCGCTTGGCCAGAACGGCGACCAGGGCGCTGGTGTTCACCGAGGACAGCTCGGGATAGAGCGTCACCACCCGCTGCACGAAGCCGTTGAGCAACGCTTCCGCGGCCTCCTGGGACTTCAAGGAAGCGATGAAATCGGCATCCGTCAGCTTCGTCACGAAGGCCATGATCTCGGCGAACGCCAGCTGGCTGTGCACATCGGGATTGAACGATGGGACCCCCTTGCCCATCGTCTTGGTGAGCACGCCGGTGGCGCCGTCGATCGCCTCGAGCAGCTGCGTGACGATGAACAGCTGCAGCTGACCGCCGAACGGATCTGCGCCGACATCGGCCGCATCGGCGATGATGCCGGCCTTGCGCAGCAGATCGAGGATGGAATCCACGCCCGCCCGGGTGCTCGGCGCCTCGGCATCGGCCTCCGCCAGCAGGCTGGTCAGCGGCGTCACCACCAGCGGCTGGCCCGGCTCCAGATCGCTAGTGCGCAGGGTGAGCATGCCCTTGAACGGCAGCCCCGTAGCACTGTCGTAGCCGCCGCGCACTCGGATCAGCACCGACTGATCCTCGGCCACGCCGACCAGCCGCAGGCAGTGGCGGGCCAGCGCGGTACCGGCGTCGGCCGCGCAGTAGTCGGTCTCGGTGAGCGGGTTGTAGGAGACGTAACCGTCGTTGTCGGTGAAGGCCCGCGGCTCGAACGAATCGAGCTCGCCGTTGCCGTTGAGATCGGCCCAGACCGTGGCGCGCACCAGGTAGCCGTCGATGACGCGGGCGCTGACCACACGGCTGGTATCGCCCTTGGGTTGGTCTTGCTTGTCGCTGCTGCCGCAGCCGGCTGCGCCCAGGGCAGCGGCCAGCGCCAAGGCGCTGGCGAACACCTTGCAATTGAAAGCCATTTCCGTATCCCCCCTGTCCGCTCTTGCCTAGAAGCTCGTTTCGATGCCGAGATTGAACGCGAACACGCGCGGAACCGAGTTGCCGTCGACCTTGGTCGACTCCAGACCGTAGGCGACATCCAAGTGCACGCGCTTGAAGAAGCTCAGACCGGCGGTGATCATGCTCAGCTCGCTACCGGCCAGGTTTTTGCGGTACCCGACACGCGCCCCCGGCACCCAGGTGCTCTCCGGCATGTAAGCGACGGCGGCGGCCAGCCACTGGTTGGGCGCGCCGACCGGATCGTTCACCTCGTTGAGATCGACCGAGATCGACACGCTGCCAGCGCCGTTGGCGAACAGGAAAGCGGCTTCGGCGGTGGCCAGGCGCTCCAGGGTCCAGGTCTCGCTGAGATTGATGCGATCGGCGAAGGAGGCGGCCGTGTAGCAGTTGAACTGGGCGTTGCCGGTGAGCTTGTCGCAATCGGCGCCGATGCGGCCGTAATCGAACTCCGGCTCGGTGAGGTTGGCCAGCGTCAGGCCGATGCGGTAGTTGGCGCCAGCGAACACCACGCCCAGATCGGCGGTCAGGTTGCTGCTGGTGCGCTCGTTCTCGTCCCAGCTGTCGCGCACGACATCCTCGGCATCGTCGTCGCCCACCGTCTCCAGGGCGATGACCTGCTTGCTCATCGCCGCCTGCAGGTACTTCAGACGGCCGCCGACCACCAGGCTGTTATTGCCGTTCTGCCACACCGGGCGGGCATAACCCAGCGACAGCTCCGTCAGCCGCACGCCCTTGATGTAGAGCGAGGTCGAGGTTTCCAGCTCCTCTCTGACGGGGTTGTAGGTCACCGGCGAGTCCAGCACGCTCAACCCGGCCTGGGCGCTGAGGTTGGCGTCCAGGGTGAAGACGCCGACGCCGGTACGCACGATGATCGGGAACAGCGGCACCTGCATGCCGGCCTGCACCGTCAGATAGCCGTCGCGACCGATGACCGGCAACAGATCGTTGAACTCGTTGGCCAGGGCGTTACCCTCGGCGAGGCTCAGGTTGTCCTCGTCGAGCGCATCGATCAGGCGATCGATGTCATCGATGAAGTTGTCGACGTCGCCGACCTCGGCGCTGACGCCGAGCGAACCGACGATGGCAGTGCGGAAAGTCGCGCCCGGCGCGATCGCGAACTCGCTGGCGGCCGGATTGCGCACGCTCGACAGCGTGGTCCAGCCGATCGGCGCGCCGCCGAGCGTTAGGTTGGGACCGGCATCGTGGAAACGCGGGGCAGCCAGCGCCGAGCCAGATACGAGCACCGTTGCGGCAACGGCCGCGGTCAGAAATCGAGTCACGGAATTACCCCCCAGGCCTAAACGCCTTAGCTGGCCGAGTCAACAACCGATAGGTTTGTGCTTTTACCGCTTAACCTTGCGCTAGCGCGGGCACCGCCTGCCTAGCCAGAAACGGAGGACAGATCTTTCTACAGAAATTCAGGATGAATCAATAGGATTCTTTACTTCTGTCCTAATCCCTTTCCTAGGAAAACGGCTGGGCTGCTCGAAGCGCATGGCGTGCGCCGGGCAAAAAAACAGCGGTGCGCCCGTTCCTGGACCGCACCGCTGCGGTATTCGATGTCGCGATGGGAAGCGCTTACTGACGGCGATACAGGCCAGAGGCGTAGGCCGCGACGGCCTTGATCTCGTCGTCGGACAGCTTGCTGGCGATATCGCGCATCATGTTGTTCGGATCGGTAGCGCGGGCACCGCTGCGATAGGCCTGCAGCTGCAGGGCCAGGTATACCGCCTGCTGGCCGCCGATGCGGGGATAGGCCGACTGCGGGTTACCGGCGCCGGTCGGGCCGTGGCAGGCGGCGCAGGCGGGCACGCCCTTGGCGCCGATGCCGCCCAGGTAGATCTGCTCGCCGGCCTTGACCAGGGACGGATCGGCCTCGCCCGGCTTCATCGTCTGGCTGGCGAAGTAGGCGGCCAGGTCGCGGATGTCCTGCTCGCTCAGGGCCTGGGCCTGCGGCGTCATCAGCGGGTTGGAGCGGCCACCGTTCTTGAAGGCGGTGAGCTGCGCCACGATGTAACGCTCACCCAGACCGGCCAAGCTCGGCCACTCGGGATTGACGCTGTTGCCGTCGGGGCCATGACAGGCAGAGCACACGGCCGCCTTCTGCTTGCCGGCGGCGGCGTCACCCTGCGCCGAGGCGGCACCCGTCACAGCGATGGCGGCGACAGCGGCGAGCGCGATCAACCAGTTCTTCATGAGTCAACTCCTGAGTGCCTGCGCGGCGGGCCGTCGAGGGCCTGCCGGGCCGCACCGACTATTCTTAGCGTCTAAGCGAGCGCAACTTAGGTGAGGGACAGGCCGCCGCAGTTATACATCGGCGGGGTTTTGGGGTCAATTTGGCTTGGAGGCGCGGCGCCTATCTGCGACACTCCCGACTGCTATGAACCCGATCTACCATCGAGCCGAATACCTGATCAGCGCGCCCAGCCTTCGCCATCTGCCCGAAGGCATCCTGCGCGAGGTGGCGTTCGCCGGCCGCTCCAATGCCGGCAAGTCCAGCGCCATCAACGCCATCACCCAGCGCCGCGGACTGGCGCGCATCAGCAAGACCCCGGGCCGCACGCAGCAGATGAACGTGTTCGCCCTCACCGACGAAGTGGCGCTGGTCGACCTGCCCGGTTACGGCTACGCCAAGGTCAACGACGCCATGCGCGCGCAATGGCGGCGGGCGCTGCCGGAGTATCTGCGCAAGCGCCAGGCGCTGCAGGGCGTGATGCTGATCATGGATATCCGCCACCCCTTGACCGAGCACGACTTGGGCATGCTGGCGCTGGTGCAGGAGGCGAACCTGCCGGTGCACGTCCTGCTGAGCAAGGCCGACAAACTCGGCCGCGGCGCGGGGCTGGAGGCGCTGCGCAAGGTGCAGCGGGCCTTGGCGGAGATCTCGCCGATGGCGACGGCGCAGCTGTTCTCGGCCACCACCCGGCTCGGCATCGACGAAGCGCACGCCAAGCTCGACGCCTGGCTGTTTCCGCAGGCAGAAAAAAACCCCGAACTCGTGGGGGACGACGTTCGGGGTTGAAAAACCGGCTTGGGGTTGCCGGTATGTCCGCTTGATTGGGGACTCGGCGGACTGCGCCGGGCACTGGCGCTCGTAAGCTACGACCAGACCCGCGCGAAGAAGTTCCCTCGTCCCGCGTAAACGCCCGTCGGCGCGCCTAGCGGCGCCGGCCGAGCAACAACCCCAGCAGGCCCAGCAGCAGCGCGCCGCCGAGCGCTCCCCCGCCCCCCTTGGGCTCGACCGTCACGGTCACGGTGTCGCTGCCAATGGCACCGCCGTCGTCGCGGGCCACCACCCGGAACACCAGCGCCCGGGGCTCACGCACCGACGGCGCCTGGAAGCGCAGCAGCGCGCCGATGATGGCGCCACCGTCGGTAACCGGCACGAAGCCGAGGGCCACCTCGGGGCCGGCGATCTGCTCGGCACGGATCTCCACCACCGCACCGTCCCGGTCGGTCGCACTCGCCTCGATCTCTACGCTCGCCCCGGCCTTCACCCGGCGCTCGGCGCCGGCGTAGACGATGGGCGCCTCGTTGGCTCGCTCGATCGGGCCGACGTAGCCGGCGATCCAGTCGATATAGCGCGGCACGCGCGTGTAGACCCCGAACAGCTTCGGCTGGGCACAGCCTTCACCGAAGCTGACTATCCCCGCCTGCAGATAGCCGCCGGCGCCGTCGGGAACGAACAGAGGCCCGCCGCTGTCGCCCTGGCAGGCGTCCTTGCCGCCCTCGGGGTAGCCGGCGCAGAACATGTTGTCGGTGATCGCGCCGTCGTAGCTGTCGATGCCGTTGCAGATCCGAGTGTCGACGATCGGCACCTCGACCTGCCGCAGCGCGGGGGGATAGGCGTAGACGACGTCGGGCTTCCGGTAGGCGAGGGTGCTGCCCCAACCGACCACGGTGGCCATGACGCCGGGCGCCAGCAGCGCCGACTGGTTCGAGGTCAGCAGCCGTCCCGGCGTTTGCGAGACCGGGCCGTCCAGGCGCAGCAAGGCGATGTCGTTGTCTATCGTTCGGCTGTCGTAAGCCGGATGGGCGACGATCTGGACGACCTTCACCCGCTGCCCGCTACCGTCGTCGAGCCGGTGGGTGCCGACCAGCACCTCGATATCCAGGGGCGACTTGACCAGTCCCAAGGCGTTGACCACGCAATGGGCGGCGGTCAGCACCCATTGCGGCGCGATCAAGTGGCCGCCGCAATACTGCGCGTAGTCATTGTCCGGTTCGGCGGCGTTAACGAGCGCCACCACGGTCGGCCAGGCGCCGGCCGCCGCCTCCTCGCCGCCGACGATGTAGCCATGAACCGGCGCCTCCGCCGCAGCCGCGCCGCTATCCCACGGCAGCTTGGCAGCCGCGGGCCGCAACGGATCGATAGCGACCGCCAGTGCGGCGGCGCTTCCTAGCAGAAGCCGAGCGATACGGCCGACGGCCGAAGGCATGCGCATGTGTCGTTATTCCTTGTATGAACCGCCTATCAGCGTAACCAAGCGCCGACGCCTTCGGCGCGCTCAGTGCGCTTCGTCCCAGTTGGCGCCGACACCGGCCTCCACCACCAGCGGCACCGCCAGTTCGGCGGCCGCGGCCATGCGCGCGCACACCTGCTCGCGCACCAGCTCGACCTTGGCCTCGGGCACCTCGAACACCAGCTCGTCGTGCACCTGCAGCACCATGCGCACGTCCGGATGCTCGGCGGTCAGCCAACCGTCGAGATCGATCATGGCGCGCTTGATGATGTCGGCGGCCGTGCCCTGCATGGGCGCGTTGATGGCGACGCGCTCGGCGGCCTGGCGGCGCGCGGCGTTGCGCGAGTTGATCTCGGGCAGGTACAGACGGCGGCCGAACACGGTCTCGACGAAGCCGTCGCGGCGCGCCTGCTCGCGGATGCGCTCCATGTAGTCCTTCACGCCCGGATAGCGCTGGAAGTAGCGGTCGATGTAGCGCTTGGCCTCGCCTTGCGGCACGCCGAGCTGCCGAGCCAGGCCGAACGCCGACATGCCGTAGATCAGGCCGAAGTTGATGGCCTTGGCGGCGCGGCGGTGGCCATCGTCGACCGCGTCGGGCGGCAGCCCGAACACCTCGGCGGCGGTGGCGCGGTGGATGTCCAGCCCGGCGGCGAAGGCGCGCAGCAAGCCCGGATCGGCGGAGAGGTGGGCCATGATCCGCAGCTCCACCTGCGAGTAGTCGGCCGACAGCAACCGATAGCCGGGCGCGGCGATGAAAGCCTGGCGGATGCGTCGGCCCTCGGCGGTGCGGATCGGGATGTTCTGCAGGTTCGGGTCGGAGGACGACAACCGCCCGGTGGACGCCACCGCCTGGTGATAGGAGGTATGCACCCGGCCGGTATGGGGGTCGATCAGCTCGGGCAGCTTGTCGGTGTAGGTGGACTTGAGCTTGGCCAGCCCGCGGTGCTCCAGGATCAGCCGCGGCAGCGGATAGCTGTCGGCCAGCTGCTCCAGCACCGATTCGGCGGTGGACGGCTGTCCCGTGGGCGTGCGCTCCAGCACCGGCAGGCCATGCTTCTCGAACAGGATCTCCTGGATCTGCTTGGGCGAACCGAGGTTGAACGGCCCGCCGGCCTCGCGGTAGGCCTCGGCCTCGATCTCCAGCATGCGCTCGGCCAGCTCCCGGCTCTGCTCCTTGAGCATGGCTCGATCCACCAGCACGCCGTTGCGCTCCATACGCGAGAGCACGGGAATCAGCGGCATCTCCAGCTCGTGGAACACGCGCTGGAGGCTGTCGACCGCGGCCAGGCGCGGATAGAGCTCGCGGTGCAGGCGCAGGGTGATGTCGGCGTCCTCGGCGGCGTAGGCGGTGGCCTGCTCGATACCGACCTGATCGAAGGTCACCTGCTTGGCCCCCTTGCCGGCCACGTCCTCGAAGCGGATGGTGCGGTGACCGAGATACTTCAGCGCCAGCGAGTCCATGTCGTGGCGGGTGGCGGTGGAGTCCAGCACGTAGGACTCCAGCATGGTGTCGTAGGCCACGCCGCGCAGGGCGATGCCGTAGCGCGCCAGCACGTTCATGTCGTACTTGGCGTTCTGGCCGACCTTGCGCCGCGCCGGGTCCTCCAGCAGCGGCTTGAGGCGCGCCAGCACCCGATCGCGCGGCAGCTGCGCCGGCGCGCCCATGTAGCTGTGCGCCACCGGCAGGTACGCCGCCTTGCCCGGCTCGACGGCGAAGCTCAGGCCGCAGATCTCGGCCTGCATGTAATCGAGGCTGGTGGTCTCCAAATCGAAGGCGAACAGCTCGGCTTCGGCGAGACGCTGCAGCCACTCCTCCAGCTCGGCCTCGGTCCAGATGGTCTGGTACTCGGTCGGCGGCGCCTCGACCGCCGTGGCGGCGCCGGCCGGCTGCTCCTCCAGGAGCTGGGCCAGCCAGGTGCTGAACTCGTAGCGGCGATAGTACTGCTCGAGCGTGGCGCGATCCGGCTCGCCGCGGGCGAGATCGGCCAAGGACACGGGCAGCGCCAGGTCGCAGCGGATGGTGGCGAGCTGGCGCGACAGCGCCAGGTTGTCGAGATTCTCGCGCAGCTTCTCGCCGACCTTGCCGGTGATCTCGTCCTTGTGCGCCAGCACGCCGTCGAGCGAACCGTACTGGTTGAGCCACTTGGCGGCGGTCTTCGGCCCCACCTGGGGCACGCCGGGGATGTTGTCGGCGCTATCCCCCACCAGGGCCAGGTAATCGACGATGCACTCCGGCCCCACGCCGAACTTGGCGCGCACCCCCTCGCGATCGAGCCGGGTGTTGCTCATGGTGTTGAGCAGGATGATGTCCTCGTTCACCAGCTGCGCCATGTCCTTGTCGCCGGTGGAGATGATCACCCGCATGCCGGCGCGGCTCGCCGCCGTCGCCAGGGTGCCGATGACGTCGTCGGCCTCCACGCCCGGCACCTCGATCAGCGGCAGCCCGAGCGCGCGCACCATGTCCTTGAGCGGCTGGGTCTGGGCACGCAGGTCATCGGGCATGGGCGGACGGTGCGCCTTGTAGGCCTCGTACAGCTCGTCGCGGAAAGTCTTGCCCGGCGCGTCGAACACCACGCCGATATGGGTCGGCTGGTACTCGTCGAGCAGCTTGCGCAGCATGTTGAGCACGCCGTACATGGCGCCGGTCGGCTCGCCGCGCGAGTTGCTCAGCGGCGGCAGAGCGTGATAGGCGCGGTACAGGTAAGACGAGCCGTCGACGAGGATCAGCGGCTTGGAAGCGTCGGTCATGGCCGGAATCCGTGGCTGCAGCCCAAAGATCCCCGGATTCTGCCACATGCACGCCGCCCCTGCGGGCCGAATCGGCGCAGGCCGAAGAGCCTGCGCCGATAACGCGTCAGAAGTGCAGGTAGGCGCCCAGGAACGGCCCCTTGATCTCCAGGTCGGTGCTGATGTCGCTGACGTCGTCCAGCTTGAGCTGCTGCCAGCGCCAGCCGCCCTCCAGGTTCAGGACGTGAGCGACGGTGTAGCTGAGCGAAGCCCGGGCATCGAGCAGGCGGTTGCCGGAATAGGCCACGCCGCTGGCCTCCACGCCGACCCGCAGGCCGGTGAACGGCAGGTTCAGCCCGGCGTTGACGTACAGCAGCGGCAGCACGACGGTGAAGTCCTCCTCGGCGGTGCGGACGGTGCTGGTGGCGCTGTCGACGCCGGTGATGCGGACGCTGCCGTCCACCACCTTGAAGTTGAGGCCGAGGTCGAGGTCGACCACGTTATCCAGCGCCTCCCAGTAGAGGATGACGTCCAGCTGCGAGAGGTCGAGCTCGGAGTCGACCGTGCCGCCGGCGTCGAAGGCGACGTCGCCGAAGCGGAAGCTTTGGCCGATCCGGCCCGCGCCTTCCAGCGTCAGAGGCGTATACTGCAGCTTGAGGTTGGGCAGCAGCGGCAGCGGATGCTCGATCGCCGCCCAGATGGCGTAACGCCACTCCGAATCCAGATTCAGCTCGTTTTCGAGGTCGGCGCGCCCTTCGCGCCCGATGTCCTCGTCCTGGATCCAGCCGCCGGGGTTGGCGTTCCAGCCGTAGACGCCGGCCTTGATCGCCGCGAAATCGGCGCTTGCCGTGAGCGGCGCGCTCAGCAGGGCCAGTACGGCGAGCGCGGAACGGATTCGCATGATGGTTTGCTCCCTTCGAGTTGGTTGCTTACTTGAGCGCTGAAGCGAATACCGCGGTCACGACGCGCGCGCCTGTTGTCCGTGTGCCCCCCTCAGCCGCTTTATGGTACAAAGGCCGCTGACACGCGGCGACGGAAATCCGCTTGCCTCGGCGTACGGAGTTTTATGCAGGACACCGACAAGTTCGTAGGACGCTCCCTCCCCAGCGACTCGCTGATGAGCCGCGAATCCTGGAAGATCTTCCAGATCATGGCCGAGTTCGTGGAGGGCTTCGAGCGTCTGTCGCAGATCAAGCCTTCGGTGAGTATGTTCGGCTCGGCGCGGATGCCGCCGGATCACCCCTACTACAAGCTCGGCGAGGAGATCGCCCGCACGCTCTCGGACGCCGGCTTCTCGGTGGTGAGCGGCGGCGGCCCGGGCCTGATGGAAGCGTTCAACAAGGGCGCCTACGCCGGCAAATCGCCGTCGATCGGCCTCAACATCCAGCTGCCGCACGAGAAGAGCGGCAATCCGTACCAGGACATCTCGCTGAACTTCCGGCACTTCTTCTCGCGCAAGGTGATGTTCGTGAAGTACGCCTCGGCCTACGTGGTGTTGCCGGGCGGCTTCGGCACGCTGGACGAGCTGGCCGAGATCCTCACCCTGGTGCAGACCGGCAAGACCCGCAAGATTCCGATCATCCTGGTGCATCGGCCGTTCTGGCAGGGCCTGCTGCAGTGGCTGGAGCACACGGTGGCGAAGGAAGGCATGATCAACGCCACCGATCTGGAGCTGTACAAGGTGCTCGATCACCCGCAGGAGGTGGTCGACGCCATCTTCGATTACTACGAGCACCGGGGCTTCGAGCCCTCGCGTGCCGAGCGGGAAATCCTGCTGGATCTCTAGGAGGCCGTATGCGCCGTGCCCTCGTCACCGCCCTGCTCGCCGCCGCCGTGGCCGGCACGCCGCTGCACGCCGCGCAGACCCCGGAGCAGAAGCCGCAGCAGCCCGCGCCGGTGGTCACCCCGCCGCCGCCGCCGTCCGAGCTCACCAAGGGCGAGGAGGTCGAGCCGACCGTGACCATCGTCCGCCGCGACTGGGCGGAGATCGAGGAATACAGCGTCAATGGCCGCGTATACGCGGTGAAGATCAAGCCGGTGGTCGGACCGGCTTACTATCTGTACGACGCCGATGCCGACGGCAACCTGGAAACGCGCATCGACGCCGGCCTGGACAACCCGCCCATCAACCGCTGGAAAATCCTCACCTGGTAACGCCATCGCGGCGTAACGGCGGCGATGGCGGCTCTCCCGTGTAGGGAGCAAGGACGCCTGGCACGCGCTACAGCCAGCCGCCGCGGCGCAGGCTGCGGTACAACAGCACGCACACCAAGGCGGTGACCCCCAGCACTGCCGGATAGCCCCCAGCCCACTGCAGCTCCGGCATGTGGCGGAAATTCATGCCGTACAGGCTGAAGATCACCGTCGGCACCGCCAGCATCGCGCCCCAGCCGGCCAGGCGCTTGACCGCGTCGTTCTGGCGCACGCTCACCAGCGCTAAGTGCACCTGCGCGGCGGCGGCCAGCATTTCCATCATGCTGTCGATGGCCTCGATCACCCGGGTGACGTGGTCGTGGACATCGCGGAAGTACGGTGCCATCTCCCGCGGCACGATGTCGTAGTGGAAGGTCATGAGTTGGTTGCAGACGTCGCGCAGGGGCGCGGCGGCGTTGCGTAGCGTGAGCATGCGCCGGCGCAGCTCATAGAGCCGGCCGATGGCTTCGCGGTCGGCCCGCTCGTGGAATATGTCGGCCTCTAGCCGCTCGAAGCTGGCCTTCAGGTAGTCGACGATGGGCATGTAGTTGTCGACCACGAAATCCATCAGCGCGTACAGGGCGAAGCCCGGCCCCTCGGCCAGCCGCGCCGGCGTCGCCTCGGCCCGATCCCGCACCGCCTGATAGCTGGATGACGGCCCATGGCGCACCGACACCAGGAAGCGCTCGCCGACGAACAGATGGGTCTCGCCGAGCTTGATGGCGCCGTCCTCCAGCCAGGCGGTGTGCAGCACCACGAACAGCGAGCCCTGGTACTCCTCGAGCTTGGGCCGCTGGTGCGCCCGATGGGCGTCCTCGACCGCCAGCTCATGCAAGCCGAACTCGGTTTGGATCCGGCGCAACAGCGCCTCGTCCGGCTCGTGCAGGCCCACCCAGACGAAGGTATCGGGCTGCTCCAGGACGCGGCCGATACCATCCAGATCGAGCGCGGCCAGGCGTTGCCCGTGCTTGTAGGCGACGCAGTTGACGATCCTGGACATGACTCCGCTCCTTGTCTGGTCCGCGCGTCGAGCGCCGCCGACGCCCGCGCCGAGAGCCTACGCCGTCGGCGACGGGGCGGCTACAGCGTCTGCAGATTGGCGTAGGCGGCCACCAACCACTTGGCGCCGACGTCGTTGAAGTTCACCTGGATGCGGGCGTTCGCGCCGGAGCCTTCGTACTTGAGCACGATGCCCTCGCCGAACTTGGCATGCCGCACCCGCTGCCCCAGCCGGAACGCGCCTTCCTCCTTGGGCAGCAACCGATGCGCGGTCAGCGAGCGGGTGACGCTGACCCGCGCCCGCACCTCGGCGAACAGCTCCGGCGGCACCTCGTGGATGAAGCGCGAGGGCGTGGAGTACGTATCCACGCCGTGCAGCCGGCGGCGCTCCGCATAGGTCATGCACAGGCGCCGGCGGGCGCGGGTGATGCCCACGTAGCACAGCCGCCGCTCCTCCTCCAGCCGGCCCGGTTCCTCGGCGGACATGCGGTGGGGGAACAGCCCCTCCTCCATGCCGACCATGAACACCACCGGATACTCCAGGCCCTTGGCCGAGTGCAGGGTCATCAGCTGCACCGAATCCTCCCAGGCGTCGGCCTGGCCCTCGCCAGCCTCCAGCGCCGCGTGCGAGAGGAAGGCGGTGAGGATGTCCATGCCCTCCTCGGGCTGGAACTCCTGCTGGAAGGTGCGGGCGGCGGTGACCAGCTCGTCCAGGTTCTCCAGCTTGGTCTGGCCCTTGTCGGCGTTGTCCTTGAGGTAGTAGTCGCGCAGGCCGGCGTCCTGGGTGACGATCTCGATCTGCTCGTGTATGGCCAGGTCCTGCACCTTGGCCGCCAGCTCGTCGATCAGCCCGAGGAAGGCGCGCAAGGCGTTGGCGGCGCGGGCCGGCAGCTGTCGGGCGGCGACCAGCCGGGCGGCGGCCTGCCAGAGGCTGCCGCCCTCGGCGCGGGCCTGCGCGCGCACCGCGTCGAGGGTACGTTCGCCGATGCCGCGCGGCGGCACGTTCACCACCCGCTCGAAGGACGGGTCGTCGTCGCGGTTGAGGATCAGGCGCAGATAGGCCAGGGCATCCTTGATTTCGGCGCGCTCGAAGAAGCGCAGGCCGCCGTAGACCCGGTAGGGCAGGCCGCGGGCGATCAGCGCCTCTTCGAAGGCGCGTGATTGGGCATTGGAGCGATAGAGGATGGCGAAGTCGGCGCGGGCGTAGCCCTCCTCCAGCCCGCGGGCGATCTGCTCAACCACCCAGCGAGCCTCGTCCTGCTCGTTGAAGGCGGCGTACAGGGCGATCGGATCACCCTCCTCGCCGGCGGTCCACAGGTTCTTGCCCATGCGGCCGCTGTTGTGGGCGATCAGCGCGTTGGCGGCCTTGAGGATGGTGCCGGTGGAGCGGTAGTTCTGCTCCAGGCGCACCACCTGCGGGTTGAAGTCCTCGGTGAAGCGGCGGATGTTCTCCACCCGCGCGCCGCGCCAGCCGTAAATGGACTGGTCGTCGTCGCCCACCACGAACACGTCGGTGCCGGGTCCGGTCAGGAGCTTGAGCCAGGCGTACTGGATGGTGTTGGTGTCTTGGAACTCGTCCACCAGCACGTGGGCAAAGCGGCGGCGGTAGTGGGCCAGCAGCTCGGGATTGTCGCGCAGCGTTTCGTAGGCGCGCAGCAGCAGCTCGGCGAAATCGACCTGGCCGGCGCGGCGGCAGGCGTCCTCGTAGGTGCGGTAGATCCGCACCATCTGCGCGACATACGGCTCGTAGGTCGATTCCACCTGCTCCGGCCGCAGGCCCTCGTCCTTGCGCGAGTTGATGAAGCCCATGACCTGGCGCGGCGGCCAGCGCGCCTCGTCCAACTCCAGCGTGCGCATCACCCGCTTGATCAGCCGCAGCTGATCGTCGGCGTCGAGGATCTGGAAATGCTGGGGCAGGCCCGCCTCGCGCCAGTGCTGGCGCAGCATCCGGTGCGACAGGCCGTGGAAGGTGCCGATCCACATGCCGCCGGCGTTGATGCCCAGCAGCTGCTCGATGCGGCCGCGCATCTCGGCGGCCGCCTTGTTGGTGAAGGTGACGGCCAGGATGGCATACGGCGAGGCCTGCTCCACCCGGATCAGCCAGGCCACGCGGTGGGTCAGCACCCGGGTCTTGCCGCTGCCAGCGCCCGCCAGCACCAGCGTCGGCTCCAGGGCAGCGGTCACGGCCTGACGTTGGGCGTCGTTGAGGGGATCGATGAGGTCGGATACGTCCATGGCGGGGGAGTGTAACAAAGCAGCGGCACGCACCGCGCCCCGCAATGCCGGATTCCGCCGCCGCGGCCCTGGCGGAAACCCGCGGGCGCTAGACTCGCAGCGCCCGGATCACCGGCAGCTCGACGATCAGCTGGCCGATGGCCTCGACCGCCGCTTCCCGCGCCGAGCCCTTGCGCCAGTAGAGCGCCATCTGCCGCCGCGGCTGCGGCGATTCGAAGCGGCGCAGCACGATCGCGGCGGCGTTGGGGTTGGCGGCGTTGGCGTGAGCGGACAGCTCCGGCAGGAAAGTGATGCCGGCGCCCGAGGCTACCATCTGCCGCAGGGTTTCCAGGCTGGTGGCGCGGAATTCGTCCTCGTGGCGCACGCCCACCATGTTGCAGATGTCGAGCGCCTGGTCGCGCAAACAATGGCCTTCGTCCAGGAGCAGCAAACGGTGTTCCTTGAGATCGTCCAGGGTCACGCGCTCCTTGGCGGTGAGCGGGTGATCGACCGGCAGCGCCAGCAGGAACGGCTCGGCGAACAGTTCGACGTAGCGCAGGTCGGGGGCGTCCACCGGCACCGCCATCAGCGCCGCGTCCACCTCACCGCGGCGCAGTCGCTCGACCAGGCGCGCGGTCTGATCCTCGTACAGATAGGGCTTGAGCCGCGGCAGCCGCTCGCGCAGCACGGGCACGAGATACGGCAGCAGGTACGGCGCGATGGTCGGGATGAAGCCCAGCCGTATCTCGCCGGACAGCGGGTCACGCGAGGCGCGGCACAGCTCGATCAGGTCGTCGACCTGGTGCAGCACCCGGCGGGCACGCTCGACCACCTCGGCACCGACCGGAGTGAGCATTACCTGTTTGTTATTGCGCTCGATCAGTTGCACCCCGAGGAACTCTTCCAGCTTCTTGATCTGGGTGCTCAGGGTCGGCTGACTGACATAGCAAGCCTCGGCGGCCTTGCCGAAATGGCGCAGGTCGGCGACCGCGACCAGATAACGCAAATCACGTAGGTTCATAGGGACTCAATCATAGTCCGAACGACGAAAGTCTTCTCATATCCGATCAACGGTAGCACTCGGCCGGCACACGAGATTTTCATGAGGCGCCGGCTGTGGCAACCTAATACCCAATTTCGATGGGGGGTTGTCCCCGCTGCGGTATCGCGGGCTGGTAGAGCCGCAAACCATCGGGTGCGATAACACCCCTAATTCGACGGTCAACACACGATGTCCGCTGCTCGCTCCTCCATCAACGCCGATCAGGTTTCGGTAATCGTCGTCGACGATGCCAAATTCACCTGTGAAGTCATTCGCCGGATACTCAAAAGCGCCGGCTTCCTGGATATCCGCACCGCCAACACCGCGCCCCAGGCGCTGGAGATGATGCGTCAGCGCCGGGCGAACATCCTGCTCGCGGACTGGCTCATGCCGGAGATGGACGGGCTGACGCTCACCAAGCGGGTGCGGCAGTTCGACGAAGAGACCAACCACTACACCTACATCATCTTGTTGACCGCCAAGGAAGGACTGGATTCCCTGACCGAAGCGTTCAACCACGGCGTGGACGACTTCATCAGCAAGTCCCCGGACAACAAGGAGCTGCTGGCGCGCATCAACGCCGCCAGCCGCATCTCCCAGTTGCAGAACGATCTGCTCAGAGCCAACCAACGCTTGCTGGAGCTCAACCGCCAGCTCGAAGAACGCAACAGCTTCGACGTCGTCACCGGCCTGGGCAATCGCGCCTACCTGGAGCGGCAGCTGGACAATCTGCTGCGGCACATGGAAGCGCGCGGCGGCGGCGGCATGCTGGCGGTGATCCGGATCAACGATTTCGAGTCACTGCGCCGCCGTTACGGCGAGCGGGTCTGCGAGGAGGTCGTGGAGACCACGGCCAACCGGCTGCGGCAGACGGTGCGGCCGCTGGACGTCGTCACCCGCATCGGCACGGCGGCGTTCGGCGTGCTGATGCATCAGGAGGATGCCTCCCGCTGCCATCCCAACGCCTTCCGCCGCATCCACCAGGCGCTCAACCTGCGCGCCTACAAGACCTCGGCCGGCTTCATCACGGTCGGCTCGGCGGTGTCGCTGTGCACGCTCGACGCCATGGGCCCGAACCGGCTGGCGCCGACCGAGATCATCAATTACCTCGAAAGCCATCTCAACGAGGCGCAGCTGTCCGGCCGCGTCCTCACCGTCCCCTGGCCGACCGCGGCCAAGGCGTAAGCGGGCGGCGGCTCGGCGCTATCGCCGAGCCCGATCAGGGGCGTATCTCCCAGCCTTCCGGCGGCGCCGCCAAATCCGGTGGATTGTCACTGGCGTTGGCACCTGGGTTGGCGATGATCTGCACGGTGCTCGCTTGCGGCCCCTTGTCGCCCAGCTCTGGCGTAAAACGCACTTCGGTACCGATCCGCAGCTCGTCGAAGTCATCGTGCAGCACGCTGTTGCGGTGCATGTAGAACTCGCGCCCGTCCAGGGTCTTGATGAAACCGTAACCTTCGTTGCGGAACAGGCGGACGACGATGCCGTGCGGTTGATCCTGCTCCAGCGGCGCCATGTAGGTGGTGCGCGGCGCCTGCTCGGTGGTCACCGCGCGCAGCTGCCGCTCCATGGCGTCGAAGGCGCGCGCGATCACGGTGCGCAGCTGCACGTTCGGCTCGGCGTTCTCCTCCTTGCTGGCCACCAGCTCGCGCTTGCGCGGCAGCGTGAGCTCCACGCGCACGCGAAACGGGTTGCCGGTATGGCGGTTGCGGTGCGGCCGTTCCACCACCACGCGGCACGCGATGATGGCATCGTGCATGCGTTCCAGGCGCCGAATGCGCTCCCGGATGTAGTCCTCGTTGTACTCGGACTTGTCCAGGCCATTGAAGCTTATCTCGGGGGGAACCTGCATCGAGCGTACTCCCAATGTCTCTCGTCGTATGGCGACCGCCGATGGTCAAGGGGCCCTAAGCCGACATGGGAGTCGCGCCGCGGCGAGACAAGCCCGACGCGGGAGACGGGAGGATGTGCGCCACGCAGGCCGAACCGACGCAGCGACACGCGGGACAACGAGTCGATGAGGCGTTACGGACTCCGTGCGGCCGCCCGGTTGACGGGCGGCCGCGTCGCAACGAGCGCTATTCCACCGTCACCGACTTGGCGAGATTGCGCGGCTGATCGACGTCCGTGCCCTTCATCACCGCCACGTGGTAGGACAGCAGCTGCAGCGGCACGGTGTAGACGATCGGCGCCACCACTTCCGGCACGGTCGGCATGCTGAACACCTCGTAGCCGTCGCCGGCGCGCAGGTCAATGTCGGCGGCGGCGAACACGTACAGCATGCCGCCGCGGGCGCGGACTTCCTGCAGGTTGGACTTGAGCTTCTCCACCAGGTCGTCGTGCGGCGCCACCGCCACCACCGGCATCTGATCGTCGACCAACGCCAGCGGGCCATGCTTGAGCTCACCGGCCGGATACGCCTCGGCGTGGATGTAGGAAATCTCCTTGAGCTTGAGCGCGCCTTCCTTGGCGATGGGATACTGCATGCCCCGCCCCAGGAACAGCGTGTGCTGCTTGTCGACGAAGCGCTCGGCCAGCTTCTCGATAGCCGGCTCCAAGCTCAGCGTCTGCTCGATCAGCTTCGGCACCTCGCGCAGCGCTTGTACCAGCCTGGCCTCGGTGGCGGCGTCGATCTTGTGGTGACGCCCCAGCGCGATGGTCAGCAGCATCAACGCCGCCAGCTGCGTGGTGAAGGCCTTGGTGGAGGCCACACCGATTTCTGGACCGGCCCGGGTCATCAACGTCAGGTCGGACTCGCGCACCAGCGAGCTTTCCGGCACGTTGCAGATCGCCAGCGAGGCGAGGTAGCCCTCGGTCTTGGCGGCGCGCAGGGCAGCCAGGGTATCGGCGGTCTCGCCCGACTGCGAGATGGTCACGAACAAGGTGTTGCGGGACACCACGTGCGGCCGGTAGCGGAATTCGCTGGCAACCTCCACGTCGCAGGGCACGCCGGCATAGCCTTCCAGCCAGTACTTGGCCACCAGGCCGGCGTGATAGCTGGTGCCGCAAGCGACGATCTGCACTCGCTCGACGGTCTTGAACAGCTCCGCCGCGCGCGGCCCGAACGCCGCCTCCAGCACCCGCTCTTCCGACACTCGGCCCTGCAGGGTTTCGGCGATGGCGCGCGGCTGCTCGTGGATCTCCTTGAGCATGTAGTGGCGGTACTGGCCGCGCTCGGCGGCATCGGCCGCCAGCTCGGAGGTGCGGATCGGACGCTCCACGCGGTTGCCGTCGCGGTCGTAGATCGCCAGGTAGTCGCGGCGCAAATCGACGATGTCGCCTTCCTCAAGGAAGATGAAGCGCTGGGTCACCGGCAACAGGGCGAATACGTCCGAGGCGACGAAGTGCTCGCCGATGCCGACCCCCACCACCAGCGGGCTGCCCTTGCGCGCCGCCACCAGCCGGCCGGGCTCGCGGCTGCTGACCACGCCGAGCGCGTAGGCGCCCTCGAGATCCTTCACCGCCGCCTGCACCGCCGCCAGCAGATCGCGGCTGCGCTGATAGTAGGCGTGGATCAGATGGCAGGCCACCTCGGTGTCGGTCTCGGAGTCGAACTTATAGCCGAGCGCCAGCTGCTGCTCGCGCAGCCGCTCGTAGTTCTCGATGATGCCGTTATGGACGATGGCGATTTCTTCGTGCGAGATGTGCGGATGGGCATTGCGGTCGGTCGGTGCGCCGTGGGTCGCCCACCGCGTGTGGGCGATGCCGCAGCGCCCCACGATGGGCTCGGCGGCGATGGCCTCGCGCAGCCGGCTCACCTTGCCGACGGCGCGCACCCGTTGAAAGACGCCGTCCTCGCGCAGCACGACGATCCCGGCGGAGTCGTAGCCGCGGTATTCGAGGCGCTTGAGGCCCTCGAGCAGAATGGGGGTTACGTCGCGCTCTGCTGCTGCTCCAACGATACCGCACATGGTTCTATTCCTTGAGTCTGTTGCGGATGAGAGCTTAATGCAAAACGGGCATCGCGGCTGCGACGCCCGTCCGTGTTAGTCCTGGCGCTTCTTCTCCGGCCGCCGCCAGCCCGCGATCGTCCTCTGCGGCGGGCGGGTGAGCGTCAGCTGCTCGGCCGGCGCATCGCGGGTAATGGTCGAACCGGCGCCGATCGTAGCACCCGGCCCGACCTGCACCGGCGCCACCAGGTTGGTGCCGGAGCCGATGAAAGCACGGTCGCCGATGATGGTCCGGTGCTTGTTGACGCCATCGTAGTTGCAGGTGATGGTGCCAGCACCGACGTTGACGTCGCGACCGACGTCGGCGTCGCCGATGTAGCTCAGGTGATTGACCTTGGCGCCTTCGCGCAGCAACGCTTTCTTTACTTCGACGAAATTGCCGACCTTGGTCCTCGCCTGCAGCTCGCTGCCGGGACGCAGACGGGCGAACGGACCGACCTGGGCGCCGGCGCCGATGCGCGCCTCCTCGATCACGCTGTTCGCCTCGATGCGGGCGCCGTCCTCGATCACCGCGTCGCGGATCACGCAGTTCGGGCCGATCTCGACCCGATCGCCGAGCTGCACGGTGCCGGACAGCACCACGTTGACGTCGATGAAGCAGTCGCGACCGAAGCGAAGCTCGCCGCGCAAATCGAAGCGGGACGGATCGGCCAGGGTCAAGCCTTGGCGCATCAGCGCGTCCGCCTGGCGGCGCTGCAGCGCCCGTTCCAGTTCGGCGAGCTGGGCCCGATCGTTCACTCCCTGCACCTCGATCGGATCGGCCGCGCGCACCGCCGTCACCGGCGTACTGTCGGCCACCGCCATGGCTACCACGTCGGTCAGGTAATACTCACCCTGGGCGTTGTCGTTGCTCAGCTGCGCCAGCCATTGGCGCAGCTTGCCCGCCGGAGCGGCCAGCAGGCCGGTATTGATCTCGCGCACCCGCCGCTGCGCCTCGTCGGCGTCCTTGTGCTCGACGATGCGCAGCACCCGCCCTTCGGCATCGCGGATGATGCGGCCATAGCCGCTGGGATCGTCCAGCTCCACGGTCAGCAGCGCCAGACCGCCGGTGCGCGCGGCGTCGACCAGGGACTGCAGCGTCTGCGGCCGCACCAGGGGCACATCGCCGTACAGCACCAGCACCAGGCCATCCCCCGAAAGCTCCGGCAGCGCGCGGCTGACCGCGTGGCCGGTGCCAAGCTGCTGATCTTGCAAAGCCCAGCGCAAGGTCGGATCGGCAACCGCTTCGCGCACCCGCTCGCCGCCGTGACCGTATACGACCACGATCCGCGCGGGTTCCAAGGCGCGGGCGGCAGCCACGACATGCGTCAGCATAGGGCGACCGCCGAGCCGGTGCAGCACCTTCGGCAGATCGGAGCGCATGCGCGTGCCTTGCCCTGCAGCGAGTATTACAACATCCAGTTGCATAGTTGTTGTTCCTGAGCAAAGAAAAAGCCGTCGGCGCAACACTGCGCACGACGGCTTACAAACTGGCGTTTACCGGAACCCAAATCAAGGGCGCCGGTCACGCCCCCGACGCTGTGTTTACCGGCCCAGTGCCTTCCGCAGGTTCTGGATCGCCCGCAGCTGAGCTACTGCCGCAGCCAGCTCGGCCTGGGCCTTAGCGTAGTCCAGGTCGGAGCTCCTATTCTTGAGCGCCTCCTCGGCCCGCTGCTTGGCCGCCTGCGCGGCGGCTTCGTCCAAGTCCTTGGCACGCACCGCCGTATCGGCCAGCACGGTCACGCCGTCGGGTTGTACCTCGAGTATGCCGCCGGAAACGTAGAAGAATTGCTCCTCGCCACCTTCGACCTTAACCCGGATCTCACCTGGCTGGAGCTGCGCCAGCAGGGGCGTATGCCGGGGCAGAATACCGATCTCGCCTCCGGTGGCCCGCGCCGCGATGAACTCCACCTTCCCGGAGAAGAGGGAGGTCTCGGCGCTGACGATATCCAGCTGCATAGTCATGGCCATATCGCCACCTCGTTCAGCTTAGAGGGTCTTGGCCTTCTCGACCGCCTCGTCAATGGTGCCGACCATGTAGAAAGCCTGCTCAGGCAGGTGATCGTACTCGCCGTCGACGATGCCCTTGAAGCCGCGGATGGTCTCCTTCAGGGGCACGTACTTGCCCGGCTGGCCGGTGAACACCTCGGCGACGTGGAACGGCTGCGACAGGAAGCGCTGGATCTTACGGGCGCGAGCCACGATCAGCTTGTCCTCGTCGGACAGCTCGTCCATACCGAGAATGGCGATGATGTCCTTCAGCTCCTTGTAGCGCTGCAGCGTGCCCTGCACGCGGCGGGCCACATTGTAGTGCTCCTCGCCGATGACCAGCGGGTCGAGCTGGCGCGAGGTGGAGTCCAGCGGGTCCACGGCCGGGTAGATACCCAGCGCGGCGATGTCGCGGGACAGCACCACGGTGGCGTCCAGGTGAGCGAAGGTGGTGGCCGGCGACGGGTCGGTGAGGTCGTCGGCGGGCACGTACACCGCCTGGATCGAGGTGATCGAACCGGTCTTGGTGGAGGTGATGCGCTCCTGCAGCACACCCATTTCCTCCGCCAGGGTCGGCTGGTAACCCACCGCCGAGGGCATACGGCCCAGCAGCGCGGACACCTCGGTACCGGCCAGGGTGTAGCGGTAGATGTTGTCGATGAACAGCAGAACGTCGCGGCCTTCCTCGCGGAAGTACTCGGCCATGGTCAGGCCGGTCAGCGCCACGCGCAGACGGTTGCCGGGCGGCTCGTTCATCTGGCCATACACCATGGCCACCTTGTCGAGCACGTTCGACTCCTTCATCTCGTGGTAGAAGTCGTTACCCTCGCGGGTACGCTCGCCCACGCCGGCGAACACCGACAGACCCGAGTGCGCCTTGGCGATGTTGTTGATGAGCTCCATCATGTTGACGGTCTTGCCCACGCCGGCACCGCCGAACAGGCCCACCTTACCGCCCTTGGCGAACGGGCAGATCAGGTCGATCACCTTGATGCCGGTCTCGAGCAGCTCGGTGGAAGCCGACAGCTCGTCGAAGGCCGGAGCGTCGCGGTGGATAACCCAGCGCTCCTCGGCCTCGATCGGGCCGGCCTCGTCCACCGGGTTGCCCAGCACGTCCATGATGCGGCCCAGCGTGGCCCGACCGACCGGCACCTGAATGCCTTTGCCGGTGTTGACGACGCTCAGACCGCGGCGCAGACCGTCGGTGGTACCCATGGCGATGGTGCGGACAACGCCGTCACCGATCTGTTGCTGGACCTCGAGAGTGAGGTTGACGTCGCTGACCACCAGCGCGTCGTACACGTTGGGCACGGCGTCGCGCGGGAACTCGACGTCCACCACGGCGCCGATGATCTGGACGATGTTGCCTGAACTCATTGCCAAATCCTCTTCGCGAATTCTGTTGTTCCGGCGCCTCAAACGGCCGCCGCACCGCCGACGATCTCGGACAGCTCCTTGGTGATCGCCGCCTGACGGGCCTTGTTGTAGGCCAGCTGCAGTTCGTCGATCAGGTTGCCGGCGTTGTCCGACGCGGCCTTCATGGCGACCATGCGCGCAGCGTGTTCGCTGGCGACGTTTTCCACCACAGCCTGGTAGACCAGCGACTCGACGTAGCGGGTCAGCAGCTGATCCAGCACCTCCGGCGAGCTGGGCTCGTACAGGTAATCCCAGGAGTGCTTCCGGTCGATCACCTGCGCCGCCGGCAGCGGCAACACCTGCTCCAGGGTCGGGGCCTGGGTCATGGTGTTGACGAACCGGTTGTAGCAGAGCACCAGGCGGTCGATGCGCTCCTCGCGGTAGGCATCGAGCATGACCTTGATGGTGCCGATCAGGTCGGTCAGGTGGGGCGTGTCGCCCAGATGCGAAGTCTGGGCGACCACGTTACCGCCAAAGCGCTTGAAGAACTGGATCGCCTTGTTGCCGATAGCGACGATATCCAGCTCCAACCCAGCCTGACGGTCCTTGGCCGCCGCGGCAGCGATTTGCCGGAACAGGTTGGTGTTCAGACCACCGGCCAGACCGCGATCGGAGGACACGACGATGTAACCGACCCTGCGCTCCGTGGTACGGGGTTGCAGGAACGGATGCTTGTACTCCGGATTCGCGAGCGCCAGGTGACTGATCACCTGGCGGATCTTTTCGGCGTAGGGACGGGCCGCCTGCATGCGAGCTTGCGCGCTGCGCATCTTCGAGGTCGACACCATCTCCATCGCACGCGTGATCTTCTGCGTGCTCTTGATACTCTTGATCTGAGTCCGGATCTCTTTTGCGCCGGCCATGGGGATTCCCCGTCGTCGTTACCAGGTGCCGGTGGCCTTGAAGCTTTCCACCGCCTTTTTGAGGCCAGCCTCGATCTCGCCGTTGTAATCGCCGGTCTCGTTGATCTTCTTCATCAGATCGGAGAACTGCGACTTGAAGAAGGCGTGCAAGCCCGCTTCGAACGCGCCGACCTTGTTGAGCGGGATGTCGTCCAGGTAGCCCTCGTTGGCGGCATACAGGGACAGCGCCATCTCCGCGATCGACAGCGGCGAGAACTGCTTCTGCTTCATCAGCTCGGTCACGCGCTGACCGCGCTCGAGCTGCTTGCGGGTAGCCTCGTCCAGATCGGAAGCGAACTGCGCGAACGCCGCCAGCTCACGGTACTGAGCCAGGGCCAGACGCACACCGCCGCCCAGCTTCTTGATGATCTTGGTCTGGGCCGCGCCACCCACGCGCGACACCGAGATACCCGCGTTGATGGCGGGACGGATGCCGGCGTTGAACAGGTCGGTTTCCAGGAAGATCTGGCCGTCGGTGATGGAGATCACGTTGGTCGGCACGAACGCGGACACGTCGCCGGCCTGGGTCTCGATGATCGGCAGCGCGGTCAGCGAACCGGTCTTGCCCTTCACCGCACCGTTGGTCATCTTCTCGACGTACTCGGCGTTGACGCGCGCGGCGCGCTCGAGCAGACGCGAGTGCAGGTAGAACACGTCACCCGGATACGCCTCACGGCCAGGCGGACGACGCAGCAGCAGCGACACCTGACGATAGGCCCAGGCCTGCTTGGTCAGGTCGTCGTACACGATCAGGGCGTCCTCGCCACGATCGCGGAAGTATTCGCCCATGGCGCAACCGGCGTACGGCGCGATGAACTGCAGCGCGGCGGACTCGGAAGCGGACGCGGCGACGATGATGGTGTGCTCCATCGCGCCGTGCTCTTCGAGCTTGCGCACCACGTTGGCGATCGAGGAGGCCTTCTGGCCGATCGCCACGTAAATGCACTTAATGCCGGTGCCCTTCTGGTTGATGATGGTGTCGATGGCGACGGCGGTCTTACCGGTCTGACGGTCGCCGATGATCAGCTCGCGCTGGCCGCGGCCGATCGGCACCATCGAGTCGATGGCCTTCAGACCGGTCTGCACCGGCTGGTCCACCGACTTACGAGCGATCACGCCCGGCGCCACCTTTTCGATCGGCGAAGTGCCGGCGGCGTTGATCGGGCCCTTGCCGTCGATCGGGTTACCGAGCGGGTCGACCACGCGGCCGAGCAGCCCCTCGCCCACCGGCACCTCGAGCACGCGACCGGTGCACTTCACCGCGTCGCCTTCCTTCAGGTGCAGATAGTCGCCCAGCACCACGGCGCCGACCGAGTCGCGCTCCAGGTTCAGGGCCAGGCCATAGGTGTTGCCGGGGAACTCCAGCATCTCGTAGGACATGGCGTCGGCCAGCCCGTGGATGCGAACGATGCCGTCGGTCACGGAGACGATCGTGCCCTCGGACCGAGCTTCGGCGGCAGCGGAGAAATTCTCGATCCGCTGCTTGATGATCTCGCTGATTTCGGAAGGATTGAGTTGCATTGTCATCCCCTTAGCGGCTCAAGGTCGCGGCAAGCCGCTCGAGGCGACCGCGTACCGAACCGTCAATGACCAAATCCCCTGCACGGATGATGGCGCCACCGAGCAGGCTCGCGTCCGTTTCCGTGCTGAGGGTGACCTTGCGCTGCAGCCGCTGCGAGAGCGCCTGGGCCACCTTCTGCTGGGTCCCGGGATCGACGGGTTGTGCAGTGATCAGGCGCGCGTTGACGGTTGCCTCGGCCTCGGCCCGGAGTTCGGCGTACTGGGCGGCGATTTGCGGAAGCAGCTGTAGGCGGCGGTTCTCCGCCAGCAGCCGGATCAGGTTCCGGCCCTGCTCATCGAGTCGATCACCGCAGACGCTCAGAAACAGCTCGACGAGCTGCTCCTTGGTCAACCTCGGGCTGCCCAGCAAGGCGTTCATGGTCGGGTCGCGGGCCACGGCGGCGGCGAACTCAAGCATCTCGGACCACTTGGCAAGATTGCCGGCGGCCTGAGCTGCCTTGAATACGCCCTGGGCGTAAGGCCGCGCGATGGTGCTGTATTCGGCCATGGAGGTGCGCCCTACAGTTGCTTGGCCAGCTCTTCGAGCATGGCGTTGTGGGTATTGGCATCCACCTCGCGCTGCAGGATCTTGGCGGCGCCGGCCAGGGCCAGCGCAACCACCTGCTTCTGGAGTTCCGCCTTGACCCGATTGCGCTCTTGCTCAATCTGGGCGTGGGCGGCCGCCGTCAGCCGCTCGCCTTCTTGGCGAGCGGCTTCCTTGGCTTCCTCAACGATTTCGTTGCCGCGCTTGTTGGCCTGCTCCAGGATTTCAGCGGCCTGCTTGCGCGCCTCCTGCAGCAGCTCGGATGCCCGCTTCTGCGCCAGTTCCAGTTCCTGCGTGCCGCGCTCCGCACGAGCCAAGCCTTCGGCAATCTTACGCTGCCGCTCGGCCATCGCCCGGGTGATGGGCGGCCATACGAAAGCCATCGTGAACCAGACCAGCAGCGCAAATACGATCATTTGCGCGAAAAGCGTGGCGTTAATGCTCACAGCGGAATCCTCTCCGTGAGTGGGTTACGGATTCACCGCCTGTTTTAGCCACCAACAGCGGCGCGAACGGAATCCAGCAGCGGGTTGGCGAAGGTGTAGAACAGAGCGATACCCACACCGATCATCGGCACGGCGTCGAGCAGGCCGGCGATGATGAACATCTTGATCTGCAGGGCACCCATCATCTCCGGCTGGCGCGCGGAGCTCTCCAGATACTTGCCGCCGAGCAGAGCGAAGCCGATGGCCGTGCCGAGCGCGCCCGCAGCCAGGATCAGGGCCACGCCGAGAACGGTCATGCTCTGAATATCAGCAATCAGGTTAGCCAGTTCCATTTTTCCTCCAACAAGCGTCAGCTGGTTAAACAAAGGGTCAAGCGAAACTCGGTTCGACGGCGACGATTAGTGCTCTTCGCTCGCCATGCTCAGATAGATGATCGTGAGCATCATGAAGATAAAGGCCTGCAGCGTAATGATTAGGATGTGGAACGCCGCCCAGATGAAACCCAGGATGATTTGCAGGATGTACATGACCCAGGTGCCGGGGCTGGCGAAGTCCGACAGCGCGGCGTTCAGCGAGAACAGGGCAATCAGGACGAAGATCAGCTCGCCCACGTACATGTTGCCGAACAGTCGCAGACCCAGCGAGACGGGCTTGGCCAGGTCCTCGACGATGCGCATGATCAGGTTGAACGGCGCCGCCCACACGCCGAACGGCTTGGTCAGCACTTCCTTGGTGAAGCCGCCCAGGCCCTTGGAGCTGAGGCTGTAGACGTAGGTCAGGAACAGCACCGAGATGGACAGCGCGAAGGTGGCGTTGAGGTCGGTGGACGGCACGACCTTCATGTAGTCGATGCCGATGAAGTGCGCCAGCCAGGGCAGCAGGTCGACCGGCAGCAAGTCCATGAAGTTCCACAGCCAGACCCAGCAGAAGATGGTCAGCGCCAGCGGGGCGATCAGCTTGCTGTGGCCGTGGTAGGAATCGCGAACCTGGGTGTCGACGAACTCGACGATGACCTCGCAGAAGTTCTGCAGCCCGGTGGGCACTCCGGCGGTCGCCCGGCGCGCGGCGGCGTAGAACACGCCGATGAAGATCAGGCCCAGGACGATCGACCAGAACAGGGTGTCGAGATGGAACACCCAGAACCCGCCGGGGCTTTCGCGGCCGACCAGGTTGTATTGGGTAAGGGGCGTCAGGTGGTGAAGGATGAAATCAGTCGCGTTACCAGCAGCCATAGCTCGGTCAACCGTCTTTGTTGCCTGACAAGGGCGCCCAAAGCAGCGCCAGTAAATACACAAACAATGTCGAGACGAACGCCAACATCATTGGCGCTTGCGCTAGATCGAGCCACTTCAGCGCCAGTACGAACAGCGCGACGATGATGCCGATCTTGGCGACTTCCGCCAAGTAGAAGGCTCGCGCCATGCGACGCGGGTCTCCAAACCTGCTCGGAGCGAAAGCGATTCGGACCTGGTAGTAGGTGCCGACAGCGCTTATGGCCCCCCCTAGCCATGCCGACACACCCGCCCGCGTACCGGCGAAAATCAAAAACAGGACACCTACGATCCCGGTCACGCCGAACTGGGAAGCTACGATCAGATAGGCCAATCGTCTTGCTTGCTGTTGGGACAGGTAGCTCATCCCAACAACCTCCCATTTCGGCTGAGGCGGCTTGAGCGGTGCCGCGCATAAAAACGGTCGCCCGGCGCATCCTGACGTTGTCGAAGGGGCCGGCGCGACCCGCGCAGCAGTATAAGGATTCGACCCTGCGGGTTCAACAGCAGAAAAGACAAGGCCGGAATGCCCTCCACCGCGCCGGGGGTCGCTGCTGGCGGGCGGCGACGGCGGCTCGTCGACGCACCCTCGGGGGGAGGGATCAGCGGATGTGATTCAGGATGCCGTCGAGCTCGTCCAGACTGCTGTACTGAATGACCAGTTTGCCGCTGCCCTTGGGGCCGTGCTGGATCTTCACGGTGGCGCCGAGCCGCTCGGACAGGTCGTCCTGCAGCCGGCGGATGTCCGGGTCGAGCCGGGCCGGCGCCTTGGCCGGTTGCTCGCTCAGCAGGCGCTTGACCAGCGCCTCGGTCTCGCGCACCGACAGCCCGCGGCTCACCACCATGGCGGCTGCCTGCGGCTGGCGCGCTTCGGGCAGGCCGGCCAGGGCGCGGGCGTGGCCCATTTCCAGCTCGCCGCGCTGTAAGTAACCCTTGACGTCGGGATGCAGGTCGAGCAGACGCAGCAGGTTGGTCACGGCCACCCGCGAGCGGCCGACGGCGTCGGCCACCTCCTGATGGGTCATGCCGAACTCTTCGGTGAGCCGTTTGAGCGCGGCGGCCTCTTCCAGTGGGTTGAGATCCTGCCGCTGGATGTTCTCGATCAGGGCGACGGCGATCGCCGCTTCGTCGGGAATCTCCCGCACCAAGGCGGGAATTTCGGCGAGCCCGGCCAGCTGGGCGGCGCGCCAGCGCCGCTCGCCGGCGACGATCTCGTATTTGTCCGGTCCGAGCGGGCGCACCACGATCGGCTGCACCACGCCCTGAGCCTTGATGGAATCGGCCAGCTCCTGCAGCGCGGCGGGATCGAAGTCGGTGCGTGGCTGGTAGCGCCCGCGCTGCAGGAATTCCACCGGCAGATGGCGTAGCGCGGCGTCGGCCGACGCCGCTTCGGCGCCGGCGGTGCTGTCCAGTCCTAACAGGGCATCGAGGCCGCGGCCGAGTCCTCTACGCTTTGCCGACATTAGCTAACCCTCTGTCGTCGTTCAGCCCGCGTTCTGGGCGAGGCGCTGATCGCGGCGGATCATTTCGCTAGCCAGCGCCATGTAGGCGATCGCGCCGCGCGACGTGCGATCGTACTGAATGGCCGGCAAGCCATGGCTGGGCGCCTCGGCCAAGCGCACGTTGCGCGGGATCATCGTGCGGTAGACCTTGTCGTTGAAATGCTGGATCAACTGCGCACCGACCTGGTTGGCCAGGTTGTTGCGCGGGTCGAACATGGTTCGCAGCAATCCTTCGATCTTCAAGTCCTTGTTCACCGTGTCCTGCACCCGGCGGATGGTGTTGAGCAGCGCGGTGAGTCCCTCCAGGGCGTAGTACTCGCACTGGATCGGAATGAGCACGCTGTCGGCAGCCACCAGCGCGTTGAGCGTAAGGATGTTCAACGACGGCGGGCAGTCGATCAGGATGTAGTCGAAATCCGCCTTGATGCGCGCCAACTGCAGGCGCAGCCGCTGCTCGCGCGCCTTGGCGTCGAGCAGCTCCACCTCGGCGGCGGTGAGATCGCCGTTGGCCGGCAGCAACCGGTAATTGGCCGATTCCACGGTCACCAGCGCTTCGCGGCTGGTGGCTTTGTCCAACAGCACATCGTAGGTGGAGAACTTCACCGCGTCCTTGTCGATGCCGGAGCCGACCGTGGCGTTGCCTTGCGGATCGAGATCGACCAACAGGGCGCGTTTGCGCAAGCCGGCCAGGGCCGCCGCCAGATTGACGCAGGTCGTGGTCTTGCCCACCCCCCCTTTCTGGTTGGTTACTGCGATGACTTTGCCCATGGGTCTACCCCAGCGGGTCGCCCCGCTCTATTCGGCCAGGCTGAGTTCGATCAAGTGCCGCTCGGCGTCGAGACCCGGCACCTGCAGGCGATGCACCTGAAGCTTAACGTTCTTGGCGGTGATTTGCGCCAGCTCATTGTCATCGAGCCTGCCCTTCATGGCTAGCCAGCGGCCGCCCGGCCGCAGCAGATGGCGGGTGAGCTCGACGAAGGTACCGAGCTCGGCGAAGGCGCGGGAGCTGATCTGATCGAAAGGCTGCGAGGGATGGTACGCCTCGACGCGGCTTTCGACGACGGATAGGTTGGCAAGGCGGAGTTCGATCTGCGCCTGGCGCAGGAACCGGATTTTCTTGCCGTTGCTGTCGAGCAGCGTCACCTGTAGGTCCGGTCGCGCGATGGCCAGCGGAATGCCAGGCAAGCCGGCGCCGCTGCCGACATCGAGCAACCGGCCGTGGCCGGCCCACGGCAGGATGGCGAGGCTGTCGAGCAGATGCTTTGGCACCATCTCGACCGGATCGCGCACTGCGGAGAGGTTGTAGGCCCGGTTCCACTTGACGAGCAGATCCAGGTAGGCGCGCAGCGGCGGTGCCAGCGCTGGATCGAGATGGAGCCGGCGCAGGCCTTGGTCGAGCAGGGTATCGATCGCGTCCGCCACGTCAGGCACTTCGCTGCAGCAAATTCTGCTTTTTCAGGTAGATGAGCAGCAGCGAGATGGCGGCGGGCGTCATCCCCGGGATGCGCGTGGCTTGGCCGACGGTGGTCGGGCGCTGGCGCTTTAGCTTGTCGCGCAGCTCGTTGGACAGGCCCGAGACGCGGTCGTAGTCGAAGGCATCCGGGATCGGGATGGTCTCGTGCTGGACGTTGCGTTCGATTTCCTCGCGCTGGCGCTCGAGGTAGCCCTGGTACTTGGCCTGGATTTCCACCTGCTCGGCGACTTGCGGGTCGACGGCGGTGTCGTCGATGCCGGCTAAGGCGATCAGATCCCGGTAGCCGACGTCTGGGCGACGCAACAGATCGAGCAGACGCGCTTCGCGCTTGAGCGGCGTGCCGAGCACGGCGGTGGCTTTGGCGTCGTCGATCTGGCCCGGTCGCAGCCACGTGGAGTGCAGGCGCTGCTGCTCACGAGCGATCGCCTCGCGCTTGCGCTCGAAGGCTTCCCAGCGTTCGTCGTCGACCAGGCCGAGTTGACGGCCGATTTCGGTGAGACGCAGGTCGGCGTTGTCCTCGCGCAGCGACAGCCGGTATTCGGCGCGGCTGGTGAACATGCGGTAGGGCTCGCTGGCGCCGTGGGTGCGCAGATCGTCGATCAGCACACCGATGTAGGCTTGGTCGCGGCGCGGCGTCCAGGGCTCTAAGTCCTTGACCGCGCGCGCGGCATTGAGTCCGGCGATCAGACCCTGTGCGGCGGCTTCCTCGTAGCCAGTGGTGCCGTTGATCTGGCCGGCGAAGTACAACCCGCGGATGAAGCGGTTCTCCAGGCTGGGCAGCAAATCGCGAGGATCGAAGTAGTCGTACTCGATGGCGTAGCCCGGCCGAGTGATGTGGGCGTTCTCCAAGCCTTTGATGGAGCGCACCAGTTGGTACTGGATATCGAACGGCAAGCTCGTGGAGATGCCGTTCGGATAAATCTCGTGCGTGTTCAGGCCCTCGGGTTCGAGGAAGACCTGATGGGAGGTCTTGTCGGCGAAGCGGTGAATCTTGTCCTCGACCGATGGGCAATAGCGCGGACCGATGCCCTGGATCACGCCGGTGTACATCGGCGAGCGGTCGAGACCGCTGCGGATGATGTCGTGCGTACGCTCGTTGGTGTGGGTGATCCAGCAGCAGATCTGGCGTGGGTGCTGTTCGGGACGGCCGAGGAAGGAGAACACCGGTACCGGCGTGTCGCCGGGCTGGCGTTCCAGCCGCGAGAAGTCGATGGTCCGTCCATCCAAGCGCGGCGGCGTGCCGGTCTTGAGGCGGCCGCAACGCAGCGGCAGTTCGCGCAGCCGTTCGGCCAGAGCGACGGCCGGCGGATCGCCGGCGCGGCCGCCTTGGTAGTTGGACAGGCCGATGTGGATGCGTCCAGCCAGGAAGGTGCCGACGGTCAACACCACGGCTGGCGCTTCGAACCGCAAGCCCATTTGCGTGACCACGCCCTGAATGCGTTCGCCGTTGACGATCAGATCGTCGACCGCCTGCTGGAACAGGGTGAGGTTCGGCTGATTCTCGATGGCGCTGCGGATGGCCTGTTTGTACAGGCTGCGGTCGGCTTGCGCGCGGGTAGCGCGCACGGCGGGACCTTTGCGCGAGTTGAGGATGCGGAAGTGGATGCCGCTCAGATCGGCGGCGCGCGCCATGTAACCGCCTAGCGCGTCAATTTCCTTGACCAGATGGCCTTTGCCGATACCGCCGATGGCGGGATTGCAACTCATCTGGCCAAGGGTTTCGACGTTGTGGGTCAGTAGCAGCGTGCGGCAACCCAGACGGGCAGCCGCCAGGGCCGCCTCGGTTCCGGCGTGGCCGCCGCCGACTACGATCACGTCGAAGCGTTCGGGATAGTGCACGAGCTGCTCAGGTGGTCGTTGCCGGAGAAGTGGACCCGGCAGTTTAGGTAAGTCAAGGGTGGCAGGCAAGGGTGGGCTTGCGGTGGTGAGATAGAAATAACCTTTCTTTTTTTCCTTAGACCCTGTTGAGACTGTAGAGACGTGTTCCGGCTGTGAAGAGTGATCGGTGTCGCCCGTTGGATCAATGAGTTGGGAGCGTTTCTCGTTGGGGATAAGGGCGCGGGCGACGCTGGGATAACTGAAGAACAACGTGTGGATAAGTTTCCAGGAGGAAGTTACCCGCGCTCGAGGCACAGTTTATCCACAGGGTTAGTCCGAGCTTGCGAACAGCGCTGACGATGGAATCCGTGTGGTGAGCAGGAAAGGATTTGCAGCAGACCGCGTGTGCGTATGGCTAGCGGTGTCGGGATGGGTCAGCAAGAGCAGTGGAAGGGGAGAGACTTACGCACATCGTCTGCGAGATGAAGAACGTTCGTTGTCGTTGGGTAAGTCTGGCGCGTTGCCCTTGTGGTCGCTCTGCTGGTTGTGAATCGGGGGATGCCGCGCTTCGGAAGGAAGCAGACGATGTTCGCGGTCCGTTAGCGGTGTTGATCGCGGTCGGACAGTCGTGTGAGCGGTGCTCAGCGTCGGCGCCGGTGCACGGATGACGAGCGTCGTATCAGCCAGTGGGCAGCTGCCGATGTACGGACGGATGTGTCGAATCGGTCTTGGGGTACGTAGGGCAGCTGCTGAGGCTGGTCGTCTCGTCTTGGGACACGCCGAAGGAGAACGCGCTTGTCTGTGGATCGCTTTCCGTTGGTGGACGTCGATCATGCTGACGGCGTGCGCAGGGTTTGTCGAACAGCTGTAGACGGCGCGGAATTCGGCTGTGTGGAGCGTACGGCGGGCCGATTCAGGCGTAGCGGCGTCGAGAGGGGGCGGCGGCGCTGCGCTCAGGCAAAGCCATCACAAGAACAATTCTTTTATTCCTTAGACTTGTTGAAGAAATTAGAGCGGCTCTTGGTTTGTGGATATCCGGCGAGCGGCTATTCGGATCAAGCCGTTATGTACGCAAAGCGCTGCCCACGACAGCGTGGACGAGCGCTGGGTAAGTCAGGAACAAGCTGTGGATAAATCAGTGCTGCGAAGTCGTCCGCCGGTCAGTAACAAGTTATGCACAGGCTTGAGCGGAGGATACGCACAGGCGCACTGAGTGCGATCCGGCGGCTGGTGGGCGCGCGCAAGGGAGGACCGGACGAGGGCAAGTTCGTCGGTAGGGAGCGGAAAAGAAGACGACGCGGCTTCCTACCGAAGCCGCGTCGCAGGGACGGGATCGAAGCGGCTCAGGCGGTAGCGGCTTCTGCGGTTTCGGCCGGGGCTGGGGTGCGGATGAGGTAGTCGAAGGCGCTCAGCGCGGCCTTGGCGCCCTCGCCCATGGCGATGACGATCTGCTTGTAGGGCACGGTGGTGGCGTCACCGGCGGCGAACACCCCCGGCAGCGAGGTCTCGCCGCGAGCGTTGACCTCGATCTCACCGCGCGCGCTCAGCGCCAGCGTGCCCTGCAGCCACTCGGTGTTGGGCACCAGGCCGATCTGCACGAACACCCCCTCCAGCTCCAGGCGCCGTAGCTCGCCGCTGTGGCGGTCCTTGTAGGTCAGCCCCGTGACCTTGCTGCCGTCGCCGTGCACCTCGGTGGTCTGCGCCGAGGTCAGCACCGTCACGTTGGGCAGGCTGCGCAGCTTGCGCTGGAGCACCTCGTCGGCGCGCAGCTTGGCGTCGAACTCCAGGAGCGTGACGTGGGCGACGATGCCCGCCAGGTCGATGGCCGCCTCCACCCCGGAGTTGCCCCCGCCGATCACCGCCACGCGCTTGCCCTTGAACAGCGGCCCATCGCAGTGCGGGCAGTAGGCCACGCCGCGGTTGCGGTAGGCCTCCTCGCCGGGCACGTTCATCTGCCGCCAGCGCGCGCCGGGGGCGAGGATGACGCTGCGCGCCTTGAGCGCCGCGCCGCTCTCCAGCTCCACGGTGATCAGCCCGCCGGGCTCGGCAGCACCGATCAGCCGCTTGGCGCGCTGCACGTTCATGATGTCCACGCCGTACTGCTTGACGTGCTCCTCGAGCGCGGCCGCCAGCTTCGGCCCCTCGGTGTAGGGCACGGAGATGAAGTTCTCGATCGCCAGCGTATCGAGCACCTGCCCGCCAAAGCGCTCGGCGGCCACCCCGGTGCGAATGCCCTTGCGCGCGGCGTAGATCGCCGCCGCCGCCCCGGCCGGCCCGCCGCCGATGACCAGCACATCGAACGGCGCCTTGGCGCGGAGCTGCTCGGCGGCGCGCTCGCTGCTGGCGCTGTCGAGCTTGGCCAGCAGCTGCTCCAGGCTCATGCGCCCCTGGGCAAAGGGCTGGCCGTTGAGGTAGACGCTGGGCACGGCCATGATGCCGCGCGCCTCCACCTCCTCCTGAAACAGCGCCCCGTCGATGGCCACGTGGCGAATGCGCGGGTTGAGCACGCTCATGGCGTTGAGCGCCTGCACCACGTCCGGGCAGTTCTGGCAGGAGAGCGAGAAGTAGGTCTCGAAGCGGTACTCCCCGGGCAGGGCGCGGATCTGCTCGGCGACCTGCGGGTCGACCTTGGGCGGGTAGCCGCCGACCTGCAGCAGCGCCAGCACCAGCGAGGTGAACTCATGGCCCATCGGCAGCCCGGCAAAGCGCACCTCGATGTCGCTGCCCACGCGGCGGATGGCGAACGAGGGCTTGCGCGCCTCCTGCCCGTCGCGGCGCACGCTGATGCGCGGCGAGAGAGCGGCGATCTCCTCGAGCAGCTCCAGCAGCTCCGCGGACTTCGCCCCCTCGTCGACCGTGGCCACCAGCTCGATCGGCTCGGTGACTTTCTCCAAATACGCCTGCAATTGGGTCTTGAGATTGCTATCTAACATGGGTTGTCCGCTCCCCACAGAGGCTAATCGTTATTCCGGTTCCGCCGGTGCGGCGGAGATTTCGGAACTAATGCTACCCGGCCCGCCGGAATTTACATAATTGATTGGTCACAATGAAACGATAGCCTTCGTGTATCAATGTTCCCGTGATCGCCATTCCGGTGAATCATGGGAGCCGGTTCAACCGCCCTCCTCCTTCGGGGAGCTCGACCGCCGCCGCTGCACGAACAGCGTCTCGACCACGACGAAGAACAGCGGGATGAAGAAGATGCCCAGCAGCGTGCCGACGATCATGCCACCGAGCACGCCGGTGCCGATGGCGTTCTGCGCGCCGGAGCCGGCGCCGCTGGAGATGGCCAGCGGCAGCACGCCGAAGCCGAACGCCAGCGAGGTCATGACGATCGGCCGCAGCCGATCGCGTACCGCCTGCATGGTGGCGTCGATCAGCTCCATGCCCGACTCCAGGTTGGCCTTGGCGAACTCGACGATGAGGATGGCGTTCTTGCTGCTCAGGCCGACCGTGGTGAGCATGGCGACCTGGAAGTAGATGTCGCGCTCCATGCCGCGCAGGGTGCCGGCCAGCACGGTGCCGAGGATGCCGAGCGGCGCCACCAGCAGCACCGCCGTGGGGATGCTCCAGCTCTCGTACAGCGCCGCCAGGCACAGGAACACGATCAGCAGCGACAGGGTGTAGAGCAGCGGCACCTGGGCGCCCGCCACGCGCTCCTGATAGGACAAGCCGGTCCACTCGACCCGGAAGCCCGGCGGCAGCTGCGCCGCCAGCCGCTCGATCTCGGCCATGGCCTGGCCGGTGCTGATGCCGGGCGCGGCCTCGCCCTGGATTTCCACCGCCGGCAGGCCGTTGTAGCGCTCCAGTCGCGGCGAGCCATAGCTCCAGTAGGAGCTGGCGAAGGTGGAGAACGGCACCATCTCGCCGTCGGCGTTGCGCACCGACCAGAGGTTGAAATCCTCCGGGCGCATGCGGAACGGCGCGTCGGCCTGCATGTACACCCGCTTCACCCGGCCGCGGTCGATGAAATCGTCGATGTACTGCCCGCCCCAGGCGGTGCCCAGGGTCTGGTTGATGTCGGCGATCGACAGCCCCTGGGCGGCGGCGCTCTCGACGTCGATCTTCAGATTGAACTGCGGCGTGTCGTCCAGGCCGTTGGGGCGGACGTTCTGCAGCAGCGGGCTGGCGGCCGCCGCGCCGAGCAGCTGATTGCGCGCCGCTATCAGCGCCTCGTGCCCCTGGCCGGCGGTGTCCTGCAGGAAGAAAGCGAAGCCGGTGGCGGTGCCCAGCTCGGGGATGGCCGGCGGCGCGAAGGCGAACACCATGGCGTCGCGGATCTGCCCGAGTGCGCCCATGGCGCGCGCCGCCACCGCCTGCACGCCCAGCTCGGCGGCTTCCCGCTCGGCCCAGTCGCGCAGCTTGATGAAGGCAATGCCGGTGTTCTGGCCGCTGCCGCCGAAGCTGAAGCCCTGCACGCTGAACACCGACTCCACCGCCTCTTTCTCGTTTTCCAGGAAGTGCTGCTCCAGCTTCTCGATCGACGCCAGGGTACGCTGCTGCGTCGCCCCCACCGGAGCCTGAACCTGGGCGATGAGAAAGCCCTGGTCCTCGTCCGGCAGGAACGCGCCGGGCATGCGCACGAACAGCACACCCATCAGCACCGCCAGCACCAGGAACACCGCCATGAAGCGCCAGCGCCGGCCGAGCATGCCGCGCACCAACCGGCGGTAGCGGCGGCTGCTGCTGTCGAAGGTGCGGTTGAACCAGCCGAAGAACCCCTTCTTTTCGAGAGCGGGGCCCTGCTGCAACGGCTTGAGCATGGTGGCGCACAGCGCTGGCGTCAGCACGATGGCCACCAGCACCGACAGCGCCATGGCGGAGACGATGGTGGCCGAGAACTGTCGGTAGATCACGCCGGTGGAGCCGCCCATGAAGGCCATGGGCACGAACACCGCCGACAGCACCAGACCGATGCCGATCAGCGCGCCGGTGATCTGGTCCATGGACTTGCGCGCCGCCTCCTTCGGTGGCAGCCCTTCCTCGTGCATGATGCGCTCGACGTTCTCCACCACCACGATGGCGTCGTCCACCAGCAAGCCGATGGCCAGCACCATGGCGAACATGGTCAGCATGTTGATCGAGAAGCCCAGCGCCGCCAGCACGCCGAAGGTGCCCAGCAGCACCACCGGCACGGCGATGGTGGGAATGAGCGTGGCGCGCCAGCTCTGCAGGAACAGGTACATCACCAGGAACACCAGGCCGATGGCCTCGAGCAGGGTGTGCACTACGCCTTCGATGGAAACCCGCACGAACGGCGTGGTGTCGTAGGGCGTGACCACCTCCAGCCCTTCCGGGAAGAAACGGCTCATGTCCCGCAGCGCCGCCTCCACCGCGGCGGCGGTGTCCAGGGCGTTGGCGCCGGTGGCCAGGGAAATGGCCATGCCGATGGCCGGCTCGCCGTTGTAGCGGCTGATGAAATCGTAGTTCTCGGCGCCCAGCTCGACTCGCGCCACGTCGCCCAACTTCAGCACCGAGCCGTCGGGATTGGCGCGCACCACGATGTTGCGGAACTGCTCCGGCGTCTGCAGCCGCTGCTGGGCGCTGACGGTGGCATTGAGCTCCTGCCCCTCCACCGCTGGCGTGCCGCCGAGCTGGCCAGCGGTGACCTGGGCGTTCTGCGCCCGGATCGCACCGATCAGGTCGGACGGCGTCAGGCGGTAGCTCTCCATCACGTAGGGATCCAGCCAGATGCGCATGGCGTACTGGGCGCCGAACACCTGCACCGTGCCGACGCCGGTGATGCGGCTGACCGGATCGGCCAGATTGGCGATGACGTAGTCGGCGATGTCGGTGCGCGACATCGAGCCGTCGCGCGACACGAAGCCGACCACCATCAGGAAGCTGCTGGAAGCCTTGGTGACGGTGATGCCCTGCTGCTGCACCTCCTGCGGCAGCAAGGGCATGGCCAGCTGTAGCTTGTTCTGCACCTGCACCTGGGCGATGTCGGGGTCCGTGCCGGTGGCGAAGGTCAGGGTGACCTCGGCGCGGCCGTTCGACGAGCTGCTGGAGGACATGTACAGCAGACCGTCCAGCCCGGTCATGTTCTGCTCGATGACCTGGGTCACCGAGTCCTCCACCACCGCCGCGGAAGCGCCCGGGTAGGTGGCCTCGATGCTGACCGTGGGTGGCGCCACGGTCGGGTATTGGGCGATCGGCAGGGTGAAGATCGCCAGACCGCCGGCCAGCATGATGATGATGGCGATGACCCAGGCGAACACGGGGCGATCGATGAAGAACCGCGCCATCGCCCCCTCCTATCGCGCCTGTCCGGCGCCCGCCTCGGCAGCGGGCGCTTCGCTCGCCTCCACCTGCACGCCCGGCGCGATCTTTTGCAGCCCCTCGACGATCAGGCGATCGCCGGCGGACAGCCCCTTCTCCACCACCCACTGGTCACCCACGGTGGCGCCGGTGACCACCTGCCGCTGCTCCACCACACCTTGGGAGTTCACCACCATGGCGATGGCCGTGCCCTTGGGGTCGCGGGTGATGCCACGCTGCGGCGCGAGAAGCGCATCGCGCCGCTCGGCGAGGGTGACGCGGGCACGCACGTACATGCCCGGCATCAATAACCGCTCCGGGTTGTCGACCAGCGCCCGCAGCAGCAGCCGGCCCGTGGCCGGGTCCACGGTCACACCGGTGAAGGTGAGCCGGCCCTTGTGCGGGTACTCGCTGCCGTCCGGCAGCAGCACGGTCACCGGCACGTCCTTGGCCTCATCGGCATCGCCGGCCGCCAGCTGCTTGCGCAGCTCCAGCAGCTCGTTGGCGGACATGGCGAGATCGACGTAGATCGGGTCGAGCTGCTGGATGGTGGTGAGCGGCTCGGCCTGATTGGCGGTGACCAGCGCGCCCTGGGTCACGCGCGAGGTGCCGATGTAGCCGGCGATGGGCGCGGTGATGCGGGCATAGTTCAGCACCACGCGGGTGGTCTCCGCCGCAGCCTCCGCCACTCGCAGCTGGGCCTGCGCCTGCAGGAACGCCGCCCGGGCGTCATCGTGCTCCTGGCGGCTGACGGCGTTGGACTCCACCAGCCGCGAGGTGCGGTTCAAGGTCAGACGGGCCGCCTCCAGCGCCGCCTTGGCGGCCTGCACGTTGGCCAGCGCGCTGGCGTGCTCGGCCCGATAGGTATCGTCGTCGAGCTGATACAGCGGCGCGCCAGCCTCCACCAGATCGCCTTCCTCGAACAGCCGCTGCTCGATGATGCCGTTCACCTGCGGCCGGACTTCGGCCACCAGGTAGGCCGTGGTCCGACCGGACAGCTCGCGGGTTAGGGTCACCGGCTGCGGCCGCACGGTGACCACCGTCACCGGCACCGGACCGGCGGGCCCGGCCTGCTGCTCCGCGCCGCGCTCGCAGGCCGCCAGAACGAAGGCGATCAGCAGCGCGGCGATCAGGCGTAGCGGCGAGTGGGTACGGTTCACGCAAGCCTCGAAATACACGCGGTATCGCGTTGATTCTTCGTCTTTACATCGCCAAAGGCGAACGAGTCCTGCGGACGCGATCGCCGGCTCCGCCGCCTCAGGCGACGAAGCGCTTCACCCAAGCCACGTAGCGATCGACGAAGCCTTGCAGGAACTTCCGGGTGCCGTCGTTGCCGATGTTGCCGTCGGAGTCGATCAGGCCCTCGGTGAAGTGGATGTACACCTCCGGCTGGCCCAGAGTCGCGACGTCCAGATAGGCCAGCATGTTGCGCAGCTGATGCTGGGCCAGGGCGCTGCCGATGGAACCGATCGAAGCGCCGATCACCGCGCCGGGCTTGCCGGCGAAGGAATTGGTGCCGTACGGCCGCGAGGCGATGTCGATGGCGTTCTTGAGTACCCCCGGCACCGAGCGGTTGTATTCGGGCGTGACGAACAGCAGCGCGTCGGCGGCGGCCAGCTCCTGTTTCAGCCGGGTGGCGGCCGGCGGGTAGTTGTCGTCGAAATCCTGGTTGTAGAGCGGTAAATCGTCGATGCGAATGTGCTTGAAAACGAACTCCGGCGGCGCAAGTTTCTCCACCGCTCGAGCCAGCCGACGATTGTAGGAGTCCTGCCGCAGGCTGCCGACCAAGACCGCCACTGAGATCTGCCCCATATTCCTGCCTCCTTGTCCGGGCCGGTGGAAATGCCGCCCGCGCACCACGACGGCATCCGGTTTTTCCGGAAATCGGAGCGGAATCGGGCGCTTTCAAGCGCTCGCGCCGCCGCCCCTGCGTGCCACAATCGGGCGGGCGGAAGGCGCGGCCCGCAACGTCTCATCGGGAACCACGGAGAGTCGTCATGCAAAAGAAGCTTCTTGGGCGATCCGGCATCGCCATCGCGCCGCTGGTGTTCGGCGGCAACGTGTTCGGCTGGACCGCCGACGAACGCCGCTCGTTCGAGCTGCTGGACCGCTTCGTCGAACGCGGCTTCAACGCCATCGACACCGCTGACGTCTATTCCGCCTGGGTGCCGGGCAATCGGGGCGGCGAGTCCGAGACCATCATCGGCAACTGGCTGCGGCGGCGCGGCCGGCGCGACGACGTGGTCATCATGACCAAGGTCGGCATGTGGCAGAGTCGCCCGGGGCTATCCGCCGCCAACATCGAGGCGGCGGCGGAAGACTCGCTGCGCCGGCTCGGCACCGACTATCTCGACGTCTACTTCGCCCACCTGGACGACCAAGCCACGCCGCTGGAGGAAACCCTGCGCGCGTTCGAGCGCCTGGTCGCCGCCGGCAAGGTGCGGGCGCTGGGTGCTTCCAACTACGACGCGCAGCGGCTGCAGCAGGCACTGACGCTGGCGGCGGACCTCAAGCTGCCCCGCTACGAGGTACTGCAGCCGCAATACAACCTCTACGACCGCCACGATTTCGAGCGGGAGCTGGCGGCAGTAGCGCGCGCCAACCAGCTCGGCGTGGTCTGCTACTTCGCTCTGGCCAGCGGTTTTCTCAGCGGCAAGTACCGCAGCGAACAGGACCTGGCCGGCAGTGCCCGCGCCGGCGTGCTCAAGCGCTACTTCGACGAGCGCGGATTGCGCATCCTCGCCGCACTGCGGGAGCTGGCGCAGGAGCTGGCGAGCACGCCGGCGCGGATCTCGCTGGCATGGCTGCTGGCGCGGCCGGAGGTCACCGCCCCCATCGTCAGCGCCACCAGCCTGGAGCAGCTCGACGATATCCTGGCCGCGGCCGAGCTAATCTTGCCGGAGGAAACGCTCCGCCGCCTCGACCAGGCCAGCGCCTGAGCCGGGGCGCGCAGCGCCGGCCGGCGGCGTATCATGTCCGCTGCCGGTCGGTGCCCCTACCTTCTGCGACGAATACCACAATATGACTCAGCGGATTCGAATCACCTTTAGCGGACTGCTCCTGTTCCTCGCCGTCGGCGCCGGCGCCTTCGGCGCCCACGCCCTGCGCGCCGCGTTCGAGCCGCGCCAGCTCGAAGTCTGGCAGACGGCGGTGCTGTACCACCTTATCCACGGCCTGGGGCTGCTGCTGCTCGCGGCGCTGATCGAGCTGCGGCCGGCCGTCAAGGCGCTGCGCGCCGCCTGGGTGACGATGGCGCTCGGCCTGCTGCTATTCAGCGGCAGTCTGTACTTGATCCTGCTCACTGGCATGCGCTGGCTGGGCCCGATCACGCCGATCGGCGGCAGCGCCCTGATGCTGGCCTGGCTGATGCTGGCCTGGGCCGGGTTCAAGCACTGGCGGTCTTGACGGCCCGCGCGCTCGGCCGGATGTCCGCGTGACATGAAAGGCCTCGCCGCGCGCCAGGAACTGGCGCACGGCGAGGCCGCGGCCGACGCGCTAGGCTGATCCCTGCGAGTCACCGCCTCGGGTTTGGGCGCGGCCACTTGCCAACCGCCCCCACCGAGGCGTCTCATAGGCGCTCGCTCCACGACCGACGGCTGTTCGTGCTGTCCGCCGGCCCAGCAACGACGCATCCTAATGAGCCCATCCCCCCGCGACGACACCGGCGACACAGCCGCTCCTTCCTCCGCCAGCCCGGGCTTTATCGCTTTGCTAGTGGCGGTTTCGGCGGTCAGCCCGCTCGGCATCAACATCTACCTGCCGTCCATGCCCGGCATGGCGGTCGATTTCGGCGTCGATTTCGGCGCGATCCAGCTGACCCTCTCGCTCTATCTGCTCAGCGTGGCCGTGGGGCAGCTGTTCGTCGGCTCGCTGTCGGACCGGTTCGGCCGGCGCCCCATTCTGCTGCTGGGGCTCGGCTCGTTCGTGGTCGGCACCGCGGTCTGCCTGTTCGCGCCCAGCCTCGATCTGCTGCTGGCCGGCCGCGTCCTGCAGGCGTTGGGCGGCTGCGCCGGCATCACCCTGGCGCGCGCCGTGGTGCGCGATCTGTACGGCCAGGACCAGGCGGCGAGCATGATCGGCTATGTCACCATGGGCATGGCCCTGGCGCCGATGCTGGCGCCGGCCATCGGCGGCGCGCTGGACAGCGTGTTCGGCTGGCGGGCCTCGTTCTGGTTCCTGCTGCTGTTCGGCGCGGGAACCTTGGTCGCCAGCGCGCGGCGCCTGCCGGAGACCAACCGCCGGCGCGCCCCGACCGGGGCTGCCGGCCAGCTGCTGCGCGGCTACATACGCCTGGCCGGCATCGGCCGTTTCTGGGGATACAGTCTGAGTTCCGCCTTCTGCAGTGCGGTATTCTTCAGTTTCGCGGCCGGCGCGTCGTTCGTCACCATCGAGCTGATGGGACGCAGCCCGCTGGAGTACGGCATCTACTTCGGTCTGGTGTCGCTAGGCTACTTGGTCGGCAACTTCTTCACCGCCCGCCGCGTCGGCCACTTCGGCGGCGATCGCCTGATCCTCGCCGGCAGCACGCTGACGCTGATCAGCGTCGCGGCCATGACGGTGGCGCTGGCGGCGGGCTTGATGCACCCGGTATCGATCTTCCTGCCGATGCTGTTCGTCGGCGTCGGCAACGGCATGGTCATCCCCAACGGTGTGGCCGGCGCGATCAGCGTCAAGCCGGATATGGCCGGCACCGCCGCCGGCTTGTCGGGCTGCCTGCAGATGGGCTGCGGGGCGCTGGCGGCGCCGCTGGTCGGCGCCCTCATGGGCAGCAGCGTATGGCCGATGGTGGTTATCATGGCGGGTGCCGCGGTGCTGGGTCTGCTATCGTTCGCGCTGGTCGGACGACGCCGCTGATTGCGCCGCTATGGGGGGAAACGTGTATCCTCGCCCCTTCGAAGCTGCGTCGAGCGTCCGGCCGAGACCGCTTTCGCCCGTCGGCAGCCTCAGCGGCTCCCGGTGTCAGGCCGGCCGAGTCGACGTTTAGTTCAGTCGCGCTAGGAGCGTTCGTGAAGCGCATCAATATCGAACCAACCGCCGTCGCCGCTCAGACTGAGCTGGAGCACGCCGCGCAAAGCCGCCTGCCCACGGCGCATGGCGAATTCACCATCCATGTTTACCGCTCGCCCCAGGACGGCATCGAGCACGTAGCGCTGGTCAAAGGCGATGTGCGCGGCCAGGCCGACGTACTGGTGCGACTGCATTCCGAGTGCCTCACCGGCGACATCTTCGGCTCGCTGCGCTGCGATTGCGGCGAGCAGCTCGACCGGGCCATGGCCGCCATCGCCGCCGCTGGCCGCGGCGTGCTGGTGTACCTGCGCGGTCACGAAGGGCGCGGTATCGGCCTGACCGCCAAGCTGCAGGCCTATCAGCTGCAGGATCAGGGGCACGACACGGTGCAGGCCAATCTGGCGCTGGGGCTGCCGGTGGACTCGCGCCGCTATGAGGTCGGCGCCCGCATCCTCGCCGATCTGGGCGTGGTGTCGGTGCGTCTGCTGTCGAACAACCCACGCAAGGTGCAGGAGCTGGAGCGCTATCAGATCCCGGTGACGGAACGGGTGCCGCTGGAAGTGCGGCCGAACCCGGAGAACCTGCGCTACCTGCACACCAAGCGGCAGAAGCTCGGCCACTGGCTAGAGCTGCGCGACGGCACCCAGGATTTGCCCCCGACCGGCTGAGCGCCGTCCGTCGCTCGCCGTGGGACGCTGCTCGGCCGTCCCCGCCCGATCCACAGCGGAGCCCCAGCGGACTCCGCTAAGTCCTCGTGTCTAGCTTTTATTTTTCCCAGGCCTATAATCACTTACGGAAATGCGCTCAACCGGTTTGTAATCCGATGACCGCCCGCGCTCACACCCTGCTCTGCTTCCCATCTCGCCTTTTCGGACGCCTTCCGGCAACTCCGTAAAAGCGCTGGGTAAGAGCGGCTGCGCGCTCGCCCGGCATCCCATTCTCGGTTGACTTCACGGCGGGACGTCCGTGCCCGGCGCGATTGCGCCTGCGTTGCGACGATAACGAGGGGGTACAGATGAGCTGGAAGACACCACTCCGCTTGGTCGTGCGGTCGACGCTCCGGCCCATCGAATACCTGCGCGTACATCCTCCGCTCATACGCGGCGCGGCTTGCACCCGCGCCTGTCGCTAGCCCGGCGGGCGGCCATCGCCGCCCGCCGCTCCGACCCATCGCGTGTTTCCATCCTGCGTTGTGCGTTTGGGGAGGTTTTGCGATGCCCAAGCCCCGACACCTGCTACAGCAACGAGTTCACATCAAGACGGCGCCGGATTGCGCGCGCTTGGCGCGCTGCGCCCTACCGACCATCCGCGCCATCGACGGGCTCGACGTCGAGGTGGGTGGCCAGGATTTACTGCTGCTCGGCGAGGATGAGCTGACCCTCGCCGAAGGGGTGGCGAGACTGCGGCGGGTATTTCCCGATACCCTGGAGGTCGGCGAGCCCACGGTGGTCTACCAGCGCGATCCACTGCGGGAGCCGATCATGCGCGTCACGGTGACCACGTCCCCCAGCCGGGAAGACGAGATCCGCGCCTGCCTGCGCGCCCGCGCCGCGCAGTTCGTCGCCAGCGCGCGAGGACGCGACGAGCTGCGCATCCATGCGCTGGCGCCGCTATCGCGCCTGCTCGGCTGCCAGCAGCAGTGGCGCCGGACCGCCCGATCCGGTGAAACCTTGCGGTTGGAATTCAGTCATTTCCAAACGGTCGACGCCGGACGAGCGCCGCCGCTTGGGCCATGGCGGGAACGCTCCGCTTGATGCCGAACCAGGAAGGAGGTTCGTATGCGGCAAGAATACATCGACATCGCCTGCAACCTGGGCATGGCATTGCTGGTGGGCAGCCTGATCGGCATGGAGCGTACCTTCAGCGGGCGCCCGGCCGGCTTCCGCACGCATGCGCTGGTCTGCGTGGCCTCCGCGCTGCTGATGCTGGTCACCACCTACCAGTCGCTGTGGCTGGACGACATGGTGCCGGTGGAGACCGTCCGCACCGACCCGACCCGAATGGCGCAGGGCATCATGACCGGCATCGGCTTCCTCGGCGCCGGCGTGATCTTCAAGGAAGGCTTGAGCGTGCGCGGCCTCACCACCGCGGCATCGATCTGGATGACCGCCGCGATCGGCACCCTGTTCGGCATCGGCTTCTATTACCCCGGCTTGCTGGCGACCGGCATCACCCTCGGCACGCTGTCGGTGTTCCGGCTGGTGGAAACGCGTGTGCCCACCCGCCATTACGTCCAGCATACGCTGCGCTTCCGGCGCGAGGAGGCGATGACCGAGTCGCAGCTGCGCGAGCTGATGAAGCGGCACCACCTGTCGATCGTGAAGATCAGCCACAGGCTGAGCAACGGCGGCAATGACTTCGAGTACCGCATGGTGCTGAAGACCATCGATACGCGGAATCTGGAACGGCTGTCGGCCGAGCTGCTGACCACACCGGCGGTGATGGAGTTTCACCTCGGAATCATGGGCGACTGAAAGCCCGCGTCCGAAACGGCCAGGCGAGGACGGGACAGTTTCTGCGGGTTCACTGCCGTGGGCGGCGCACTATCGGTGATTGCGGATCGCCTCCACCAGCGCCTGCTTGCTCATCTTGCTGCGGCCGGCGATACCGAGCTGCCTGGCGCGGTTATAGAGCTCCTGGTGGGAACGCGCGTCCAGTGGGCGATTGGGATTGCCGGTGCCCTGGGTTTGCCGGTTCGGCGTGCGGCCCTCCTCGCGCCGGGTCTTGTTGACGGTGCGGGCGGCGATCTCCTGGGCGCGCGTCTCCGACGCCCCGCGCGCCTCCGAGCTGTCTTTGACGTGCTCGTACTGGCGGCGGTCTTTGTCGCTCCATGTCGGCATGGCGGACTCCTGCGATGGCTGGCGTGGATCGGTACCGAACTGCGCCCGTTTCCGCCAAAGCCAACCCCCTGCCGCTTCATTCAGCGCGCCGATCCGCCAGACCGCGCACGACCGATAGCCGTGCAACAAGTCAACTGGCAAAATCGACTCATTGCGCTACTTTTAATCTGATTAGCCTCGATGCGGTCGTCCGACCTAATGCCGACGGTCGCACCCAGGTTCTTCTTCCCGATATCGCGCTTACGGGTCGATTTTCATGGATCGAATCACTAGCGGGACCGGCGGCCGTGGTCCCGTGGCGGCGCTTGTGAGCCGCTGCGGTCTGGCCGCATTGTCCGGCGCCTTGCTAGCCGCACCCTGTCTGGAGACGGATTTATTTCCGCTCGGCTGGATCGGGCTCGTACCGCTGCTGTTCGCCATCGAGGGGCGTTCGCCGCTGCAGAGCTACTTCCTGGGCGTGGTTGCCGGGGTGGTGTTCTGGGCCGCGCTGTTCTACTGGCTGACCGGCTTCGTCGCCCGGATCAAAGGCTATCCGCCGCCCTACCCGCAGCTGATCGCCCTGCTGCTCTACCTCTACGGCGCTCAGCTGTTCGGCATGATAGCCTGGCTGCTGCAATGGCTGCGCCGGCACGCCCGGCTGCCCGATCCGCTGCTGGTGCCGGTGGTGTTCCTTGCGGTGTTCGCCGCGTTTCCCATGCTGTTCTACCTGCGCCTGGGCGAAGGTCAGACCGGCTTCCCCATCGCCCTGCAAGGTGCCGACATCACCGGCGCCCACGGGCTGGATTTCATGATGGCCATGACCAGCGCCCTGGTATACGGCCGGCTGCGCCGCGGCTGGCGGGCGCGGCCGCAACGCGCCGAGCTGGCGGGTGTGGCGCTGCTGCTGGCCTGGTTCGGCTACGGCGCGCTGACGCTGAGCTACTGGGAGCGGCAGACGGCCTCCTGGCCGACCAAACGGATCGGCATCGTCCAGCCCAACGATCAAGTGAGTCTGGACATACCGCCGCCACCGCCCGGCTATACCCGCCGCTACCCACCGGAAATGGAAATGACCGAGCGGCTGGCGGCGCGCGGGGCCGAGCTGGTGGTTTGGCCGGAAGCGCGCTACAAGGGCTACTTCGACTATTCCAGCGTGCGCCGGGAATACGCCGCCCGAGTGGCCGCCGCCGGCACCTACCTGCTGTTCCACGATCTGGAGCGGTCTTCCTCGGCGCATACCGCCTACAACTCCGCCGTCCTGCTCACCGACCGGGGCGAGCTGGCCGGCACCTATCGCAAGGTCAAGCGGGTGGCGTTCGGCGAGTATCTGCCGGTGGTGGCCGAAATCGGCGTGATGCGGCGCTGGCTGGAGAGCTATCTGGGCGATTTCCTGCGCGAGATCGCGCCGGGCAGCGGCCACGGCACCTTCGTCGCGGCCGGCATGCGCGTCGTCCCCAAGGTCTGCTACGAGACCGCGTTCCCGGAGTTCCTGGCCGAAGCGATCGGCGCCGACGGCGCCGGCAAGGTACTGGTGGTGCTGTCGCAGGACGGCTGGTTCGGCGAAACCCGCCAGCCGTTCCAGCATCTGTGGGCGTCGGCGCTGCGCGCGGTGGAGAACCGCGTGCCGCTGGTTCATGCCATCAACAACGGCCCCTCCGGGGTGATCCTGCCCAGCGGGCGCATCGCCCAGCGCGGTCCGGCGTTCGAGCGCGCCGAGCTGCTGTTCGACCTCCCCTATTCCCCGCACGCCGGCGGCAGCTTCTACAGCCGCTTCCCGGGCGCGTTTCTCAGCGTGATCTATTTGCTGTTCGCCATGGCGCTGGCCATGGCGGCGATCGGCGCATGGCGGCGCACGCCGGCCGGCGAGGAAGCGCCGACGGCCGACGTCCGTAAACCGTTACCGGAGGGAACCGACCGATGTGCGTGAGCCCGAGTACCGTATGACGCTACCCGAATCGACCAGCCGCTACGCGATCGCGTTCTGGTCCGGTGAATTCGCCGATCCCGCCACCGAGCAGCGCTTCCGCGAGCACGTCGCCGTTTCCATGGCACGGCAGCTGCGGGTGGCGCTGGCGGTATGGGCGGGGCTACTGCTGCTGTTCCTGTTCGTCGACTATGCCGTCCTGGGGCTGACGCCGTACTTCTACTTGTGCCTGCTCGCCAGGCTGCTGACCTTGCTGGGCATGGCGATCTGCGCCGCGCTGGTGACCCGCCGCCCGCAACTGGCCACCGACGGCACCGTGCTCACGCCCCTGCTGCTGCTCGCCTTCAGCCTGTTCTTCGTGTGGTACTTCATCCTGCCTAGAGAGAGCATCCAGTGGCTGATCGCGGCGACCATGGCGATGCTGATCAGCCTGTTCGTGCTGCTGCCGAACCGCGTGGTGCTCTCGGCCCTGGTGGCGCTGTATGCCATCATCGGTTGCGCGCTGTGCACGCATCTGGTGCTGGGCACGAGCGGACTGCGGCTGGTCGTGCTCATGGCGCTGCTGGTGCTGCCGACCAGCGCCGGCCTGTCGGCCGCCTACCGCTTTCAGGTGATCCACCGGCGCGAGTTCGCCGCCTTGGAACGGGCGCGGCGGGAGCTGCACCAGCGGCAGCGGCTCGAGGACGAACTCAAGCGCCAGGCCACCACCGATCCGCTCACGGGGCTGTTCAACCGCCGCCACTACGAGGCGCTGTTCGAGCGCGAGGTGCGCCGCGCCCGCCGCTACAATCGCCCGCTGGCGCTGTGCGTGCTGGATCTGGATTACTTCAAGCGGATCAACGATTCCTACGGCCACTCCGCCGGCGACACGGCGCTGACGGTATGCGCCGACGTCTGCCGGGCGGTGCTGCGCGACTCCGACATCGCCGGGCGGCTGGGCGGCGAGGAGTTCATCATCCTGCTGCCGGACACCGACGTGGCGGGCGCCACCCGGGTGGCCGAGCGCCTGCGGGTGCTGCTGGCGTCCACCGACGTGGTGGCCCGGCAGCAGCGCTTCCGGCTGACCGCGACCATCGGCGTCACCGAGCTTCGGCCCGAGGACCAGTCGATCAACGATCTGATCCTGCGCGCCGACCAAGCCCTTTACGAAGGCAAGCGCGCCGGCCGCAACCGGGTCTGCGCCGCGACCGGCTGAACGCCCTCAGAGCTGCCCATGCGTCTGCTCGGCGGCGTCGTTGCCGCGCTCCAGCTGCGCGATCGCGGCGCCGCCCTTGGCCGCCAGCGCCTCCAGGCGGTCGATCTGCTCGTCCAGCCGCGGCAGCGCCTCGCGCCGGTAGCGGGACACTTCGTCGATGGCGGCGATGACGTCGCTGAACGCCTGCTGGAGCTTCTCCATGTCGAGCACGGTGGACGACGCCCGGGTCTGGATCTCCACCCCCTGGTTGCGCAGCGCCTGAGCGGTGCCGGCGATCAGGTCGGAGGTGGTGGTGTTGAGCGCTTCCACCCGATCCAGCACTAACCGCTGGTTGGCCAGCGCCAGCGCTACCGTGACCGCGACGTTCAGCGCCGACACCGTGACGTTGATGGCGCGGTCGACGCCGCGCATCAGCTCGCGGTTGTTGCGGATGATCACCTCCAGCGCCAGCACGCCCTGCTGGCTGACCGCCAGCTGCTGCTGGAGATCGACGATACGCTGGCGCAGCGGGAACATGAGCTCTTCCTCGACGAAGCGCCGCTGCGGGTCGTCCTTGGCCAGCTCGACCGCCCGCGCCTCGAGCCGCCGATCGATCAGGCGCCCGAGCTCGATCTGCCGCTGCAGCCGGACCATCAGCGCGCGCAGCGCCTCCTGATCGTCGGCCAGCGTGACGTTGTCCCGGCGCAGCATGTCGCGGCCCGCCTCCAGGTCGCGGATGATGGCGTCCAGTGACTCCTGAGCGCTTTCGAACTCGCGGAAGTAGCGCTGCAGCCGATTGCCCAACCCGGGCAGGAAGGAGAACACGCGCGACAGCCCGCGCTCGGTGAAGCTGCGCCGGTTCGGATCGAGCTCCTCCATCTTGGCGCGCAGCGCCAGCAGCGCCTTGGCCACCGGCCCGCCCTCGTCGCCTTGATGGGCCAGCTTGCGGATCGGCGTCTGCAGCATGGCGCTGCGGTGCGCCGCCTCGCGCTGCACTTCCTGTCCCATGGAGTCTATCGCCTGCCGCTGACGCTGGGCCGCTCCCTCGCCGGACGCCAGCACCTCGCGCACGAAGGCGTCGGCCAACGCCGCCAGCTCCGGATCCTCGGGCGGTGCGGCGGCGCCGGGAGCGACCTCGGCGGCGATCTCCTCCACCGGCGGCAGGGACAGGCTGAGCGGCGAACGCGGTTCGGTCATATCGGCTCCTTGCTATGGGCGCTGTGCCCGTAAAGTTCGGCCCGTTCCACGAAGCGGCGCAGGTCGGCCAGCGCCCGGTCGGCGCCGGCGCCGGCCTTGGGCCGGTCGGTATCGAGCTTGGCGATCGCCACGGCGGCATCGTCGAGCGCGGTGAGGGCCGCCTCGATGCGGGCGTTGAGCAGGCGCAGGTTCCGCTCCGCCTCCTCGACCAGCGCCAGGCGGCGCTGCAGCGCCGTGCGCTCCTCGCCCGGCAGGTCGCGCTCGGCGAGCCGGCGGCGAACGTAGTCGGGATCGATGCCGGCGATGCCGTTCAGCAGCGAGATCATGGCACTGAGCTCATCGAGCGCGGCCCGGCATACCTCGGCCGCCAGCGCGCGCGAACGCTCGAAGGTAAGCTCGCGCGGATCGAACTTGGTGCCGACCGCGTCGAGCACACGCCGGTAGCGGCTGTACAGCCGATCCGCCTGCGCCGCCAGATCGTCCCGCCGCAGGTCCGACAACCGGCCCTTGGCCTCGCACAGCGCCAAGACTACATCGTCGGCGCCGGCCGGCGGCCGCGCGGGATCGAGCACGGCCATCCCCGCCTCGCGCCGCAGCGCCTGCCGCCGCTGCGCCCGGGCGGCGCGCCAGCGTCGCCAGCGCCGCTCCAGCGGCAGCTCCACCGCCACCGCGGCCAGTCCCGCCAGCCAGCCCTCCAGGGTCGGCCCGAAACCGCCCCACAGCGAGGTGAGCCACAACAGCAGGGCGATGAACGGCACGATGAGCCAGTAGCGGAGCAACACCTGCCAGCGTCGGGGCGGGTCGTTGGGCACGGCCAATCGCGGCTTGACCATCCCGACGATCAGCCAGGGGAAACAGGACAGAAACAACCCGTAGGCAAATCCCTGGAGAAACCCGAACATTTCACCTATCCCTGCCGATGGCGTCGGCATGCGGCCATTGCGAGGCGGCTATCGCATCCTTGGACCAGCGCCACGCCCATTGGTGCGGTGCTTCCCCTGCCGATCTTGAACGATCCGGGGCCTCACCCCAAAGCATGGTGCATGACAGCAAAAATCGACATCTTCAGTAGTGACGGCATCGTCCGGACCACGATCCGTGGCGGTTTGACCATAGATGACGGCTGCGACGCGCTGCGCCGCACCGCCGAGCAAGGCGCCGACGGCCACTATCGCCACCTGCTCGACCTCCGGCAAGCCCGCGTGGTCGGCGTGCTGGCCTGGAGCTGCCGGCGAGCGAGGAACGCGCGGCTGCCCCGCGCCCGCCGGCTCTGCTCCATCGCCCTGCTCTGCGCCAGCGGCGAGCGGCGCGCCTATGCCCTGGCGGAGGCTATAGCCAAGGCCGGGTTCCGCTCGCGCAGCTTCACCGACGAGATCGATGCGCTGACCTGGCTGCACGCGACGTCGCTGCCGCGTCGGCGGCGACGCCAGCGATCGGCGAAGGCGCTGTAGACCGCCCACGCAAACAACGAAAGGGGCGCCGAGGCGCCCCTTTCCATTGGACCGCAGACGGCCTATGCGACCGCCGGCGGACGAGATCAACCGTTGCTCGGCTTCCAGTCCTGGAAGCGCTCGCGCAGGGCGCGCTTCATGAGCTTGCCGGTGGAGGTGTGCGGCAGCTCGTCGACGAACACCACGTCGTCCGGCAGCCACCAGGACGCCACCTTGGGCTTGAGGTAGTCGAGGATCTCCTCCTTGGTGACCTCCATGCCCTGCTTCTTCACCACCACCGCCAGCGGCCGCTCCACCCACTTCGGATGCGGCACGGCGATCACCGCCGCCTCGGCCACGGCCGGATGGCCCATGATCTCGTTCTCCATCTCCACCGAGGAAATCCACTCGCCGCCGGACTTGATCAGGTCCTTGGTGCGGTCGGTGATGTGGATGAAGCCCTCGGGGCTGATGTGGGCGACGTCACCGGTGGCGAACCAGCCGTCCGGCGTGAACTTGTCGTTGCCGCCCTCGCCCTTGAAGTAGGCGCCGGTGATCCACGGCCCGCGCACCTGCAGCTCGCCGACGGTCTTGCCGTCGTTGGGCGCGACGCCGTCCTCGTTGACCACCCGGGCCTCGACCAGCGGTACGTACATGCCCGCCTTGGCGCGGTACTCGTACTTCTTCTCCTCGGGCCAGCTGTCCATCTCCGGCGTGAGCGTCGCCACCGAGCCGAGCGGCGAGGTCTCGGTCATGCCCCAGGCGCAGACCACGCGGACGTTGAACTTGTCGAAGGACTTGATCAGCGAGATCGGCGTGGCCGAACCGCCGCTGACCATGCGCATGCCCGGCTGCAGCTTCCAACGCTCCGGCTCCTTGCTCAGGGCGTTGAGCACGCCCAGCCACAGGGTCGGCACGCCGGCGGTGACCGTGACCTTCTCCTGATCGAACATCTCGAGCAGGCTCACGCCGTCCATGTGCGGCCCCGGATAGACTTGCTTGGCGCCGATCAGCGCCAGGGTGTACGGCAGGCCCCAGGCGTTCACATGGAACATCGGCACCACCGGCATCACCACGTCGCGGCGGGTGAGGTTCAGGCCGTCGGGGAGCGCCGAGACGATCGAATGCAGCACCTGCGAGCGGTGCGAGTAGACCACGCCCTTAGGATTGCCGGTCGTGCCCGAGGTGTAGCACATGCCGCAGGCGTCGTTCTCGTCGATCTCGGGGTAAGTGAAGTCGCCGGTGGCGGTCTTGAGGAAATCCTCATAGGAGGTCATGCCCTCCGGCACCGGCTGGCCGCTGAACGGGAAGACGATGATCTTCTCGAGCTTGACCTGGTCGCGGAACTTCTCGAACAACGGCAGCAGCACATCGTCGACGATGAGGAAGCGGTCCTCGGCGTGGTTGACGATGTAGGCGATGTCGTTGGGGAACAGCCGCAGGTTGAGGGTGTGCAGCACGCCGCCGGCGGCCGGCACGCCGAAGTAGGTCTCCAGGTGAGCGTAGTGGTTCCACATCAGAGTGGCGACCCGGTCACCCTTCTTCAGGCCGGCCTTGGTGAGGGCCTCGGCCAGCAGGCGCGCCCGCTTGTAGATGTCGCCATAGGTGCAGCGGTGCACGCTCTTGTCCGGCCGCCGGCTGACCACCTCGGTGTTGGCGAACAGCGTTCCCGCCCGCTCCAGGATCTGCACCAGCGTCAGCGGTACATTCATCATCGTCGATTGCATGGGCTGCTTCTCCTCCTCGCTTGTTTAATTAGTTCGAATTTGCTGCGGGGACCGGCGCGCCGCCGAATCTGCATCGCGGGCGCCGGGCCGTCGCCACGACGCTGGCAATCCGCCAATGGCCTATGATCCTAACGACGCCCCCGGCGGACGGCAATCGTCGCCGGCGCCGTCCCGGCGATTCGCGGGCGAAATCGCGGCACCGAACGCGGTCAATCACAGAAAATATGGGGCAGAAAACGTGACGCGTCGGTGGTGATCAGCGAACGATCTTCGCGGATGCCGATACCGCAGGCGCGATCGCCGATCACCCAGCTGCCGATCAGCGCGTAGTTCCCCTCGAAGCACGGCAGCGGATGGAACGCCTGCAACACCCACGGCGCGTCGCCGTACGGTCCCGGTTCGGACACCACGCTGCCGTCGGGCAGCGCGATCTCGACGTTGGCGCCTTCGCGCGAGAACAGCGGCTTGCGCACCCAACCGGGCGGCGGCGGGCTATCCGGCGCCGGGTCGAAGCGGGCCGGCAGCAGGTTGGGATGGCCCGGATGCAGCTCCCACAGCAGCGGCAGCACGCCCTTGTTGCTCAGCACCGCTTTCCACGGCGGCTCGAAGAACAGCGTATCGGCTTTCGGCAACAGCGGGCCGAACTTCTCGTGAAACATGAACTCCCACGGATAAAGCTTGAATACCGCGGGCAGGACGTCATGCGCCAGGTCGGTGTAGCGGCCGTCGATGCTGGCGCCGATGTCCTCCAGGTCGATCAGCCGCGTCTCGATGCCAGCCTGCGCCGCGCAGTCCCGCAGGTAGAGGATGGTGCCGCGGTCCTCCGCGGCGTTGCGCACGCTGGTGAAATACAGCGGCATCGGCAGCCGGGGGCGCAGCAACGCGAACGCTTCGATCAGCGCTTCCTGGATGGAATTGAACTGATCGGCGTCACGCGGCAGCGTGCCGGCGGCGATGCCCTCCTCCAGCCATAGCCACTGGAAGAAAGCGCTTTCGTACAGCGACGTGGGCGTGTCGTAGTTGAGCTCGTAGAGCTTGGCCGGACCGCGGCCGTCGTAGGCGAAATCCATGCGCCCGTACAAGTGCGGCTGGCCGTCCAGCCAGCTGCGGCGGATATAGTCCCAATAGCGCTCCGGGATGCACAGCCGCCGCAGATACGTCTCGTCGCGCACCGCCCGCGCCACCAGGTCCATGCACAGCTCGTGCACTTCTTCGGTGGGCCGCTCCAGATCGTCCTCGATCTGCCGGAGGGTGAAGCGGTAGTAGGCAGTCTCGTCCCAGTAGGGCTCGCCGTTCGGGCTGTGGAAGAGAAACCCGAGCCGCTCCGCCTGCTCGCGCCAGTGCGGCCGCTCCTCGGCGCGTATGCGCTGCATGCCGCTCAGCTGCCCCAGCTGCCCCGCGCCGCCGCCTGCGAACCGAAGCCGCCGCGGGACTGCGTGATCGCCTTGTCGCGCATCACCGTCTTGCCCTCGCCGCGCTCGACGGTCTGGTTGTCCCAGGTGCGCCAGGTGCTGCGGTCCTCGCGGTTGCGGTAGAGCGGCTCGCCGCGGTAGCCACCGGCGCCGCGCGCATAGCCGCCGTAATAGGCCTGATCGCGGTCGCGCCGCTGATCGAGCAGCTTGGCCACCATGAAGCCGGCCATGGCGGGCATGAAGTAGTCACCGAAGCCCGGCGCGCGGACCACCTGGCAGCCCTGCGGGCCGTACTGCGCCTCGCAGGCTGCCTGCGAAGTGAAGCGCGGCGCGGTCTGCTGGTGCATCTGCACGGCGCGCTGATACTCGCTCTCGCAAACCTCGGCGCTCAGCTTGCCGTCCTTCAGGCACTGCTCCAGCGAGCTGTAGGTAATGGCCTCGGTCGGCGGCTCTCCGCAGGCCGACAGCAGCACGGGCGCGCTGCCCATCAAAGCCAGTCCGACGATTCTACTGCGCTTCATCGGCAAGTCCTCGTCTTCAGTAGGTCATGCTCGCGGCATTGAGCAGACCCACCGCGAGCGACAAGGCGGCGACCAGAATCCCCGACGCCAGCTCATTGTCGCTGATCCGCCGCGGCAGCTCCGGAATGACCAGCCGCAGCACGAAGAAAGTGGCGAGCTGCACGACGAAGGCCACCAGACCCCACAGCAGGCAATCGACCAGATTCACCGAATGGGAAATGGCGCTGTACAGCGGCAGCACGAAACCGAGCAGGCTGCCGCCGAAGGCGATCGCCGCCGCCGGCGTATTGGCCTTGATCAGCCGCCACTCGTGATGCGGCGTCACCAGGCTGTAGACCACGGCGAACGCCGCCAGCAGAGCGACGGACGTTCCGAAGTAAGCCAGAAATCCCGGCAACCCGCCGAGATACGTCGCGGCGCCACTGACGATTTCGTTGTTTTCCATGCGCTCAAGTCACCTGTAGATCGGCGTCGGTGACGTCGACGCCGAGGCTGTAAACCACGCAGTATTCGTCACCGGTTTCCTCCGCCGAAACCAGCAGGTATTCCATCCGCTCGCTATCCTCCACTTCGCGTTCGTAAAGCATGCAGAAGTGGTCGGTGCGAAACGCCGGAACGGCGTCGGAATCGGAATAAACCGTTTCGGAAAACGCCACCAACGGCGCCCGTTCGTCGTCCTCGTCACCCCAGACGCGGCGGAACAGCTTGCCACGGTACTCCAGGGTTCTACCACCGATCGGACTTTCGTCGCCCAGCCACCGCTCGAAGCTGGCGCGGTTGGAGGGGTTCTTGGTCTGATCGAAGACGAACAGCTTGAGGTCATCGATCTGCCCGGCGGTGGTGCTGACCTGAATCCAGGCATCCTCGCTCAAGTAATAGCGATGCAGCATGGCTCCGGCGCCGAGGTCCACCTTGCCGACGGTCTCGATGCGCTGGCTGTCCTGCGGCGGAGCGAACAGCAGACGATCGCCGAGCATGCGGAACGGCAGCGGATCGACGCTGACGAAGCCGCCGCGACGCAGCCCCATGGCCTGCAGCGGCGACGGCGGCGGCGCCTCCTCCTTCGGTTCGCGCGAGGCTCGCAAGGCTTTTTTGAGAAAGTCGAACATCACCCAGTTCCTTACCGAGAGCAGGAGACCGGCCTCACAGAGCAGAGACAGCGGCGATGCCGATCCGTTCGGCGCCGCCGCTGCCGCGCGTGATCGCGCCTGGCGGCCTTACTTGCCGCCCTCGGCGCGCTGCTTCCTCAGGCGCTCCAGCACCGCGCTGGCGCTGTTCTGCTCCTGAATGATGCCGGCCTTCTTCAGTTTGCTGTGCAGGTCGCCATCCTCCTCTTCCTGCGCCAGCTCGCGCGCCGCCTCCATGCGCGCGGCCGTCTCGGCCTGCTTGGCCTTGATCCGCTCCAGCGACTCCAGCGCGGTCGAGATGGTGGCGTTGGTGCCGCTGTGACGGGCGGCGATGGTCGCCTGGGCGCGCTGCACCGTGGCGGTGGCCTTGACCTGATCGACCTGCACCTTGAGTCGCGCCACCGTCTTCTCGCCGTCCTGAATGGCCTTCTTCAGGGTAACGATGCTCTTGTCGTAATCCTCGATCAGCGCCCGCTGCTCGGCGATCTCGCCCTCCAGCTCGGCGATCTTGGCGGCGATCTCCAGCGCCAGCGCCTCGTCGTTCTTCTCCAGCGCCTGCGCGGCGTAGCCCTCGTATTCCCTGAGCTTCGCCTCCTTGGGCGCGAGCTTGTCGGCCGCCAGCTTGCGCTGCGCCATGATCCGGGTGAGATCGTCGCGCGACTTGTTCAACGCGTTGGTGGCGTCGCGGATCTCCTGGTCGAGGATGCGCAGCGACTGCGAGTCGACGATGGCCTGACCGACCTCGGTAGCGCCACCTCGGATAGCCGTAAAGATCTTTTTCAACAGACTCATAGCAGGTTCTCCTGATGGACTACTTCAGCAGTTGGTCGGCAAAGGCGTCGGCAGCTTCGAGGGTGTTCTGGGCCAGCACCTCCACTTCCTCGATCACGTGCTCCAGCAGCGACGACGCGCTGAGCTCGCCGAACAGAACGTAGATCCGGCGGCCGTCCGGCTGCTGGATGAGCCCGAAATTGGAGAGCGGGTTGATGGGATTGAGCAGCAGCAGGCTCTCGTTGAACGAAGCCGGGTCCGCCACCTGATCCTCACCCCAGAGCTGGGTCGAGCAGAACAGCTGCTCGCCGGAGACCGATATCTGGATGGGCAGATCGCCGAACTCGTGCATGACGATATTGATGGTCGCCTCCACCCCGTCGATCAGCTCGATCGTCGCCTGGCCGCTGCTGACCAGTTCGCTGCTCTTGAGGGCCTCGAACAGCGAGGCGGTTGTCCATTTGCTGTTGCCCATGGCGGGTGTGTCTCCTGGGTGACTGTTCCTGATGACGATCTGCGCCGCAGGCTGCTGCAGCGCTTTCTCAACCTTGGCTAGCAGCGCCGAATGCTCCGGCCGGATATAGACCAGCTTGGACACCAGCCCCTGGCGACGCATGCGCTCGCGGAACGCCCGCTGGTACTTTGCCGATTTGCTCTCAGCCATCGCCGCATCCGGTTGAATCGAGAACGATGAAGGCAGGATACAGGGGGGAAGGCTAGTTGCGCAACACTTACTAGTAACATCTTACTAGTAAGCACGGACGACAAACGCCGCCGAACAACCTGCGACGGCATGACAGGAAAGGAGATGGATCACGCCAACGGCGCTGAGCAAGCACGCCCGGCCAGGCCACGTGGCAGGGCCTACGCCGCCCCGCCAGAACCGGGCTAGACGGATTGCGCACTCGTCCCGGCTTCCCGCTTGCGCGGGGCCGGGCGTCGCGCGGCGTGCGCGCTAGCCCGACTCCGCAATGGGCGCCTCACCCGACCAGTCGACCCGCCCGGTAATCGAGCAGCGCCTGCTCGATCTCTTGCATCGTGTTCATGACGAACGGGCCGTAGTGGACCACCGGCTCGCCGATCGGCTTGGCGGCCAGCAGCAGCAGCCTGGCTTCCTCATCCTGGGCTTCGAGCCGCACCGACGTACCGGCGCCCAGCACCGCCAGCTGCTTGGGCTGCAGGATCCGGTCACCGACCGCCACCGCGCCGTCATACACGTACACCAGCGTGGTGTAGTCGTCGGCGATCGGAACCGTCAGACCGGCGCGCTGCCGCAGTGCGACGTCGAGATACAGCGGGTCGGTGGTGACGCCCCGCACTGCGCCCTCCACCACTGTCTCGCCGTCGGCGAAGCGTCCGGCAATGACCTTGATGACCGCCTCCGCTCGCTCGACCACGGGAATCTCGGCGGCGTCGATGTCGCGGTAATTGGCCGGCTTCATCTTCTCGGCGGCCGGCAGGTTCAGCCAGAGCTGGAAACCGCGCATGCGCCCTTCCTGCTGCTCGGGCATCTCCGAGTGAATGATGCCTCGGCCCGCGGTCATCCATTGCACCGCGCCCGGTCCCAGCAGACCGCTGTTGCCGAGGTGGTCGCGATGACGCATGCGCCCTTCCAGCATGTAGGTCACGGTCTCGAAGCCGCGGTGCGGATGGGGCGGAAAACCGCCGATGTAGTCGGCGGCCTCGTCCGAGCCGAACTCGTCCAGCAGCAGGAACGGATCGAGCCGGGCATTGGGCGAGAACACCCGGCTCAGCTTTACGCCATCGCCATCGGCGCTGGGACGGGCAACGAGCACGCGTTGCACGGGACGGCTGTTCATGACCATATCCTCCTGCGTGGAACGTTCGCCCGCCGGGCTGGCGGTGCGACACGGAAAGCACAGGTTTGATATTACATCGGCCTTATGCATCAATTGATGCCAATTTTGGCCGATATTCATCGGAAATTTGGATCGATGACTGACCCGATCCCGCGCATCACCCTCGAACAGTGGCACATCCTGCAGGCGGTGGTCGATCACGGCGGTTTCGCGCAAGCCGCCGAGGCCCTGCACCGCAGCCAATCGTCGGTGAGCTACGCCATCGCCAAGCTGCAGGAGCGGCTGCCGGTGCCGGTGCTGATCCAGAGCGGGCGCAAAGCCAAGTTGACCGAGGCCGGCGAACTGCTGCTGCGGCGCGCCCGCGCCCTCCTGGAGCAGGCGCACGGCCTGGAACGGCTGGCGGCCAGCCTGGCCCAGGGCTGGGAACCGGAAATCCGCCTGGCGGTGGAGGTGATCTTTCCGCCGACCTTGCTGTTCGAGGCGCTGGGCCGCTTCGCCGACGCCTGCCGCGCCGACGCGCACGAGGTGCGGGTACAGCTGTTCGAGTCGGTGCTGTCGGGCACGGACGAGGCCCTACTCTCCCACCGCGTCGATCTGGCGATCACCACCCGGGTCCCGCCCGGCTTCCTGGGCCGGGCCCTGAGCACGGTGGAATTCCTGGCGGTGGCTGCACCGAGCCACCCGCTGCACCGGCTCGGTCGACCGCTCGGCGAGCAGGATCTCAAGGCGCACCGGCAGTTAGTGGTGCGCGACTCCGGCCAGTTCCGGCAGCAGGACTCCGGCTGGCTCGCCGCCGAACAGCGCTGGACCGTGTCCCACCTGCGCACCTCGATCATGGCGGTGCGTCAGGGGCTGGGCTTCGCTTGGATACCGCGCGAGCACATCCAAGAGGAATTGGCGCGTGGCGAGCTGCTGCCGCTGCCGCTCGCCGAGGGCGGCTCGCGCCGGATCCCGCTCTATCTGGTGCTGGCCGACAGCGACAACGCCGGCCCGGCCACCCGCGAGCTGGCCCGCACCCTGCGGGCGGTCTGCGCCGAGCGGGGCGGCTGAGCGCACCGTGGATCTGCTTGCCTACCTGAGCATGTTCACCGCCGCCTTCCTGGCGGCCACGCTGCTGCCGTTCTATTCCGAAGTGCTGTTCATCGGGCTGTTGAGCACCGGCCACGACCCGCTGGCGCTATGGCTGGCCGCCACCGCCGGCAACACCGGCGGCGCGGCCTGCAATTGGGCGCTGGGCATGTTCCTGCTGCGCTACCAGGATCGTTCCTGGTTTCCGTTCCGCCCCGAGCGCCTGGGCCTGGCGCAGCGCTGGTATCAGCGCTGGGGGGTATGGTCGCTGTTGCTGTCCTGGGCACCGGTGGGCGGCGATGCTCTGACTTTCATCGCCGGCGTGATGCGCACCCGCTTCGACCTGTTCCTGCTGCTCACCGGGCTCGGCAAGGGCGGCCGCTACGCCGTCCTGTTGCTGGCAACGCTGGGTATTCTCGGCTAGACGCCGGTCACAGCCGCACCTGCGCCCGATAGCGCAGCTCGGCCGTACCGCCGGCCGGCACCTCCAGCGACCAGCGCGCCTGCTGCGCGGTCTTCCTCTGGTGGCGATGGCTCTCGCTTAGGATCTGCCAATCGCCCGGCAGCTGCTCCACCACTTCGACCGTCACCGGCTGACGCTTGCCATTGCGCAGCTCGACCGCCCATTCCACCTCGGTGGTGTTCTGGTCGATGCGGCGCGCGGACAACGCAGTGCGCTTGCCACTGACCTCGCTGGCGCTGCCCAGCCGCAGCTCCAACGCCTGACCGGCGACGGACTGCGGCATGCGGTCCTCGCCGAGGAACTGCAGCTCCTTACGGGAGTCCGGCGCGTACACCCGCAGCAGGCCAGCCGGCAGCGGCTGCCCCAGAGCCGGCGCTTCGTTGCGCAGCGTGAGGATCACCCGCGCCGCCTGCTCGCGCGGCTCCTGCTGGGTGCCCAGGGCATAGCCCTCGATTTCGTAGCGGCGCACGGTCTTGACGGCGCGCGGCGCGAGCAGCCGCACTTGCTTGCGCTGCTGCCCCTGCAGAACGACCGGGTCGGGTACGGTATACAGGCGGTAGTCGCCGACCGCCTCCTGCGCCATGTCGGCCGCTTCCGCCTTGAGCGCGCGCGTCGCGTAAGCCGGCGCCGGTGTGCGCACCTGGTTGGGCGAGCCGGCCACCAGCCGCACCTGCGCGCCCTGCACCGTCAGCCCGGTGCGGTTGTCCAGGGTCGCCCAGGCGCTCAGCCGGCCCTGCCCGCTCTCTTCGGCGTCCAGCTCCAGCACGTAGTCCGCTTGCCAGGACAGGCCTCGGGTAAGGTAGGCCAGCTCCAGGGCTCGGCGGCCGGCGCCGGCGCTCTCGAGCTCCACCACCAACGCGTCCTGGCCGCGCAGGTCGGCCGGCACGGCGTCGAACGCCAGCCGCCACGGCGCGTCCGGCCCGCCGATCTCGATGCGGTCACCGACCCGCACCAGCGGGCGGTCGCCGCTGCCGCCGAGCAGAATCCCTTGCACACGGTCCCCGTCTCCCGCCGCCGGTGCGTGATAGATCAGCGTGACCGGCCTGCCGATGTGGCGCTCGACGAGAGAATCCACATTCAAATTGGCCGACAAGTAATTGATAGAAGTCACTTCCACACCGGACGACTTTACCGTCACGCTCTCCGCCAGGATCTGCTGGCTGATCTGGCCGATGACCAGTTCCGAGCGCCCCTTGGGCAGCTCCACACTGCGCTGCTCGCGCACCAGCGCCAGGTCGTCCTGGTAGATGGTCAGGGACGGCGCTTGCCGCGGGCCTTCCGACTGCAACGGCTGCGCCTGGACGGCGGGCAGCGCCAGAAAGCAGAAAACGGCGGCGGCGACGTGCTTGCTCATGTTCGCTCCGGCGGTGGTTGAAACCTGGCTACCTAGCCATAGCGGCCGCGCGAGCGTCAAGTCGAGCGCCGCGCCAGCTCGCTCACCGCCCGCCCCGACAGCAGCGCGAACACCGGCGCTCCGGCCAGCAGGTACCAGTAGAAGGTGCAGAACCGCCACAGCAGAAGGACGGAGGCGCTGGTGACCGGGTCGAGGTAAGGCGCCAGCATGGCGCCGAAGCCGAGTTCGACGCCTCCGCCGCCCCCAGGCAGCACGATCAGCTGCCCCAGGAACAGCAGCAGACCCTGCATGAGGAACAAGTAGCCCCAGGGAACGGCCTGGTCCATGAGCCACAGGATCGCCGGCAGAACGCCGTAGCGCAGCATCCAGTGGCCGACGCAGTAGAGGTAGAGCAACCCCAGCCGCCATGGGCCCATCGCCAGCAGCAGCTGCACCGCCCGCCGGAATTGGATCAGCCCCCGCGCCAACCGAAAACGCAGCCGGCGCAGCCGCGCCGTGTGGTGCAAGCGGCGCCCCAGCCACAACGCCAGCTGGCGGTAGTGTCTCAGCAGCAAGCCGAGCGCCGCCACCCCGAGCAGGGTCAGCGCCAGCAGCAGGCCGCCCAGCCGCAACGGGCCACTGACGCCGCGGTCGAGCGCGAACAGCAGCAGCGCCGCCGGTATCGCGGTGGCGAAGAACACCAAGTCGGTCAGCCCGTCGACTGCTACCACCGCCGCCGCCTGCCCCACGGTGAGCCCGTGCCGCGACAGCAGCAGCACGTAGGTCGGCGCGTTGCCGACATTGGCCGGGGTCGCGACACCGGCGAACTCGCTGGCGATCACGGTCAGCAGCGCGCGCCGTCGTCCCAGCCGACCGCCCAGACCGGTGGCCAGCAGGCGGATACGGGCGGCGTTGAGCGCCCATCCCGCGCCGACCATCGCCAACAGCGCCGCCAACGCCCAGACCGGCACGCCGCGCAACGCCCGCAAGCTGTCCAGACCGCCGTACAGCAACGGCACGGCCAGGCTCAGGCCGAGGCTGAGCGCGAACAGAGCGAGCCAGGACTTCCTCACGATCGCCGCCAGGCCCGCTCGGCCGCCATCGTGTCGCGCGACGGGACCGCCGCAACTGGCCGTCCGACCAGCCTGAGGTAGTGCCCGACCAGACCGCGCAGCACCGTATCCCACGCATAGCCGGCGACGGCCCGCTGGCGGGCGGCGGCGCCGAGCGCCGCCAGGTCGCGCTCATACAAAGCCTTCACGCCAGCGGCCAGCGCCGCGACGGTCGACCGTGGCACCAGCACGCCGACGCTGGCGTCGACCAGCTCGGGCACCGCCCCCGCCGCGACGCCGACCACCGGCAGTCCGCAGGCCATGGCTTCGAGGATCACCAGCCCGAAGGTCTCCCGGTCGCCGGCGTGCACCAGGGCGTCGCAACTGGCCAGCAACGCGGCTAATCGGCCGCCGTCCTGATAGGGATAGAGGGTGACGTTGCGCCCGAGCCGGCGCCCTTCCTTTCCGCCGATCAGCAGCAGATGGTAGTCCGGCCCTAGACGCGCGAAGGCCGCCAGCAGCCGGTCGATATGTTTCTCCGGCGACAGCCGGCCGGCGAACACCAGCAAGCGGGTGGAGGCCGCCAGCCCCAGTTCGCGGCGCAGTTCCGGCCGCCGTCGGCGTGGATGGAACAGCTCGGTGTCCACGCCCAGCGGCTGCAACGCCGTGCGCTCCAGCCCCAGATCGAGCAGCCGGGCCTGCATGGCCCGGCTGGGCGCGAACACCAGATCGAAACGCTGGTAGAGCCGGCGCTGATAGCGCCGCACCGGCCCGCGCGCCAGGCGGCCGAGACGGTCGGTCAGCAGCCACTCCAGATCGGAGTGGTAGAACGCCGTCACCGGCACCCCCAGGCGCTGGCCGGCCTCCAGCGCCGCCCAGGCCACCCGGTAAGGATCGCCGACCTCGATCAGGTCCGGCGCCAGCGCCAGCAGCGTTCGAGTCCACGGGCCGGCGCGCAGCGGCAGCCGGTAGCCGCCGCTGCCCGGCAACGGCGGCGCCGCGATCGCCACGGTGTCGGCATCGTCAGCGATCGCACCGGCGGCGGGTACGACCAGGCTGTGCCGAAAGGAGGTATGGCACCGGAGCCAGGCATGCTTGGCGAGCAGATAACGCTTAACGCCGCCGCTGCGGGGCGCGAAGAACATGGTGGTATCGACGATGTGCATCCTGCACTGACCTGCTGTGCTGGTCGATCGCGGCCGGCACGGCGGCCGCCTCGTCCCTGAATCTGGAGGCAGGCTCGTGACGATACTGCGCCCCCGCCGCCAGCGGCAAGCTGAGACCATCCCCAGATCGGTCTTGGGTTGACGGGCACGACCCCCATCTCAGTTCGGGCCGCGAACGGCTGGTTACGAAGCTCACGACGAGGATCGAGCTATGACCGCATATGCGCTGCTGGCCCTGCTCCCCCTGCCCCTGGCCGCCTGGTTCGGCTGGTGGCTGTGGCGTCTGCGCAGCAGGCCGCGGCGCCGGGGCCGGCTCGCCGTGCGCCTGCCGCTGGCGCAGGCGGAGCAAGCCCTGTATCAGCGACTGTGCCAGGCCCTGCCGCAATACGCCATCTTCTCGGAGACGCGGCTCGGCAGCTTTCTCGAAGTCAGCGGCGCCGACAAGGTCTGGGCCAGCCGTCGCCAGCAGGAGCTAGCCGGTCTATCGGTGGACTTCCTGATCTGCAATAGCCAGTTCCAGGTTATCGCCGCGGTATTACTGGACGACGTCTTCCGCATCGGGCCGGGCCGGGAGCGCGTCGCCGGCCTGCTGCGCGAGGCCGGCGTACCGCTGCTGCGCTGGACTTCGGTCAATCCGCCCACCGTGCGCGACATCCAGGAAGCGGTGGCGGAAGTGGAGATGCTGCGGGCGCTCAAGTTCACGGGCAGCGATCGGGACGGCGCCGGCGCCACCCACCTGGCCGGCGTGGCCGGCAGCCGGCGCGAGCCCCGGCTGTAGCCTCCGCCCGCGGTGCCGTCAGCCGAGCTGGTGCGCGGGATCGTTGATGTCCCATTCATGCTCGGCGAATCGCTCCGCCGGCAGTTCCAGCAGCAGACCGGCGATATAGGCGGCGGCCTGCTCGGGGCTGCGCAACTGTCCCTGCGCCTTCAATCGGATGAAGCGCTCCACCGCCGGGAAGCGTTCCGCGCTCTGACCGCGGATCAGCGTCTGCATGGGAGTGTCGACCACGCCGGGCCGCACACTGCCGACGGCAATGCCGCGCGCGCGCAGCTCCTCGCGCAGCACCTGGTAGAGCATGTACAGCGCCACCTTGCTCGTGCAGTAGGCGCCCCAGCCCTGGTACGGATGGTGGGCGGCGCCGGACGAGACATGCAGCACCCGGCCACCATCGGCCAGCGACTCCAGCAGCGCCTGGGTGAGAAACAGCGGCGCCTCGACGTTCACCGCCTGGCTGTGGCGCCATTGCGCCAAAGTGATCTCGCTCAGCGGCCCGATCGGCTCCAGCACCCCGGCGTTGTGCACCAGCGCCCGCAGCTTGCGCCCGCCCACCGCCTCGACGATCGCCGCCCGGCCTTCTTCGCTGGCCACGTCCGCCGCCACCGGCCACACCTTATCGCCATGCGCTTCGGCCAGCGCCGTCAGCGGCGCCAGCCGGCGCGCCGCGGCGATGACCGTCATGCCGCGCTGCGCCAGCAGCGTCACCAGCGCCGCGCCGATGCCGCTGCTCGCGCCGGTGACCACCATCAGGTTTCGCTCTTGCATGGAGTCCTCCTTCTCGCTCGGCTCATGGGCAGCGAGCATGGGCGCTGCCGGCCCGAGCCGCAAGCGTCCGACGCCAAGCCCATGGCGCATCGGGCAATTCCCGAGGCCGGCGCTTGCCTGGACGGGCAGCGGTGGGGATACTACCCGGCCCGCGTCCGAGCGGATGCGCGCCTCCGCCCCCAGGATTCCTGGACAGTCGATGCAGATCGGTCCCTATAAGCTGCCCAATCGCCTCGTGCTCGCCCCCATGGCGGGCGTCACCGACCGGCCGTTCCGGCAGTTGTGCCGGCGGCTGGGCGCTGGCTTGGCGATCTCGGAGATGCTCACCGCCATCCCTAGCCTGTACGGCACCGACAAGTGCCGCTGGCGCTCCGACCATCGCGGCGAACCGGGGCCGATCGTGGTGCAGATCGCCGGCGCCGATCCCGAGCAGCTGGCCGAAGCCGCCCGCTACAACGTCGAGCGCGGCGCTCAGATCATCGACATCAACATGGGCTGTCCGGCCAAGAAGGTCTGCAATCGGCAAGCCGGCTCGGCGCTGCTCAGCGACGAGGCGCTGGTCGAGCGCATCCTGCGCGCCGTGGTGGCGGCCGTGCCGGTGCCGGTGACCCTGAAGACCCGCACCGGCCCCAGCCCGGAGCGGCGCAACGCGCTGACCATCGCCCGCATCGCCGAGGACGCCGGCATCGCCGCGTTGACCCTGCACGGGCGCACCCGCGCCGACGCCTTCCGCGGCCAGGCCGAGTACGACACCATCGCCGCGGTCAAGCGGGCGGTGCGTATCCCGGTGATCGCCAACGGCGACATCGATAGCCCTGCCAAGGCGCGCGCCGTGCTGGAGCACACCGGCGCCGACGCCATCATGATCGGCCGCGCCGCCCAAGGAAACCCCTGGATTTTCCGTGAGATAAGCCACTATCTGGAGCACGGCGAGGAGCTGGCGCCGCCGCCCGTCGCCGAGGTCCAGGCGGTGATGCTGGAGCACCTGGCCAACCTGCACGCGTTCTATGGCGAGTACATGGGCGTGCGCATCGCCCGCAAGCACATCGGCTGGTACCTGCAGGACCGGCCCGGCGGCGAGCAGGCGCGCGCCGCGCTGGTGCGGGTGGAATCGGCGCACGAGCAGCTCCGGCTGGTGGAGCGCTACTTCGAGGAACTGCGACTGCGAGCGGCAGCCTAATCCACCGAGTCCTCGGGTTGCCGCCGGAGCACAGGTCATGCCCGTCAAACTGGAACTGCGACAAGGCCAAGTACCGGTCAAGATCTATACCGACCAGGTGGAGCCGGCCGCGCTGGCGCAGCTGGTCAACATCTCGCGCCTGCCGTTCATCCATTCCCACGTCGCCGCCATGCCGGACGTGCATCTGGGCATCGGCGCCACGGTGGGCTCGGTGATCCCGACCAAGGGCGCGATCATCCCCGCCGCCGTGGGCGTGGACATCGGCTGCGGCATGAACGCCGTGCGGCTGTCGCTGACCGCTGCGCAGCTGCCGGACAGCCTGAGCCGGCTGCGCGCCGAGATCGAGGCGCGCGTACCGGTCGGCTTCGCCCAGCACGAGGCGCCGCAGGCGCCACGGGCGGTGCTCAAGCGCCTGGAGGCGGGACTGGCGTCGATACTCGCCAAGCATCCAACGCTGGGGCGCATGGTCAAGGACGTCCACAAGACCTGGACCACCCAGCTCGGCAGCCTCGGCGGCGGCAACCACTTCATCGAGCTGTGCCTGGACGAGAACGACAACGTCTGGGTGATGCTGCACTCAGGCTCGCGCGGCATCGGCAACAACATCGGCCGCTACTTCATCGAGCTGGCCAAGCGCGACATGGAGCGGCACCTCAAGCAGCTGCCCGACCGGGATCTGGCCTATTTCGCGGAGGGCAGCGCCCATTTCGACGATTACGTCGAAGCGGTGCAGTGGGCGCAGGACTACGCCTGGCACAACCGCCAGGAGATGATGCGGCTGTTGATCGAGGCGCTGCGCCGGCACCTGCCGCCGTTCGAGCTCGGCGTCGAGGCGATCAACTGCCACCACAACTACGTGGTGCAGGAGCACCACTTCGGCGAGCGGGTCTACTTGACCCGCAAGGGCGCGATCAGCGCCAAGGCCGGCGAGCTGGGCATCATCCCCGGCAGCATGGGCGCGCGCTCCTACATCGTGCGCGGCAAAGGCAATCCGGAGAGCTTCTGTTCCTGCGCCCACGGCGCCGGCCGGCTGATGAGCCGCTCGGAAGCCAAGCGGCGCTTCAGCAAGCGCGACCTGGAGGCGCAGACCGCCGGCATCGAGTGCCGGAAGGACCTCGGCGTCATCGACGAGATCCCCGCCGCCTACAAGCCCATCGACGAGGTCATGGCCAACCAGACCGACCTGGTCGAAGTGGTGCACACTCTACGTCAGGTTTTGTGCGTAAAGGGCTGATCTCTTTGACCAACCCTCTTGCGCCCTCTCCCGACACCGGGAGAGGGCTCGGGGTGTAGGACTTCTCAGGATGCCCGCGCCAGCTCCAGATGGCGCTGCAGCTGGCGGCGCATCGCCGCGAAGGCGTCGCGCACGGTCACGTAGGCGTCCTCGTGCGCCTGATCGAGTGGCGACTGATGGCTGACCACCAGCTCCCGGCTCGGCAAGGTCAGGTCGATTCGCACGCGATACAGATTGCCCTTGTGCTGGCTGCGGTGCTCGGACTCCACCACCACCTGGCAGCCGTTGATCTCGTCGCACAGCTGCTCGAGCTTGGCGACCTTTTCGCCGATCCGTGCCTCGAGAGCGGGCGAGTGGTCCATGTTGCGGAAAGTGACCTGAAGGGGGAAGCGCATGCGATGCTCCTGGCTTAACGCTCGTTGAGGTTCGGTCTAGTGAGGCCTCGACTCCAGCGTCGCATCAAAGCCCCCGGCGGCTCTTGACCTGGCTCAAAGCCGCGGCGGGCACCCTTTGCCGAAACGGCTGTCTATCGATTTTGGAGCGGTCGCTCGCAAGGACGTCGGATCGGAGGAAGGACAATGCATAACGAGCTCGAGCCGTTGGTCGGCAACTGGTACTGCCACCTCGACAAGGGGCAGCTGTTCCAAGTGATCGACGTGGACGAGGCCGAGGGCCTGATCGAGATCCAGCGCTTCGACGGCGACATCGAGGCCATCGATTTCGACGCCTGGCGGACGCTCGACATCGAACTGGCCGAGCCGCCGGAGGACTGGACCGGCCCGGTCGACGACCTCGAACCCGACGACATCGGCTACAGCTGCACCGAAATGGAAGCGCCCGACTGGCGTCGCGGCACCGGCGAGTATCCGCCCGGCCGCGAAGCCTGGGAGCCGTTCGACGGCGAAGCGGAACTGGACGATTTCGACGACCTGTGGGCGGCGATGAGCGGGCGCCGCGGCAGGCCAGGTAGCCGGGTCGGCAAACGCTAACCGCCGACCTCGGTCAGCCCGCCCAGACGCGCGTCCCAATCCGATCCGTCGGCCGCCAGCGTCAGCAAAGCCCCCTCCTCCGTCGTCGGCCACTGCGCGGTAGCCAGTTGATGGCGCAACACCTCCACGGTTGCCTCCGATGGGTCGCCGCCGCGCGCGCGCCGTTGCTCGATGCGCGCCGCCAGCGCCTCAGGCTCGCCTTGCAACAGCAGGATGCTAAACGGCACATCCAGCCGCCGGGCCAGCTGACAGAACGGCTCGCGCCGCTCACGCTGCAGGAAACTGGCGTCCACCACCACCCGCTCGCCGGCCCGCAGCGCCGCCTCGGCCAGCTCCAGCAGGCGGGCGTAGGTCGCGTCGGTGGCGGCGGCGGTATACAGCTTGTCGCCCAGCGGCGAATCGGAGCGCGCCTCCGCCGCCAGGCCGTGCAGGCGCTTGCGCTCCAGATCGGAGCGCAGCCGCACGAAGCCCCCCTGCTCCACCAGCCGCTGCGCCAGCGTGCTCTTGCCGCTACCGGAGGCGCCGCAGGTGATCGCCAGGTACGGCCGCGGCGCGGCCGCGTAGCGTTGCGCCAGAGCGAGGTAGCCTCGGCACTCGTCCCAGGCTTGGCGGCAGTCCTCGCCGCGCAGCTGGCCGGCCCGCAGGGCCGCGATCTTGGCCCGCACCAGGGCGCGATAGCCCTGGTAGAAGCGCAGCACCGCCAGCCCTTGATAGTCGCCGCCACGCTCCAGATAGGCCGCCTTCAGCCGCCGCGCCAGCGTCGGCGCGCCGCGGTAATCCAGGTCCATGAGCGCGAACGCCAGGTCATTCATGACGTCGATCCAGCGCAACAGCGGATCGAACTCGATGCCGTCGAAGATCAGCAGCCGGCCCTGGTGATGGAGCATGTTGCCCAGATGCAAGTCGCCGTGGCACTCGCGAACCCGGCCGGCGCGCAGGCGCGCCTCGAACACCGGCGCCAGGCGGGCCAGATCGGCCTCGGTCGCGTCCCGCAGCGCCGCCAGTCCGCTCCGTTCGGCCGCGGGCAGCCGCTCCGCCAGCACGGTCAGATTGTCCCTGGCCGGACCGGCGATGGCGGCGAAATCGCCATAGCCGCTGTCGGGGGCCGCGACCGCCGCCCGGGCGTGGAAATCGGCCAGCTCGGCGGCGAGTTCATCCATCACCGCCGCGGGCAGCTCGCCCCGCGCCAGCCGCGCGCCGAGCAGCGCTTCCTGCGGAAAGCGACGCATGCACAGCGCGTACTCGATCGCCTCCCCCTCACCGCCCAGCCGCGGCTGCTCGGGAGTGCCGGTAATGGGCAGCACCTCCAGATACAGATCGGGCGCGAGTCGGCGGTTGAGGCGCAGCTCTTCCTCGCAGAAATGGCGCCGACGCTCCAGCGTGCTGAAATCGAGAAAACCGACATCGAGCGGTTTCTTGATCTTGTAGGCGAATTCGCCGGCCAGCAGCACGACGGAGATATGGGTTTCGATCCGCTCGACCCGCTCCACCGGGTGCGGGAAGCGCGCCGGATCGGCGAGGGCGTCGAGCAGACGCCGTTGTTGCTCCGCGGGGTCCATGGGCGCCATTTCGTCCACCGTAAAAAAAGCCCGGCATGACCGGGCTTTGGATTATCCATCGAAGCGGCCGTTCATTCGATAGTGATGTGCCGCCGCTTCGACTGCTCGATCTTGGGCAGGATCAGCTCCAGTATCCCATCCTTGAAGCTGGCCTTGGCTTTGTCGATGTCGATGTAGGCCGGCAGCGCCAACGTACGGGCGAAACTGCCGCGCGAGATCTCGCAGCGATAGTAATCGCCCTCCTCCTCCCGCTGCTCGTGGTAGGTGCCGGCTTTGATGGTCAGCATGTTCTCGTTGAGCGAGACGTCCAGGTCCTTCTTGTCGACGCCGGGCAGCTCGGCGCGCACCAGCAGCTCGTTCTCCCGATCGATCACGTCGACGCGGGGAATGCGGGTCTCCATCCCGGCCGCCTCCGGCAGCGCCTCCCGTCCCCAGCCGAATTGGCGCATGCCCCGTCCCAGGAAGTCCTCGAACATGCGATCGATCTCCTCGAACGGGCTCAGCCAGCGGTGCACCGTCGGATGCCGAGTCGGCTTGGCGCCTTCGACCTTGCCAATCACTTTGCCTTCCCTTGCCATACGTCCACTCCTTTGCTCTTCATGACGACGCTGGGTAGATAGGGATGCCGGCTCGCCGGTCAATGGCGCCTCAGACCTCGAGCAGCTCGGTCAGCGAGCCGCCCAGATGCAGCGCCGCCACCACCTCCGCCAGCAGCGGCGCGAGCGGCACCACTTGCAACCGGGGACTGGGCGGCGGCAAGCGCGCCGGCACGCTGTCGGTGACGATCAGGCGGTCGAGCTCCGGCGCCGCCAGCAGCGCCTCGGCGCCCGGCGCGAACAGGCCGTGGGTGACCGCCGCCAGCACCGCGCTCGCGCCCTGGGCGCGGCAGGCGCGCGCCGCTCGCAGCAGGGTCTCGCCGCTGCTGATCAGATCGTCGACGATCACCGCCACCCGGCCGGCGACCTCCCCCACCAGCAACTCGCCGCTGACCACGCCGCCGCTGCGATGCTTCTCCACGAAAGCCAGCGGCGGCTCCGCCCCCAGCAGCCCCGCGAACGCCGCCCGCAGCCGGTCGGCGCGCTTGGCGCCGCCGGGATCGGGCGACACCACGGTCAGCGGCCGGTCACCGATATGCGGCCGGAGCGCGCGCGCCAGCAACAATCCCGTTTCCACGTGCTCGGCGCGGCAGCGAAAGGCGTTGTCGAACGCCGCCGGGTTGTGCACCTCCAGCGCCACCACCCGATCGACGCCGACCGCTTCCAGCAGCTGCGCCAGATAGCGGCTGGTCACGGGATCGCGCGGCTTGGTGCGGCGATCCTTGCGGGCGTAAGGCAGATAGGGCGCGATCAGCGACACGGTGCGCGCCGAGGCGTCGCGCACCGCGCCGATCAGGAACAGCATCTGGCACAAGCGGTCGTGCACGCTCTGCCCCGGCTCGCCGTACAACGCGCCGAACAGATAGACGTCTCGCCCGCGCACACCGGTCAACGGCCGGATCTTGAGCTCGCCGTCCTCGAACCACCGCTCCTCGCAGGGCGCCAGCGGCACGCCCAGCCGCTGCGCTACCTGCTCGGCCAGGGGCCGGGCGGCGGCGGGCGCCATGACGAGAGGATCATCGCTGCCGGGCATGGACCACCTCCATTAGCAACCTCTTGAGTTGCCGCGGCCAGGACACAACATCCGAAGAGAGTTCAAAGCGAGCTTGCCATGGCCGCCCTAGAGACCGACCGCCGCGCCCAGACCGTTTCCGAGAACGCTCTGCGCTTCCAAGCCCTGCTCAAGCCCGACGGCGAGATCCTCGAGATCGACCGCCAAGCCCTGGCGTTCTGGGGGCTGAGCGAAAGCGCCGTCAAGGGGCGGCGGTTCTGGGAGATCGGCTGGCGGCTGATCCACGACGAGCAGGCCGCCCGGCTGAAGGCCGCGGTGGAAACCGCCGGCGCCGGCCGCACCGTGCGCCGGGAAGCGGCGGTCTGGGACAAGGCCCATCAGCCGGTGGCGCTGTCGCTGTCGCTGCGCCCCATCCGCGACTCGCGGGGCGACGTGGTACTGGTGGTGGCCAACGCCTTCAACCTGTCGCGACGCCCGCCGAGCGAAGCCTCCTCCGGGCCGGCGGACGCTGCGCCGCCGCCGGCGTTCGCCGGCCGCGCCCTAGCGGCGCTGGAGGCGCTGCCGGAGGCGGTGCTGCTGAGCGATGCCACGAACCGTATCGACTTCATCACACCCGCCGCCGCCGCGGCGCTGGGCCGGCCGCCGGAAGAGCTGCTGGGCGAGCCGCTCGAGACGGTGCTCGGCCCGCTCGGCGACCTGCCGGAGCGCTGCCGGCACCTGCCGCCCGGGCACGCCTTGCCGGCCAGCTTCACGCCGCCCGGCGACAGCGCCGCCATGCGGCTGCACGCCCGCTGCAGCGCCATCCGCGGCGCCGGCGGCGGCCTGCTGGTGGCGCTGCAGACGCCGGTCGACGCCGCCGGCGAGCAGGCGCGCGACGGACTCACCGGCCTGCTCAACCGCGGTGGCCTGCTGGCACAGCTGGAACGGGTACCGGCCGGGCCGAACGATGTCCATACGCTATGTTATCTGGACATCGACGGCTTCGAGCAGATCAACCTCCGCTATGGCCGCGAGCGTGCCGATCAGCTGCTGCGGCGGCTGGCCGCCGATCTGCGCAACCACGCCCGTCAGGGCGACCTGGCGGCGCGCATCGAGGGCGACGACTTCGCCCTGCTGCTGCGCGACTGCGCCGTGGCCAACGCCCGCTCGGTGGCGGACTCGCTGATCCACGCGGTGCACGACCTGTCGATCGACGACGACCACGCCCAGCCGGAGCAAGTGACCGTCAGCATCGGCATCGCCCCGGTCGGCCCGGACGCCCGCGCCTGGCTCAGCGAAGCCCGCGAGGCCTGCCTACAGGCGAAGGAGGCTGGCGGCAATCAGGTCGCGGTCTACCACCGGCGGCGGAACGGCGGCGGCCCCGAGGCCGCCCTGCGCTGGCTGTTCGAGCAGGGCCGGGTGCAGCTGTACCTGCAACCGCTGGTCGAGCTGGACGGCGGCGCGCAACCGGGCCATGCCGAGCTGCTGCTGCGGGTGCTCGACGACGAGGGCCGTCCCGGCGCGCCCGCCGCGCTGTTCCACGGCGCGGCCAATGCCGAGCTGCTGCCGCAGATCGACCGCTGGGTCATCGACACGGTATTCGCGCACGGCGCGCAAGCGGCGCTGACCGACACGGTGCCGTCGGCCGGGTTGTCCATCAATCTAGCGCCGGCCACTCTGGCTGACGCCGATCTATTGCCGTTCCTGCGCGAGCGCCGCGACGGCTACGGGCTGGATCCGGCGCGGATCGGCTTCGAGCTGCCGGAATCGGCGGCGCTGGCCGATCCGTCAGCGATCCGGGCGCTGATGGGCGCGCTGCGCGACGAGGGTTTCGCCGTGACGCTCGACGACTGCGGCAGCTCGCTGAGCCTACTGCGCAATCTGCCGGTGGACTATCTCAAGATCGGCGGCCCGCTGATCGCCGCCCTGCTGGACGACCCGGTGGACCATGTGCTGATCGACAGCATCAATCGCGTCGCCCATCTGAGCGCCGCCCGCACGGTGGCGAAATGGGTGGAGAACGACGCCACCGTCAAGCGCCTGCGCGCCCTGCAGGTCGATTACGGTCAGGGCTTCGGGCTAGCCGAACCGATGCCGCTGTGGCAGGTATCGGCGAACTGAGCGGAAACGCTAGAACGCGCCCGGCGACGGCAGGCGCTCGGCCGGATCCTGGCGGTAGAAGCGCGCCAGCTGCTTGTACACCGCCGGATACTCGGCCAGCAGCACGTGCGGCAGCTCGAAGAAGACCTCGCTGATCACGGCGAAGAACTCGGCCGGGCTTTCCGCCGCGTACGGATCGATCGGCGTCTCCTCGCCGGCGTCGTCGCGCGCCGCCAGATCGTCGTAGGCCGCCTGCATGGCGGCGCTCCACTCCGCCACGGCCATGTCCCGATGCAGCGGCGGCAGGCCGTTGGGTGCGCCGGTGAGCATGTCCAGCTTGTGGGCGAACTCGTGCAACACCACATTGAAGCCGTCCAGCGGCAGCGAGTCCTCGACGTCCTCCCAGGACAGGATCACCGGCCCCTGCTCCCAGGCTTCCCCGGCCAGCGGCTCCTCCCAAGCGTGCACCACCGCCGCCTCGTCGACATAGTGGCGGCGTGCCATGAAGCCGCCGGGATAGACCACCACCGAGTACCAGCCCCGGTAGTAATCGATGCCGAGATTGAGAATGGGCAGGCAAGCCTGCGCGGCGATCACCAGCCGCATCGGCTCGGTCAGCTCCAGCCCGCCCACGGCCTCGAATTTCTTCTCGGCCAGGAACAGCAGCATGAGCTGCTCCAGCCGCCCCAGCTCCTCGTCACTCAGGCCCTGCAACAGCGGCAGCGCCGCCCGTACCTCCGGCCACGACTGCGGATCGAGGCGATCCCGCGCCAGCACCCGCTGGCGCCGCCAGCGCCGCCACAACTCGAACATCGCCTCTCTCCCGAGCGGACCGTCAGTGTTCCCGGGTGGCGTGGAACTCGATATCCGGCCAACGCTCCATGGTCATCTGCAGATTGACCCGGGAGGTGGCCAGATAGGTCAGGCTGCCGGCGCCGTCCAGGGCCAGATGCTCGGCCATCTTGCGCTTGAATTCCTCCAGCTTCTTCGGGTCCTTGCTGGTCACCCAGCGCGCCGTGTACACGTTGACCGGCTCGAAGCGGCAATCGACGTTGTATTCCTCCTTGAGCCGGAACGCCACCACGTCGAACTGCAGCGTGCCGACCGCGCCGACGATGATGTCGTTGTTGGTGAGCGGCCGCAGCAGCTGCGATGCGCCCTCTTCGCAAAGCTGCTCAATACCTTTCTGCAAGGCTTTCATCCGCAAAGGATCTTTGAGCACGGCCCGGCGGAACAGCTCCGGCGCGAAGTTGGGGATGCCGGTGAACTTCAGCACCTCGCCCTGGGTGAAGGTGTCGCCGATCTGGATGGTGCCGTGGTTGTGCAGGCCGATGATGTCGCCGGCGTAGGCCTCCTCCACCTGCTCGCGCTCGGCGGCCATGAAGGTGGTGGCTTGGGCGATCTTCACCTCCTTGCCAAGACGCACCTGGAACACCTTCATGCCCTTGGTGTACTGCCCGGAGCAGATCCGCAGGAAAGCGATGCGATCGCGGTGGTTGGGATCCATGTTGGCCTGGATCTTGAATACGAAGCCGGTGAACTTCTCCTCCATCGGATCGACCACGCGGACATCGGTGGCGCGCGGCAGCGGCCCCGGCGCCCACGCGACGAAGCTGTCGAGCAGCTCGCGGACGCCGAAGTTATTGATGGCGGAGCCGAAGAACACCGGGGTCAGCCGACCGGCGCGATACTCGTCGAGATCGAACTCGTGGCTCGCGCCGCGCACCAGCTCCACCTCCTCGCGGAACTCCGCCGCCACCGGTCCCAACAGCTCGTCCAGGCGCGGGTTATCCAGGCCCTGGATCACTTCGCCGTCCTGCACCTTCTCGCCGTGGCTGGGGCTGAACAGGTACACCGAGTCCTGATAGAGGTGGAATACGCCCTTGAAGCCCTTGCCCATGCCGATCGGCCAAGTGATGGGTGCGCAACGGATCTTCAGCACCTCCTCGACCTCGTCCAGCAACGCCATCGGATCGCGGCCCTCGCGGTCGAGCTTGTTGATGAAGGTCATGATCGGCGTGTCGCGCAGCCGGCACACCTCCATCAGCTTGATGGTGCGCTCCTCCACGCCCTTGGCGCTGTCGATGACCATCAGCGCCGAGTCCACCGCAGTGAGGGTGCGGTAGGTGTCCTCGGAGAAATCCTCGTGGCCCGGGGTATCGAGCAGATTGACGATGTAGTCCCGGTACGGGAACTGCATCACCGAGGAGGTCACCGAAATGCCGCGCTGCTTCTCCAGCTCCATCCAGTCCGAGGTGGCATGAGCCTTGGACTTGCGCGCCTTGACAGTGCCCGCGTACTGGATGGCGCCGCCGAACAGGAGCAATTTCTCGGTCAGTGTGGTCTTACCGGCATCGGGGTGCGAAATGATCGCGAATGTCCGGCGGCGGGCAATCTGCTTCTGGATATCGTTCATGGACAGAGTCGGTGACTCGCTAGTAGGAAAGGCGCGATTATATCGGATACCCCGCGGCTGGCACCGACCGCGTACCGCAAAGAGCCCCCCATGCCCGAAATCAGTAAACCCTTCTGGGAAACCAAACGCCTCGAGCAGATGAGCCGCGCCGAATGGGAGTCGCTGTGCGACGGCTGCGGCAAGTGCTGCCTGCACAAGCTGGAGAATCCGGAAACCGGCGAGCTGTTCTGGACCAACGTCGCCTGCCGCCTGCTCGACGGCCACAGCTGCCGCTGCAGCGCCTACGCGCGGCGCCGCAAGCTGGTGCCGGACTGCGTGGTACTGAATGCCGAGAACGCTCGCCAGTTCCACTGGCTGCCCAGCACCTGCGCCTATCGGCTGCTCGCCGAGGGCCGGCCGCTGCCCTGGTGGCACCCGCTGGTTTCGGGCGATACCGAGACGGTGCATCGCGCCGGCGCGTCGATGCGCGACCGCACCATCCCCGAACAGACGGTAACGGGCCCGCTGGAAGACTACATCCTCGACCAGGAGCCCTGAGCGCTCAGCAGCGCTCGCGCCCCGAGACGCGGCAGGCCAGCGCCTCGTCCAGCGGCTGCAGATACTCGGTGATGCGCCGGGTCTTGCCGTAGAGCTGCCAGTCGAACACTGCCCTGAACGCCAGCACCGACTTCACGTAATCGCGAGTCTCGGCGAACGAGATGCCCTCGATCCACACGGTCGGCGGTACGTCACGCAGGCGCTCTACCCACTTCGACACCCGGTGCGGCCCGGCGTTGTAGGCCGCCGCGGCCAGGACCAGATTGCCGTCGTAGCGCTCCAGCATGGAGCTCAGGTAGTAGCTGCCGAAGCGCAGATTCGTATCCGGATCCAGCAACCCATCGCGCCCCGGCGCCTTGAGCTTGAGCTCGCGGGCGATGGTGGCGCCGGTGCGCGGCATCACCTGCATCAGACCGAGCGCGCCGGCCGGCGACACCGCGTCGGTCCGGAACGCGCTCTCCTTGCGCAGAATGGCGTACACCACCGCCGGATCGAGCCGATGCATGCGGCTATAGCGCTCCACCTGCTCGCGGAACGGTGTGGGGAAGCGCAGATCCAGCGCGTCGTCCAGGCCGGCCTCGTTGGCGGTGAGCACGGCGCGGTCGTACCACTGCCACTTCAGCGCCAGCACCGCGGCACGGGCCCGTTGCTCTCCATCCAAGCGCGCCAGCGCCGCCCGCCACTCGCCGGTGGCCTCGCTGCGCAGTCCGACCCGGAAGAGTTCGCGGGCCCGCTGGATACCGACGTCCGCCTCCAGCAGCGCCAACTCGGCCTCGTCGAAGCGCAGCGGCCGATGGTTGAAGCTATAGGGGATGTGCAAATGATCTGCGGCCAGGAAGCCGTAATAGTTGCGCTCCCGCGCCAGCTCGCCGAGCAGCGCCGCCGCCTCCTCGCCGCGGCCGCTGGCGTCCAGCGCATAGCCGCGCCAATACCGCCACTGCGCCTCGGCTTGCACGGACGCCGGCAGCGCGTCGATCGCCGCCAGCAGCTTGACCCAGTCCTGACCAAGCAGCGTCAGGCGGGCGCGCCAGAGCCGAACCTCGTCGTCGACCACCGACTCCGGCAGCGCCTCCAGCCAAGTCAGCGCCAGCGCCTCCTGGCTCCAGGCGGCACGGATGGCGACGTCGCGGCGCAGCCGCGCCTGCTCCGCCTCGTTCAAGCGATAGCGCTTCGCCAGGGTCGGCAGCAGCTCCCAGGCCGCCCGCGGCTCGCTGGCCGCCAGCCGCCGCAGGCCGGTGCGGACCGCCTGCGGCGCGATCTCCGCGGCCAAGGTATGGCCGGACGACTGCAGTAGCGTCGGCTTGGCGGCCACCGCGAGCCATTGGTCGAGCAGCGCCTGCCGCTGCTGACCGAGCCACGGCTTGAGGCTCTTTACCTGCTTGGTATCGCCCGCTTCCATCGCCGCCAGCGCCCGCCGCCAGACCTCGGCTTCGGCGAGACCGCCGTCGGCGCGCAGCGCCTCGAACACCCGTTCGCAGGCCTGCGGCGCCTGCCGCGAGCTCTGCCAGATCTGGCGTGCCTCGGTGCGCCAGGCATCGTCGCTCGACCCGCTCGCCCGCAACGCCAACAAGCGGTAGCAGCGCGGTTCGAGCGCGTTGGTCGGCCGGTACAGGGACAGGAACGAGCGCCATTCGCCGCGCTTGCCGAGCACGCCGAGGTACTCGCGCCGCAGCCCCTCGGCCACGGCCAGATCGCCGTGCGCCCGCAGGAACGCCTCGACCTGAGCCGGCGAGGCCTGCTCCAGGCGCCGCCGCAGGGCCTGATAGCGCAGATACGGCGTCAGCACGTAATCGCCGAGCGCCACGGCGGTAGCCTCCACATCCACCGTTTTCCCCGCGCCGAGAGCGCGATACGCCTCCAGGAACAACTCGCGCTTCGCCTGCTCCTGGTCGGCGACGCCGATCGCGGGCAGCAGCGTGACCACAAAGACGAAGCTATGCAAAAACTTACGCATGTCTTGGGTGTATCCGGGAAGCTCGGGGATAATGGCGGGTAGGCGCCAAGCATTGTAGCTCAGCCCTTGTGGGCGGGCAGGGCCAAAATCACCTTTCGCGGACGAGACCCGAAAAAAACTAGGCCTTGCCGCACATTCGTCGCGCTTGAGCGACACGGGCTGGTGACCGCTAGTCGCTACTGCTTTACCATTTGCGCGCAACCGGGGGCGGCGGTCGGGCATCCCGATCCCGCGTTAGCCAATAGATACTAAGCCCCTTATGGGCATAGCCTAAATCTGCACATGCCGTTAAGCTGTCGCCGCCGAGAGCAACGGCAACGACTAGGTACCTGAATGACTCAAAAATCCAGCTACACCCGCGAAGAACTCATCGACTGCGGCTATGGCCGGCTGTTCGGTCCGGATAAGCCGCAGCTTCCGGTTCCGAATATGCTTATGTTCGATAGGATCACCCATATTTCGGAAACCGGCGGCAGTTACGGCAAAGGCGAAGTCATCGCGGAGCTGGACGTGCATCCCGATCTGTGGTTCTTCGCCTGCCATTTCCCGGGCGACCCCGTCATGCCGGGCTGCCTGGGCCTGGATGCGCTTTGGCAGCTGGTCGGCTTCTTCCTGGCCTGGACCGACAATCGCGGCCGCGGCCGCGCGCTCGGCGTCGGCGAAGTGCGCTTCTTCGGCCAGGTGCTGCCCGACGCCAAGCGGGTCACCTATCGCCTGGACATCAAGCGGGTGATCAAACGCAAACTGGTCATGGGTATCGCCGACGGTACGCTATTGGTCGACGATCGTCCGATTTACACGGCCTCTGATTTGAAGGTCGGTATTTTTCAAGACCTTAGCGCCTTGTCGTCGGCTTAAGGGAACCCCTACTTGTTTAACTTGGTCGGACCACTGGCAAAGGCTGGCTCAGTAGGTTGAGGAGCATCTCGTGCGGCGCGTAGTAATCACAGGTATCGGCATCGTGTCTTGTCTCGGCAACGACAAGGCCACCGTCACCGAATCTCTGCGGAGCGGTCGCTCCGGCATCAAGTTCAAACCCGAATACGCCGAGCGAGGGCTGCGCAGCCAGATCGCCGGCACCGTGGACATCGACCTCGACGCGATCATTCCGCGCAAGGCGCGCCGCTTCATGGGCGATGCCGCGGCGTACGCCTATGTGGCCATGGACCAGGCGATCAAGGACGCCGGCCTGACGCCGCAGCAGGTCTCCAACCCGCGCACCGGTCTGATCGCCGGCTCCGGCGGCGGCTCGACCTCCAGCCTGGTCGACGCGGCCGACACCCTGCGCGAGCGCGGCGTGCGCAAGATCGGCGCATTCGGCGTGCCCAAGACCATGAGCAGCACGGTATCGGCCTGCCTGGCCACGCCGTTCGAGATCAAGGGCGTCAACTACTCCATTACCTCGGCCTGCGCCACCAGCGCCCACTGCATCGGCAACGCCATGGAGCTGATCCAGCTCGGCAAGCAGGACATCGTGTTCGCCGGCGGCGGCGAGGAAGAGCACTGGACCATGACCATGATGTTCGACGCCATGGGCGCACTCTCCACCGCCTACAACGACGATCCGGCCCGGGCGTCGCGCCCCTATGACGCCAACCGCGACGGCTTCGTCATCGCCGGCGGCGCCGGCATGCTGGTGCTCGAATCGCTCGATCACGCCCTGGCGCGCGGCGCTCACATCTATGCGGAAGTGGTGGGCTACGGCGCCACCTCCGACGGCTACGACATGGTCGCGCCGTCCGGCGAGGGCGCGGTGCGCTGCATGCGCATGGCGCTGGCCGGCGTCGAGGGACCGATCGACTACGTCAACACCCACGGCACCAGCACTCCGGTGGGCGATATCGCCGAGCTGCAGGCGCTGCGCGAAGTGTTCGGCGACAAGGTGCCGCCGATCAGCTCCACCAAGTCGCTGACCGGCCACTCGCTGGGCGCGACCGGCGCGCAGGAGGCGATCTACTGCCTGCTGATGATGGAGAACAACTTCATCGCCGCTTCCGCCAACGTCGAGCAGCTCGACCCGGCCGCCGCCGACATGCCGATCGTGGTGCAGCGCCGGGACAACGTCAAACTCGACACCGTGCTGTCGAACAGCTTCGGCTTCGGTGGCACCAACGCCAGCCTGGTGCTGAAGCGCTATACCGGCTGACGCCGCGCGTCACACGCTGGAAACGAAGAGGGCGCCCACGGGCGCCCTCTTCGTTTGCGCGCAAGCGTAAGACCGCCGGCGAGGCCGCGTCTTCCGCGGCAGAGACAGCCGTGCCTGTCTCGGATGGTGCCCCGGGCCGGAATCGAACCGGCAAGGCCGTGAGGCCGCGGCATTTTAAGTGCCGTGCGTTTACCAGTTTCGCCACCGGGGCTGGCGTTCTCGGAGATCGGAGAACGAGTGGCTAAGGGTAGTCGGCGCGGGTCGCGATGACAACCTCCCGCCGTCGGCGGCGCGAGCCCGTCCCCTCGCCTTTCATGACGACGCACTGCTCCCGCGCATGGACCGGAGGCCGAAACGAGATAGCGGAGGAAGCCGCGCGAGAACCGCGCCGAGACGAGAAGAGAATGGAGGCTAGGCCCGGAATCGAACCGAGGTACACGGCTTTGCAGGCCGCTGCATGACCACTCTGCCACCTAGCCTTTCGAATCGGCGCCGATGATAGCAGCCGTCATCGATAATAGCGATACCGGCGCCGTTTTGGAAACGAAAACCCCGGCTGCTAGCCGGGGCTTGGTAATCTGGAGCGGGAAACGAGGCTCGAACTCGCGACCTCAACCTTGGCAAGGTTGCGCTCTACCAACTGAGCTATTCCCGCCCGATGTGAGCGTTATTTTAAAGGGGCCGCGGCGACTGTCAAGCCCCCAGATCCTGCCGCTGCTGCGCCGGCGCCGGCTCTGTACGGATGGTATCCCAGGCCGCGCGCAGATACAGGAACGCCGAGTACAGCGTGAGCACGGCCGCCACGTACAGCAGCCACAGGCCGATCGTCTGCAGCGGCAGGCCGGCCACGTCGCGGCCGTACAGCAGGATCAGGATCGCCGCCATCTGCGCGGTGGTCTTGACCTTGCCCATCATGTTCACCGCCACGCTGGCGCGCCGCCCCAGCGAGGCCATCCACTCCCGCAGCGCCGACACGGCGATCTCGCGGCCGATGATCACCGCCACCGGCACCGCGAAGTACGGCGTGTTGTTGAAGGTCAGCACCGCCACCAACGCCACGGCGACGATCAGCTTGTCGGCCACCGGATCGAGAAACGCGCCGAACGCCGAGGTCTGCTTGAGCCGCCGCGCCAGGAAACCGTCCAGCCAATCGGTGACGCCGGCCAGACCGAAAATGACCGTGGCCAGCACCTGCGCCACCGGCAGGGGCAGCAGAAACGCCAGCCCCAACACCGGAATCATGACGATCCGCAGCACGGTCAGCGTGTTGGGGAGGTTCAAGCGCATGTCAGATCCTTTCGCTGTGGAAGGCGTCGTAGATCCGCTCGGCCAGGGCGGCGTTGATCCCCGACACCCGCATCAAATCATCAATACCGGCGCTGCTGATGCCCTGCAAGCCGCCGAATTGCTTCAGCAGGGTCTGCCGCCGCTTGGGCCCGAGCCCGGGAATGGACTCCAGCACCGAGGTCGTGCGCGCCTTGCCGCGGCGCAGGCGGTGACCCGTGATGGCGAAGCGGTGCGCCTCGTCGCGGATCTGCTGCAGCAGGTGGAGCGCCGGCGAGTTCGGCGGCAGAGTGTACTCTCGGTCGTCGCCGGCGATAAACAAGGTCTCCTCGCCCGGCTTACGCTCCGGCCCCTTGGCGATGCCGATCACCGGCAGGTCGGTGATCTGCAGCTCGGTCAGCACGTCCACGGCCTGCGCCAGCTGCCCCTTGCCGCCGTCGATCAGCAGCAGATCGGGCATGGGCACCTCGCCTTTCTTGATTCGAGTGTAGCGCCTCAGCAGCGCCTGGCGCATGGCGGCGTAGTCGTCGCCGGGCGCCACACCCTCGATATTGAACCGGCGGTAGGCGGACTTGGCCGGTCCCTGGTCGGTGAACACCACGCAACTGGCCACCGTGGCCTCGCCGCGGGTATGGCTGATGTCGAAGCACTCGATCCGCTGCGGCGGCGCCGGCAGACCCAGCGCCTCTTGCAGCGCTTCCAGCCGCCGCTGCACGCTGGCGCGCCCGGCCAGCTGCGCGGCGATCGCATGGCGGGCGTTGTCCAGCGCCAGGTCGATCCAGCGCCGCCGCTCGCCGCGGACGTTGTCACGCAGCCGCACCCGGTAACCGGCGTCGCGGCTGAGCGCCTCCTCCAGCAGGGCGCGCTCGGCGATCGGGTGGCTCAGCAGGATTTCGCGCGGTGCGCGCTTGCCCAGATAGTAGCGGGCCAGGAACGCCGCCAGCAGATCGGCCTCCTCCATGTCGTCGGGCGCCTTGGGGAAGAAGCTCTTGTTGCCCAGATTATGCCCGCCGCGGAAGAAGAACACCTGTACACAGGTGACGCCGCCCTCGCTGGCGCAGGCGACCACGTCCAGGTCGCCTTTCTCGCCGACGATGTACTGCCGCTCCAGGATCTTGCGCAGGGTGGCGATGCGATCGCGCAACTGCGCCGCCAGCTCGTATTCCTGGCGCTCGGCCGCCTCCCCCATCTGCCGCACCAGCTCGGTGATGACGTCGTCGCTCTTGCCCTCCAGGAACATCTCGACGTGGCGGACGTCCCGAGCGTAATCCTCCGGGCTGATCAAGCCGGCGCAGGGACCGCTGCAGCGCTTGATCTGGTACTGCAGGCACGGCCGCGAGCGGTTGCGGAAGAAGCTGTCCTCGCACTGGCGCACGGGGAACACCTTCTGCAGGTAATTGAGGGTCTCGCGCACCGCCGGCGCGCTGGGGAATGGCCCGAAGTAACGGCCCGGTGCGCGCCGCGAACCGCGGTAGAGGGCCAGCCGCGGGAATTCCTGGTGCGTGGAGAGATAGATGTACGGATAGCTCTTGTCGTCGCGCAGTAGGACGTTGTAGCGCGGCTTCAGCTCCTTGATCAGATTGTTCTCGAGGATCAGGGCCTCGGCTTCGGTATTGGTGATCGTGACCTCGATGCCGCAGATCTGCGACACCAGGGCCGCGGTCTTGCGGTCGGTGTGGGTGCGGTTGAAGTAGCTGCTGACCCGCCGCTTGAGGTTGCGGGCCTTGCCGACGTAGATGACCGTGCCCCGCTGATCGAGCATCCGGTATACACCCGGCCGATCGGTGAGCGTGCGAGCGAAAGCCTTGCCGTCGAAGGCTGTGGATTCTGCTGCGGACATGCAGGCTAAGACCGGCGCGAAACCGGCAAGTTCATCGGTAAGCGCTTCAGGAATAACCGCTTAGGCGGTTTCGGCGAAACCACCGGGGCTGCCGAGGGCGACGGCGACCGCCGCGCCTGGCCTACTGCAGGTTGTCGATCATGTCGTGGCGGATCGCCAAGTGCGTCAACTCGACATCGTTGGCCACTCCCAGCTTCTCGTACAAGCGGTAGCGGTAGGTGCTCACGGTCTTCGGGCTCAGGCACAGCACGTCCGAAATCTCCTGCACCTTGTGGCCCTGGGTGATCATCAGCATCACCTGCACCTCCCGCTGCGACAGCTTGTCGAAGGGGTTCTTGCTGCGGCCGTTCAAGCCGGACAGCGCCATCTGCCGGGCGATGTCGGCGCCGATGTATCGCTCGCCGCGATAGACGGTGCGGATGGCGGTGACGATCTCCTGTTCGTCGCAGCCCTTGGTGAGGTAACCAAGCGCTCCGGCTTCCAGCAGCCGACTCGGATAAGGTTCGTCGACGTGAACCGTGAGCGCGATGATGCGCAGATTCTCGTCGATGCGTAGCAGCTTGCGCGTCGCCTCCAGGCCGCCGATTCCCGGCATGTTGACGTCCATCAGCACGACATCGGGCTTGGCCTGCCTAACCAGCTTCAAGGCGTCCTCGCCCGATCCCGCCTCACCGCAGACGTTGATGTCGTCCACGTCATCGAGGATCTTGCGGATGCCTGTGCGTACCAGTTGATGGTCGTCTACCAATACGACGTTAATCATTGCTCCACCTTCCCGCCTGAGCATCTGTCGGCATGACTCTGCCTCCATGCGATTCTGTATCCTAGCGCAGTCAACAAGGGGAGACCACGGGAGGGATCGTCGCCCAACGCGGGCCCTGGCGCGGTACCGGGCCAACGACGATTCGAACAGCGCAATGCAGTTGCCGAAGCCAGATCACGTTGTCGAGCTGTACCCGCAGCCGGGACGGCTGACGCCGATCCGCAACCTGTACCTGGAGGCGCCGCTGGCGCCGCCGGATTGGGGCGATCGGATCTACGTCTACACCAACTTCGTCACCAGCCTGGACGGTCGCATCGCCCTGCCCGATCCCGCCATCGGCCTGCCGATCGTGCCGGACACCATCGCCAATCCGCGCGACTGGCGGCTGTTCCAGGAGCTCGCCGCGCGCGCCGACGTGCTGCTCGCCAGCGGCAGCTACCTGCGCGCCCTGGCCCGCGGCATCGCCCAGGACAGCCTGCCGCTGAGCGACAAGCCCGGCTTCGAGGATCTACGCCGCTGGCGCCTGGAGCGGGGCCGGCCGGCGCAACCGGATGTCATGGTCGTGAGCGCGAGCCTCGACATCGAGCTGCCGCCGGAGTGGTTCGCGCAGGGCCGGCGGGTGTACGTCGCCACCAGCGCCGACCCGGCCGCGCCGCGCGCGCGGGCGCTGGCCGCCCAGGGAGCCGAGGTGGTGCAGCTCAAGGCCGGCGACGGGATCGACGGGCGCGCCGCCGTGCGGTTCCTGGAAGAGCGCGGCTATCGCCGCCTGTATTCGGTGACCGGGCCGTACGTGCTCCATACCCTGCTGCGCGACGACCTGATCGACACCCTGTTCCTGACTACGGTGCACCGCCTGGTCGGCGGCGACCCGGCGCCCGGCTTCGTCGAAGGGCCGACCTTCCGGACGCCCCTGGACTTGCGCCTGCGCTGGCTCTATCTGGATCCTCACGCGCACGGGGAAAACCGAGGTCAGTCTCTGGCCCGCTATGACCGGGCGCGTTAGACTAAACGGCCGAGAGTCTCACGACTCTCGCGCCTTCGCTCCGGAGATCCGGGGCGCCGTCTTTATCCGCTCAAGCAATCGCGACTGCCGGCATGACGCCGGCCAAGGACAGCCAGTCAAGGAGAAATCGCCATGAAGGCAGACACGACGAAAGGACTCGAGCAGTTCAGCGAGCTAGGACAGAGCGTCCTCAACGGCTTGATCCGCTACAACGAGATCATGTCCAGCCGCATCGAGCAGTTGTTGAAGCTGCACAATGCCGTCATCAATGACAGCCTCGAAACCAACATCAAGCACATCCGGGCGCTGAGCGAGGCCAAGAAGCTGGAGGACGCCTTGTCCTGGCAGCTGGCCTACTTCAACGAAACCTCCCGCAAGGCGGTCGACCACGCCAAGAAGTACTTCGGCCTTGCGATCGAGACCAACGCCGACCTCAGCCGCGCCCTGCAGCAGAATCTCGAACAGCTGAGCGCGCGCAGCACCGACCGGAAAGCCGCCTAGTCGCAGCGCCGTGCGGCGGCCCCGCGGAGAGGCCGCCGCCGCGGGCGCTAGCCGCGAATGCCGCCCTTGGTGAGCTCGTAGGCGTCGAGTAGGCGCGTCAGCTGCTCCCTGCTCAAACCACTCAGCTCCAACGCCACGTCCAGCACCGGCCGCCCCTGCTGATAGGCGGTCTTGGCGATGCGCGCGCCTTGCTCGTAGCCGATCACGCTGTTGAGCGCGGTCACCAGGATGGGGTTGCGCGACAGGGCCTCGCCGAGCCGGGCCTCGTTGACGGTGAAACCGGCGATCGCCTTCTCCGCCAGCGCCTGCGCGGCCCGCCCCAGCAGCTCCAAGCTCTGCAGCAGGTTGTAGGCGATGACCGGCAACATCACGTTCAGCTGGAAGTTGCCGGATTGCCCCGCCACGGTAATGGTGGCGTCGTTGCCGATCACCTGGGCGGCGACCATGGCCACGGCCTCCGGTATGACCGGGTTCACCTTGCCCGGCATGATGCTGCTACCGGGCTGCAGGGCCGGCAGCGAGATCTCGCCGAGCCCGGCCAGCGGGCCGCTGTTCATCCAGCGCAGATCGTTGGCGATCTTCATCAAACTGACCGCGATCACCTTCAGCTGCCCGGACAACTCCACCGCCGTGTCCTGGGCGCTGAGCAGCTCGAAATGGTTGGTGCCGACCCGGAACGGGATGCCGGTGCGCTCGGCCAGCAGCTCGGCGGCGCGCGCGCCGAAGCGCGGGTGGGCGTTGATGCCGGTGCCGACCGCGGTACCGCCCAGCGCCAGCTCGTGCAGCCGCGGCTCGGTCGCCCTCACCCGCTCGATGCCGTGGCGGATCTGCGCCGCCCAGCCCGACAGCTCCTGGCCGAAGGTGACCGGCATGGCGTCCATGAGGTGGGTGCGGCCGGTCTTGGGCAGGTCCGCCAGCTGGGCGGCGCGGCGCTCGATCGTCACCGCCAGCCGCTCCAGCGCCGGCAGCAGCGTCTCGGCGACCAGCATGGCGGCGCTGACATGAATGGCGGTGGGGATCACGTCGTTGCTGCTCTGGCCCATGTTGACGTGATCGTTGGGATGCACCGCGCGACCCAGCCGGGCGCTCGCCAGATGGGCGATCACCTCGTTGGCGTTCATGTTGGTGCTGGTGCCCGAGCCGGTCTGGAACACGTCCACCGGGAAATGCGCATCGTGCTCACCGGCGGCGACCTCGGCCGCGGCGGCGGCGATCGCGTCGGCCATGGCCGGCTCCAGGCCGGCCAGCTCCTGGTTGGCGCGCGCGGCGGCCTCCTTGATCAGCCCCAGCGCCCGGATGAACGGCCGCGGCATACGCAGGCCGCTGATGGGGAAGTTCTCGACCGCACGCTGGGTCTGCGCACCGTACAATGCATCGGCGGGAACCTGCAGCTCGCCCATGCTGTCTTTTTCCAACCTGAAACTGCCGTCGCTCATGGTCCAAGCCCCCTCGCTCGTTGCAGAGTCCGCTCCGCCCGCTCGGTCGGGTGCGCTGGCGGAATTCAGACGGTAGAATCGGCGCCCGTGTTCTTGGCCTTCAAGGGTATACGCGCATGGAACTGTCCCGTCTTACCGCCATCTCTCCCGTCGACGGCCGTTACGGCGATAAGACGACGGAACTACAGGCGCTGTTCAGCGAATACGGCCTGATCCGCCACCGCCTGATCGTGGAAGTACGCTGGCTGCAGGCGCTGGCCGCCCACCCCGGCATCGCCGAGGTACCGGCGCTGTCGCAGACCGCGCTCGCCCATCTCGAGGCCATCCTAGCCGAGTTCGGCCCGGCCGAGGCGGCCCGCGTCAAGGAAATCGAGCGCACCACCAACCACGACGTGAAGGCGGTGGAGTATTTCCTCAAGGAACGGCTGGAGCAGCTGCCGGAGCTGGCGGCCATCAAGGAATTCACCCATTTCGCCTGCACGTCCGAGGACATCAACAACCTCTCGCACGGCCTGATGCTCAAGAGCGCCCGCGACGAGGTGCTGCTGCCGCTGATCGATCAGATCATCGCCGTGCTGCGGGACATGGCTCACCGCCACGCCGAGCAGCCCATGCTGTCGCGCACCCACGGCCAGCCGGCCTCTCCCACCACGGTCGGCAAGGAAATCGCCAACGTGGTGTACCGGCTGCAGCGCCAGCGCCGGCAGATCGCCGAGGTGGAGATCCTCGGCAAGATCAACGGCGCGGTCGGCAACTACAACGCCCACCTGGCCGCCTACCCGGCGGTGGACTGGCAGGCGCTGGCCCGCGACTACGTCACCGCGCTGGGGCTGACCTGGAACCCCTACACCACCCAGATCGAGCCGCACGACTACATCGCCGAGCTGTTCGACGCCATCGCCCGGCTGAATACGGTGCTGATCGATTTCAGCCGCGACGTCTGGGGCTACATCTCGGTCGGCTACTTCAAGCAGCGCGCGGTCGCCGGCGAGGTCGGCTCGTCCACCATGCCGCACAAGGTCAACCCCATCGACTTCGAGAACGCCGAGGGCAACCTCGGCATTGCCAACGCGCTGCTCGACCACTTCGCGGCCAAGCTGCCGATCTCGCGCTGGCAGCGCGACCTGACCGACTCGACCGTGCTGCGCAACCTCGGCGTCGCCATCGGCCACTGCCTGATCGCCTACCGCTCGCTGCTCAAGGGCCTGGGCAAGATCGACGTCGACCAGGCCCAGCTGCAGCGCGACCTGGACGCCAACTGGGAAGTGTTGGCCGAGGCGATCCAGACGGTGATGCGCCGCTACGGCGTCGAGCGCCCCTACGAGCGGCTCAAGGAGCTGACCCGCGGCCGCCGGGTGGATCAGGCGGCGCTGAGGGCCTTCGTCGAGCAGCTGGAGCTGCCCGAGGACGTCAAGCGCGAGCTGGCCGCGCTCACCCCCTGGGACTACGTCGGCAACGCCGCCGAGCAAGCGCGCCGGGTCTGATCCCGGGCGGAGCCGCCGGCCCGCTTTCTCGCCCCGCGGGCGCCCCGGAGATGCATCGGGGCGCCCGAATACGTACAGTGTCGGTCATGAGGGCGTCGCGAGGGGGAACGATGAGCGAACCGACTTCCGAGCACGAGGCGGCCAGCAGCGAGCGAATCGCGATACGGGATCTGGTCCAGCTGCGCGAGCTGAGCGAGGCGCTGGTGCGCGACGCTCGCCGCAGCCTGGAGCTGGTCAGCCGCGATCTGGAACCGCGCGTCTACGATCAACCCGGTTTCCTGGAGGCGGTGCGGGCGCTGGTGCTGCGCGGCCGGGGCGTGAAGATCCGCATGCTGATCCGCGACGTTCAGTCGGTGATCAAGAACGACCATCGACTGCTGGACTTGGCGCAGCGCCTGAGCAGCTACATCGAGATCCGCTGCCTGGCCCCCGAGGACCAGACCTTCAACGAGGCGTTCCTGATCGTCGACGGCAGCGGCTACATCCACCGTTCCTTGGCCGATCGTCCGGAGGGCGAAGCCTGCCGCTACTACCCGCTGCGGGCGCGCGAACTCGGCCGCGTGTTCGGCGAGCTGTGGGACCGCAGCGTCACCGATCCCAACCTGCGGCGGTTGTATCTATGAAAAACCCAGCGCCGCTGCTGCTACTCACGCTCGGCCTGCTGTTCGGTGACGGCGCCTTTGCCGAGAATTCCCTCGAAGTTTACCGGTTAAGCTACCGTACAGCTGAGGAATTGCTGCCCCTGATCCGCCCGCATCTGCCAGCCGGCGCCAACCTGACCGGCAAGGGCGACACCCTGGTGCTGAAAGCCGCCCCCGGAGTCGCCGCCGAGGTCGAGGATCTGCTGCGAGAGCTGGACGTCGCTCCCCGCGGCGTGTTGATCCAGGTCCGAGTCGACGGCGGCGCCAGCGTCGAGGAGCGCGCCATCGGCGGCGACGGCCGCATCGGTACGCATGGCGGGAGCGGCACGGTCCGCATCTATCGCAGCCAGGGCGCGGTCGCCGACAACCGCCAGCAGCAGGTTCGAGCGCTGGAGGGGCGGCCGGCGTTCATCGCCACCTCGCTGCTGCTACCGGTCCAGGACCGGGCGGTGTTCGGCGGCAAGCAGTCCGGCGTGGTCGAGCGCACCCGCTTTCTGACGCTGAGCCGCGGCTTCTACGCGATCGCCCGCATTCAGGGCGACTGGGTGGAGATCGATATCGCCAGCGCCGACGACCAGGCCGGTCCGAGCGGCGGCGCGCGCATCAATCGGGTGGAGACCACGGTATCAGGTCGTCTGGGCGAATGGCTGACCATCGGCGGCACTAGCCACGACACACGGCGCGACGACGGCGGCGTGGCTTACCGCAGCCGCGACGTCGGCCACGATCAACGCCAAGTCTGGCTTAAGGTCGATCTGCTGGAGGGCCGTTAGCCGCCGCCCCATTCGCGGCGCAGGCGCTCGCGGTTCAGCGCCAGCCACTGCAGGGCGATGATCGGCAGGGCCGCCTTGATGCGGCCGTTCTCGACCAGGGCGAACGCCTCGGCGAACGGCAGCACCACGACGCGGATGTCCTCGCCTTCGCTCGGCTCGCCGTGAATGCCGCCAAGCCCCTCGGTGCTGACCCGGGCGCAAAATACGGTAACCCGCTCGGAGCTGCCGCCGGGACTGGAGTAATACCGGGCCACGGGCACCAGCTCCTGCAACACGCAACCAGCCTCCTCGGCCGCCTCGCGGTGCGCCACCTCCTGCGGCTGCTCGCCGGGCTCGATCATGCCGGCGACGATCTCCAGCAGCCATGGGCCGTCCGGCTCCTCCAGCGCGCCGACGCGGAACTGCTCGACCAGCACCACCTCGTCGCGCACCGGATCGTAAGGCAGCACGCCCACGGCGTGGCCGCGCTCGAACAGCTCTCGGACCAGCACCTTGCTTTCGCCGCCGCCGAACAGGCTGTGCCGCAGCCGGTAGCGGTCCAGACGGAAAAACCCTTGATAGACCGTTTCCTTGCCGAGGATTTCCAGACGTTTATCCATCACCGCTCCGCGAGTTCGAACAAGGCGATACTCTCAACATGGGCGGTATGCGGGAACATATCCATGACCCCGGCGGTGCGCAGCCGGTAGCGATGGTTGTGCACCAGCAACCCCGCGTCACGGGCCAAGGTCGCCGGATTGCAGGAAACGTAGACGATGCGCGGCACCTTGAGCTGGGCGATCTGCGGGATCAGCTCGCCGGCACCCGAACGCGGCGGATCGAGCAGCAGCTTGTCGTAGGACTGCCGCATCCACGGCAAGCCCTCCACTCCCGCCGCCAGGTCGGCGACATGGAACTCGACGTTGTCCAGACCGTTGCGGCGGGCATTGGCGCGCGCGCGCTCCACCAGCCCCGCCTCACCCTCGACGCCGACCACGTGCCCCGCGCGGCGGGCCAGCGGCAGCGTGAAATTGCCCAGCCCGCAGAACAGATCCAGCACCCGGTCGGTCGGCTGCGGCGCCAGCAGCTCCAGGGCGCGCGCCACCATGCGGCGGTTGATCTCGGCGTTGACCTGGGTGAAGTCGTTGGGCCGGAACGCCAGCTCGACGTCGAACTCGGGAATGCGGAACGTGAGCTCCGCCTCGGCCGGCCACAGACGCTCCAGGGTCTCGGCGTTGCCGGGCTGCTGATAGATCTGGAAACCGTGCGCCTTGCCGAAGGCGATTAGCCGCTCGCGATCGGCCGCCGACAGCGGCGCCAGATTGCGGAACGCCAGGGCGGCCTGCTCGTCGCCGAGCGCCACCTCGATCTGCGGGATCTGAGCGCGCACCGACAGCCCGTCGATCAGCTCGCCGAGCTCGCGCAAGCGAGTGCCCACCCGCGGATCGAGCACCAGGCACTGCTCCAGCGCCGCCACATAGGCGCTGTGCCGCTCGCGGAAGCCCACCACCGCCCCGCCCTTCTTGGCCACCCAGCGCACCGCCAGCCGGGCGCGGCGGCGATAGCCCCAGGTCGGGCCTTCCAACGGCGGCAACCAGCTCTGCGGCTGCACCTGGCCGATGCGCTGGAACTGCTCGCGCAGCACTCCCTCTTTGAAGCGCAGCTGCGCCTCGGGCGGCAGATGCTGCAAGCTGCAGCCACCGCACAGGCCAAAGTGCGGACAGCGCGGCTCGACGCGCTCGGGCGAGGCTTCCAGCACCTCGACCAGCGTCCCCTCGCCGATTCCGCGGCGCCGCGCGATGTAACGGAACGTCACCCGCTCGCCGGGCAGCGCGCCGTCGATGAAGACGGTCTCGGCGCCGACGTGGGCGATGCCGCGGCCCTCGTGGCTGAGAGCGGTGACCGTGGCCTCTACCGCTTCCTGCGGCAAGCGTTGGCGGCGCGGCTTAGCACTCATGCGACGCCTCCTCCGGCGACTGCGGCCAAGCGGCCAGGAATTCGCGCAAATGCGGGCGGCCGTCGGCGGTCAGAGCCTCGCGCACGCGCGCGCACTCGCGCTGGTAGCCGGCACGGTCCAGATTGCCGCGCATCAATTCGAAGCGTAGATACACGAGATAAGTATTCAAAACGTCGGTTTCGCAGTAGTTGCTGACCTGCGCGAACTCGCCCGCCTTGATGCACTCCCAAACCTTGGCGCCGCTCATGCCCATCTTGCCGGGCAGGCCACACAGGGTCGCGATTTCGTCGAGCGGCGCCGCCGCCCGGGGTTGGTAAGCCGAGAGCACGTCCATCAGATCGGTATGACGCTCGTGATAGCGGCTCAGGTAATTGTTCCAGCGAAAGGACTGGTCGTTGTTGCCGTTCTCCCAGTAGCGCGGCGCGGCGATGCCGTGGATCAGCGCGCGGTAATGGAGCACCGGCAAGTCGAAGCCGCCGCCGTTCCAGGACACCAGCACCGGCGTGAAGCGCTCGACGCCTTCGAAGAAGCGGCTGATGATCTCGCGCTCGCTGCAGTCCGGTTCGGTCAGCGACCAGACCTTGAAACGCTCACCCAAGCGGGCGGCGATGGAGATGGTGACGATGCGCTGCAAATGCAGCCGGAGGAAATCGTTACCGGCGCTCTGCCGGCGCAGCGCGAAGGCGGCCTCCGCGGCGTCGGCATCCGACAGGCCATCGAGGCCGTGCAGACGGCGAATGCCGTCCACGTCGGGCACGGTCTCCAGATCGAAGACGAAGATGTTCGGCGACAGAGCCACGAGCCGTCCTCGGCGTGACCGTCAGTCAGGGAACAGGCCGGTGGAAAGATAGCGGTCGCCGCGGTCGCAGACGATGCTGACGATGGTGGCACCGGTGACCTCGCGCGCCACCTGCAGCGCCGCCGCCAGCGCGCCGCCGGACGACATGCCGGCGAAGATGCCTTCCTTCGCCGCCAGCTCGCGGGTGGTCCGGATCGCTTCCTCTTCGCTGACGTCGATCACCCGGTCGACCCGGGCTGGATCGAAGATCTTCGGCAGATAGGCCGGCGGCCAACGGCGGATGCCCGGAATGCTCGAACCGTCGCGCGGCTGCACACCGATGATCTGGATCGCCGGGTTCACCTCCTTGAGATAGCGCGACATGCCCATGATGGTGCCGGTGGTACCCATGGAACTGACCACGTGGGTGACGGTCCCTTTGGTATCGCGCCAGATTTCCGGCCCCGTGCCGTCGTAGTGCGCCAGCGGATTGTCCGGGTTGGCGAACTGATCGAGCACCTTGCCCTTGCCCTCGGCCTGCATGCGCAGGGCCAGGTCGCGGGCCGCCTCCATGCCTCCCTCGCGCGGCACCAGCACCAGCTCCGCGCCGTAGGCGCGCATCGCCGCCCGCCGCTCGACGCTCATGTTGTCGGGCATGATCAGGATCATGCGATAGCCGCGGATCGCCGCCGCCATCGCCAGGGCGATGCCGGTATTGCCGCTGGTGGCTTCGATCAGGGTATCGCCGGGGCGGATCTCGCCGCGCTCCTCGGCGCGCCGGATCATGCTGAGCGCCGGGCGGTCCTTGACCGAGCCGGCCGGGTTGTTGCCTTCCAGCTTGAGCAGGATGGTGTTGCCGGTTTCCTGACCCAGCCGCTGCAGACGCACCAGCGGGGTATTGCCGACGAAGTCTTCGATGGTGGGGTAATGCATTGCCAGAGTGTAATGAAAACCGCTGCGGGAAAGAAGGCGCTTTTCCGAAAGCCCTTAGCAGAAATCGCGCCATTGGCTATCATGCTGCATCCATGGCGGATTTGCCCGTGATAAGGATGTACGTGGCCGCTCCCAACCTCCCTTCGGACTACCGGACGAGGCGCGCACCATGAATCGGGGCATTCGCGCCCACCTGCTGCTGGTGGCGCTGCTTGCGCCTTTGCTGGCAATCGCCCTCCTCGTCGGATTCCTGCTGCCGCACCAGGTCGCGCAGGTCGAAGCGGAGCTGACCCAGAAGGGCCAGGCCTTGTCGGCTTATCTTGGCACCGCCGCCCACTATGCGGTGCTGGCCGGCGATCGCGCCGGCTTGAACGCGATGATCCGCGGCCTGCACCAGGATCCCGACGTGCGTACCCTCACCGTCACCGACGCCGAGGGGCGCATCCTCGCCAGCAGCACGCCGCCCGAGGCCAGCGAACCGGACGATCCGAGCTTCGCCACCTATCTGCTGCGGCTGTTCATGGGCCCGGATCTGCCGCTGTCGTTCCGGGTACCGATCCACGCGGCCGTCCAGCCCGGGCCGCAGGACACCCCCATCGGCTGGCTCACCATCGAGCTGTCCCTGGACGGCGTCGCCCAACGTTACGCCCGCAGCGCGCTCGCCGTGCTCGTGTTCGCGGCGGCGGCGCTCGGCGGCAGCCTCGGGCTGGCGCTGTACTGCGACCGCTCGATCGGCCGCGTGTTCCAGCGGCTGATCGGCGCCATCCGCGACTACGAGGACGGGCGCCTGGACACCCGGCTGCACGAGGTCTACCCCGATGAGTTCGGCGAACTGGCGGCGGCCCTCAACCACATGGGCGAAGCCCTGCAGCGCGGCCAGCTGGAGCTGCAGCGCAAGGTCGAGCAGATCACCTCCGAGCTGCGCCAGACCCTGGAAGCGGTGGAAGTGCAGAACGTCGAGCTCGACCTGGCCCGCAAGCGCGCGCTCGAAGCGAGCAAGGTGAAGTCGGAGTTCCTGGCCAACATGAGCCACGAAATCCGCACTCCGATCAACGGCATCCTCGGCTTCGCCGACCTGCTCTCCCACACCCAGCTCGACGGGGAGCAGCGCGATTACGTCAATACTGTCAAGGAATCCTGCGCCAGCCTGTTGGCCATCGTCAACGACATCCTCGACTTCTCCAAGATCGAGGCCGGCAAGATGGTGATCGACAATGTCGCCTTCGATCTGCGCGACTGCGTCGAGGAAGTGCTGTCGCTGCTGGCGCCGACCGCCTACGGCAAGAGCCTGGAGCTGGTGCACCTGATCTACTCGGACGTGCCGCTCAAGCTCTACGGCGATCCGATCCGCATCCGCCAGGTGCTCACCAACCTGGTGCACAACGCCATCAAGTTCACGCCGTCCGGGCGCGTGGTGGTGCGGGTCATGCTGGAGGACGAAACCGATCAGGAGGCGGTGCTGCGGGTCAACGTCACCGACACCGGCATCGGCCTCAGCCAGAGCGACCAGGAGCACCTGTTCAAGGCGTTCGGCCAGGCCGACACCTCGATCACCCGCCGCTTCGGCGGCGCCGGCCTGGGCCTGATCATCTCCCGTAAGCTGGTCGAGCAGATGGGTGGCTCGATCGGTCTGGAGAGCGAGCCCGGCAAGGGTTCGACCTTCTGGTTCACGCTGCGCTGCGTGAAGCAGCGGGTCAACCTCAGCGGCGTCAGCGAGCGCCGTGACGCCGCCCTCGCCGGACGGCGGGTGCTGCTATACGACGAGGAAGGTCTGTCGCGCCTGGCCATCAAGCACACCCTCACCGGCTGGGGCATGAAGGTGCTGGAAGTGGACGACCAGCAAAGCTTCATCTCCCACGCCAGCGCCGAGCGGACCTGGGACGTGGCGGTGGTCGGCCTGTCCCGCGCCAACCTCAATGCCCGCCTGTTCCACAGCCTGATGCCACGCCTGCAGCACGTCGCCGGTCCGATCATGGTGCTGGCCAGCACGGTGGACCGCAACGAACTGCGGGCGCTATTCCAGCAAGGAGCGCGGGTCGCCTTGCCGAAGACGGTGCGCCGCCAGACGCTCTACCGCGAACTCTGCCGCGTGCTGTCGCAGGACGCCACGGCCGCCACGTCCGCGGTCGCCGCCCTGCCGGCCCCCCCGACAGCGGAACCGGAGCCGAGCGCCAAGCGCGAGGAACCGGCCGCGCCCATCGCCGATATCCGGGTGCTCGTGGTGGACGACAACCACATCAACCGCAAGCTAGTCTGCACCATCCTCGCCAATCACGGCATCGAGGCGATCGAGGCCGAGGACGGCCGGCAGGCGGTCGAGCTAGCGCGGCAGCACGAGCTCGATCTGATCTTCATGGACATCCACATGCCGACCATGAGCGGCGACACGGCCGCGCGGCTGATCCAAGCCCAGCGCGGCAAGCAGAAGACCCCGCGCATCGTGGCGCTGACCGCCAACGCCATGCCGGGGGAGCGGGAGCGACTGCTGGCGGCCGGCATGGACGATTGCCTGATCAAGCCAATCACCGAGGAGCAGATGCTCAAGATCCTGCGTGGTCTGGGCGCGGCCGCGCCAGCGGCGCCGGCGGTCGAGGCCAAGCCGGAGCGGCGGCCGGTGGCCGAGGAATTGCGCGAGATGCTGCGTGCCGAGCTGCCGGAGCACAAGCGCGCCATCCAGCGCGCCTATCGCGGGAATCAGCTGCACACCCTCAAGGACAGGATCCACACCCTGCACGGCGCCGCCGGCGTCTGCAAACTGCCGGCGTTGAAGAGCGCCTGCGCCGAGCTCGAGAACGCCTTGCTGCGCGACGACCTGGTGGCGGTGCCGGCGGGCGTGAAGCGGGTGCTGGGCGAGATAGAACAGCTGCTGGCCGACAGCGTCGCTAGTCCTTGAGTAGCACCACGAACGCCAGCGCATACTGGCGCTCGTCGCTCAGGCTCAGCTCGCTGCCGGTGACGCCCAGCTCGGCGGCCCGGCGCGCCGCCTCCCCTTCCAGGACCAGTAGCGGCTTGCCCAGCTCGTCGTGGCGGACCTGGATGTCGCACAGCCGTATGCCGTCCCGGAAGCCGGTGCCGAGCGCCTTGGCGGCCGCTTCCTTGGCGGCGAAGCGCTTGGCCAGCATCCGCGGTGAGCGGCGCGCCGCCCGCCACTCCGTCAGTTCCGGCTCGCCGAGAATGCGTGCCGCGAAGCGCTCACCAAAGCGCGTCAGCGCCGACTCCAGACGGGCGATTTCGACCAGATCGGTGCCGATGCCGGCTACCCGCATCGGCGCGCCTCGTTCATCAGCCGCTTCATCTCGGCCACCGCCACCGGCAAGCCGTCGAACACCGCCCGCGCGACGATGCTGTGGCCGATGTTGAGCTCCGCCAGTTCGGGAATCGCGGCCACGTGCTGGACGTTGTGGTAGTTAAGGCCATGACCGGCGTTTACCACCAGGCCGAGCGAATGGGCGTAAGCGGCGGCGTCGCGGATGCGCGCCAGCTCGGCGGACGCCTCGGCCGGCGACGCGTCGGCGTAGCGGCCGGTGTGCAGCTCGATCACGCTGGCGCCGGCCTGCAGCGCCGCCTCGACCTGGTACCGCTCGGGATCGATGAACAGCGACACGCGGATGCCGCCTTCGCCGAGCCTGGCGCAGGCGTCGCGCACCCGATCGAGCTGGCCGGCGACGTCGAGCCCGCCCTCGGTGGTCAGCTCCTCGCGCCGCTCCGGCACCAGGCAGCAGTCGGCCGGCCGATAGCGCAGCGCCACCGCGATCATCTCCTCGGTGACGGCCATCTCCAGATTCATCCGCGTCTGCAGCACCTCGCTGAGCACCGCCACGTCCCGCTCCTGGATGTGACGGCGGTCTTCGCGCAGATGCACGGTGATGGCGTCGGCCCCCGCCTGCTCGGCCAGCAGCGCCGCGTACACTGGATCCGGATAGCGCGTGCCTCGGGCCTGGCGCAAGGTAGCGACGTGATCGACGTTCACGCCCAGTCCCAGAGGCGGATAGGTAATCTGCTGCTTGCTCATGACTTTCCCTCGGCGCCACCGGCGGCGCGCCTGAACTGACGATAAAGCTCTCTGCTGCGCAGCGGGCGCTCGCCCAGATGCGGCGCGAGCGCCTGCTGCAGAACACGACGGGTTTCCCGCGGATAGCGGACGATGTCCAGCGACTCGCCGGCCAGCGCCAGCAAGGCGGCACCGGGAACGCCCTGCCGCGGATCGGCGTTCGGCTCCGGCCCCGCGTCCGGATGCACCCGATACCAGCCGTGCGGGTCGATCGGCTCGCCGGCGGCGTCGTGTTCGAGCTCCAAGCCGTAGCCCAGCTGCTCGAGCAAGCGCTTCTCGAACACCCGCAGGGCGAACGCCTCGTCCACGCCGCCGGCCAGACGCCGCAGCACCTCGGCGTAGTCGTCGTACAGCTGCGGGTGCGGATCGTCCCGCCGCAGCAGCCGCAGCAGCAGTTCGTTGACGTAGAAGGCGCTGATCAGCGCGGTGCCGCTCAGCCAGCGAACGTCTTCGGCCGGCTCGATGGCGGTGAGGGTGGCGAGCTCGCCCCGTCCCTGCCAGGACAACAATAACTCGCCGAACGGCTGCAGCAACGCCTGGCGGCGCGAGCGGCCGCTGCGCACGCCGCGGGCGATCAGCCCCACCCGGCCGAACTCGCGGCTGAAGACCTCGGCTATCGCCCCGGACTCGCCATACGGGCGCTGATGCAGCAGATAGGCCGGGGTCAGTTGTACGCGCTGCCTTTCCATCGCCAGGCGCGCCTCGCGCCTTGCCGGTTACTCGTATCCTAGGGAACGTAAGGCCTTTTCGTCGTCCGACCAGCCTTCGCGCACCTTCACCCACAACTGCAGGTACACCCGGCAGCCGAACATGCGCTCCATCTCCAGCCGAGCGGCCTGCCCGATGCGCTTCAGCAGCTGCCCCTGGCGGCCGATCACGATGGCCTTCTGCCCCGGCCGTTCCACCCAGATCACCGCGGCGATGCGGTTCAGCCCTTCGAGCTCCTCGAAGCGCTCGATCTCGACCGTGGTGGCGTACGGCACCTCCTCGCCCAGCGTCCGCATCAGCTGCTCGCGCACCAGCTCGGCGGCGAGGAAACGGGCGCTGCGGTCGGTGAACTGGTCCTCCGGGAACAGCGGCTCGGACACCGGCAGCAGGCGCACGATCTCCCGCTCCAGATCGTCGGTATTGGTGCCCTTGCGCGCCGAGATCGGCACGATCGCGGCGAAATCCCTCTTCTGCGCCAGCATTTGCAGATGCGGTAGCAGCTGCGTCTTGTCGGCGATCTGGTCGACCTTGTTGACCACCAGGATCACCGGCGTGGTCACCTCGCGGAGCTTGCCCAGCACCAGCTCGTCGTCCTCGGTCCAGCGTAGCCCGTCGACCACGAACACCACCACGTCGACGTCGTTCAGGGCGTCCTGGGCGGTGCGGTTGAGGTAGCGGTTCATCTGCCGCGGCGTCTTGCGGTGGATGCCGGGGGTGTCGACGTAGACGACCTGCGCGTCGTCGCGGTGATGGATGCCCAGGATCTTGTGGCGGGTGGTCTGCGGCTTGCGCGAGACGATCGCCAGCTTCTGGCCGATCAGCCGATTGAGCAGCGTCGACTTGCCGACGTTGGGCCGTCCGACCAGCGCCACGTAGCCGCAACGGAAAGAATCTTGCTCACTCATCGCTTCCGATCCCGCAGTATCGCCAGCATGGCTTCCGCCGCCTGTTGCTCGGCCTGGCGCCGGCTACCGGCCACGCCCTCGGTAACGGCCTCCACCTCGTCCACCCGGCATTGCACCCGGAACACCTGATCGTGCGCCTTGCCGCTGACGTCCAGCACCTCGTACACCGGCAGCGGCCGCCGCGCCCCCTGCAGATACTCCTGCAAGCGGGTCTTCGGATCCTTGAGCGCCTCGGCGTCCGGCAGGGTATCCAGCCGCTCCCGGTACAGGCGCAGGATCAAGCGACGGCAGGTCTCGAAACCAGCGTCCAGATACACCGCGCCGAACACCGCCTCCAGGGCGTCGGCCAGGATTGAGTCGCGGCGGTGGCCGCCGCTCTTGAGCTCGCCGCCGCCGAGGCGCAGGTAATCGCCCAGATTCAGCTCGCGCGCCAGCTCGGCGAGACTGGGCCGGTTGACCAGCGTCGCCCGCAGGCGGCTGAGCACGCCCTCCGTCTCCTGCGGCCGGCGCCGGAACAGCTCGTCGGCGATGACGAAATTGAGAATGCTGTCGCCGAGGAATTCCAGCCGTTCGTTGTTGGGCCCCAGCACGCTGCGGTGCGTCAGCGCCTCGGCCAACAGTTCCGAACGAGCGAAACGGTGCTCCAGCTGTTTCTCCAGCTTGGCGAGATCGTTGTTCAATTGCGCAAAATCACCTTGTTACGGAAATGGGCCACTGCATCGAGATTGCCGACGATCGGCACCCGCGCCTCGTAGTCGACGGTGACTTCCAGACCGTTGGTGCTCGGCTGCAGCGTGATGTTCTCGCGTTTGATGCGGTCGATGTTGTTGACGTTCAGACGCTTGGTGAGGGTGGTATACACCGCGGCCCGATCGTTGGGATTGATATCGCGGCTGCGGGCCATCTCCTCGAGAATCTTGCCCACCGTGTAGGCCTCGATGTACACCGGCGCCAGGCGCACGGTCACCAGCGCCAACGCGGCGATCATCAGCAGCACGAACAGCCAGCCTATCAGCGTCGCCCCCCGTTGCCGATACAGCATCGTTCTTACCCCCCTAGGTCAACGAATACGGTCGCCGATGCGTTCCCAATTGATGCGGAAGGCCTCTGGACTCCAGCTCATCCACACCAGGAACGCCTTGCCCACCAGGTTGCTCTCGGGCACCGGTCCCCAGAAACGGCTGTCGCTGCTGCGGTCCCGGTTGTCGCCCATCACGAAATAATGACCCGCCGGCACCCGGTACTCGAAACGGCGGTCCTCGGTATCGGCATGTAACACGATCGGATGCTCCACACCGTCGAGCATCTCACGCAGCAACACCGCCGGCCCGTCCTGATCGGGCCCTGTATAGCGCCCTAGCGGCTGCAGCGCCACCGGTTCGCCGTTGACGAAGATCTGCTTGTTTCGGTAGGCGATGACGTCGCCGGGCAGACCGATCACGCGCTTGATGTAGTCCTGGCTCGGATCGAGCGGATAGCGGAACACCACCACGTCGCCGCGCGCCGGCTCGCCCAGCGGCAGGATCTTGGTGTGGATCACCGGCAGGCGCAGCCCGTAGGTGAATTTGTTCACCAGGATGAAATCGCCGTTGTACAGGGTCGGGATCATGGAGCCGGACGGGATCCGGAACGGCTCGAACAGGAACGAGCGGATGACCAGGACCGCGAGGATCACCGGAAACAGCGACCGCGACAGATCCACCCACCAGGCCACCTGCTGCTGCGACACCGGCTGCTCCGCCCCGCGCCGCCGCCAGAGGTCCCACGCCCAGACGATGCCGGTGACCGTGGTCAGAATTACCAGCATGAGCTCGAAGTCAAACGGCATCTACGCGTCCCCCGTCCCTGTCGTCACTTGTTGTTATCGACCTGCAGCACCGCGAGGAAGGCTTCCTGCGGGATCTCCACGCGGCCGACCTGCTTCATGCGCTTCTTGCCCGCCTTCTGTTTCTCCAGCAGCTTCTTCTTGCGGGTGATGTCACCGCCGTAGCACTTGGCGATCACGTTCTTGCGCAAGGCCTTGACGGTGGAACGGGCGATGATCTGACTGCCGATCGCCGCCTGGATCGCCACCTCGAACATCTGCCGCGGAATCAGATCCTGCAGCCGCTCGGTCAGCTCCCGCCCTCGCGCCTGGGCGTTCTCGCGGTGCACGATCACCGACAGCGCGTCGACCTTCTCGCCGTTGATGAGGATATCCAGCTTCACCAGCTTGGCGGCCTGGAAGCGGTTGAACTCATAGTCGAACGACGCGTAGCCGCGGCTGACCGACTTCAACCGGTCGAAGAAATCGAGCACCACCTCGCTCAGCGGCAGTTCGAACTTCAGGGACACCTGGTTGCCCACGTAGAGCATGTCCTTCTGCACGCCGCGCTTTTCGATGCACAGGGTAAGGACATTGCCGACATACTCCTGCGGCACCAGGATGTTGGCGGTGATGATCGGCTCGCGGATCTCCTCGATCTCGTTCACCGGCGGCAGATTGGCCGGGTTGGAGATCTGCAGCACCTGGCCCTTGGTGGTCACTACCTCGTACACCACCGTGGGCGCAGTGGTGATCAGATCGAGGTCGTACTCGCGTTCCAGCCGCTCCTGGACGATTTCCATGTGCAGCATGCCCAGGAAGCCGCAGCGGAAGCCGAAGCCCAGCGCCTGCGAGGTCTCCGGCTCGAAGAACAGCGCCGCGTCGTTCAGCCGCAGCTTCTGCAGCGCATCGCGCAGATCCTCGTAGTCGTCGGCGTTGACCGGGAAAATGCCGGCGAACACCCGCGGCTGCACCTGCTTGAAGCCCGGCACCGGCGCATCCGCCAGCCGGGCGCTGTGCGTCAGGGTATCGCCGACCGGCGCGCCGTCGATTTCCTTGATGCCGGCCACCACGAAGCCGACCTGCCCCGTGGTGAGCTGCTCGCGCTGGGTGCGCTTGGGCGTGAACACGCCGACCTGATCGACCTGGTAGTCACGGCCGGTGGACATCACCCGGATCTTGTCACCCTTCTTCAACACGCCGTCGAAAATGCGCACCAACGACACCACGCCGAGGTAGTTGTCGAACCAGGAGTCGATGATCAAGGCTTTGAGCGGCGCGTTGGGATCGCCCTTGGGCGGCGGGATCCGCTTCACCAGCATTTCCAGCAGATCCTCGATGCCCTGCCCGGTCTTGGCGCTGATGCGCAGCGCGTCCCTGGCCTCCAGGCCGATGATCTCCTCGATCTGCATGATGACCCGATCGGGATCGGCCGACGGCAGGTCGATCTTGTTGAGCACCGGCAGCACTTCCAGCCCCTGCTCCACCGCCGTGTAGCAGTTGGCCACGCTCTGCGCCTCGACGCCCTGGGAGGCGTCGACCACCAGCAACGCGCCGTCGCAGGCCGCCAGCGAGCGCGACACCTCGTAGGAGAAGTCCACGTGGCCGGGCGTGTCGATGATGTTCAGCTCGTAGGTATGCCCATCCCGGGCCTTGTACTCGAGCGACACGCTCTGCGCCTTGATGGTGATCCCGCGCTCGCGTTCCAACTCCATGGAGTCCAGCACCTGCTCCTGCATCTCGCGGTCGCTGAGCCCGCCGCAGGTCTGGATGAGTCGGTCGGCCAGGGTGGACTTACCGTGGTCGATATGGGCAATGATGGAAAAATTTCGGATGCGATCCATAAGACTCGTTTCGTGGCGAGCGCGCTCGAATGAAAAACGCGCCACTCCGCCTTGGGCGGAACAGCGCGCTCATTCTACTCGTTTAGGTAGCGGATTTCGCGCCCGTTCTCGGCAAGCGCCGTAACGTCCTATTTCTCCGGCAGCCGCACCGGCACGAAGCGCGAGCCGCCGTCACGATGGATGAGCACCGGCACGCTCTTGCCCCTGGGCGCGGCTTTCAGCGCCTTGTCAAAGGTTTCGAGGCCGTCGATGCGTTGGCCGTTGATCATGCCGATCACATCGCCGGGCATGATACCGGCCTCCTTGGCCGGCCCGTCACTCACGCCGGTGACCAGCACGCCCTGCTCGACCCCGAGCAACTCGCGCTGCGCCGGCTCCAGCGCATCCACCGTCACCCCCAGGAGCGTACTGGCCCTCCCCGGCGAGCGATCGGGCTTGGCGCCGGTTTCCGTACCCTGCGGCTCCTCCTCCGGCAGCGGCTGGATCCGCACCTTGACGGTGCGGGTCTTGCCCTCGCGCAGCACGCTGATCGGCACTTCCGAGCCGATGGCGGAGCGTCCCACCAGCGGCGGTAGCATGGCCGAGGTGGTGATCTCGGTGCCGTCGTAGGCGAGCACGATGTCGCCGACCTGGATGCCGGCCTCGGCGGCCGGGCCGTTCGGCAGCACCTGGGCCACCAGCGCGCCGGTCGGACGGCTCATGCCGAACGACTCGGCCAGGTCTCGGGTCACGTCCTGAATGACGATGCCGAGCCAGCCGCGGGTGACGCGCCCCGTGGTCTTGAGCTGCTCGACCACTTCCATGGCCAGCTCGATCGGTATCGCGAACGACACGCCCATGAAGCCGCCGGTGCGGCTGTAGATCTGGGAATTGATACCGACCACCTCGCCGGCCAGATTGAACAACGGGCCGCCGGAGTTGCCGGGGTTGATCGCCACGTCGGTCTGGATGAACGGCACGTAGCTCTCGCGCGGAAGGCTGCGGCCGATGGCGCTGACGATGCCGGCGGTGGCGGAATGCTCGAAGCCGAACGGTGAACCGATCGCCAGCACCCACTCGCCCACCTGCAGCGCCGACGATTTGCCCAGACGCACCACCGGCAGCTTGTCGGCCTTGATCTTGAGCAGAGCCAGATCGCTGCGCTCGTCATGGCCCACCGGTGTGGCGATGAACTCGCGGCGATCGCTCAGACGCACCACGATCTCGTCGGCGTCCTTGACCACGTGGTAGTTGGTCAGGATGTAGCCGTCCGAGGAGATGATGAAGCCCGAGCCGAGCGACTCGGCGTCGAACGGCTCCGGCTCCTCGCCGCGAAACCGATCGAAGAACTCGCGCAGCGGATGATCGGGCGGCAGTTCCGGCAGCGCCTGGGCTTGCGGATCGATCTTCTTGGAGGTGCTGATGTTGACCACCGCCGGACTGTTCTCCTTCACCAGCTTGGTGAACTCCGGCAGCGAGCCTTGCGCGAACACGGGCCCTGCCATCAGCACGAGCAGCCACATCATCACCGCGGTCGCGCCGCGCCCAGCCCATAAGCGCATACTCAAGCTACTGCTCCCAGACCAACGAAGTGATACGGGGGTTGCGGCCGAACGCCGCCGCGGCGGCGTCATTGAGCACGTCGTCATTGCCTAGTGAGGTGGTAGCGGCGCGAAACAAACGCAAGACGGGCCGTTGGGACGAAAGCTTACCTGGCGTCGGCGGCATCGGTCGCCGCATCCTGGCGCCGCAGCGACGCCCCGATGCGAGCCACCGTGGCGGCCGGCACATCCCCCACCACCGTGATCTGCTCGCCTTCCACCACCCGGCCGTAGGCATGCAGCGCGCCGATCCGGGAGCGACCGTCGAAGTTGCTCCGCCCCGCGCCCTTCTCGATATAAATGGAGACGCTAGCCAGACCGTCGGAGTACAGCAAGTGCTCGACCGGGGCGCCACCGTCGGCGATATGCCGGACCTCGCGCAGCACCAGCTCGAAGCCGTCCGGCAGATCGTCAACCACCCAGGCCGACACCGCCGCGCCGTCGGCGACCGCCGGCGGCGGGGCCGTCTCCCGCTGCCAGGTGATGCCCTCGCCCGCCAACTGCGGCTGCAATGCCTCGGCCGGCACGCTGTCGACGATCCGCAGCTCGGTGAACATGATCTGCTCGATGGGTTCGCCCCGCTCGTCGAGCAGGTCGGAGCGCAACAACAGCCCCGACTCCTGGTCGGCCCAGAGCCGGTAGCCGTAGCGTAGCCGGTCGTGCGGCTTGATCACGATCTCCTGGGCCAACCGGCCGGCGATGCGGCTTCGATCCTCCAGCTCGACGCGGTAGCTGCGCCGGAGCCTGGCGGCATCGGCAGGCACCCGTCCGGCAAGCGGATTGGCCAGCTGCCGCCGGTCCAACACCACCGAACCGTCGTCGGGAAGGATGCAGGTGACGCGTCGCTCGTCGCGGATGATCTCGCGCGGCGTTCCGGTCAAGGCGACCAGTCGCTCGGCCTCGCCTTCCGGACCACCGCGGTGAACGATGCGCATCGTTTCGATCCGGCCTCCGTGCCGGTAGATGAAGGTGCCCTGGTAGCTGACGTTCTTGGCGGCGCCGCCAAGGCGCTCCAGCCATCCCTGGGCGTCGTCCTGGGCCTGCGCCGTGCTGAGCGCGCCCAGCCCCAGCAGCGCCGTCAGCAACAGCTGACGCCACCTCGGCGGCCGGCCGTCAGTCACGATCCGAATGGCCGGTGATGCGCACATAGTTCAGGACCCCGCCCCACTGGCCCGCCGAGGAGTGCTCGCTGTGGTTCACCAGATAGAGATTGAGCCGGCGCTGCACCTCGGGGTCGAGGCGTTCCCACTGGCTGTCGCTGACCGACACCGGCGTCACTGCCACCGCCGCCGCGCTGGGGGCGGTGGCCGCGGCGGCCACCCACGCGCCCTCGACGGTTCCGGAGGACGGACCGTCCGGGCTCATCAGCGTGATCGCCGCCACCGCCACCGAGGCGGCCACGCCCAATCCCGCCACCGGCTTGGCAACCCGGCGCACCAGGCTGGGGCGGACATTGAAGCTTTCCTCGTGCTCGAGCGCGGCGGCGACCCGCTCCGCCAGGCCTAGATCGATCGTCTCCGGAAGCTGCTTGCGCAGCGCATCGCTTATCAGAAAGTACCGACTCAGCTGCTCGACCGCTTCCGGCGACTGACTCAACCGCCTTGTCAGGAACAAGGCCTCGTCGCGCCGTAATTCGTCATCGGCTAGCGCCGACAATTGCTCGTTGAGCGCGTCTTTCTGCATACGATCACCTTTCAGGTGGGCCAATCAGGGGCCGCAGTCGCTTGTCGATGGCATCCCGTGCGCGAAAGATCCGGGAGCGCACGGTTCCTACCGGGCAATCCATCGCCTGTGCAATCTCCTCGTAGCTGAGACCCTCGATCTCCCTCAGGGTAATCGCGGTCCGCAAATCTTCGGGAAGCGCTTCGATCGCTTCGAAAATCGTTCTCTCGACCTCGTCACGCTCGAAGATCCGCTCCGGCGTGTCGTGGTCCTTCAGGCGCGACTCGAAGTCGTACTGCTCCGCGTCCTGCGCGTCGATATCGTTCTCCGGAGGCCGCCGCCCCTGGGCGACGAGGTAATTCTTGGCCGTGTTGATGCCGATCCGGTAGAGCCAGGTGTAAAAGCTGCTCTCGCCGCGGAAGTTCGGCATCGCGCGGTAAGCCTTGATAAAAGCCTCCTGAGCCACGTCTAGCGCTTCCACCGGGTCATGCACATAGCGCGTGATCAACTTGACGAGCTTGTGCTGATACTTGCGCACAAGCACGTCGAACGCCTTCTTGTCTCCCGCCTGAACCCGTTTGACGAGCTCTTGATCGATATCGGTCGTGCTCATTTCAGCCGACCGTATCGAAAGGACGGGAATGCCTGTCTAAGCGCGTAGACATCGGCGCCTCGTGTTAGTTCGCACATGGAAGATCGATGACGGTATAGTACGGCGGCGATCGGAAGCGGCATTATCGAGCGATGCAATGAGATAGGTGCCGGCGCGTGCCTCGCCTGCTTGTGAGCTTCTACCGGCCGCAAACCGGTGCCCTTCGGGGCTTCCGAGAGTATCTGATCCCCACTTGGTGACGCAACCGCATGCCTACTGGCCCGCAACTCTTCGACGTCGTCGTGATCGGCAGCGGCCTGGCCGGCCTCAGCCTGGCCTTGCGCCTGCCGCAGCATCTCAAGATCGCCATTCTCTCCAAGGGGCCGCTCAGCGAAGGCTCGACGATGTACGCCCAAGGCGGTATCGCCGCCGTGCTCGACGAGTCCGACAGCATCGAAAACCATATCCAGGACACCTTGACCGCCGGCGCCGGCCTGACCGACCCGGCGGCCGCCCGGCTGGTGGCCGAACGCGCGCCGGATTGCATCCGCTGGCTGCTGGAACGGGGCGTGCCGTTCTCCCGGGCCACCGGGGAAGACGGCTCGGAGATCCTGCACCTCACCCGCGAGGGCGGCCATAGCCACCGCCGCATCGTCCACGCCGCGGACGCCACCGGCCGCGCCGTGGAGACCACCTTGGAAGGACTGGTGCGCGAGCAACCGCACATCAGCCTGTTCGAGCACCACGCCGCCATCGACCTGATCACCGCCGCCCGCCTGGGCCGACAGCCCGATCGGGTCTACGGCGTCTACGCCCTCGATCTCCATCAGGATCAGGTGAAGGTGTTCGCCGGCCGCTTCGTGGTGCTGGCCACCGGCGGCTCCAGCAAGGTGTACCTCTACACCAGCAACCCCGACGGGGCCACCGGCGACGGCATCGCCATGGCCTGGCGCGCCGGCTGCCGCGTCGCCAACATGGAGTTCAACCAATTCCACCCGACCTGTTTGTATCACCCCAAGGCCAAGTCCTTCCTGATCAGCGAGGCGGTACGCGGTGAAGGCGGTCTGCTGCGCCTACCCGATGGCGAGCGCTTCATGCCGCGCTTCGATCCGCGCGCCGAGCTGGCGCCGCGCGACATCGTCGCCCGCGCCATCGACCACGAGATGAAGCGGCTCGGCGTCGACTGCATGTATCTCGACATCAGCCACCGGCCGCCTGAATTCATCAAGAGTCACTTCCCGAACATCTACCAGCGCTGCCTCGAATACGGCTTCGACATGACCAAGCAGCCGCTGCCGGTGGTGCCGGCCGCTCATTACACCTGCGGCGGCGTCATGACCGACCTGCGCGGCCGCACCGACGTGCCGGGCCTCTACGCCATCGGCGAGGTCGCCTGCACCGGTCTGCATGGGGCCAACCGCCTGGCCAGCAACTCGCTGCTGGAGTGCCTGGTGTTCTCGGAAGCGGCCGCCGCCGACATCATGGCCCAGATCGACCAGGTACCCGTTCCGCCGGAGCTGCCGCCCTGGGACGAGAGCCGTGTCACCGACTCCGACGAGCAGGTGGTGGTCAGCCACAACTGGGACGAGCTACGGCGCTTCATGTGGGATTACGTGGGGATCGTTCGCACCGATAAACGCCTGCAGCGCGCCAAACGCCGCATCGATCTGCTGCAGGCGGAGATCCAGGAGTACTACGGGCACTTCCGCGTCACCGGCGATCTGATCGAGCTGCGCAACCTAGCCACGGTGGCGGCGCTGATCATTGATTGCGCCCGCTCCCGCCCGGAGAGCCGCGGCCTGCACTACACGCTGGACCACCCCGAGCCTGATCCCCGGCTGGAGGGCAAGCCGACCATCCTGGTGCCGCCGCCGGTGCGCCCCTACCCGTCCTTGCGCAACTGATCGGCACCGCGCAGCCGCAGCAGCACCCGCAGCCGCCGGTGCTGCTCGCGCCCGAGCGCATCGCGCGGCAGCACGACGACATGACGGCGGCCGCCGCCGTCCTCGAAGCAAAGCACGCACAGCCAGGGATGGCAGAACCAACGCCGCAGCCGGCATTCGGCCTCAGCGCCGGCCCAGCTCAACAGCCAGGTATCGCCGCCATGATGCAGCCGCGCCGGCGGCGAGCGGCGGAGGATGCGCCATAGCGACAGCGCTACCAGCGCGAGACCGCCGGCGACCGCCCAGCCGGGCAGCGGCGGCTCGAACAGCGCCAGAGCGGCGAACAGGTGGAAGGAAATGACCGCGACGGCCGCCGACGGCGACCGTCTAGGGTGTAGCTCGACAGACGGCGAGGATGTGGTCGACGAGTTGGGCGAGCTCCCCATCCGTGGGTTTCCGATCGCTCAGGAAGTATGCCTGGAGCTGATCATCCTCCTGGTCCAGCAGCTGCTCGAACAGCGCCTTGCCGCGCTCGTCAAGCTGGGGATAGCCGAGCTGGAGGAAGCGCTCGAAAATGATATCCAGCTCTTTGGTACCGCGCCGGCACTTCCAGACAAGCCTAGACAGCTGACTCATGGTCGTACGCCGATGCGGCGGACGCAGCGGGCGCTGCGTCCGCCGCCTCAGAATCACATGCGCCGCTGCACCAGGAGCTTCTTGATCTCGGCGATGGCCTTCGCCGGATTCAGCCCCTTGGGGCAGGTCTTCGCGCAGTTCATGATCGTGTGGCAACGATAGAGCTTGAACGGATCCTCGAGCTCGTCCAAGCGCGTGCCGGTGTCCTCGTCACGCGAGTCGACGATCCAGCGATAGGCCTGCAGCAGGATGGCCGGGCCGAGGTAGCGGTCGCCGTTCCACCAGTAGCTCGGGCAGGAAGTCGAGCAACAGGCGCACAGGATGCACTCGTACAGACCATCGAGCTTGGCGCGGTCCTCCTTGGACTGCAGGCGCTCGCGCGGCGGCGGCGGCGTCTCGGTGCGCAGCCAGGGCCGGATGGAGGCGTACTGGGCGTAGAACTGGGTCAGATCCGGCACCAGGTCCTTGATCACCGGCATGTGCGGCAACGGATAGATGTTCACGTCGCCCTTGATGTCGGAAATCGCCTTGATGCAGGCCAGCGTATTGGACCCGTCGATGTTCATGGCGCACGAACCGCAGATGCCCTCACGGCAGGAGCGGCGGAAGGTCAAGGTCGAGTCGATCTCGTTCTTGATCTTCAGCAGCGCGTCCAGAACCATCGGGCCGCAGCTGTCCAGGTCCACCTCGTAGGTGTCCATGCGCGGGTTCTTGCCGCTGTCCGGATCCCAGCGGTAGATACGGAACCGCTTGACGTTCTTCGCACCGGCCGGGGCCGGGTAAGTCTGGCCCTCGGTGACTCGGGAATTCGCAGGAAGCCTGATCTCTGCCATTGGCTTAACCTCTCGTATCGCCGCTGCCGACTAGTAGACGCGCGCCTTGGGCGGAATCGTCTCGACCTCGTCGGTCAGGGTATTCAGATGCACCGGCCGGTAATCGATCTTGACGTTGCCCTTGGGATCCATCCAGGTCAGCGTGTGCTTGAGCCAGTTGACGTCGTCACGCTCCTTGTAGTCCTCGCGGGCGTGCGCGCCGCGGCTCTCGGTCCGGTTGAGGGCGGCGTTGATCGTCACCACCGCGCAGCCCAGCAGGTTCTCGAGCTCCAGCGTTTCGATCAGGTCGGAGTTCCAGATCAGACCGCGATCCTTGATGCCGACATCCTCGAACGAGGCATAGATCTTGGCCATCTTCTCCACGCCCTGCTGCAGCGTCTCGCCGGTGCGGAACACAGCGGCGTCGGCCTGCATGGTGCGCTGCATGTCCAGCCGGATCTCGGCGGTCGGACGCGAGCCCTTGGCGTTGCGCAGCCGATCCAGGCGAGCCAGGGCGAAATCGGCGCTGTCCTTGGGCAGCGGCTTGTGGGTGCGGCCCTCGGACTTGATGATCTCGGCGGCGCGAATCGCCGCGGCGCGGCCGAATACCACCAGGTCGAGCAGCGAGTTGGAGCCCAGGCGGTTGGCACCGTGCACCGACACGCAGGCAGCTTCGCCGATGGCCATCAGGCCGGGCACCACGTAGTCCGGGTTGCCGTCCTTCAGGGTCACCACTTCGCCGTGATAGTTGGTCGGGATGCCGCCCATGTTGTAGTGCACGGTCGGCAGCACCGGGATCGGTTCCTTGGTGACGTCCACGCCGGCGAAAATGCGGGCGCTCTCGGAAATGCCCGGCAGGCGCTCGCGCAGCACGTCGGCGCCGAGGTGCTCCAGGTGCAGGTGGATGTGGTCGCCGAGCGGACCGACACCACGGCCTTCGCGGATCTCCAGGGTCATGCAGCGGCTGACCATGTCGCGCGGAGCCAGGTCCTTCACGGTCGGCGCGTAGCGCTCCATGAAGCGCTCGCCGAGCGAGTTGGTCAGATAACCGCCCTCGCCGCGCGCGCCCTCGGTGATCAAACAGCCCGAGCCGTAGATGCCGGTCGGGTGGAACTGCACGAACTCCATGTCCTGCAGCGCCAGGCCGGCGCGCAGCACCATGCCGTTACCGTCGCCGGTGCAGGTGTGAGCCGAGGTGGCGCTGAAGTAGGCGCGGCCATAACCGCCGGTCGCCAGGCAGGTGATGTGGGCGCGGAAGCGATGGATGGTGCCATCGGCCATGTTCAGGGCGATGACACCGCGGCAGGCGCCCTCCTGATCCATGATCAGGTCGATGGCGAAGTACTCGATGAAGAACTCCGCCTGATGCTTGAGCGACTGCTGATAAAGGGTGTGCAGAATGGCGTGGCCGGTGCGGTCGGCGGCGGCGCAGGTACGCTGCGCGATGCCCTTACCGAAGTGCGTGGTCATACCGCCGAACGGACGCTGATAGATCTTGCCGTCGTCGGTACGGGAGAACGGCACGCCGTAGTGCTCGAGCTCCAGAATGGCCGGCACCGCCTCACGGCACATGTACTCGATGGCGTCCTGGTCGCCCAGCCAGTCCGAGCCCTTGACCGTGTCGTACATGTGCCAGCGCCAGTCGTCCTCGCCCATGTTGCCGAGCGCGGCGGAGATACCGCCCTGCGCCGCCACGGTGTGAGAACGGGTCGGGAAGACCTTGGTGATGCAGGCCGTCTTCAAACCCTTGGCTGCCATACCGAAGGTGGCGCGCAGACCGGCGCCGCCGGCGCCGACGACGACGACGTCGTAGGTATGGTCGATGATCTTGTATGCCCCGGACATGGCTAGCCCCCAAATGCAATCTTGAGCACAGCGAAGCTGCCCGCTGCGGCAAGCAGATACGCGACGAACTTGGTGAGATAGATGCTCACCAGCTTCAGACCGTCATTGTGGATGTAGTCTTCGTAGATGACCTGCATGCCGAGCTGAGCATGCTGGAACATGGTCACCAGCAGCAGCACCAACAGCACGGCGTTGACCGGATGACCGATCCAGGCACGCGCGGCTTCGTAATCGGCACCGGCGTTGGCGATCAGGCCAATGACGAACCAGATGAGCAGCGGCAGCAGCGCAGCGGCGCTGGCGCGCTCCGCCAACCAGTGACCTACGCCTTCCTTGGCCGAGCCGAGCCCCTTGGCCCGCCCCAGAGGTGTACGCAGACTCATGTTTCCCCCTTTAAACGGCGTACGCCGCGATCCAAACCAGCACGGTCAGAACGACCGAAGCGACCACCGTCAGCTTGGCGGTCCTCTCAGCCGAGCGGATGTCGACACCGATGCCGAAGTCCCAGACCAGGTGCCGGATGCCGCCCAGCGTGTGGAACATCAGGGCCCAGGTGAAGCCGAACAGAACGATTTTTACCAGCACGTTGCCGAAGAACGCCTGGGCAGTGGCGTAGGCTTCCGGGCCGCAGGCCAGGGCAACCAGCCAGTACACCACCAGCAGACTGCCGACAGTGATCGCACCGCCAGTGATTCGAGTGAGGATGGAGGGGACCCAAGTCCACTGCGGCTTGTAAATCTGCAGATGAGGGGATAGCGGCCGTTTATCGGTATACATTGACGCGTGCTCCGCGGTGACACCCGTATGAAACGGGCGGATAAGCTAAACGGTTGGCTTCGATCTTTCAAGCAAAGGCACGGCCTTATATAGGACCGTGCCTAGCGCTCCGCGCTAGAAATCGATGCAGCGCCCGTCCTTTTCCCAATCGCCGTAACGCGTGGGCTCGGGGCCGGCACGGCCGCCTATTTCCACCGGCGGCTGTTTCGAGGGGGTCTTGGCCGCCGTATCATCGGGCTGGACGTCGGACGGCTGCGCGTTGGGAGACTGCTGTTCGTCGGACATGAGGCTCACCTATCGCGAAAGAACGCGGCATTATGTCACATCCCCGCATGAACTGGAGACGTTGAGCTGCAATGAATGCTTCCTGGCAACGCTTGCTATCCGCCACCTCGGCCCGCTGGTCAGAAGACGGCGCCCTGCTCGATTTCGGCCACCCCGAGCAAGAGCTCGAGGGCGCCGTGTTCGAACCGGTGGTCTGCCCGCTGAGCGACATGGCGGTCATCGAGGTCAGCGGCGCCGACGCGCTGACCTTTCTCCAGAATCAGCTTAGCAACGATCTGCGGGATCTGGCGGATGGCGCGAGCCGCCTCGCTGCCTATTGTACGCCCAAGGGCCGCATGCTCGCCCTGTTCCGCGTGATCCGGCGCGGCGATGCCTATCTGCTGTGCTTCCCGCGCGAGCTGGCGGAGGCGATCGGCAAGCGGCTGCAGATGTTCGTGCTCCGCTCCAAGGTGGTCCTGCGCGACGTCAGCGAGCAATGGCTCGTGTTCGGCACCGCCGATGTTGGCCCCGAGGCGGCTGGCCTGCCGGCGCTGGAGAACGACGTGGCCGATGCCGGTGTGGCCGACGACGAGCTCATCGCCGTGCGCGTGCGCGACGAGCGCCTGCGCTTCCTATGGTTGGGCCGGCCGGCCACGGTGGAGACGCTGCTGCTGGAGCGCTGGCGCAGCGTGCTGCTGGCTGGTCCGCAGGTCTGGCGCTGGCTGGACATCCGTGCCGGGCTGCCGCAGGTCTTCGCCGCCACCCAGGAGGAGTTCATCCCGCAGATGGCGAATCTCGACCTGATCGGCGGCATCAGCTTCAACAAGGGCTGCTATCCGGGCCAGGAAATCGTCGCCCGCATGCACTATCTGGGCAACCTCAAGCGGCGCATGTATCACCTCACGCTGGCGGCCCCAGACGTTCCCGCCCCCGGCGCCGAGATCCGCGATCCGGAAGGCAAGCTGGCCGGCACGCTGGTGATGGCCACCCCCACCCCAGGCGGGGGCTGCGAGGGGTTGGCGGTGCTGCAGATCGAGATGGTCGGTGAGACGCCGCTGTTGCTGGACGGACAGCCCCTGCAGGTGCGACTGCCGCCGTATCGGCTCACGCCGCCGGCGGGCGCCGCCGCCCGGCAGCCTTAAGGCAGGCGAGCCAGCGGTGTCCACCGGGATAGCCGCGGCTCCACCGTCCAGACGGTCGGCGCGCCGCGGCTGGTGAACGCCTGGTCCTCGCGGGTGCCGACCACGATCAGGCGAGGCGCTCGGGCGGCCCACGCCAGCCCTGTCGGCAACAGCAGCTGGCCGCCGCCCGGCTGCACCCGCTCCCAGCGCCCGCCGCCGCGGCCGGCCATGGCGATGAAAGGCTGCGGCCCCGCCCCCGCCTCGCTCTCGTCGGCATCGGCCGGCGTGTACTGACCGACCAGGTACACGCTGCCGGCGTCCAACGCCAGCCCAAGGCCCATGCTATGCCCGTCCCAGGGCAGCCGCCGCAGCCAGCGCAGCGCACCGTCGTCGTCCCAGTGCGCCAGAAAGGCCCGCGGTGTCTCGGCCGGACCGCCACCGGCGGTCACGCCGGTACCGGCGGCGAACAAGCCGTCGCGGTCGGCCGCCAGCGCCTGCACCGCACCGACCGTATCCGGCACCGCCGCTGCCCATTGCCAACGACCGTCGCGCGACGCCCGCGCCAGATACGGCAGCCAGCCGGACCCGGCCAAAGCGAAAGACGCCCCGCCGCCGTCGAACCGCCCCTGCATGAACAGCTCGCCGGCTAGCACCGGCCGCTGGCGCGCGTCCAAGCCCAGCGCGTAGACGGTGTCGAAGCCGTCGCCGCCGGCGCCCAGCAGCCAACGCCAGCGGCCGTCGGGTGCGAGCCGCGCCAGGAACAGATCGGCCCGGCCGGCGCTCGTCACCTCGTGCCGCCCCGCCCGCACACGGCCGGTGAAATGGCCGGCGACATAGATATCGCCATCGGCGTCGACCGCCACCCTGCGCCCGTAGTTGTCACCGCCCTCCGGGGCGCCGACCGCCTGCGACCAACCCCAGCGGCCACCGAGATCGAGTTCGGCGATGAAGATCGCGCTGCCTTTGGCGCTGTCGATGGTCGTGGTGCCGGTCACGTAGAGACGCTGCCGGCTGCGGCCAAAGGCGATGCCGGCGGCCTCGTCGAAGCCGTGGCCGCCGGCCCGCACCGCCCACAGCCAGCGCCCCGCACGGTCGGCGCGGGCGACGAAGATGTCGCTGTCGCCGGCCGCCCGCAAGGCGTGAGCACCGATGCGCACCGCGCCGTCGAAACCACCGGCCACGGCGACGCCGCCGTCGGGCAGCGCGGCGAGCGCCACGGCGGCAAGCTGGGATCGGTTATAGACGGGGATTACGCTGCCGTTGCCGGTCCGCGGGCGATGCACCGCGCGCACCAGCTCGCCGGCGTAGACCGGCGCATCCAGTCTGGCCCGCACCGTCCGGCCAACGACATGCGCTTCGATGAGCCGGCGCCGGCTATCGCCGCCGTGCAGCTCGATACTGGCGGCATCGGGCGCTTCCTCGGCACCGAACGCGCGGTTGAAGGTCAATTCCAGGCGGTCGTCGAGCACCGTCGCCGCCGTCAGCAGCAGCGGCCGGTCGTCGGCGCTCGCGGCGGCACCGGCCAGCGCCAGCGCCGCCACGACCGCGCGCAGTCGCAACTCCCTGCTCATCCCCCCTCCTTGGGTAACACGACGCCGGCCTGCCGTGGCCGGCGTCAAAGGCCGTCAGTCGCGCGACACCTCCGGCCGCATGGCCGGGAACAGCAGCACGTCGCGGATCGACGGCGAATCGGTCAGCAGCATGACCAACCGGTCGATGCCAATGCCCTCGCCCGCGGTCGGCGGCAGACCGTACTCCAGGGCGCGGATGTAGTCCGCGTCGTAGTGCATGGCCTCCTCGTCGCCGGCCGCCTTCTCGCGCGCCTGCTCACGGAAGCGCTCGGCCTGGTCCTCCGGATCGTTCAGCTCGGAGAAGCCGTTGGCGATCTCGCGGCCGCCGACGAAGAACTCGAAGCGGTCGGTGAGGAACGGATCGGTGTCCTTGCGCCGCGCCAGCGGCGAGACTTCCTGCGGATAGTCGATGACGAAGGTCGGCTCGCGCAGCTTGTGCTCGGTGGTCTTCTCGAACACTTCCAGCTGCAGCTTGCCCAGGCCATAGGACTCCTTGACCGGGATGTTGAGCCGCTCGCACAGGGCGCGCGCCGCCTCGACGGAGCTGAGATCGTCGCGGCGGATGTCCGGGTTGTGCTGCAGGATGGCGTCGAACATGCTCACCCGCTGGAACGGCTTGCCGAAATCGAAGGTCTCGCCCTGGTAGACGATCTTGTCGGTGCCGACCACCTCGACCGCCAGCGCCCGCAACAGCTCCTCGGTCAGGTCCATCAGCATGCTGTAGTCGGCATAGGCCTGGTAGAACTCCAGCATGGTGAACTCGGGGTTGTGCCGGGTCGACACCCCCTCGTTGCGGAAGTTGCGGTTGATCTCGTAGACCTTCTCGAAGCCGCCCACCACCAAGCGCTTGAGATACAGCTCCGGCGCCACGCGCAGGTACAGCGGCATGTCCAGGGCGTTGTGGTGGGTAATGAACGGACGCGCCGTGGCGCCGCCGGGAATCGGCTGCATCATCGGCGTTTCCACTTCGAGGAAGCCCTTGCGGTTGAGGAAATCGCGGATGAACTGCACGATGCGGCTGCGCAGCACGAAAGTGCGCCGCGTCTGTTCGGTGACGATCAGGTCGACGTAGCGCTGCCGGTAGCGCATCTCCTGATCGGCGATGCCGTGCCACTTCTCCGGCAGCGGCCGCAGCGACTTGGTCAGCAGGCGCAGCTGATCCACCTTCACCGACAGCTCGCCGGTCTTGGTGCGGAACACCGTGCCCTCGGCGCCGACGATGTCGCCGATGTCCCAGCCCTTGAACGCTTCGTACACCCCTTCCGGCAGCTCGTCCTTGCGCAGGAACAGCTGGATCCGCCCGGACATGTCCAAGATGTGGGTGAAGCTGGCCTTGCCCATGATGCGCTTGGCCATCATGCGACCGGCGACTTTCACCCGGATCTGCTCCGCCTCCAGCCGCTCGGCGTCCCAGTCACGGTAGCGCTCGAGAATCTCGCCGGCCAGCGTGTCGCGCCGGAAGTCGTTGGGATAAGCCACACCCTGCTCGCGCAGTGCCGCCAGTTTCTCGCGGCGCTGGGCGATCAGCTTGTTCTCGTCCAGAGTTGGCGTTTGCTGCTGTTCGTCGCTCATTGACTGCTAAAACCCTTACAGACCAGCCTTCAGGCTGGCCTCGATGAATTGGTCGAGATCGCCGTCGAGCACGGCGCTGGTATTCCCCACCTCGACACCGGTGCGCAGGTCCTTGATGCGGGACTGATCCAGCACGTAGGAGCGGATCTGGCTGCCCCAGCCGATATCGGCCTTGTTCTCCTCGAGCTTCTGCTGCTCGGCGCGCCGCTTCTGTAGCTCCAGCTCGTAGAGCTTGGCCTTGAGCTGCTTCATCGCCGTGGCGCGGTTCTTGTGCTGCGAGCGGTCGTTCTGGCAAGCCACCACGATGCCGGTCGGCACGTGGGTGATGCGCACCGCCGATTCGGTACGGTTCACGTGCTGGCCGCCGGCGCCGGAGGCACGGTAGACGTCGATGCGCAGATCGGCCGGGTTGATGTCGATTTCGAAGTCGTCGTCGATTTCCGGCGAGACGAACACCGAGGCGAACGAGGTGTGACGGCGGTTGCCGGAATCGAACGGCGACTTACGCACCAGACGGTGCACGCCGGTCTCGGTGCGCAGCCAGCCGTAGGCGTACTCGCCCTCGAAGCGCACCGTGGCGCTCTTGATGCCGGCCACTTCGCCCTCGGAGACTTCCACCAGTTCGGTCTTGAAGCCCTTCTTCTCCCCCCAGTGCAGGTACATGCGCAGCAGCATGCTGGCCCAGTCCTGCGCCTCGGTGCCACCCGAGCCGGCCTGGATATCGAGGAAGGCGTTGTTGGCGTCCATCTCGCCGGAGAACATGCGCCGGAACTCGAGCTTGGACAGCTCCTGCTCGAGCGCGGCCAGATCGCTCGCCACCGCTTCCAGCGTGGCCTCGTCGCCCTCTTCCCGCGCCAGCTCCAGCAGGTCGGCGGCATCGGCCAGACCGGCGCCGAGCTTGGTGAGCCCTCCAACTTCAGTCTCCAGCGCGGCACGCTCCTTGCCCAGCGCCTGCGCGCGCTCCGGCTGGTTCCAGACGTCGGGCTGCTCCAGCTCGCGGCTGACTTCCTCTAGACGAGCTTTCTTCTCGTCGTAGTCAAAGATACCTCCTGAGGGACTCGTAACGTTCCCGCAGATCTTGAATTTGCTGATTAAGACCGGTGATCTCCGCCATCGTATTGAATCCACGAGATTCGCGAGGGGCTCGCATGGTACTACAGCGCCCCGACCGTGTCAGGCCGACGCGCACGGCCGCGATCGCGCGGAGGTCGCGTCCGTCAGGCCACCGACTGCCACTGCTGGCGCAACCGCTTCTCCGACACCGGCACGGCGGTGCGCAGCTCCTGCGCGAACAGCGACACCCGGAATTCCTCCAGCAGCCAGCGGTACTCGACCAGCGCTGGGTCGACGATGTTCTTGCTGCGATGCTGCTCGGCGCGCTGCAGGTACTGCTCCCACAGCGGCCGGATCTGCCGCAGCAGCGCGCGGTCGCGGCCCGGATCGGCGGCGAGCTTGCGCAGCCGCCGCGCCGCCGCCTCCAGATAGCGCGGCAAGTGCTCCAGCCGCGCCCGCGGCGTGGCGCACACGAAGCCGGGGTAGACCAGATGGTCGAGCTGCTCGCGCAAATCGCGCAGGCTGTCGGCCTGAGCGAGCGCCCTCGGCTCTTTCAGTAACTTGTTGACTTCGTTATATAAGACCAGGATTTTATTGACCAGTTCGCAGATCTGGTTGGCCTGCTCGACCAAATGAGCGCGCCCGGCCTCCAGCCGCTGCCGGAACTCCGCCTCGCTGCGCGGCAGGCCGCCATCGGCTAGGAAGCTCGCCTCGACCGCCGCCGCCAGCAGGTCCTGCTGCAGCTCCTCGCGGCCGCCGATGTCGCGGTACAGCAGGCACATGCGATCCAGATGCGGCAGGTTACGCTTGAGGTAGCGGGTCTGCTGCGGCAGTTCGAGCATGAACAGCCGGCGGATGCCGGCGCGGGTCAGGCGCACGGCCTCGCCCGGCGAGTCCACCAGCGCCAACCGCACCGAGGTTTGCTGATCGATCACCGCCGGATAGCCGCGCAGCTTCACGCCGTTCTGCTCGAACTCCACCGACTCCGGCAGCTCGCCGAAATCCCAGCGCCGCACCTCGTCGCGCTCCCAGCGCTGCTGGCGCGCGCTCTCGAACTGGGCGCTGGCCTGCCCGCCGAGGCGCTGCTGCAGTTGCCGCAGGTCCCGCCCCATGGCGAGCGTCTTTCCTTTTGGATCAAGCACCTTGAAGTTCATCTTCAAGTGGCTTGGAAGATCGACCGCGTCCCAAGCGTCGATCGGAATATCCACACCGGTGATGCGCTTGAGCTCGCGCCGCACGCCTTCCTGCAGAGAGCCGTCCATGGGCGTGAGCGCCTGCAGCACCGCTTGGGCGTAAGCCGGAGCGGGCACGAAATGGCGGCGCAGCCCCTTGGGCAGCGCCTTGATGAGCGCGATCACCTTCTCCCGGCGCAAGCCCGGCACCAGCCACTCGAACGGCTCTGGACTGAGCTGATTGAGCGCCGGCAGCGGCACCAGCACGGTCACGCCGTCCCGCTCGTGCCCCGGCTCGAAATGGTATTCCAGCGGCAGCTCCAGCCCCTGCACCGCCAGCCGGTCCGGGAACTCCTGCTCGGTGACCGTCTCCGCCGCGTGCTGCATCAGGTCCTCGCGGCGCATGAACAGCAGCCGCGGCTGCTGCGCCTCGGCCTGCGCGCGCCAGCGCTCGAAGGCGGGCGTGCTGTGCACGTCCTCGGGAACGCGCGCGTCGTAGAAGGCGTACAGCGCCTGCTCGTCGGCCAGCACGTCGCGCCGGCGCGACTTCGCCTCCAGGGTTTCGATCTCCTCGATCAGGCGCCGGTTGTGGACGAGAAACTCGCCGCGCGAACGCAGCCGTCCGGGCACCAGGCCGTCGCGGATGAAGATCTCCCGCGCCAGGGCCGGATCGACCGGACCGAAATTGACCTTGCGCCGCGCGCTCAGCACCAGCCCATACAGCGACGTAGTCCGATAGGCGGCCACCTGGCCGCTACGCTCCTCCCAGTGCGGCTCGGCGTAGCTGTGGTTGACCAGATGCTGGGCCAACGCCTCGATCCATTCCGGCTCCACCTGGGCCACGTCGCGGGCGTACAGGCGCTGCGTCTCCACCAGCTCGGCGGCCACGATCCACTTCGGCCGGCTCTTGAACACGCCCGAGCCGGGGAAGATGTGCAGCTTGATGCCGCGTGGCCCTAGATACTCGCTGGCTTCGCCCTTGGTCGCGACGTTGCTCAGGAAGCCGCTGAGCAGCGCCCGGTGCAACGGCGCGTACTCGGCCGGCTCGGTGTTGGCGCGCAGCCCCATGCCCTTGACCAGTTCCGTCAGCTGGCGGTGGATGTCGCCCCACTCGCGCATGCGCGCCGGCGACAGGAAGCGCTCGCGGCACCATTGCGAGAGCTTGCGTCCGCTCAGCTGCTTGGCCTGCTCCTGATAGGCCTGCCATAGCTTGAGGTAGCCGACGAAATCCGAGCGCTCGTCGCGGAACTCGGCCTGGGCCTGATCGGCCGCCTGGGCCGCCTCTAGCGGCCGCTCACGCGGATCCTGAATGCTGAGCACGGCGCCGATCACCAGCGCTTCGCTCAGGCAACCCTCGCGCTCGGCCTGCACCAGGATACGGGCGATGCGCGGGTCGACCGGCAGCTGCGCCAGGCGCCGGCCGAGGTCGGTGAGCTGGCGCTGCTTGTCGACCGCGCCCAGCTCCAGTAGCAGCTTGTAGCCGTCGTTGATGTAGCGGCTATCCGGCGGGTCGATGAACGGGAAGTCCTCGATCTCGCCCAGCCCGAGCCCGCGCATCTGCAGGATCACCGCGGCCAGGTTGGTGCGCAGGATCTCCGGGTCGGTGAACGCTGGCCGCGCCAGGAAATCCTCCTCCGAATAAAGGCGGATGCAGATGCCGGGCGCGGTGCGGCCGCAGCGGCCAGCGCGCTGATTGGCGCTGGCCTGCGAGATCGGCTCGATCGGCAGCCGCTGCACCTTGGTGCGGTAGCTATAGCGGCTGATGCGAGCGCGGCCGGTGTCGACCACGTAGCGGATGCCCGGCACCGTCACCGAGGTCTCGGCGACGTTGGTGGCGAGCACGATGCGCCGGCGCTGGCCCGGGTTGAACACCTGCGCCTGCTCGGCCGCGCTCAGGCGCGCGTACAGCGGCAGGATCTCGGTATGAGGCGGGTGGTGCTTGCGCAGCGCCTCGGCGGTCTCGCGGATCTCGCGCTCGCCGCTGAGGAACACCAGCACGTCGCCGGGCCCCTCCGCCACCAGCTCGTCCACGGCGTCGAGGATGGCCGTGCGCAGGGTACGCTCGTCGCCGTCGTCGGGATCCTCGACCAGCGGCCGGTAGCGAACCTCCACCGGGTAGGTCCGCCCCGACACCTCGATGATCGGCGCGCCGTCGAAGTGCCGCGAGAACTGCGCCGGATCGATGGTGGCCGAGGTGATGATGACCTTCAAGTCCGGCCGGCGCGGCAGCAGCTGCTTGAGGTAACCGAGCAGGAAATCGATGTTGAGCGAGCGCTCGTGGGCCTCGTCGATGATGAGGGTATCGTAGCTCTCGAGCAGGCGGTCGCCCTGGATCTCGGCCAGCAGCATGCCGTCGGTGAGCAGCTTGATGTAGCTGTCCGGCCCGACCTGGTCGCTGAAGCGCACCTTGTAGCCGACCGCGCCGCCCACCTCCGAGCCGAGCTCGGCGGCGATGCGTCCCGCCAGGGTGCGCGCCGCCAGCCGGCGCGGCTGGGTGTGGCCGATCCAGCCGTTGACACCCCGTCCCAGCTCCAGACACAGCTTGGGCAACTGCGTGCTCTTGCCGGAGCCGGTGGCGCCGCAGATCACCACCACCTGATGCCGGGCAATCGCGTCCAGGATCTCCTGGCGCTTCTCCACCACCGGCAGCTCGGGCGGGTACTCCGGCCGCGGCAGCCGCTCGCGCCGCCGCGCCGCGGTCTCGGCCGCGGCCGTCAGCGCCGCTTCCAGTTCGTCCAAGCCGCGGTCGATCGGCTGGTTCTGACGCAGCCGGCGCCGCAGACCGCCCAGGCGCTTGCGCAGGGTCGGCCGCGCCGGACCGTAGGCCTGGGTGATCGCCGCCTGCAGGCGGTCCAGCCGTTGTCGAGGAGAAAGTTCGGTCATGATGCCGCGCGCTCCAGCGCGGAGGCAGCGATCAGAGCGCGCGGTACTTCCGAGGCGGGAATCGCAAGGCCTCCACGCTCCAGCCGTCTTCGCGACATTCCAGCACGAGGCAGGTCGGCCCGCCATAGGTACGCGTGCGCCCGGCCGCGCCGGGGTTGAGAATCCAGGGCGTTTCGCTCTCGTCGACCATCAACTGATGACTGTGGCCGTAGGCGATGGCCCGCGCCTGGGGATAGCGGCGCCGCAGCTCGGCGTGGCGCTCGACCGTCGGGCCGGCGTCGTCGCCGTGCACCACCACCAGCTTGCCGCCCGGCAGGTCCAGCACCGCTTCCATCGGCAGCGTCTCCAGCAGGTGCACTTCCTGCCGGTCCCACTTGTCGCGCACGTCGTTGTTGCCGCGAACGGCGATCACCTGTCGCTTGGGATGCAGCGCCAGCAACACGTCGGCACCACCGATGTCGCCAGCATGCACCGCGTAGTCGCAGGTCGACACCTGATCGGCTATGCGGGGATCGACGAAACCGTGGGTATCGGCAAGTATCGCAACGCGCATCGGCAAGGCCTCAGCGGCTGGCAGCAACGATGGCCGCCTTCAATTCCGGGTAAGTCCGCGTAACCTGGAACTGCGGAAACTCGTCGATCACGTTCTGCGGCGGGCAGAACAGAATGCCGGTATCGGCTTCGCCCAGCATGCCGGTGTCGTTGTAGGAATCACCGGCGGCGATGGTGCGGAAATTCAGGCGCTTGAACGCCTCCACCGCCTTGCGCTTGTGATCGCGCAGACGCAGCTTGTAATCGACGATACGCCCGCTCTCGTCCACCTCCAGCCGATGGCAGAATAGCGTCGGCCAACCGAGCTGGGCCATCAGCGGCTTGGCGAACTCGTAGTAGGTATCCGACAGGATCACCAGTTGATACTGGCTGCGCAGCCACGCGAGGAACTCGACAGCGCCTTCCAGGGGCTTCAAGGTCGCGATCACCTTCTGGATATCGTGGATACCCAGCTTGTGCCGATCGAGCACACCCAACCGGAACTTCATCAGCTCATCGTAGTCCGGCACTTCGCGGGTGGTGACCCGCAGCTCCTCGATGCCCGTGAGCTCCGCGAAGTTGACCCAGATCTCAGGGACAAGAACCCCTTCAAGGTCCAAACAAACGATTTCCACGCGAGGCTCCTACGAGTAAGAAATGCCCTCTATCGGGGCTTTTGGGGTCGGCGCACAAGTTAGTCGTTTTTGCCGACCCGCGCAAGTTCGCCGCCCTCGGCGTATGCGCAGGCCTAACGGTTTGAACCAAAAGGCCATGCTGCACCATGGAAATCAACCCGCGACCGAGTTGTCGGTCGCCTGTGGCTCATTGGCGACACCGTGCGGCACGTGACCGGTGGCGACCCGATGCCGCGCCAGCTCGCAATGGCCGCGCTGATCGTCGAAGAAGATGTCCGCCTCGAACGCGGCCAGGAACTCGGCCTTGTTCAAACCGCCCAGAAACATGGCTTCGTCGATGCGGATGTTCCAGCTGCGCAGGGTGCGGATGACACGCTCGTGCGCCGGCGCGCCACGCGCGGTGACCAGCGCGGTGCGGATCGGGCACGCGTCGGGCGGGTACTGCGACTGCAGTTTGTGCAGCGCCGCCAGGAACGGCTTGAACGGCCCGCCCGCCAGCGGCCGTTTGGCCTGGGCCCGCTCGCTGGCGGCGAAGCCGCTCAACCCCTGACTGCGGTACACCCGTTCGGCGGCGTCCTCGAAAAGCACCGCGTCGCCATCGAAGGCGATGCGCACCTGACCGGTGGCATCGTCATCCTGCCCTTCGGTCGCGGGACGCGCCGCGGAGGGCAGGATGGTGGCAGCGGCGTGGCCGCGGCTCAGCGCCTGCGCCACGTCGTCGGGATCGGCCGACAGGAACAGCTGCGCGCCGAACGGCGCGACGTAGCGCCAGGGGCTGGCGCCGTTGGTGAACGCCGCCCGGGTGATGGCCAAGCCGTAATGCTCGATCGAGTTGAACACCCGCAACCCGGTGTCGGCGCTGTTGCGCGACAGCAGGATGACCTCGACCCGGGTAGCATCCTGCTGCTGATTGAGCGCCAACAGCTTGCGCACCATGGAGAACGCCACACCTGGCGGCAGCACTTCGTCCTCGTGCTCGATCTGGTAACGGCAGTAGGCCTCCACGCCCTGTTCCTGGAACACGCGGTGGCTGTCGCTCATGTCGAACAAGGCGCGCGAGGAAATGGCGATGACCAGCTTATCGTCCAGGCTTGCCGTCATGGCTGTCTCCTGCTCCGGGGGGCTGCCATTTCGCCAGTTTATCAGCGCTCCGGCGCGCCCGCCGGCGGCCAGAAGGCGGCACCGGCATCGCCCTGTTCCTCGAACCATGCCAGCTTATCGCGCAACTTGACCACCTCGCCGACGATCACCAAGGTCGGCGCGGTCACGCCGCTGTTGCGCGCCAGCGCCGGCAGCGAAGCGATGGTGCCGGTCAGCACCCGCTGATTGCGGGTGGTCCCCTGCTGGATCAGCGCCGCCGGCATGTCCGCGCGCATACCGTGGGCAATCAGCCCGGCCGCCAGCTCCTCCAGCCCCTGCAAGCCCATGTAGAACACCACCGTCTGCTGCGGCTGCACCAGCGGCGCGTAATCGAGTTCGAGCTTGCCGTCCTTGCGATGGCCGGTGACGAAGATGCAGGACTGCGCGTAGTCGCGGTGCGTGAGCGGAATACCGGCGTAGGCGGCGCAGCCGCTGGCGGCGGTGATGCCGGGCACCACCTGGAACGGTATGCCCTCCGCCATCAGCGTCTCCAACTCCTCCCCGCCCCGCCCGAAAATGAACGGGTCGCCGCCCTTCAGCCGCGCCACCCGCTTGCCCTGGCGGGCGTAATGCACCAGCAGGGCGTTGATGCTGTGCTGCGGCACCGGATGCACGTTGCGGCTCTTGCCGACGTAGACCTTCTCGGCATCGGGACGCGCCTGCGCGACGATCGCCGGCGCCACCAGCCGGTCATACAGCACCACGTCGGCGCTACGCAGCAAGCGCAGCGCCTTTAGGGTCAACAGATCGGGATCGCCCGGACCGCCACCGATCAGGTAGACCTCGCCTGGCGCCGGCGCCTCGCCGTTCAGGCGGGCCACCAGCCATTGATCGGCCTGCCGTTCCCGTCCGCTCATCAGCCACTCGAAGGCGGGACCGTTCACCAAATCGGCCCATAGCCGCGCCTGCGCACCCGGATCGGGTAGCCGCCCGGCGATGTCCGCCTCGTGCCGACGCGCCCAGCGCAGCACATCCTCCAGCTGCGCCGGCAGCGCTGCGGCGGCGCGCTCGGCCAGAGCCGCCCGCAGCGGCGCCGGTGCCTCGGCGGCAACGCCAACCGCGACGGCACTACGCCGCAGCAGCGCTGGCGGCTCGATGTTGGACAGCTCAGGGTGGCCGGCGACATACACCAGGGTCTTGTCCGCCGCCAGCGCCCGCAGCGCGTCGGCCGGCCAAGGCGATTCGCCGGTGATCAGCACCAAACGGAAGGCGCGCAGCGCTTCCACGGTGATCGCCTCCGGCCGAACCGCGGACATGCCCTCCGCCTCGCTCACCCGAGTGACCGCGGCGTCCATCGCCCGCAGCTGCTCGACCCAGTAGATCGCCGCGGGATCGTCACCGGCCACGAGGCAGCGCTCGCCGGCGAGAGAAAGCGTGAGCGGGAGTCCCATGTTACGGTCCAAGCAAGGAAATCACGCGAAGTCGAGCGGGCGGCCGCACCCAAAGAGGATCGTGGGGCTTGGCGAGAGCCATCCCCGGCCGCGATGCGCGGCCCGTCGGTGGCCGCCGAGCATAAGGCGGCGACTATAAAACCACCCACCATATTTACAATAGGAATAATTTGTTTTAGGTATAGAACCCATGGTTATTAGATCTGCTCACCAGCCATGAAGCTCAACCAACTGCGTTATATCTGTGAGGTCGCGCGCCGCGGCTTGAACGTCTCTGCGGCGGCCGAAGCGCTGTACACCTCGCAGCCCGGAGTCAGCAAGCAGATCCGGCTGCTCGAGGAAGAGCTGGGCATCCAAATCTTCGGTCGCAGCGGCAAGCATCTGAGCCATATCACGCCGGCCGGTGCCGAGATCATCGCCGAAGCCGAGCGGGTGCTGGCGCAGATCCGCAACATTCGCTCGATCGCCGCCGAGCACCGCGACGAGAACCGCGGCAGCCTGTCGATCGCCACCACCCACACCCAGGCCCGCCACGCCCTGCCGCCGGTGGTGCGGGAATTCCGCAAGCGTTATCCCAACGTCAGCCTGCACATGCATCAGGGTACGCCGATGCAGATCGCCGACATGGCGGCGCGCGGCACGGTGGAATTCGCGGTCGCCACCGAGGCCCTCGAACTGTTCGAGGATCTGGTGATGCTGCCCTGCTACCGCTGGAACCGCAGCGTGATCGTGCCCAAGGATCATCCGCTCACCAAGGTGCAGCCACTGACCCTGGAAGCGATCGCCAGCTATCCGATCGTCACCTACGTGTTCGGCTTCACCGGCCGCTCGCAGCTGGACAAGTCGTTCGCGCAGAAGGGCCTGCAACCGGAGGTGGTGTTCACCGCCACCGACTCGGAGGTGATCAAGACCTACGTCGCGCTCGGCCTGGGCATCGGCATCATCGCCTCAATGGCGTACGACCCGGAACGCGACGGCGAGCTGGTCGCGCTGGACGCTCATCACCTGTTCGAACCGAGCGTCACCAACATCGGCTTCCGTCGCGGCACCTATCTGCGCGGCTACATGCGCGACTTCATTAAACTGTTCGCCCCGCACATCACCGACGACATCATCGCCCAGGCGATCGAGGCGCGCACCAAGGAAGAACGCGCCAGGTTGTTCGCCAAGCTCGATCCTTACCTGATCGATCGCTAAAGGCACCCCGGCAGCACGACCTACCGCGGGATTCGCTCTCTAAAGAATACGGCGCCCCTCATGCTCGGCGGGCAAGACCACACCCGCCCGCCGAGCATGAGGGCGCCGCGTACTCCTAGACTGGCGCGGGCCCGATGCTATGCGGTAGCCGCGGCCCTCGCCGCAACGCCGCGGCCGCTGCGCGATTTTCCGCCGCCGGGAGCGGGCTGCTGCTCGCTAGCGGCCGCCTCCTCGACCGCCGCCTCGCTGGCGCCAGCGGCCGGCTGCTCAGCCTGCGGCAGCCCCCAAACGTCGAACAGACTCTGCAGCAGATCACGCCAGCCGGCTATGAGCTCCTGGTTCGGCTTGAGCTGGTCGAGCAATCGCTCCACCGGCTCCAGGCTGATCTGGCGATTGAGCGAGAACCAGGTCTCCCACAGCTGGGTGCGCTGTTCGAGCAAGCGCCGACTAAGGTCCAGCGCCGGTTGACCGAGCGGCGCCAGCGTGGAGCCCTCCAGCGCCTCGCCCCAGAAGCGCAGCCAGTCCTGCTCCTGCTGCAGGCCGTACTGCACCCCCTGTTCGGCTGCCTGCACTCCCTGGTTGAGGGCGTTCTCGGTCTGCCGCACCAAATCCTTGGCCCCCTCGAGAATGGAATCGAGCGCCTGCCAGGCGCTCTGAACCCCTTCGGCGCCGCCGAGGCGGCTCCACCCTGCCAGTACTGAACCCGTCTGCGGCATTGCTAGATCTCCCTTCGTTTTATCGCTGCCCGCGCCGCCGCGTGCAATGCGAAAAAGTCCCTTGCATGCGGACATACGTTAGTGCAGCGCGGTATCGAGGGTAAATGCGGGGATTTCTCGCAGACGTGTAAGCAAAATCTGGCACGGACGCGCCATTTTCTTACAACAAAAACGCAACAATGCGGACTTTTTACAACAGTGGCGGCCCCCACGTCGTTAGGTTGGCTGGCTCGCCGCGCACTCGCCATCGCGGCGCGGGCGATCCGGCGAGCGCGGGAGCGGCGTTGCACCGCTCCCGTCGGACGTCGCTCAGGCGGGCTTGCCGCCGAGCTCATCCAGGTAGGCGCGCCCCCCGAGATAGGGCCGCAACGCCTCGGGCAAGCGCACCCGCCCGTCGGCCTCCTGGTAGTTCTCCAGAATGGCCAGCAGACAGCGGCCGACCGCGAGCCCCGAGCCGTTCAGGGTATGCAGCAGCTCCGGCTTGCCGGTGGCCGGGTTGCGCCAGCGCGCCTGCATGCGCCGCGCCTGGAAGTCCTCGAAGTTGCTGCACGAGGAGATCTCGCGGTAGCGCTGCTGGCCCGGCAGCCAGACCTCGATGTCGTAGGTCTTGGCGGCCGAGAAGCCCATGTCGCCCGTGCACAGCACCACGACCCGGTACGGCAGCTCCAGCCGCCGCAGCACCTCCTCGGCGTGGCCGGTCAGCTGCTCCAGCGCCTGGTACGATTCGGACGGCCGCACCAGCTGCACCAGTTCCACTTTCTCGAACTGGTGCTGACGGATCATACCGCGCACGTCCTTGCCATAGCTGCCTGCCTCCGAGCGGAAGCACGGCGTGTGCGACACCAGCCGGCGCGGCAGCGCCGCGTCTTCGAGGATCTCGCCGCGCGCCAGATTGGTCACCGGCACTTCCGCGGTGGGGATCAGATACAGGTTCTGCTCGCCGCGCACACCGAACAGATCCTCCTCGAACTTGGGCAACTGGCCGGTGCCCCGCATGCTGTCGGCATTCACCAAGTACGGCACGTACACTTCCTCGTAGCCGTGCTCGGTAGTGTGCAAATCGAGCATGAACTGGATCAGCGCCCGATGCAGGCGCGCCAACCCGCCCTTGAGCACGACGAAGCGGGCGCCGGAGATCTTGGCCGCCGCCTCGAAGTCCATGCCGCCGTGGATGGCGCCGAGCTCGACGTGATCGCGCGGCTTGAAATCGAATTCCCTCGGCGTGCCCCAGCGCCGCACCTCGACGTTGTCGTTCTCGTCGCGGCCGACGGGCACACTCTCGTGCGGCACGTTCGGGATGCCCAGGTAGAACTGCTCCAGTTCGTCCTGCACGCCACTCAGCGCCGCTTCCGCGCGCTTCAGGCGTTCGCCCAGATCGGCGACCTGCGCCAGCAGTGGCTGGACGTCCTCGCCCTTGGCCTTGGCCTGACCGATCGCCTTGGAGCGACTGTTGCGCTCGTTCTGCAGCTCCTGGGTTTCCACCTGCAGGGCCTTGCGCCGCGTCTCCAAAGCTTCATAGCGCTCGACGTCGAGTCGGAAGCCGCGCTTGGCAAGCGCCGCCGCCACCTCCTGAAGATTGCTCCGCAGGCGTTTCGGATCCAGCATCAGTGCATCCTTTGTGTAACGTTGGAATCGTGCGCGGTCGATCGGCCGCGAAACAGCGCATTGTAAACGCCCGGCCGCCGCCGTAGAACCGCGCGACGGCGACGCCTGTCAGCCGCCCGGCGCGATGACGTCCACACCGGCCGGCGGCGTGAACTCAAACCGCGACGGCTCGATACGGACGTTGCGCTGCAACCGCCGCAGCTCCAGACGGGTCACCTGACCGAGACCGCTGTCGACTTCCACCACCGCCGGCACGCCGTCCACCATGCGCAGGCGCACCGCCTGGAAATCCCAGTCGTCCTGCTTGGGGGTCAGACGCACCCAGCCGTCGCCTTCGTCTTGGATAACGAAACTCTGCTCGATGCTGCGGTAGTCGCCGCTCAGCAGCAGCGCCGGCCCCAGCCCCAGCACATCGGACAACGGCCGCACCGTGACCTGCGCCAGCTCCCGGTCATACACCCAGAGCTTGCGGCCATCGGCGACGATCTCCTGCTCGAACGGCTCGCGGTAGTTCCAGCGGAACCGGTCCGGCCGCTGCAGATACATGGCACCGGAGGCGGTTTCCAGCAACTCGCCTGTGTCGCTGCGGGTGGTCTGTTCGAACTCGCCGCTCAGCGACTGCACCGACTGGAAGTAATCCTTGAGCGCCTGCACGCCTTGAGCGTGGGCGAAGCCCGTCAGCAACAACAGGGTCAGGCAAAGCAGACGTGCCAACATCGAAGCCCTCGCGCTTGCGTGCAATCAGTCCTTGGCCGGCGTCGGTACCAGCACCTCACGGGAGCCGTTCGGTTGCAGCGGTCCGACGATGCCCGCGGCCTCCATCTCTTCGACCAGCCGGGCGGCGCGGTTGTAGCCGATCTTGAGGCGACGCTGGATGCCCGACACCGAGGCGCGCCCCGATTCGATGACGATGCGCACCGCCTGATCGTAGAGCGGATCGGATTCGCCGCCGCCCGATTCCGGCGAGAACCCGGGGATGGCCGGCGCTCCCTCGCCCGGGTCGTCGAGCAGACCTTCCACGTAGCGCGGCTCGCCGAACTGTTTAAGGTACTCGACCACCTTGTGCACTTCGTTGTCCGAGACGAACGCGCCGTGCACCCGCACCGGCATGCCGGTGCCAGGCGGCAGGAACAGCATGTCGCCGTGGCCGAGCAGCGTCTCGGCGCCCATCTGATCGAGGATGGTGCGCGAGTCGATCTTCGACGAGACCTGGAAGGCGATACGGGTCGGGATGTTGGCCTTGATCAAACCGGTGATCACGTCCACCGACGGCCGCTGCGTGGCCAAGATCAGATGGATGCCGGCGGCGCGGGCCTTCTGCGCCAGGCGCGCGATCAGCTCCTCGACCTTCTTGCCGACCACCATCATCATGTCGGCGAACTCGTCCACCACCACCACGATGTAGGGCAGCGGCTGCAACTCCGGCGCCGGCGGCAAGGGCGCGTTCTCGTCATAGAGAACATCGGCCGGCGGCTGGTAGAACGGATCCTTCACCGGCTCGCCGCGCTCCCGCCCCTCCTGCAGCTTCTTGTTGAAGCCGGCGATGTTGCGCACGCCCAGCGCCGCCATCAGCTGGTAGCGGCGCTCCATCTCGGCCACGCACCAGCGCAGCGCGTTGGCCGCGTCCTTCATGTCGGTCACCACCGGCGCCAGCAGGTGCGGAACGCCGTCGTAGACCGACAGCTCCAGCATCTTCGGGTCGATCATGATCAGCCGGCAGGTATCGGCGGTGTTCTTGTAGAGCAGGCTCAGGATCATGGCGTTGACGCCGACCGACTTGCCCGAGCCGGTGGTGCCGGCCACCAGCAGGTGCGGCATCTTGGCCAGATCGGCCACCACCGGATTGCCACCGATGTCCTTGCCCAGCGCCAGCGTCAGCGGCGAGGAGGACTTGTCGAACTCCTCGGACTGGATGATCTCGCTGTAGGCGATCAGCTGCCGGGTCTCGTTGGGGATCTCCAGGCCCACCACCGACTTGCCGGGGATGACCTCCACCACCCGCACCGAACTCACCGACAAGGAGCGCGCCAAATCCTTGGAGAGATTGCTGATCTGGCTGACCTTCACACCCGGCGCCGGCTGCAGCTCGAAACGGGTGATCACCGGCCCCGGCTGCACCGCCACCACCTGGACCTCCACGCCGAAGTCCTGCAGCTTGAACTCGACTTGGCGCGACATCGCCTCCAGGGCCTCGGGCGAGTAGCCCTTGCGCTGCGCCGGCGGCGGATCGAGCAGGCTCACCGGCGGCAGGCCGTCCGGCGTCGGCCCGGCGAACAGCGGGATCTGCTTCTCCTTGACGGCGCGCTCGCTCGGCGTCACCACCGTCACCGCCGGCGCGATCTGCGGCGGCTTGCGCTGCTCCACCTTGCGCGCCTCGCGCGCCCTCGTCTCCTCGCGCTCCTGCCGGGCCTTGCGGCCGGCCCGGTAGTCGCCGAACGCGCGCAGCTGGCTCATCAGCCAGGAACCGCCGCGCAGCACCAGCCGCCCCAGCAAATCCATGAGCGCGACCCAGGACAGACCGGTGAACAGCGTGACTCCGCCCAGGAACACCGCCAGGGCGAACAACGTGGCGCCGACGAAGCTGAACGCGCCGATCAGGGCGGTGCTGACCACATCGCCCAGCACCCCGCCCGAGGTGAGCGGCACCGTGTTGGGCAGCGCGCGGAAATGCATGGTAGCCAGCGCGGCGCCGGCCAGGACGGTTGCCAGGAAGCCGATGAAGCGCAACGCCAGCACGCCCCAGCGCACGGCGACTTGGGAGCGCTGCCAGGTGTAGATCTGCCAGGCGCCGATGGCGATCATCGCCGGCACCAGGTAAGCCAGATAGCCGAACAGATACAGGCTGATGTCGGCGAAATAGGCGCCGGTGATGCCGCCGGCGTTGTGGATCTCCCGGACCTTGGCGCTGTAGCTCCAACCCGGGTCGGCCGGGCTGTAGGTCAGCAGCGCGACCAGCAGATAGGCGGCCAGCGCCAGCAACAGGAACAGCGCACCCTCGCGCAGTCCGCGGGCCACGTGGTGTCCCACCACGGATGGCAGGACCTTGTCGGGTTCAGCCTTCGCCTTTGCCACAGGACCCTAGAATCTTATTAGAAATGTGCTCCAAGCATTTGTGTGCACAGGCCTATCTTGCCATGGAACAGGCCCGTGGAGGGACTCGTCCCGCCCGCGGCGTCCGATCCGCCTTTACCCCTGGCGGCGCCACCCCTACCATGAAAACTCGATCCCGACGAGCCGAGCCCGAACGTTGCGGCTCCACCGCCGGCCGCCCTCGGCTCGGAAACATTTCCATGCCAAATCGGGAGCGATTATACATGACCCGCATCCGCCCCTGCCGTCTACTGATTCTCGACACCGGCCAGCAACGGAGTCGGCCGGCGGATGCGTGCCAACACCTCTACCGGTCCGGTCCAGAACTTCATCGATGGAACTGCGAATCTGCCACCAGCTCGACAGCGTGCCCGCGCGGGACTGGAACGGGCTGAGCGGCACCGAGCAGCCCTTCCTGCGCCACGAGTTCCTGGCGGCGCTGGAGCGGCATGGCGCGGTCGCTCCGAACAAGGGCTGGCTGCCGCACCATCTGCTGCTGTTCGACGACCGCGGCCTGGCGGCGGCCGCGCCGGCCTATCTCAAGAGCCACTCCTGGGGCGAGTTCGTGTTCGATTGGGCCTGGGCCGACGCCTATGAACGGATCGGCCTGCGCTATTACCCGAAGCTGATCGCCGCGGTGCCGTTCTCGCCGGTCACCGGCCCGCGCGTGCTCAGCCGCCCCGATGTCGACGTCGAGACGGCGGTGCGCGAGCTGGGCATGGGCGCCCAGCGGCTGTGCGCCGACCGCGGCTACAGCTCCATGCACTGGCTGTTCCCGCCCGAGGCGCAATGTCGCCGCCTGGTCGAGGCCGGCTACGAGCTGCGGCTGGGCTGCCAGTTCCACTGGCAAGACCGCGGCTTCGGCGACATGGACGGTTTCCTGGCCGCGCTGTCCGCCAAGAAGCGCAAGAACATCCGCCGCGAACGCGAGGCGGTGCGCAGCGCCGGGGTGCGGTTCCGCTGGCTGCACGGCGGCGAGATCGCGCCCGAGCACTGGCGCTGGTTCGTGCGCTTCTACCGCAACACGTTTCGAGAATACGGCAATATCCCACCGATGAACCTGGATTTTTTCCAGGAAATCGGCGCCACTTTGGGCCGGCAGGTGCTGCTGGTGCTGGCCGAGCGCGGCGACGAGCCGCTGGCGGCGGCCCTGTTCCTGCGCAGCGACAACACCCTGTACGGCCGCTACTGGGGTTGCGGCACGTCCCTGCCGGGACTGCACTTCGAGACCTGCTACTACCAGGGCATCGAATACTGCCTGCGGCACGGGCTGCGCCGGTTCGAGCCCGGCGCCCAAGGTGAGCACAAGATCGCCCGCGGCTTCCTGCCGACACCAACCTACTCGGCCCATTGGCTGGCCGAGCCGCACCTGCGCGAGGCGATCGCCGAATTCCTGCGGCGGGAGGCGCAGGCCGCACGCCAGTACATGAGCGAACTGACGCGACACAGTCCCTATCGACAGGCGAAGACATGACGATGCGAGGTCTGCTCTGGCTGGATCCGGACGACGAAGACACCCCGTTCCCGCCGTTGGAAACGGCGTTGCGCGAGCCGAACGGCCTGATCGCCGCCGGCGGCTCGCTGTCGCCGAAACGCCTTGAGCTCGCCTACCGGGCGGGCGTCTTCCCCTGGTACACCGACGGCCAGCCGATACTGTGGTGGAGCCCCGATCCGCGCGCGGTGTTCTGGCCGGGGCGGGTACGGATTTCCCGCAGCCTGCGCAAGCGGCTGCGCGATCCGCGGCTGCTGGTGAGCTTCGACACGGCGTTCACCGAGGTCATGCGCGCCTGCGCCGAGCCACGACGGGACCGCGCCGGCACCTGGATCACCGCGGAAATGATCCGCGCCTACACCAAGCTGCACGAGCTGGGGCTGGCGCATTCCCTGGAGGTATGGAGAGAGGGTCGGTTGATCGGCGGGCTGTACGGCGTCGCCCTCGGGCGGGCCTTCTTCGGCGAATCCATGTTCAGCCGCGAGCCCGACGGCTCCAAGATCGCCCTGGCCTGGCTGTCGGCGCAACTCGCGGCCTGGGACTATCGCTTCATCGACTGCCAGATGCCCTCGCCGCATCTAGCGAGCATGGGCGCGGAACTGATCAGCCGCCGCCAGTTCCAAATCCTGCTGGAACAGGCGCTGCACCAGACCGGCCGACCGGGGCGCTGGCGATTCGATCCCGATCTAACCCCCTTGGCCCCACGAACTCACGACTCTACTTAAATTGGCATGAATCCACATACCCAATCCGGCCCCCGCGCAGTATCGGTCTACGCGACCGGCGAGCATCCATGCGCCTACCTGCCGGAGCGGCGGGCCAGGACGTTATTCGTCGATCCGCGCGAACCGCTCAGCCCCGCCGCCTACAGCGCCCTGGTCGACCAGGGGTTCCGCCGCAGCGGCGAGTACGTCTACCGCCCCGGCTGCCCGCACTGCGACGCCTGCCAGTCGCTGCGAATCCCGGTGGCGGAGTTCGTGCCCAGCCGGCGCCACCGGCGCTGCCTGGCCGCCAATGCGCGGCTGCGCATCCATGTGGTGCCTCCGACGTTTCGCGACGAGCACTTCCGGCTCTACAAGCGCTACATCGAGCAGCGCCACGCCGGCAGCCAGATGGCCAACCCGACGCCGAATCAGTATCTGGAATTCCTGACGGCGTCATGGGCGCAAACGGTGTTCTACGAATTCCGCGAGGACGACCGGCTGCTAGCGGTCAGCGTGGTGGACGAGCTGAGCTATGGGCTATCGGCGGTGTACACGTTTTACGAGCCGGAGCTGCCGAAACGCAGCCTCGGCACCCTCGCTATCCTCTGGCTGATCAACGAAACGCGGCAATTGGGCCTGCGCTACCTCTATCTCGGCTACTGGATAGCGGAATGCCGGCAAATGCGCTACAAGAGCGACTTCCGGCCGCACGAGGTGTATACGCAGGCGCAGTGGCGTCGTGTCGAATGAGTACTTTGACAGGCGCGAGTCTGCTAAGATACGCGGCCATCTCATCCCGAGGACACAGTCGAAGAGAGGTTTAATGGCGAAAGAAGAGTCGATCAAAATGCAGGGCAAGATCATCGACACCCTGCCGAACACCATGTTCCGTGTGCAGTTGGAAAACGGCCACATCGTGACCGCGCACATCTCCGGCAAGATGCGCAAGAACTACATCCGCATCCTGACTGGCGACACGGTGACGGTCGAGCTGACTCCGTACGACCTCACCAAGGGCCGTATCACCTACCGCGCACGCTGATTCTTTCGTCCGCCCGCCTTCCGCAATAGCGACGGCGCCTGCCGCGGATCGGCGGTAGGCGCCCCTGCGTCTTTAGTGAACCAGCTCCTTGGAGCGGATCTCGAAGGCTAGGCCGTTGTCGTTGACCGTGATCTTCACGTGACCGCCCTGAGCCAGCTCGCCGAATAGCAGCTGTTCCGCCAGCGGCTTCTTGATGTGCTCCTGGATGACCCGCGCCATGGGCCGCGCGCCCATCTTGGGGTCGTAGCCCTTCTCCGCCAGCCACAGCCGCGCCTCGTCGTCGACCTCCAGCGCCACGTGCTTGTCCGCCAGCTGCGCGGCCAGTTCCTTGATGAACTTGTCGACCACGCGCAGCACGGTGTCGGGACCGAGCGGGTTGAACTGGATGATCGCGTCGAGCCGGTTGCGGAATTCGGGCGAGAAGCTCTTGCGGATCGCCTCCATGCCGTCCGAGGCGTGATCTTGCGGCGTGAAACCGATCGACGGCCGGCTCATCAGCTCGGCGCCGGCGTTGGTGGTCATCACTAGGATCACGTTGCGGAAATCGGCGTGACGGCCGTTGTTGTCGGTCAGGGTGCCGTGATCCATGACCTGCAGCAGCAGGTTGAACACGTCCGGATGCGCTTTCTCGATCTCATCGAGCAGCACCACCGAATGCGGGTGCTTGATCACCTCCTCGGTGAGCAGACCGCCCTGATCGAAACCGACATAGCCCGGCGGCGCGCCGATCAGGCGCGACACGGTGTGCCGCTCCATGTACTCCGACATGTCGAAGCGGATCAGCGGTATGCCCAGCGTCTCCGCCAGCTGCCGGGTGACCTCGGTCTTGCCCACGCCGGTCGGACCGGCGAACAGGAAGCAGCCCACCGGCTTGTGCGGCGACCCTAGCCCGGCGCGCGACATCTTGATGGTCGACGCCAGGGTCTTGATCGCGTGATCCTGGCCGAAGATGACCCGGCCGAGATCGGCCTCCAGATTCTCCAGCGCCCGCATGTCGCTGGCCGACACCCGCTTCGGCGGGATGCGGGCGATGTGCGCGACGATGGCCTCGATGTCCTGGACCCCGACCGTCTTGCGCCGCTTCGACGGCGGCGCCAGATGGACGCGGGCACCAGCCTCGTCGATCACGTCGATAGCCTTGTCCGGCAGACGCCGATCGGTGATGTGTCGGGCCGACAGCTCGGCCGCCGCCACCAGCGCGGGATCGGTGTAGCGCACGCCGTGGTGCGCCTCGAACTTCTCCTTGAGCCCGCGCAGGATCTGCACCGTCTCCTCCACCGTCGGCTCGGCGACGTCGATCTTCTGGAAGCGGCGGGCCAGGGCGCGGTCCTTCTCGAAGATGCCGCGGTACTCCTGATAAGTGGT
>CALGAN010000023.1 GCA_937951875.1 uncultured Alkalilimnicola sp. | reverse complement strand
AGGTGTACGAGCGCGGCCGCCGTTACGCCCTGGAGCACCCCGAGGAGCTGCAGGCGGTGCTGGTGGCCGCGGCCAAGATTCCGTCCGAGGTGGCGCGGCTGCAGCTCAAGGAACGCACCGATCTCGGCGAGCCGCGCATCGGCGAAGCCCACCGCGCCAACTTCCTGGCCACCGCCGAGGTGCTGCGCAAGATCGGCGTGATCAAGCCCGAGGTGTCGACGGCGCGGCTGGTCGAGCAATACACCGCGCCGCTGCCCGCCGCCGACTGAGGAGCGCGCCATGTCCGAGTCCACCACCATCGTGCGGCGCCGGCGCTTCGTCGGCGCCTTCGGCAGCGTGCCGCGCGCGCTCCGCGCCGGCCGCGGCCTGCTGCTGCCGCTGGCGTTGCTGGTGCTGTGGCGGCTGCTGAGTGGCGAGATCGTGCCCGCGCACCTGCTGCCGTCGCCTGGCGCAGTGCTGGAGGAGCTGGTCGAGCTTGCGCGCCGAGGCGAGTTGCTTGGCCACCTCGGCGCCAGCGCCGGGCGGGTGGCGCTGGGCTTCGCGCTCGGCGTGCTGGCGGCGACCCTGCTGGGCGCGCTGGCGGGCGCCTCGCGCCTGGCGCGCGAGCTGCTCGATCCCACCGTGCAGGCGCTCAAGGCGGTGCCGTCGCTGGCCTGGGTGCCGCTGTTCATTCTCTGGTTCGGGATCTTCGAGACCTCGAAGGTGCTGCTGATCGCCGTGGGCGTGTTCTTCCCGGTGTACCTGAACCTGATGACCGGCATCCTGTCGGTCGACCGCAAGCTGGTGGAGGTGGGGCGGATCAACCGCCTGTCGCGGCTCGCCATCATCCGCCGCATCCTGGTGCCGGCGACGCTGCCCTCCTACCTGGTGGGGCTGCGCGCCGGCCTGGCGCTGGGCTGGATGTTCGTGATCGCCGCCGAGCTGATGGGCGCCAGCGAGGGCCTGGGCTTCCTGATGGTCGACGGCCAGATGACCGGCCGCCCGGCGATCATCATCGGCGCGCTGGTGCTGTTCGCCGTCGCCGGTAAGCTCAGCGACGCGCTGCTGGAGCGCCTCTCGCGCCGGCTGCTGCGCTGGCAGGATTCCTTCGGCGCCGCGGAGGCCGGTCATGCTTGAGCTGGCTGCGATCGCCAAGCAGTTCGACGACCGGGCCGGGGTGTCGCACCGCGCCCTGGACGGGGTGAGTTTGAGCGTCGGCGAGCACGAGATCGTCGCCCTGGTGGGCACCTCGGGCTGCGGTAAGTCCACCTTGCTGCGCATCGTCGCCGGCCTGGAGGCGCCCAGCCGCGGCCGGGTCGCCATCCGCGGCCGGCCGGTGACCGGCCCCAGCCCCGAGGTCGGCATGGTGTTCCAGGAGCCGCGGCTGATGCCTTGGCTGTCGGTGCGGGAGAACGTGCGCCTGGCGCTGCTCGACCTGCCGCGCGACGAGCAGGAGCGGCGCATCGACGCGGTGCTGGCGCAAGTGGGGCTGAGTCGCTTCGCCGACGCCCTGCCGCGCCAGCTCTCCGGCGGCATGGCTCAGCGCGCCGCCATCGCCCGCGCCCTGGTGCGGCGCCCGTCGGTGCTGCTGCTGGACGAGCCGTTCAGCGCGCTCGACTCCTTCACCCGCATGAAGCTGCAGGATCATCTGCTCGACCTGTGGGCCGGCGCGCGCTTCACCTTGATATTCGTCACTCACGACGTCGAGGAGGCGGTGATCCTGGCCGACCGGGTGGTGGTGATGCGCCATCCGGGGCGCGTGCAGCGCGAACTGCCGGTGGCCCTGCCGCGCCCGCGGCGGCGATCCGGCGCCGAGGTGCAGGCGCTCAAGGAGGAAATCGTCCGCGAGTTGGATTTGACCTGAGGCTGGGCGGGTTCCATGGGAGCTGGAACTTGGCAGGACGGTGATTTCGTGCGTTCCCTCCCCCCTTGCGGGGGAGAGCGTAGCGGAGGGGGTGCCAGGGAGAGGGGGCAAACAAGCCGCGAAGCGCAACTGATCGCTGCGCAACGGCCATTCTCACCAAGGCCGCTTCCATAGAACACATTGCGTCGTCGGCACAGCGTGCGCTGACGCTCGTAAGAAGTGGATACCCACCCCGCTCTCGCGAAGGCGGGTTTCACGCGGGCTTGAAGAGCTGCGCGGCGGCACCCGCCGACGCCGCCTAGCGGCGCAGGCTGCGCGCCCAGTTGCCGAGCAGTTCGCGGCCTTCCACCCAGTCGCGGTGGCCGGAGGCGACGTTGATGTGGCCGGCGCCCTTCAGGCAGATGAAGCTGCCGCCCCAGGTGGCGGCGAAGTCGGCGGCGCGTTCGACGCTGGCCGACGGGTCGTTGCTGCTGCCGATCACCAGGCTGGGGAAGGGCAGCGGCTGGCGCGGGATCGGCGCGAACGGCCGGAGCGCTTCGGGGGCGCCGGGGCGCTCCACGTCCGCCGGCGCCACCAGCAGCGCGCCGATCACTTTGTCGCTGCGGTAGCGCGCCGCCCAGTGGGCGACGGTGATGCAGCCCAGGCTGTGCGCGATCAGCAGCGTCGGCCGTGTCAGGGCGCGCACGGTGCGGTCCAGCGTGGCGGTCCAGTCGTCCACGGTCGGCCGTTCCCAGTCCGCCTGCTCGACCACCACCGGCGCCGTCAGCGTCGCCAGCCAGCGGCGCTGCCAGTGGTCCGGGCCGGAGCCGTGCCAGCCGGGCACCATCACGCAAGCCAGATCGGCCAAGCCATCGTCCAGGTAGTACGGCGGCGTGCGGGTTTCGCGGCTGTGGGCGTGGGCGGCGAGCGACATGGCAGTGTTCCTTGGATGTTCCGCTTCGGTCCGTAGCATACTGGCCGCTTACCTGCGAACAAGTAATAAATTTTTCTCTGTTTATTCCTTATTGGAATTAGAAAGGCGGCCCTAGGCCGCTCGCTTTCGCGTGTGCCGACGAGGCCTTAGGCCAGAGCTACGACGGCGTTCGTCGCGATCCTAGCCGTGTTCGAGCGCGGTTTTTCCGGCCGACGGTCACGGCCGGGTGAAGTTTCCTGGCCGCCGCACTGCGCTCTGCCGTTGATCGATGATCGCTGGCAGCGCCCGAAACCGCGCCGCTGGCCGCTTTCGCCGCCCCGACCGTGCCCGAGCCGGGGGTTGGCACGGCCGCTGCACCGCCTCCCGGGGCGAGGTCTCTCGTTTCCCACCAAACCCAAGTCATGGAGGGCACAGTCATGAGTCGGCAGCAGCCGGAACCCATCAAGTTCGCCTACTGGGTACCCAATGTCAGCGGCGGCCTGGTGGTCAGCAAGATCGAGCAGCGCACCAGCTGGGACATCGACTACAACCGCGCCCTGGCGCAACTGGCCGAGTGCAGCGGCTTCGACTACGCCCTGAGCCAGATCCGCTTCACCGCCGGCTACGGCGCGGAGTATCAGCACGAGCCGGTGGCCTTCAGCCAGGCGCTGCTGGCCGCCACCTCGCGGCTCAAGCTGATCGCCGCCATCCTGCCCGGACCGTGGACGCCGGCCGTGGTAGCCAAGCAGATCGCCACCATCGATCAGCTCAGCGGCGGGCGGATCGCGGTGAACATCGTCAGCGGCTGGTTCAAGGGCGAGTTCACCGCCATCGGCGAGCCCTGGCTGGAGCACGACGAGCGCTACCGCCGCTCCGAGGAGTTCATCCGCGCCCTCAAAGGCATCTGGACCGAGGACAATTTCACCTTCAAGGGCGACTTCTATCGCTTCAACAGCTACACCCTCAAGCCCAAGCCGCTGCAGCAGCCGCATCCCGAGATCTTCCAGGGCGGCAGCTCGCGCGCGGCCCGCGACATGGCGGCGCGGGTGTCGGACTGGTATTTCACCAACGGCAACACCGTGGAGGGCATCAAGGCGCAGGTCGACGACGTCCGCGCCAAGGCGGCCAAGGCGGGGCGGCGGGTGAAGATCGGCGTGAACGCCTTCATCATCGCCCGCGACACCGAGGAGGAAGCGCGGGCGGTGCTGGAGGAGATCATCGCCAAAGCCGACCGGCCGGCGGTCGAGGCCTTCGGCGAGGCGGTCAAGCAGGCCGGCCAGGCCAGCCCCGAGGGCGAGGGCAACTGGGCCAAGTCCACGTTCGAGGATCTGGTTCAGTACAACGACGGCTTTAAGACCAACCTGATCGGCACGCCGCGCCAGATCGCCGAGCGCATCCTCGCGCTCAAGGCGGTGGGGGTGGACCTGGTGCTGGCCGGTTTCCTGCACTACCTGGAGGACGTGCAGTACTTCGGCGAGCGGGTGCTGCCGCTGGTGCGCGAGCTGGAAGCCGCGCAGGCGCGGCGCGCCCTGGTCGGCGCCTGAAACTTGGCCCCCTCGCCCCGCGAGGGGCGAGGGGGCTTTTGAGGCTGACCACGGTCCGGCGCCGGCCGTGCCGCGCGTTCGGTCGCGGGCTACGAGGCGCGCTTGTTGAGCCGCTTCGCCAGCCGGTCGCCGCCGAGCTGGATCAGGCTCACCAGGGCCACCAGTACCACGATCACAGTGACCATGACCTGGGTGTCGAAGCGCTGGTAGCCGTAGCGGTAGGCCAGGTCGCCGAGGCCGCCGGCGCCGATGGCGCCGGCCATCGCCGAGGAGTTGATCATGGTGACGATGGTGATGGTGAAGCCGCCGACGATGCCGGGCAGCGCCTCCGGCAGCAGCACATGCCAGACGATGTGCCAGCGGCGGCAGCCCATGGCCTGCGCCGCCTCGATCAGGCCGTGGTCGACCTCGCGCAGGCTCACCTCGGCAATGCGGGCGAAGAACGGCGTGGTGGCGATGGTCAGCGGCACCACCGCCGCCCACACGCCGTAGGTGGTGCCGACGATCAGCCGGGTGAAGGGGATCAGCGCCACCATCAGGATCAGGAACGGTATCGAGCGGAACAGGTTGACGATGGTGCCGACCACGGCGTTGAGGCGCGGCGCCTCGAAGATGCCGCCCCGGCCGGTGGTCACCAGCAGCACCGCCAGCGGTATGCCGGCCGCCAGCGCGATCGCCGCCGATACGCCGACCATGGTCAGCGTGTCGAGCAGGCCCTGCCAGAGGCGTTCAATCAGCAGCGACATAGCCCAATACCTCCACGCGGTCGACGTGCGCGCGCGCCCGCTGCAGCAGGTTGTCCTGGCTGCGCGCCGGGCCGCGCACCGTCACCAGCAGCCGGCCCAGGGCGCGCCCCTGGATGCGCTCGATGCTGCTGGCCAGCAGCGTCACCTCCGTGCCCAGGCCGCCGATCAGCGCCGCCAGATCCGGCTCGCGCTCGCCGGTGTAGCGCAGCTCCAGCACCACGCGGTCGTCGGGGCGCTGGCGCTGCGCCTGCAGCTTGAGCAGCAGCTCCTCGGGCAGGGCCTGCTGCAGGGGTGAGAGCAGGGTGCGGGTGACGGCGTGGCGGGGATCGCCGAACACGCGCCACACCGGCCCCTGCTCGACCACCTCGCCGCGCTCCAGCACCACCACGCTGTCGCAGATCTCGCGGATCACCGCCATCTCATGGGTAATGAGCACGATGGTCAGGCCCAGCCGGCGGTTGATCTCCCGCAACAGGGCGAGGATGGACTGCGTGGTCTCCGGATCGAGCGCCGAGGTGGCCTCGTCGCAGAGCAGGATCTCCGGGTCGTGCACCAGCGCGCGGGCGATGCCGACGCGCTGCTTCTGGCCGCCGGAGAGCTGCGCCGGGTAGGCGTCGCGCTTGCCTTCCAGGCCGACCAGCCGCAACAGCTCGGCGACCTTGCGCTGCCGCTCCCAGCGCGGCACGCCGGCCACCCGCAGCGGCAGCTCGACGTTCTGGCCGACGGTCTTGGCCGACATCAGGTTGAAGTGCTGGAAGATCATGCCGACCCGGCGGCGCAGCAGCACCAGGCGCTCCTCGTCGTAGGCGCCGATGTCCTCGCCGTCGATCAGCACCTGGCCCTCGGTCGGCCGCTCCAGGCGGTTGATGGTGCGCAGCAGCGACGACTTGCCGGCGCCGCTGCGGCCGATGATGCCGAATATCTCGCCGCGCCGGACCTCCAGGTCGATGCCGCGCAGCGCCCGCACCGGGCCGTTGGCGGCCTGGTAGGTCTTGCCGACGCCGACGAAGCGCAGATGGATGTCGCGGCCCTTCGGCTCGGCGGCCGGCGCCGCCGGCTCGGGCTGGCGGACGGCGGGTTGTTGCAGGGCGATGTTGGCGACGCGCATGGCTCAAAGCTTCCAGCCGGGCTGATAGAGGGAGCCGTTGGCCTTGTCGAGCGCGGCGCGCACCGCCGGCGAGGTCTGGTAGATCTCGACGAAGCGGCGCAGGCGTGGGTCGTCCTTGCTGCGCGGGTGGATGACGAACTGAATGACGTACTCGGGGTAGTCGAGGCCGTCGAACAGCAGCGCCGAGTTCGGGTCGATGGTGCCGGCCAGGCGCAGGTAGTGCGGGTAGCCGAGCGCCAGGTCCACCTCCTCCAGCGCCCGCGCCAGCTGCACCGCCTCCAGTTCGATCAGCCGCAGATTCTTGGGGTTGCTGGTGATGTCGGTCTGGGTGGCCTTGTAGTCCACGCCGGGCTTGAGCGTGATCAGGCCGGCCTTCTCCAGCAGCTGCAGGGCGCGGCCGAGGTTGACCGGGTCGTTGGGGATGGCGACCCGGGCGCCGACCGGCAGCTCGTCGAAGCTCTTGTGCTTCTTCGAGTACAGGCCGACGTTGTTGATGATGCCCGGCGCGAACGGGACCAGCCCGTAGCCGCCGTCCTTGTTGGCGTTCTCGAGGAAGGGGATGTGCTGGAAGTAGTTGGCGTCGATGTCGCCGTTGGCGACGCTCAGGTTGGGGGCGATCCAGTCGGTGAACTCGATCAGCTCGACCTTGAGCCCCTCCTTGGCGGCCTCCGCGACCGCCACTTCCAGCGGCGGCACGAAGGCGGCGGTGGTGCCGAGCTTGAGCGGCTTGCCGTAGTCGGCCGCCAGGCCGGGGCCGGCCAGGCCGGTCAGCAGCAGGGCGGCGAACGAGGCCAGCAGACGGCGACGGGTAAGCGTGGAACCGAACATCTCTCAATGCTCCTGACTACGTTGCGGGTTTCGGTACGGCGCCGCGGTTCGAGGCTGCGCGGCCGCAGGCACGGAAGCGGCAGCCTTGGCGCGCCGAGGGTCTGAGCCGGAGACGCTCCGGTGGTCGTTGGAAAGAGGGCGGGCGCCGCTAGCCGGCGGCGGCCCGCCGCGGCGCCTGCGGCCGCCAGGCCGCCGCCGGGTGGCTGTCCGGCAGGCGCGGGCCGGTGCCGAACAGCTTCTCGCGCAGGGTGCCCTCGGCGTAGCGGGTCTTGTAGGCGCCGCGGTCCTGCAGCTCGGGCACGACCAGCTCGATGAAGTCCGCGTAGCTCTCGGGCGTGACCGTGCGCGTGAGGTTGAAGCCGTCCAAGTCGGTCTCGGCGATCCAGGCCTCCAGCGCGTCGGCCACCTGCGCCGGCGAGCCGACTACGGTGACGTAGCGGCCGCCGAGGGCGTGCTGTTCGAGCAGGGCGCGCTTGGTCCAGCCGCTGAAGGTCTTGGCCACCGACTGAATGCCGTTGGAGCGCTCGATGCGGATCGACTCGTCCAGGCCGTAGCGGGAGAAGTCGACCCCGACCGAGCTGGAGAAATGCGCCAGGCCCGCTTCCGGATTGGCGTAGCGGCAGTACTCCCGATATTTCTCCAGCGCTTCGGCCTCGGTCGGCGCCACCACCACGTTCACGCCCATGACGACCTTGACCGCCGCGGGATCGCGGCCGGCCTCGCGGGCATGGCCGCGGATCTGCGCTACCTGCCGGCGCGCCGATTCGTGGTCGCGGGCGTTGATGAACACGCACTCGGCGTGCCGGCCGGCGAAGCGCAAGCCGCGCTCGGAGCTGCCGGCCTGGTAGAGCACCGGCGTGCGCTGCGGCGAGGGCGCGCACAGGTGGTAGCCCTCGGCGTGGAAGAACTCGCCGTGGTGGCGGATCGGGTGCACCCGCGCCGGATCGGCGAACACCCGCCGCTGGCGATCCTTGAGCACCGCGCCGTCTTCCCAGCTGCCTTCCCAGAGCTTGTAGAGCAGCTCCAGGTACTCGTCGGCGCGGTCGTAGCGGCGGTCGTGCTCGATCTGCGCCGGCAGGCCCATGGCGCGCGCGCCGCTGTCCAGATAGCCGGTGACGATGTTCCAGGCCACGCGGCCGCGGCTCAGGTGGTCGAGCGTCGACATGCGGCGCGCGAACAGGTAGGGCGGCTCGTAGCTCAGGTTGACGGTGACGCCGAAGCCCAGGTGGCGGGTAGCCGCGGCCAGCGCCGACACCAGCACCAGCGGGTCGTTGACCGGCAGCTGGATGGACTCCCTGAGCGGGAGCTCCACCGAGCCCTGGTAGACGTCGTAGACGCCGACGATGTCGGCCAGGAACAGGCCGTCGAACAGGCCCCGCTCCAGCAGCTGCACCAGCTCGATCCAGTACTCCAGGGTGTCGAACTGCGCCGAGCGGTCGCGCGGGTGAGTCCACAGGCCATGGTTGATGTGGCCCACGCAGTTCATGTTGAAGGCGTTGAGGATGATCTGCTTCTTGGCGGCCATCAGATGGTCCCCCTCCGGGGCGGCAGGCGTTCGTTGAGGTAGTAGTCGCCGACCGCGTGGTACTTCCAGCGCACTGGGTCGTGCAGGGTGTGGGTGCGGGCGTTGCGCCAGTGACGGTCGAGGTTGTGCTCGGCGAGCGTGGCGCGGGCGCCGCCCAGCTCCAGCAGCTTGCTGCCGGCGGCGAGCGAGATCTCGGTGGTGATCGCGCGCGCCTCGGCCACGGCGATGGAGGCAGCGGCCACCGACTGCGCGTCCGGCTCGGCGCGGGCGCGGTCGACCCGCTCGCCGGCGATCTCCAGCAGCGTCTCGGCGGCGTGCAGGCGGGCGCTCAGCCGGCCGATCTCGCTCAGGGTGAGCGGGTCGTCGCTGGCCTTGTCCACGCCCGAGTCGATCCACGGCCGGGCCCGCCCGCGCACGAACGCCAGCAGATCCTCGAAGGCGGCGCGGGCGATGCCGGCGTCGATGGCGGCATGCAGCAGCTGGGCGAACGGGCCGACCGCGGTCGGGCGGTCGAACGCCGCCTGGAACTCCACCACGTCCTCGGCCGCCACCCACACGTCGTGGAACGCCACGGTGCCGCTGGCGGTGATGCGCTGGCCGAAGCCGCTCCAGTCGTCGATCACTTCCAGGCCCTGGGCGTCGCGCGGCACGAAGGCCAGCTGCAGCACGCCGTGGTCGTCGACCGCGGCGGTGGGGATGCGCTGGGCGAACAGCGCGCCGGTGCAATAGAACTTGCGGCCGCTGATGCGGTAGCCGTCGCCGTCGCGGCGCAGGCGCGTCTCGCGCTCGGCGGCGGTGCGGGTGCCGAGCTCGGCCAGGGCGTTGCCGAAGCGGCTGCCCGCCAGCGCCTCGGCGTACAGCCGCTGCTGCTGCGCCGGCGAGCCGTTCACCCGCAGCACCTCCAGCGCGTAGAAGTGGTTCTGCGGGATCTGCCCGAGCGAGCCGTCGGCGCGCGCCAGCAGCGCGATCACCTTGGCCACGGTCACGCTGGATACGTCGGCGCCGCCCAGGGCTTTGGGCACGGTAATGCCGCCCAGCCCGGAGCGGGAGAACAGTTCGAGCTCGGCGTACGACAGCCGGCGCACCCGATCGCGCTCGGCGGCGTCCGGCGCGAAGCGCGCCGCCAGCTGCTCGGCCGTGCGCAGCGCCTCGGCGTCGTTCTTGATCACGGCCGCTTTGCCGTCATGGGAAATGGTGGTCATGGGCGCGCTCCCTCAGATCCAGGAATGGCGGGCCGGCGGCGTGCCGTTGAGGCGGTAGTTGCCGATGGCGTGGTATTTCCAGCGCACCGGGTCGTGCAGGGTGTGGGTGCGGGCGTTGCGCCAGTGGCGGTCGAGGTTGTGCTCGGCGAGCGTGGCGCGCGCGCCGGCCAGCTCGAACAGCTTCTCGCTCGCCTGCAGGGCGATCTCGGTGGACAGGACTTTCGCTTCTGCGACCGCGATCGAGGCGCGCGCCGCCGCGGCGGCGTCGATCGGTCCGGCGGCGGTGCGGTCGAGCAGCTCGGCGGCCTTGCGCAGCAGCGCCTCGGCGGCGTGCAGGTCGATCTGCAGGCGGCCGATGTCGGCGATCACGTACGGGTCGTCGCCGGCGCGCTCGACCTTGGCGTCGATCCAGGGCCGGGAGCGGCTGCGCACGAAGGCGATGGTGTCCTCCAGCGCGGCGCGGGCGATGCCGGCGTCGATGGCGGCCTGCATCAGCTGCGAGGTGGCACCCTGCAGGGTCGGCCGCTCGCTCAGCCGCGTCAGCGGCACCACGTTCGCCGCGGCCACCGGCGCGCGCTCGAATACCACGGTGCCGCTGGCGGTGGTGCGCTGGCCGAAGCCGCTCCAGTCGTCGACGATGGTCACGCCCGGCGTGCCGAGCGGGAGGAGCGCCAGCACCGGGCGGCCGTCGTCGTCGATGGCCTTGGCGCTGATCCAGTGCGCGAACAGCGCGCCGGTGGAATAGAACTTGGTGCCGGTGAGCCGGTAGCCGTCGCCGTCGCGGGTGAGCCGCGCGCGCATGTCGAGGGTGTGCTTGCTGTCGCGCTCCGGGCCGGAGTTGCCGATGCGGGCGCCGGCGAGCACGGCAGCGTAGATCCGCCGCTTGAGCGGCTCGTCGGCGGCGGCCTCGAGCAGGGCGAGGATGCCGAAGTGGCTCTGCGGTATCTGGCCCAGCGACGGGTCGGCCGCCGAGATCAGGCGGAATACTTCGGCCAGGGTGACGAACGACAGCTGCGGGCCGCCATAGACGCGCGGGATGGTGATGCTGCCCAGCCCGCTGGCGCTGAATTCCTCGACCTCGCGCCGCGGCAGCTGGCGCGTGCGGTCGCGGTGGGCGGCGCCAGCGGCGGCCTTCTCGGCCAGCCGGCGCGCGGCCAGCAGGGCTTCGGCGTCGTTGCGCAGGATCGCGGCGGACGGCGGAGCCGGCGCGCGCTCGGCGCCGGCCTCGGCCCGCTCCGATTGAACGTGGGTGGATATGGACCCGGTCACGGTTTGAGCCTCTTCCTCTTTCGGTGAGCGCCGCACAGGTGCTCCCGGAAGAGGAAGCACCGGAGATCGGCGGGGTGGGTCGATGCTCCGGTGGTCCGGTGAGGGTCAACTTAAGCGAGCGGAATCGACCGATCCAAATAGCGGTTGGGAATAACCATAGACAGGGCTATCGGAAGGCTGGCCGTCATATTTAACGGAAATGGTCGTTTGATATGCTGGCGCGAATGCTTTATGAATAAGATACCGCTTATTTGGTTCTTAGCTTATTAAAAACGGTTCATTCCGTTGCCGCGTGGGCGCTGGATATGGTTAAGCACCCGAACAATAATCTGGAGCCCCCCTGATGAAGACTCTTCGAGCGTTGTTCGCCTCGGTTGCACTGCTCGCCAGCCAGAGCGTGCTCGCCGCGGCTTCCGATTACCTGGTCTCCACCGATTGGCTGGAAAAGAACCTCAACGACCCGAAGATCCGGGTGATCGAGGTCAGTGTGAATCCCGGCGTGTACGAGCGCGGCCACATTCCCGGTGCGGTCAATTTCGTCTGGCACACCGATCTGGTCGACCGGGTGCGGCGCGATATCGTCGCCAAGGACGATTTCCAGCAGCTGCTGCGCAACGCCGGCGTTTCCAAGGACAGCACGGTGATTCTCTACGGCGATACCAATAACTGGTTCGCCGCCTGGGGCGCCTGGGTGTTCGACATCTACGGCGTGCCGAACGTCAAGCTGCTGGACGGCGGCCGCAAGAAGTGGGCGGCGGAGAACCGTCCGCTGTCGGCTGTGGTCAAGCAGCCGGCGCCGGGCGACATCGAGATCACCACGGTGAACCACAAGCTGCGCGCCCGCCTGCCGGACGTGGTCGCCGCTGCCGAGAAGAAGGTCGACGTGGCGCTGGTCGACATCCGCTCGCCGGACGAGTACCAGGGCAAGGTGTTCGCGCCGCCCGGGGTGCAGGAGCTGTCCATCCGCGCCGGCCACGTGCCGGGGGCGGTGAACGTGCCCTGGGGCGAGGCGGTGGCGGCCGACGGCACCTTCAAGCCGGTTGAGGAGCTGCGCAAGATCTACGCCGCCAAGGGCATCGACGGCAGCAAGCCGATCATCACCTACTGCCGCATCGGCGAGCGCTCCAGCCATACCTGGTTCGCGCTGTCCAAGCTGCTCGGCTACGAGGTCGCCAACTACGACGGCTCCTGGACCGAATACGGCAACGCGGTCGGCGTGCCGATCGTCAACTTGGCCGGTACGGTCTGGGGCGGCAAGTAAGCCGCCGTCGCGGAGCCCGCGCCGCGCGGCGCGGGCGGCGAGCCGCGGCGCTGGGAGCCAGGGAGGGGCTCGCCGGCGCCGCTTCGTTCGTTCGGGAAGCAAGCGATGTCCTCTACGCCTGTCGTGCCTGCCTCGACCGTCGCCGGTCCGCTGCCGCCGCTGTCCCGGCTGGCGGCTGGCGCGGTGGCGATCGTCGCCGCGCTCTATCTCGCCCATCACCTCTCGGCCGTGCCTGGCAACGGCCGTGAGCTGAGCCTGTCGGTGTTGCTGGGCGTCGCCTTCGGCGCGGTGCTGCAGCGCTCGCGGTTCTGCTTCTACTGCGTGACCCGCGATTTCTTCGCCGAGCGCGACGCCCGCGGGCTGCTGGGCATCGTCGCCGCGCTGGCGGTCGGCACCCTCGGCTATCACGTGCTGTTCGGCGCCTTCCTGCCCGACCCGACCACCGGCCGGCTGCCGCCGGGCGCTCATATCGGGCCGGTGAGCTGGGTGCTGGCGGTCGGCGCGCTGAGCTTCGGCTTCGGCATGGCGCTGTCCGGTTCCTGCATCAGCGCCCACCTGTACCGGCTGGGCGAGGGCTCGCCGACCTCGCCGATCGCGCTGTTCGGGGCGCTGATCGGCTTCGTGCTCGGCTTCCTGAGCTGGAACACGCTGTATCTGCGGGCGCTGCAGGAAGCGCCGGTGGCCTGGCTGCCGAAGGGCTTCGGCTATGGCGGCTCGGTAGCGCTGCAGTTGGCGCTGCTGGGCGTGCTGGCGGCGCTGCTGGCGCGCGCGCACCGGCGGCCGGCGCCGGCCGACCCGGCGCAGCCGTGGTGGCAGCGGCGCTGGCCGGCCTACGTGGGTGGCATCCTGGTGGGGTTCATCGGCGTGCTCGCCTATCTGCGCATCGGCCCGCTGGGCGTGACCGCCGAACTCGGCAGCATCGCCCGCACCGCGGTCAGCGGCGCCTCCTGGTTCCCGCAGCGGCTGGAAGGGCTGGACAGCTTCGCCGGCTGCGCCACCACGGTGAAGGAGACGCTGTGGTCGGAGAACGGCGCGTTCGTGGTGGGCTTAGTGCTCGGCTCGCTGGGCGTGGCGCTGCCGGCGGGCGACTTCAAGCCGCGCCTGCCGCGCCTGGGCGAGTCGGTGCGCGCGCTGCTCGGCGGCGTGCTGCTCGGCTGGGGCGCCATGGTGGCGCTCGGCTGCACCGTCGGTACCCTGCTGTCCGGCATCATGGCCGCGGCGGTGTCGGGCTGGGTGTTCGCGCTGTTCCTGCTGATCGGGATGCTGTACGAGCGCACTGGCACCTATATGCTGAGCGATTTGGGCGGCTTGCGCGCCACGATGCCGTTGTTCTCAGGCGTGATGGGCGTGGCGATGTTCGCGAACCTGGGCCTGCCGGGTTTGGCGGGGTTCGTGGGCGAGTTCTTCATCTTCCGTGGCGCCTGGGCGAGCCTGCCGTTCTTCACGCTGCTGGCGACGATTGGCTTAGTGGTGACGGCGCTGGCGCTTTTGCAGATGTACTCGCGGATCTTCAATGGCCCGCTGAACGCACGCTGGAAGAATGTCGCCGATATGCGTTTGGTCAGCCGCGAGTTTTTGGCGGTGGCCCCGTTGCTGTTGGCGTTGCTGGTGCTGGGTATTTACCCCGCGCCGA
>CALGAN010000022.1 GCA_937951875.1 uncultured Alkalilimnicola sp. | reverse complement strand
CGCCGACGCGGCCGCCGGCTCGCGCGCCTGCCGCACCGACTGCAACGCCCGCTCCACGGTCAACAGCAGCTTGGCCAAGGACAGCGGCTTTTCGATGAAGTCGAAAGCGCCCAGCCGGGTGGCCTCGACCGCGGTCTCCACCGTGCCGTGGCCGGACATCATCACCACCGGGCTGGTCAGCCCCTCTTGAGTCCACTCCTTGAGCAGGGTCACGCCGTCGACATCCGGCATCCAGATATCGAGCAGGATCAGATCGGGCCGGCGCGCCCGGCGCGCGACGCGGGCCGCCGCGGCGTTCTCGGCCACTTCGACCGAATAGCCCTCGTCCTCGAGGATTTCGCGCACCAGATTGCGGATCTCGGGCTCATCGTCCACGACCAGAATGTGGGCAGAGGACATGCTCAGGACTCCAAGTTCGTTCCGTGGGCGGCGTCGGGAAGCTTAACCGGTATGCGGACGCTCAGTTGCGCGCCTTGCTCGACGTTGCGCGCGGCGATGGTGCCATTGTGCTCCTCGACGATCTTCTTGACGATCGCCAGCCCCAGCCCGGTCCCCTTGGGCTTGGTGGTGACGTAGGGTTCGTACAGCTTGGCCAGCATTTCCTCGGGAAAGCCCGGGCCGTTGTCGGTCACCAGCAGTTCCACCACCTGGCCGAAGGAGCGCTGGATGACCTGGGTGCACAGCTCGATCTCGCAGCGGCGCGTCGGCGGGCAGGCTTCCTGGGCGTTCTTGATCAGATTGTGCAGCAGCTGGCGCAGCCGGCCCGGATCGGCGTACAGTGCCGGCAGCTGCGGATCGAGCCGCAGCGTGAACTCCAGCGCCTCAGGGCTGGCGCGATAGAGCTCGACCACTTCTTGGATCAGCTGATTGAGATCCAGCGCCTGCAGCTTGAGCTTGGGCGGCCGCGCGTAGTCGGAGAAGGCGTTGACCATCTCCTTCATCGCTTCCACCTGCTGGACGATGGTGCGGGTGGAGCGCTCCAGCACCTCCGCGTCCTTGCCCTCCATGCGGCCCAGGTAGCGGTGGCGGATGCGCTCGGCGGACAGCTGGATGGGCGTGAGCGGGTTCTTGATCTCATGGGCCAAGCGCCGCGCCACCTCGCCCCAGGCGGCGTCGCGCTGGGCCTGGATCAGGGTGGTGACGTCGTCCAGCACCAGCACGTGGCCGCCGTCCGGCAGCACCGCGCCGCTGCACACCAGCACCCGCCGCCCGTCCGGGGTATCCAGCTCGAATTCCTCGCGCCACTCGGCGGCCTGCTCGCCCAGCCGCGCCTCCAGCATGGCCGCCAGCGCCCGCAGGTGCGGCGCCTCCGCCAGCCACTCACGCAGCGGCCGCCCCAGCGCCGCGCCGGTCGGCACGCCGAGCAGCTCGCCGGCGGCGCGGTTGACGGTGCGCAGCTCGCCATCGCGCGCCAGCGTGATCACGCCCGAGGACAGACGCGACATCACCGTCTCCAGGTAAGCGCGCTGCGCCTCGGCCTGCATCTGGCTGCGCTTGGCCGCCTCGCGCGCCTGGGCGATGCGCAGACTCATATCGTTGAACGACTGCACCAGGAAACCCAGCTCGTCGCGCCCGGCCGGCGGCAGCTGGGTACCGTAGTCGCCGGCGGCCACGGCGCGGGTACCCTCGGCCAGGTCACGCACCGGCGCCACCAGCCGCCGCGCCAGGAAGAACGCCGTCCAGACCGCGAACAGCAGGCTCAGGAACAGCACCAGCGACAGGGTAATCATGAAGCTGCGGGTCAGCGGCTCCCGCAGATAGGTCAACTCCCGGTAGTCGGCGTAGGCGTTCTGCACGCTTTCCGCCAGGTCGTTGATGCGCGGCGAGATCGGGAACAGGGCCTGCAGCAGGCGGCTGCCGCCCGGCCCCTCGCCGCCGGTCAGCGGCACCAGCACGCGGATGTGCAGCCCGCCCATGGCCAGCGGATCCAGGCCGACATACGGATAGCCCTGGCGCAGCTGCAGCAGCAGGTTTTCGTCGGGCTGATCGGGCAGCAGCGTGACCGGATCCTCACTGCTGGTGGCGATGATGCGGCCGTTGGTGGCGAGCAGCGTCATCTCGGTGGCCTCGACCCGCTCGCGCAGCTCGTCCAGACCGCGCACCAGCTCGCCGTCGAGCATGTAGCGCATCTCGTCGGCGACCTGCTGCATGCGCTTGAGCAGCTCGCGCATGCGCAAATCCAACGAGGCCTGCGACAGGTCGAGCGAGTCCTGCAGCGCGCGCTCGACCTCGACGTTGAACCAGCTCTCGATGCCGCTGCGCAGGAACTGCATCGAGAAGTAGTACACCACCGACACCGGCACCACGGCGATCACCACCAGCATCGCCACCAGCCGCAGGGTCAGGCGGCTGCCCGGCTGAGCGCTCCGGTACTGCCGCAGCAGCCTGCCGAGCTCGGCGCCGATCACCAGCATCAGCAGCACCAGGCCGACCGCGTTGATCAGCAGCAGCCAGGTATACAGGCTGCCGAACCGCGCCGAGTTCTGCGTCGCCTCGCTCAGCAGCAGCAGCGAGCCCAGCAGCAGCACGCACAGCAGCAGGCGGATCAGCCCCTGACGAGGACGCTTCATGGCTCGATCCGCCACAAATGCCATTCGCTGACCAGCCGCCATTGCGGCGACATGTAGGCCACGGTCTTGAGCGGTGCCGGCAACTCGTCGATGTCCAGCGCCGCCCGCAGCCACACTTCGTAGCTGGCGCCTTCCTGCAGCGCCTGCGCTTCGAGCACCGGCAGGCCGGCGATGGTGCCGAGCGCCGCCAGCGCCGCCTGCTTGCTGGTGAAGCTGCGTGTCTCGCCGCTCTCGACGTTGGTGACCAGGTAGCGCGTGGACAGGGCGTGGTAGCGCACCCGGTAGCGCAGGTTGCGGCTGAGGACGTTGGCATCGAACCACCACCAGCCGCGATTGCGCTCGACCTCGAGCTGCAGCACGAACGTGAGCGGCACACCGTTATCCAGCGCGTCCTCGGCCGCTTCGCTGAGGCGGAAGTCGATGCGGGCGTTGAGCAGATAGACGCCGTCGCTGAGCACGACCTCGCCGCCCTCGATGCGGAAGTTGTGGGCGCGCAGCTCCTGGGCCTGGGCAGACGCCCCCAACAGCAGCGCGGCCAGTAAACCCAGCAGCAGCTGCCTCCAGGCGGGAGCGTTATAGCGCCAGGAACCCCTCACTGCTTGCTCAGACACCCGTAGTAGAAGCCGTCCATGCCGCGGTCGCCGGTGAGGATCTGCCGTCCTACGGCCAGGCGCTCGCCCCAGGCTTGCGCGGTGATGGGCTCGACCCGGGCCTCCGGATGCCGAGCCAGGAAATCCGCCAGAACGTCTTCGTTTTCCTGCGGCAGAATCGAACACGTAGAGTAGATGAGCTTGCCACCGGGAGCCAGCAGCGACCAGACCGCCTCCAGCAACCGCCGCTGGGTCCGCCCCAGCACCTCCAGATCCTGCTCGCGGCGCAGCCGCTTGATGTCGGGATGGCGGCGGATCACGCCGGTGCCGGAGCAGGGGGCATCGAGCAGTATCCGCTCGAACGGCCGCCCGTCCCACCAGTCGGCCGGCGCGCCGGCGTCGCCGGCCACCACCGTAGCCGTGAGGCCGAGGCGCTGGAGGTTATCGCGCACCCGGCGCAACCGCGCCGGGTCGACGTCCAGCACCACCAGCTCAGCGAGCTCGGGATAGCGCTCCAGCAGATGGCAGGTCTTGCCGCCCGGCGCGGCGCAGGCGTCGAGCACCCGCGCCCCCGGCGGCGGCGCCAGCAAGGGCGCGGCCAGCTGCGCGGCGGCGTCCTGCACCGACACCAACCCGTCGGCGAAGCCGGGCAGCCGCTCCACCGGCAGCGGCTCGGCCAACTGCAGCGCGTCCTCGGCCAGCGCCAGCGGTTCGGCGGCGATGCCGGCCGCCGTCAGCATGTCCCGATAGGCGTCGCGATCGATGCGGCGGCGGTTGACGCGCAACACCATCGGCGGCCGCTGGTTGCCGGCCTCCAGCACCCGCTGCCAGTGCGCCGGCCAGGCTCGGCGGATGCGCTCCACCAGCCAGCGGGGGTAGGCGTAGGTCACTTCCGGCGTCTGCGGCAACCGCGCCAGCAGCTGCTCGCGTTCGCGCTGGAAACGGCGCAGCACGGCGTTGACCAGCCCCACCGCCCACGGCCGGCCCGTGCGCCGCGCCACCTCGGCGGTGGCCGACACCGCGGCATGCGGCGGCACGCGCATCTCCAGCAGCTGATACAACCCGACCAACACCAGCAAGTGGATTTCCCGGTCCTTGGCCTTGAGCGGCTTGGCGAGCAGCAGCCGGGCGAGCGCGTCCAGCCGCTCGTACCAGCGCAGCACGCCATAGGCGAGCTCACGCGCTAGGGCGTTGTCGGGCCCGGACGGCAGGGAGACGGCGTCGAGCGCGTCGGTCAGCGAACGTCCGTCCTGCAGGACGGACAGCAGGATTCTCACGGCGGCACTGCGGGCATCCATCGTTTGCTCCGGCCCGTGGCCAAACGAATTGCGGGTCTTTAAGGCATGATCAGGCGAGGCGCTCGCCGGGGCTGAGCGGGCGCCCGTTCAGGAAATCGCCCGCCGCCAGCGGCTTGCCGCCGGGCGCCTGCAGCCGCAGCAGGCGCAGCGTACCATCGCCGGTAGCCACGTCGATCCCCTGGCGCCCCACCGCGACGATGGTGCCGGGCGCGGCGCCGCTGTGGTCGGGCAGAGCCTCGGCGTCCCAGATGCGCAGCACCTGCTCGCCCAACCGGCATTCCGCCACCGGCCAGGGATTGAAGGCGCGCACCTGCCGATCCAGCGCCAGGGCCGGCCGGCTCCAGTCGAGCCGCGCCTCCTCCTTGCGCAGCTTCTCGGCGTAGGTCACGCCCTCCGCCGGCTGCGGCTCGGGACGCACGTCGCCGGCTTCCAGCCGCGGCAGCAGCTCCACCAACAGATCGGCGCCCATCTGCGCCAGGCGGTCGTGCAAATCACCGGCATTGTCGCGCGGGCCGATCGGACAGCGCGCCACCGCCAGCATCGGCCCGGTGTCGAGACCGGCCTCCATCTGCATGAGGGTGACGCCGGTCTCGGCGTCGCCGCTCAACAGCGCGCGCTGGATGGGCGCCGCGCCGCGCCAGCGTGGCAACAGTGAAGCGTGGATGTTGATGCAGCCCAGGCGCGGAATATCCAACACCGCCTGGGGCAGGATCAGCCCGTAGGCGACCACCACCATCAGATCCGGCTGCAGCGCCGCCAGCGCCGCCTGCTCGGCCGGGTCGCGCAGGGTCAGCGGCTGGCGCACCGGCACGCCGGCGGCCAGCGCCCGCGCCTTCACCGGGCTCGGGCGCGGCTGCCGGCCGCGGCCGGCCGGCCGATCCGGCTGGGTGTAGACGGCCACGACCTGCCAAGGTCCCTGTAGCAGGCGCTCCAAAGGCGGCACGGCGAACTCGGGCGTGCCGGCGAAGACGATCCTCACGGGCGATCCTTGAAGATTGCGAGGCCGGGCCGCGTGCGGCCCAGCCTATGGGTTAGACGGCCGTGCGCTTGGCAGGGGCCTCGTAGCGGGCCTCTTTCTCCAGTTTCTTGCGCACGCGTTTGCGCTTGAGCTCGGAGAGATAATCGACGAACAGCTTGCCGTCGAGGTGATCGATCTCGTGCTGGATGCAGACCGCGAGCAGGCCGTCCGCCTCCAGCTCGAAGGTGTTGCCGTCGCGGTCCTGGGCGCGCACCTTCACCCGGTCGGCGCGCTGCACCGTGTCATAGTAGCCGGGGACCGACAGGCAGCCTTCCTGCATCTCCTCGACGCCTTCCTTGCTGAGGATCTCCGGGTTGATGAACACCAGCGGCTGGTTCTTCTCCTCGGAGACGTCGATCACCACCACCCGCTTGTGCACGTTGACCTGGGTCGCCGCCAGTCCGATGCCCGGCGCGGCGTACATGGTCTCGAACATGTCGTCCACCAGCTGCCGGAGCTCGGCGTCGAACGTTTCGACCGGCTGCGCGCGTGTCCGAAGTCGCGGATCCGGATAGTGAAGTATGTCTAAAATTGCCATGGTAGTTCGTTGCGAGCCGCGCTGATTAGCTGCTAGCCTTTGCGACAAATGTTACTTAACTATAACGAATGCAAGCTTTCCTCCGCCACCGGAGGGTGATCCTAAGGTGACCTCCATGTCCATCCGAAAGCACCTCTGGCTTCTGGTTGCCGTCCTGCTATGCCCGCCGCTGTTTGCGGCACAAAACGCACTACGCGATGGACACCCGGATCGCTATGTGGTTCAGAAGGGCGATACGCTTTGGGACATCTCCAAGCACTTTTTACGCGATCCCTGGCTGTGGCCGGAGATCTGGCACAAAAATCCGGAAATCCGTAACCCGCACCTTATTTATCCGGGCGACGTCATCAGCCTGGTCTACATCGACGGTCAGCCGCGTCTGACGGTCAAGACCGAGGACCGGGTCGGCGAGGTGATCAAGCTCACCGCCTCCGCCCGGGCGCTGCCGCTGGATAGCGCCATCCCCACCATCCCGCTGGACGCCATCCGGCCGTTCCTCAGCGAGAGCCGCGTGGTCGAGGAGCGCGTGCTCGACGAGGCGCCCTATCTGCTGGCCGCCGACGACCGCAAGGTCGCCGCCAGCAAGGGCGATAAAGTCTACGCCCGCAACATCCGCGACAACGAGACCAATTACTCGGTGGTGCGCAAGGGCCGCTCCTACGTCGACCCGGACACCAAGCAGGTGCTGGGTGTGGAGGCGCTGCACGTGGGCGACGCCACCCTGCTCAACAGCGGCGATCCCGCCTCGCTGCGGCTGATCCGCAGCAACCGCGAGGTATTGCCCGGCGACCGCCTGCTGCCGCGCGACGATACGGCGTTCGAAAGCAACTTCTATCCCAAGGCGCCCAGCGCCACCATCAACGGCCGCATCATCGACGTGGTCGACGGCGTCAGCCAGATCGGCCAGTACAACGTGGTCGCCATCAACCGCGGCAAGCGCCATGGCCTGGAGGTCGGCGACGTGCTGGCGGTCTACCAGGTCGGCGAGACCGTGCGCGACCCGTACAGCAAGAACCGCGGCGAGAAGGTCCGGCTCCCGGATGAGCTGGCCGGCCGGCTGATCGTGTTCCGCACCTTCGAACAGATGAGCCTGGGCCTGGTCATGGAAACCTTCCGCCCGCTGCACGTCATGGATAGTGTCCGCAACCCCTGAGACTCCGTCCCACACCGCCCCGGCCGCCGTGAGCAGGACCGCCGACGACGGCCTGCGGGCCTGGCTGGCCCTGCACCGCGCGCCGGGGATAGGCCCGCGCACCTTCCTGCGACTGCTGGAAGCCGCGGGCGATCCGCAGGCGGCGCTGGCCCTGCCGCGTCAGGAGCTGCTGCGGCTGGGCCTGCCGGAAGAGACCTGCGCGGCGCTGAAGGCGCCCGATTGGGCGGCGGTCGATGCCGACCTGCGCTGGCTGGAGCAGCCCGGACATCACATCCTGCGCTTCGACGATCCCGCCTACCCAGCGCGGCTGCGCGACATCGCCGATCCGCCACCGTTGCTGTACGTGCTCGGCGAGCCGGCTTATCTGGCGCAGCCGCAGCTGGCGGTGATCGGCTCGCGCAACCCCACCGCCGGCGGTCGCGACACGGCCTACGCTTTCGCCGCCGCCCTGGTCGATGCCGGGCTGTGCGTGACCAGCGGGCTGGCGTTGGGCATCGACGCCGCCGCCCACCGCGGCGCCCTGGCGCGCGGCGGCCCCACCATCGCCGTCACCGGCACCGGCCTGGACCGGGTCTACCCGGCCCGCCACCGCGACCTGGCCCACGCCATCGCCGCCAAGGGCGCGCTGGTGTCGGAGTTTCCACTGGGCACGCCGCCCCGGGCGGATCACTTCCCGCGCCGCAACCGCATCATCAGCGGCCTGAGCCTGGGCACGCTGGTGGTGGAGGCGAGCCTGCACAGCGGCTCGCTGATCACGGCCCGCTGCGCGCTGGAGCAGGGCCGCGAGGTGTTCGCCATCCCCGGCTCTATCCACAACCCGCTGAGCAAGGGCTGCCACGCGCTGATCCGCCAGGGCGCCAAGCTGGTGGAGACGGTGGCGGACATCCTGGAGGAGCTGCGGATTCCGCTGGAGCTAGCGCTGACCGAGCCGGCCCCGGCGACCGAAACCGCGCCCGACGAGGAACCGCTGGACGAGGACTATCGCAGCGTATTGCAAGCCCTGGGCCACGATCCGGTGCCGGTGGAGGTTTTGCTGCAGCGCACCGGATTGACGCCCGCGGTGGTTTCCTCCATTCTCCTCGCGCTGGAGCTCAGGGGCTATGTCGAAGCCGCGCCGGGCGGACGCTACGCACGCACCGGCAAGAAGGACGCCTGATGTGAACGTGTTCGACGTCTTGATGTATCTGTTCGAAAACTACCTCTACGACGGCGAACCCCACCCCGACCGCGATTCCCTCGAGTCCGAGCTGTCCCAGGCCGGGTTCGATCAACCGGAAATCCACAAGGCTTTCGACTGGCTCGACGGCCTGCAGGAGTTTCGGCGCCAGATTCCGCTGGTAGCGGCCAGCAGCCACGCCATCCGCGTCTTCACCGACGAAGAGATGCGCAAACTGGACGCGGATTGCCGTGGGTTCATGCTGTTCCTGGAACAGGTGGGCATTCTTACGCCCGCCAGCCGTGAGCTGGTGATCGACCGGGTCATGGCGCTGCAGGAAGACGAGGTCGATCTGGACACGCTGAAGTGGATCATCCTCATGGTGCTGTTCAAGTCGCCCGGTGAGGAGGAGGCGTTCGCCAGCATGGAAAACCTCCTATTCGAAGGCCCGACCGAGCTGCTGCACTGACAGCCGCCCCCTGGCGCGCCACGGCGGCCGAACCTGCGGCCGTCCGCCCGGTCCAAACCGGCCGAACCTGAATCGGTGTGGTCGTATAAGTTGCATGCGTCCGGCGCATCACGGAAACTCGCGCCCATGAGCAAGAACCTCGTCATCGTCGAATCGCCCGCCAAGGCGCGCACCATCAACAAGTACCTGGGCAAGGACTTTCAGGTGCTGGCGTCCTACGGGCATGTCCGCGACCTCGTCCCGAAGGAGGGCGCCGTCGATCCCGACCGCGACTTCGCCATGAAGTACGAGGTGATCGACAAGAACGCCAAGCACGTCGACGCCATCGCCAAGGCGGCGGCCAAGGCCGACGCGCTTTACCTGGCCACCGACCCGGACCGCGAGGGCGAGGCCATTTCCTGGCACTTGCTGGAGCTGCTGCGCGAGCGCCACGTGCTCGACAACAAGCCGGTGTACCGGGTGGTGTTCCACGAGATCACCAAGCGCGCCATCGAAGAGGCGGTGGCGAACCCGCGCTCGATCTCCATGGAGCTGGTGAACGCCCAGCAGGCGCGGCGCGCGCTCGACTACCTGGTCGGCTTCAATCTCTCGCCGCTGCTGTGGAAGAAGATCCAGACCGGGCTGTCGGCGGGCCGGGTGCAGAGCCCGGCGCTGCGCATGATCGTCGAGCGCGAGATCGAGATCGAGAACTTCAAGCCGCAGGAATACTGGACCGTGGAAGCGGATCTAACCGCCGCCGGCCAGGATTTCGAGGCCAAGCTGTCGGTCTACGACGGCGCCAAGGTCGAGCAGTTCACCATCACCAACGCCGAGCAGGCGGCCGAGGTCGAGCGCCGGCTGACCGAAGCCGCCGACGGCAAGCTGCGCGTCGTCAAGGTCGAGAAGAAGCAACGCCGGCGCTATCCCGCACCGCCGTTCACCACCTCGACCCTGCAGCAGGAGGCCTCGCGCAAGCTCGGCTTCTCCGCCCAGCGCACCATGCGCATCGCTCAGCAGCTGTACGAAGGCGTGCACATCGGCGCGGCCGGCACGGTCGGTCTGATCACCTATATGCGTACCGACTCGGTGAACCTGTCGCAGGAAGCCGTGAGCGAGATCCGCTCGGTGATCGCCAAGCGCTACGGCGCCGACAAGGTGCCGAGCGCGCCGCAGGTCTACAAGACCAAGTCCAAGAACGCCCAGGAGGCGCACGAGGCGATCCGCCCGACCTCGGCGGCCAATGCCCCCGAGGACATGCGCCAGCACCTGACCGACGAGCAGTTCAAGCTCTACGAGCTGATCTGGAAGCGGGCCGTGGCCTGCCAGATGATCCACGCCACCATCGACACCGTGGCGGTGGACCTGGCCGCGGGTGACGAGCGCAATCTCTTCCGCGCCACCGGCTCGACCGTGGCCGACCCCGGCTTCATGGCGGTCTACCAGGAAGGCCTGGACGACAAGACCGCCGAGGGCGAGAAGATCCTGCCGCCGATGCAGGAAGGCGACGAGGTGCCGCTCAAGGCGATCCGTCCCGAGCAACACTTCACCGAGCCGCCGCCGCGCTACACCGAGGCCAGCCTGGTGCGGGCGCTGGAAGAGCACGGCATCGGCCGGCCGTCGACCTACGCCTCCATCATCTCGACCTTGCAGCAGCGCAAGTACGTGACGCTGGAGAACCGCCGCTTCCACCCCACCGACATCGGCCGGGTGGTGAACAAGTTCCTGACCGATCACTTCGATCAGTACGTGGACTACGACTTCACCGCGCGCCTGGAGGACGACCTGGACGCCGTCTCGCGCGGCGAGCGCGACTGGATCCCGCTGATGCGCGAGTTCTGGGTGCCGTTCCGCGACCGCTGCCAGGACAAGGCCAAGGTCTCGCGCGAGGAAGTCGCCCGCAGCCGCGAGCTGGGCGTCGACCCCAAGACCGGCAAGCCGGTGAGCGTGCGCCTAGGGCGGTTCGGGCCGTTCGTGCAGCTCGGCCACAAGGACGACCCGGAGAAGCCAAAGTTCGCCGGCCTGCGCGAAGGCCAGAGCATGGACACCATCACCCTGGAGGAGGCGCTGGCGCTGTTCGCATTGCCGCGCGACCTGGGCAAGACCGACGACGGCGAGCCGATCCAGGTGAACATCGGCCGCTTCGGCCCCTATGTGCGCTACGGTAAGAACTACGTGTCGCTCAAGAAGGAGGACGACCCGTACACCATCACCCGCGAGCGTGCGCTGGAGCTGATCCGCGCCAAGGAGGAAGCGGCCGCCAACCGGGTGATCAAGGACTTCGGCGACGGCATCCAGGTGCTACGCGGCCGCTACGGCCCCTACGTCACCGACGGCAGCAAGAACGCCCGCATCCCCAAGGACCGCGAGCCGGAGAGCCTGACCCTGGCGGAATGCCAGGAACTGCTGGCCAAGGCGCCGGAGAAGAAGACCGCGCGCCGCGGCGTCGGCACCGGCCGCCGCAAGGCCACTTGAGGGCCGCGGCGATGCCGTCGGCGCTGCGCCTGCGTCTGCTCGGCGAGCGGCTGCGCGCCGGCGCGGTGATCGCCTATCCCACCGAGGCCGTCTACGGCCTCGGCTGCGACCCGCTCAACCCGTGGGCGGTGGCGCGCATCCTGCGGCTGAAGCGGCGTCCGGACCGCAAGGGCATGATTCTGATCGCCGCCGACGAGGCGCAGCTGGAACCGTTCCTCGGCGACATCGCCGAGCCGATGCGCCAGCGCATGCGCGCCAGCTGGCCGGGCCCGGTCACCTGGGTGGTGCCGGCGGCACCGACGGTGCCGGACTGGATCAGCGGCGGCCGCCCGACCATCCCTCCCTACTCTATTGCCTCCTCCTTTTATTGCCCCGGCGGCGCGATCGGCGCACGATCATCGTCATCGCCACACATTGCCTTACACCAGGCATTACACCGGGGAGCCCGATCGATGACCGAGCTTTACGATCTCACCGCCGCGGAGCTGCACGATGGCTATCGCGACGGCTCCCTCTCGCCGGTGGAGATCACGAA
>CALGAN010000021.1 GCA_937951875.1 uncultured Alkalilimnicola sp. | reverse complement strand
CGCATGCTGCGCAACAAGGGCGAGCTCGACGGCGTGCGCCTGCTCGGCCGCAAGACGGTCGAGTTCATGACGGTCAACCACCTGAACGGCAGCCTCGCCGATATGGGCCAGCGCCGGTTCTTCAACGAAGCGCCGGGCGAAGGCATGGGCTTTGGGCTCGGCTTCACCGTGGTGCTGGATCCGGCCAAGGCCCAGACCATGGGCTCGCCGGGCGAGTACTTCTGGCATGGCATGGCCAGCACTCAGTTCTGGATCGATCCGGTCGAGGACCTGATCGTGCTGCAGATGTCGCAGCTGGCCCCGTCGTCGACCTACCCGCTGCGGCGCGAGCTGCGCTCGCTGGTGTACCAGGCGCTGGTCGACTGATCAGCGCCGCGGTTACGGCGCGGCCGCGCGGCTATGCCGTAACCGCCAGCACCGCCATCATCGCCGGCACCGCCAGCACGTTGCTGATCACCACGATGCTGGAGGCCAGAGACTCGTCACCCTTGAGCTGCCGGGTCAGCACGTACGACACCGACGCCGTCGGACAGGCCAGCAGGATCATGACGATGCGGGTGTGCTCGGCCGACAGCCCCACCCACCAGGCCAGCGCCAGACCGATCGCCGGCACCAGCGCCACCTTCAGCGCCGCGCCGGTAAAAGCCCAGCCGAGACTGCCTTGAATCCGGGTGGTGTGCAGCGTGCCACCGATACAGATCAACGCCAGCGGCAACGCCACCTGGCCGATCGCCGCCAGGGTCCGGGAAACGGTGGCCGGCAGGGTGATGCTGGACAGCGAGAACACCAGCCCGAAGGCGCAGGCCAGCAGGATGGGATTGGTCAGCAGCCCCTTGGCCACCGTCAGCGCCATGCCGCCACCGCGCGGGGCGCTGCCGCCGAACAGCAACAACACCAGCACCGCGAGGATATTGAAGAACACCGTCATCGGGCCGAGCGCCAGCAGCGCGCTGACCTCGGCGCTGGCGCTGTCCGCGCCGGGCACGACGAAGGCGTACAGCACCACCGGCAGACCGATGAACGCCAGGTTGCCGCGGAACACACCCTGGATGAAAGCACCGTGGGAGGCGGCGGGCATGCGCAGCAGCCGCGCCGTCAGCCACGCCGCCGCGACCGCGAGCAGCGTGGCGGCCACCCCCACCAGCAGCAGATCGGCCACCATGCCGATTTCCGCGCTGGCGCCGGCGATGCGCTGGAACAGCGCCGCCGGCAAGCCGATCCAATAGGTCAGCCGGTTCATGTCCACCAGCGCTTGCGCGGACAGGAAGCCGGTGCGGGTGAGCACCCAGCCGAGCGCGATGACCGCGAAAATCGGCGTCAGGATGTTGAGGATGGTAAGCAGGATGGCTCTCCTTCCCGAGCATAGACCGGTCCATCCTTGGCGCTTGGCGAGGTCGTCCATGGCAAGCGACGCCAGAGGCGGCGCTGCAGCTTGGCGAAAACGCGCCCGCGCCGCAAGTGCGGGGCCCATCCGCCACCGTCAGCGACTCGGCTCGAAGATCGGGCTGGCGATTTCCACGATCACCGGCCACAGCTTGCCGGTGACGAACACGCGCCGCCGCACTGGGTCGTAGGCGATGCCGTTCACCACATCGATCCTGGTCTTGCTCTCGGCCGCCACGTCCAAGGCGAGCCCGGAAAGATCCAGCCAGCCGGTGACTGCGCCGCTGCGCGGGTCGATGCGGACGATGCGCGAGCTCGGATAGACGTTGGCGAAGACCGCGCCGTCGATGACCTCGAGTTCGTTCAGCCCGGCCACCGGCTCGTCGCCGTCGCGGACCTGCACGCTGCGCAGCTCGCCGAAATCCTGCGGCCGCCGGAAGGACAGCTCGGCGCTACCGTTGCTGAACACCAATTCGCCGTCCAGCGTGGCGAGTCCCCAGCCCTCGCCGGCATAGCGCAGCTCCCGCAGCGGTCGCAGGGTCTCGGCCTCGTACACCAGCAACCGGTTTTCCCGCCAGGTGAGCAGGAACAGCTCGTCGCCCACGCGGGCGATCCCCTCGGCGAACAGCTCGCGCGGCAGCCGCTGTTCGGCGAGAATGCGGCCGCTGCCGAGTTCGACCCTGCGCAAGGTCGAGCGGCCGTAGCGGCCGCCGCTCACCCACAGCGTGTCGCTGGGCGGATCGTAGATCAGCCCCTGGGTCCAAGTTTTGTGGTCGTGTGGGTACCGGGCGACCACTGTGTAGTCGAAGCGTGGCGCCCCCACCGCTAAGGGCGACAACAGCAGCAGGCACCAGCACAACAGCGGCGCCCATCCGAGCCGATCTCTGACCATCGCTCCACTCCAACCGGGAAAAGCCCGAAGCATACCAGTCGCGCCGATCCGGAGGAAAACAATTTAAAAACAAACACCTACAACCGCGGACAACTCTTTGTCAATTTTTAACGTTTCAAGGCGCGAATGATCTGGTTACAGTTCTAGTGAGCGCGGGACCGAAAAACGCTTCCGCGATCGCGGAATGAGGCCATGCGCGAAACCGACGCATACAAGGGGATGGGAGAATGAGCGAAGGCATGGTAATGACGCAGAACATGGGCGATGCGGCCGAAGCCAAGAAGTGGGCCACCATCGTCTACCTTCTGCAGGCGCTGAGCTTTCTCGTCGGCATCACCGCTATCGCCGGCGTGATCATCAATTACATCAAACGCGACGATGTGCGCGGCACCGTAGCGGAGAGCCACTTCAACTGGCAGATCAAGACCTTTTGGTGGAGTCTGGCCTGGGCCGTGCTCGGCATGATCACCCTGTCCATCTTCATCGGCGCCTTCATCCTGCTCGCCAACACCATCTGGGTGATCTACCGCATCATCAAAGGCTGGCTGCGTCTGAACGACAACAAGCCGGTCTGAGAGCTACCCCCGCTGCTCCGCCCTGGACTAGCCGCGGAGCAAAAAGCCTCACCGAAGCGGTTTCCCGATCTCGCGGGATCGCCCGTGCCGGCGAGGCCGCTCTTTAGCGAACCACCGTTCCCTGGCCACCGCGAGGTGACGTTTCCGCAGCCATCAGGCTCACCGGGCGCGCGCATGCTTGACGGCCTCGATCAGACCACCCAGCGTGCAGCCATGAACGAGCCCGCAAGTGAGCATTGGACCGGGCAGAAAAGCCCATGTCGGTTAGCCCCGATTTACGCGGATCCTTGCGCTATCGGCCAACGCTATCGCGCCCACTGGACGCGGGCGGCGATAGCATAAAGGCAAGGATCGGGCCGAAAGCCGAACTCTCGCCACCGCCATTACCGGCGGCTTTATCGATTCTTAATTCCCCAATACCGGACGCACCGGCGGCAGGTCGACGAATTCACCCGGACGCTTCTCGGCATTGGCCCGCATCGCCTCCAGGATTTCTTCCTTCTGCAGCATGCTGGCGTTCCAGATGCTGATGTAATCCAGCGCGTCCGCCGTGGAATGGTCGCGCGAATAGTTGGCCATGCGCTTGCAGCCGTAGATGGCGAGCGGCGGCTTGGCGGCGATTTCGCGGGCGATGGCCATGACCTCGGTGAGCATGGTCTGCTGATCGGGGAACACCCGGTTGACCAGCCCCACCGCCTGCGCCTCGGCCGCCGGCATGCGCCGGCCGGTATAGGCCAGCTCGCGGGCGATGCCCTCGGGGATGAGCTTGAAGATGCGCGGGAAGGTGCCGACGTCGGCGGTCATGCCGATGTTGATCTCGTAGATGGTGAAGAAGGCGTCGGCCGTGGCGTAACGCATGTCGCAGGCGGTGGTCAGGTCCACGCCGCCGCCGATGCAGCCGCCCTGGATCGCCGCCAGCACCGGGATGCGGCAGTTCTCCAGGCAGGTGAAGGTCTCCTGCATGCGCTTGACGTTCTCGTAGAACCGCAGGCCGGCCAGCCGGCGGCTGGCGACGTCGTCGCCCGCGCCGACGCTGGAGAAGGCGCTGACATCCAGGCCGGAGCTGAAGTGCGGGCCGGTGGAGGAGATCACGATCACTCGCGCGCGGGCGTTGGCGTCGATGTCGCGAACGATCTGCGGCAGCTCCTCCCAGAACGCCGGAATCATGCTGTTACGCTTCTCCGGGCGGTTGAGGACGATGTGGGCGATCTTGTCCTGGATGCTGACCTCGAAGCATTGGTAGCTCATCAACTGTTCTCTCCTCTCATTCTTCGCTGCACGGGTGCTCGTTCGCGACCGCAGCCCGGACCGTAACCGATTCCGCCGGTACAAAAAAAGGGCAGCATGGAAGCCGCCCTTTCCGGTCATGCGCGAATCAATGCAGCCTCTGCCCCGCGCGCGCCGACGCCTCTTCCTCGCGGATACGGTCGATTTCCTGATTGAGGGCGGACAGCAGACGCTGGGTGTGACGCCCCCGCAGCAGAACCAGCCCGCCATGGAGCGCGTGCTCGCTGTCGCCCGATACCAGGGAGAGGGCTTCGCTGTCGACAGCCTGCATATCGGCGACGATCTCGCGCAAGGGCCGGGCCAGCACGTCTTCCCAGTCCTCGTACTTCTCAAAGATCTCGTGCACGTCGTTGCTCATAGGTACCCCCTGAAGAGACTCGGCCCCCGTGCCCTCGGACATCGGTGTCAGGACGATGTCCGCCACTATCGACTATGGACAATCCGTCGTCGGATACCGTTCCCGGCTTGCGATCGAAAAGCAGGAACAACCTAGGCTCGCAGAGTGGCCGCGCCGGGCCGCGGCACTGGCTTTCACGCCAATCGTCCCCAAGAGAGTTGGTACCAGCTCAGCTTACGCACGCTCGATCCGGAACAACAACAGGAAACAAGCGATGCAAGCAGGCACCGGCTCCACCCATTCCCGGCTGCTCCCTCCTTGTGCCCGTCTGTCGTGGGCAACGCTGGCGCTGGCGGTGGCCGCCGGCGTCGAACAAGCGCACGCGCACCCTATGCCGTCCAGCCCGCCGCGCGAGCCGACGCCAATCAGCGCCGAGCCCACCGCGGCGGCTGAGCCATCCCCGGCGACGGCCGCCATGGCGGCCGACCACCCCTTGTCGGCCGCCGCCCCCTACCTGGCCAGCGTGCGCCGCTGGGCCCGTGAGTACCAACTGCCGGAGTCGCTGCTGCTGGCGATGATCCACACCGAGAGCCGCTTCAATCCGCAAGCCCGCAGCGGCGCCAACGCGCTCGGCTTGATGCAGCTCATCCCGGAGTATGCCGGCGCCGACGCCTGGGCTTTCCTCACCGGCGAGAAGCGCGTCCCCAGCGACAGCGAACTGCTCGATCCGGACACCAACATCCGGCTCGGCGCGGCTTATCTGCGCATGCTCAGGGAGCATTACTGGCGGGACATCGACGACCCGGCCCTGCTGCAGGCGCTGATGCTGGCTTCCTACAACTGGGGCGTGGGCAACCTGCTGCGACGCCTGAAAAGCCCGTTCGACCTGGCCACGCTGGAGAAGGTGATCGAACGCTCGGCGCCGCGGGAAACCGTCGGCTATCTGCGCGTCGTGCGGCAGCGGGCGCGCCATTACGAAGCGCTGCTGTTGGCCGACGCCGAGCGCGCCACCACACAGCTAACCGCGGACGACGCGCCCTAGCCCATCCCGCTAGGGATAACCTGGACAGCGGGTACACCAGGATTCGCTTAAAGGCTTGTCGAGCGGCCGGCTATCATGGTGCGACGCGCGTACCGGGGCGGAGGCGACGATGGCGACGATCGATCGACGCGAGATGCTTCGGCTGTTGACCGCGGCGGCCGTCGGTTTCGCCGCCGCCGAGCTGGGCGCCGTGGCGAGCGAGCCTCCGCCGCGCGCCGAGCGCCTGCTCGCCCGCCGCATTCCCTCCTCCGGCGAAACTCTGCCGGTGATCGGCCTCGGCACCTGGCGAACCTTCGACGTCGGCCCCTCGCAGCGGGAGCGCGCACCGCTGGCCGAGGTGCTGCGGGAGTTCGTCGCCCTGGGCGGCCGGTTAGTCGATACCTCCCCGATGTACGGCCGCGCCGAGCAGGTGCTAGGCGAGCTGGCGGCGGCGCAGGGATTGCGCTCCGAGCTGTTCATCGCCACCAAGGTCTGGACCGGCGGCCGCCAGGCCGGCATCGAGCAGATGCGGGCGTCGATGCGCCGGCTCGGCGTCCGCACGCTGGACCTGATGCAAGTCCACAACCTGCTCGACGTCGACACCCATCTGGAGACGCTGCTGGCATGGAAGCGCGAGGGCCGGCTGCGCTACATCGGCATCACCCATTACACCGCCCACGCCCACGAACAGATCGCCGAGTTGCTGGAGCGCTACCCGCTGGATTTCGTCCAGATCAACTACTCGGTCGGCGAACGCGAAGCCGAGAACCGCCTGCTGCCGCTGGCGCGCGAGCGCGGCGTGGCGGTGATCGCCAACCGCCCGTTCGCCGGCGGCGGCCTGCTGCGCCGGCTGAGCGCGCGTCCCCTGCCCGGCTGGGCGGCGGAGATCGCCTGCGCAAGCTGGGCGCAGCTGCTGCTGAAGTTCGTGATTTCCCATCCGGCCGTGGTATGCGCGATTCCCGCCACCGCTCAAGTAGCGCACCTGCGCGACAACATGGCGGCCGGCCACGGTCCCCTGCCGGACGAGGAGCTGCGGGCGCGGATCGCCGCCGAGGCGGCGTCTTGAACCGGCGCGCGGCCTGCTTCCTTCACCAAAATCAAATCAAAAGCTATGATACGCCCGCCTTGAGACCAGCGGCTGCGGTGCCCGCGAACACGTTGCCAATGTCAGGGTCTGGGCGTTCGTCGCTCCGATCCGCTTCTTGTGCGGGCCCTGCGGTGCCGGTTTTCTCTCCGTGCAAACACCAAGAAACTGCTTGGAAGGACACCCGCCGTGCTAGAAGCCTATCGCGCCCATGTCGCCGAACGCGCCGCCCTCGGCATTCCCCCGCTGCCTCTGTCGGCCCGGCAGACCGCCGAACTGGTCGATCTGCTCAAGAACCCGCCCAAGGGCGAGGAAGATTTCCTGGTCGAACTGCTGACCTACCGCGTGCCGGCTGGCGTGGACGACGCCGCCAAGGTCAAGGCCGCGTTCCTGGCCGCCGTCGCCAAGGGCACCGACAGCAGCCCGCTGATCTCCCGCGCCAAGGCCACCGAACTGCTGGGCACCATGCTCGGCGGCTTCAACATCCGGCCGCTGATCGAGCTGCTGGAGGATGCCGAGGTCGGCACCGTGGCCGCCGAGGGTCTGAAGAAGACCCTGCTGATGTTCGACTACTTCCACGACGTCAAGGAGCTGGCCGACAAGGGCAACGCCAACGCCAAGGCCGTGCTGCAGAGCTGGGCCGACGCCGAGTGGTTCACCTCGCGTCCGGACGTGCCCGAGTCGATCAAGCTGACCGTGTTCAAGGTCTCCGGCGAGACCAACACCGACGACCTCTCGCCGGCGCCGGACGCCTGGTCGCGTCCCGACATCCCGCTGCATGCCCTGGCCATGCTGAAGAACCCGCGGCCGGGCATCGAGGCCGACGAGCCGGGCGTGCGCGGCCCGATCAAGCAGATCGAGGCGCTCAAGGCCAAGGGCAACCCGGTGGCCTACGTCGGCGACGTGGTCGGCACCGGCTCCAGCCGCAAGTCCGCCACCAACTCGGTGCTGTGGTGG
>CALGAN010000020.1 GCA_937951875.1 uncultured Alkalilimnicola sp. | reverse complement strand
TTCGGGAGTTCCAACCCCGCAACATCACCTCACCAACTCAGTGTCCATGCGGCTTCAGGGCGTTTTGCAGGGCCGACAACTTATGCGAGCCGCGGCCGAAACCGTCTCCCGCTTTTGCGATGATGGGCGAGGGCGTTTCACTGATAAACGATTGGGAAATGAGTCGAGTATCTAGAAATGAAGGGGCCGGGAGTTGTGCTTGAGCGCATGGCTAATATTAGTAATTTTGAATGTTGGCGGCGAATAGAGATGTAGTCCTTTCTCCACTATTGCCACCCAAAACGCCGATTGCTATGCTGCGTTGCACTAAGTTGTCAATGGAAAATTGCAGGGAGGCAATTCGATGATCGATAAACTCGGCAGCAAAACCGGCGGATCGGGCGTAGAAGCGCTCCTGAACTCGTTCCAGGAGTTCAACCGCCTCAATCTCTCCACGGCAGGGAAGTTGGCCAACTTCCAACTGGATGTCCTGCAGGCGTATGCGGATTTCGGCTTCGCTGAGCTGCGGGCCGTGCTCGCCATCAAAGATTCCAAGACCCTGAAAGAGTTCGTTGGCGGCCGCGCCAAGGTCGCCGAGGAACTCGGTAAGCGGTTGCAGGCCGACGCCAAGACGCTGATCGATCTCGGCAACGACTACAGCGCCGAGGCGCAGAAGCTGCTCCGGGCCAATTTGCCGACCGGCGGCAGCCGACCCGTCGCCGCCGCCGCCTGAGCGCGCCGTCGCGATCGTCAAGGCCGGTGCCCCGCCGGCCGGCTACGCGAATCGGGATGCGTCCGCCGCCGCGACCTCGTTTTCCGGTACGGCGGCGGGCGGTTTTGCGCGCTCGATCGGGTATCCCGGACCGAGTTTGTCCCGACGCGTTCCCGGCAGGCGATCCGCGCCGCTTCCAAGACAACCAAGTAATAAGAAGAACCGAGAATCATGAAACAGCTGACACCGTTGGATGCCAGTTTCTTCTACTTCGAGACGCCGCAGCAGCCGATGATCATCGGCAGCCTTTGGCTGTGCGATCAGAGTTCCGCGCCGAACGGCATCGTTCGCTACAAGGAAATTCTCCAGTACATTGACGATCGCCTGAGCACCACCTCGATTTTCCGGCGGCGGCTAGTGCATGCGCCGCTGCGGCTGGACGACCCCTATTGGCTGGAGGACGAGAATTTCGACCTCGAATACCACGTCCGTCACGTCGGCCTGCCCCAGCCCGGCGACTGGCGCCAGCTGTGCATCTTCACGGCGCGGACCATGGCACGCTCGATCGACATGGAGCGGGCGCCCTGGGAGATCTACATCATCGAGGGGTTGAACAACGTTCCCGGTGTGCCGCCCAACAGCTTCGCCGTGCTGCTGCGCTTCCACCACGCTTACGTCGATGGTCGCTCCAGCTTCGAGCTGAGCGTCGCGCTGATGGAGGACAGCCCCAAGCACGAGTACGGGCGCCGCGATCGGGTGCAGTATGTCGAGCGGGCGCCGTCGCTGGCCGAAATGTGGCTGCGCACCACGCCGCGGCTGTTCGGGCAGGCGCTGCGCGGCGCCCGCGCCGGCTTCGATTTCGCCGCCAAGAGCCTGGAGCTGCTCAACCGGCTGCAGACCGATGCCCGGCCCGAGCAGACGCGGGTACCAAAGACCATCTTCAATACCGAGGTCACTCCGCACCGCTCCTATGGCGGCTACGTGTGGACCCTGGCCGACCTCAAGCGCGTCCGCCGCCTGGTGCCAGGCGCCACCATCAACGACGTGATCGTCGCCATCATCGCCGGCGGCATGCGGCGCTATCTGATCGAGCACGAGGCGCTGCCGGCCGACGGTTCGCTGATCGCCATGTGCCCGGTGGCGCTGCGGCCGGACGACGCCAAGCACGAGGGCGGCAACGTGATCTCGGCGATGTATATCCCGATCGGCACCGACATCGCCGATCCGATCGAGCGGCTCACCGCGGTGCGCCGCCGCACCGCCAGCGGCGTGCCGCTGGCCAAGGAGGTGCTGTGCGACCTGGGCAACGCCGTCGGCGAGCTCGTGCCGGCCTACGTGCGGGCCGCCGCCGCCTGGCTGCAGGGCAAGACCCGGCTGCTGGCCAAGATCCCGTTGATCAACACCGTGATCACCAACGTGCCGGGAATTCCGGGCACGGTCCCCAAGTACTTCGCCGGCGCCACCATCCGTTCGGTCTATCCGCTGGTGCCGATTTCCGACGGCGCCGCGATCAGCCACGGCATCACTGGCATCTACGACAACCTGAACTTGGGTGTGCTCGCGGACCGCAAGGTGGTGCCGGACATGGACTTCTACATCGCCTGCATGGAGGCGTCGACCCGCGAGTATCTGGAGCTGGCGGCGCAGAAGGAGGCCGAGGAAAAGGAGCCGGCGCCGGACGCCGGTCCGACCAAGCGCGGCCAGGCCAAGCGCGCGGCCGCGCAGCGGGAAAGCGAGGTGGTCGCTTGAGGCACGGGGGCCGATCGGCCCCCACTCGTTTCGTATCGCCAATAGGGAATTCGGAGTTACGCGATGTTTCTGCCGCTCGTGCAGCCAAAACCCATCCCTGAACAGATGCGTTCGGCCCGTACTTATCAGGAGTGGGCGCAACTCGCCGCCGCTTACGATCGCGAGAACGGGCTGGACGAGTGGAAGGCGACCGACGCCAGCGAACTCTACGATTACCGGCTGATCCGCAGCCGCTACGAGCTGATCCGCGATCTGCGCCAACGCAAGGACTATCACCAGCTGCTGTTCGTCCTCAACGAGGGCATCCACGGCAATCTCGGCGGCATGGGTAAGCCGTCGCTCTACAACAAGGCGATGTTCGGCACCAAGGAGCTGATCCATCGCTACATCGAAGAGGTGTGCTACGCGCTGGAGGACTTGGCGCAAGTCGACGAGTCGATCATCTCGCTGGAGGAGAAGCGCGATTTCTTCTGGCGCGCCAGCCACTGCTACGGGCGTACCGCGCTGATGCTGAGCGGTGGCGCCGTGCTCGGCTTCTTCCATGCCGGCGTGCTCAAGGCGCTGTTCGACGAGAACCTGCTGCCGTCGATCATCTCCGGCTCCAGCGCCGGCTCGATCTTCGCCGCCATCGTCTGCACCCATACCGATGACGAGCTGCGCCAGCGGCTGAGCATCGACAATCTGCACCACGACATCGAGGAGAGTACCGCCGCCCGGCCGGTGATCTCGCTATTCGGTCCGCACAAGCCGATGGTCGACGCCGAGAATCTGCGCAACTACCTGGCGAAGCTCATTCCGGACCTGACCTTCGCCGAGGCCTACCGGCTGACCGGGCGGGCGCTCAACATCACCGTCACCGGCCTGTCGCCGCGGCAAGCGCCGCGGCTGCTCAACGCCATTACCGCGCCCAACGTCTACATCCGCTCGGCGGTCATGGCGTCCTGCGCCATCTACGGCATCTATCCGCCGGTCACGCTGATGAGCAAGAACTCCGCCGGCGAGCGGGTGCCTTATCTGCCGGACATGCAATGGATCGACGGTTCGTTCGTGGACGATCTGCCGGCCAAGCGGCTGGCTCGGCTGTACGGCGTCAACCACTTCATTTGCAGCATGACCAACCCGGCGGCGCTGGCGATGACCCCCGACCCGGACGCTCCGGCCAATCCGATCCAGGCCGCCATCAACTATCACGCCCGCATGCTCAAGGTCGCCACCACCGAGGCGCTCAAGCTCAGCCGCGACCATCTGCGCATCAAGTCGCCGGTGGGTAGCTTGCTGCAGCACCTGAGCTACAGCGTGCTGGCGCAGGAGTACACGGCGGACATCAACATCTTCCTGCGCAACCGCTGGGACCATCCCCTGCGCTTGCTGGCGCCGCCGTCGCGGGAGGCCATGATGCGGTTGATTCGGGAGGGTGAGCTCGCCACCTGGGAGAAGATGGAGATGGTGCGCAATTGCACGGCCATCAGCCGTACCCTGGCGCGGATTCGCCATCGACTGGGGCAGGCCGATCCTTAGCCCGCCTCCTGGGCTGGCGCCCGCCGCGTGGCCGGTTTATGTTGGCCGGCAAAACGCACGAGTCCAGAAAAGGCGATCCGGCCAGGGGAGATGTGCCGGCGTTGGCGCCAAGAACCAGGAGAGCAGAACGTGTCCAGACTAGTACCGGTCGTCGATCCAGATGGATTGCTCGAGTACTCGGTGGTGTTCACCGATCGGGCTCTCAATCACATGTCCAAGGTGTTCCAGCAGGTGATGCGGGACATCTCCGGCACGCTCAAGCAGGTTTACAACGCCCGCGCGGCGGTCATCGTGCCTGGCGGCGGCAGTTACGGCATGGAGGCGGTCGCGCGTCAGTTCGCCACCGGCCGCAAGTGTCTGGTGTTGCGCAACGGCTGGTTCAGCTACCGCTGGACCCAGATTTTCGACATGGGCAGCATCCCCGCCCAGAGCCTGGTGCTGAAGGCCCGTCCGACCGAGCCGGGGCGCCAGGCACCCTATGCGCCGGCGCCGGTGGAGGAGGTGGTGGCGACCATCCTGGCCGAGAAGCCGGATCTGGTCTTCGCGCCGCACGTCGAGACCGCGTCCGGCATGATCCTGCCCGACGACTATCTGCGGGCGGTGGGCGACGCCGTGCACGAGGTCGGTGGCCTGTTCGTGCTCGACTGCGTGGCCTCCGGCGCGATCTGGGTGGACATGGAGGCGACCGCGGTCGACGTGTTGATTTCCGCGCCGCAGAAGGGCTGGAGCGGCTCGCCCGGGGTGGCGCTGATCACACTCAGCGCCCGCGCCCGCGAGCGCATCGATGCCACCCAAAGCACCAGCTTCGCCTGCGACCTGCGCAAGTGGCTGCAGATCATGGAAGCCTATGAGAACGGCGGCCATGCCTATCACGCCACTATGCCCACCGACACCTTGGCGCGCCTGCGTGATGTCATGCGGGAGACGGCGGCCGCCGGCTTCGAGGAGCTGCGGGCGCGGCAGTGGGAGCTGGGTCGCAAGGTCCGGGCCATGTTCGCCGAGCGCGGTTTCCGCAGCGTGGCGGCGGGCGGTTTCGAAGCGCCGGGCGTGGTGGTCTGCTACACCGACGACGACGGCATCCACACCGGTCGGAAGTTCATCGAGCAGGGCATCCAGTCGGCCGCCGGGGTGCCGCTGATGTGCGACGAACCGGCCGATTTCAAGACGTTCCGCATCGGGCTGTTCGGTCTGGACAAGCTGCACAACATCGACCGCACCGTCGACAACCTGGCGCAGGCGCTCGATCGGATGACGTAGGCGGCGTTCGGCGTCTCGATCCTCGGGGCGCCGGGGCCGTTAGGGCGCGCGGGGGGGCCTAAATGGAACGTGCTTCGCGGTTTTTGGGTCCCCTTTCCCTGTCGGCCCCCTCGCTACGCTCTCCCCTACAAGAGGGGAGGGAACGCACAGACCCATGTTCTGCCTTGGCCCGGCTACGGTACACGAGGCGAGCGTGTGCGGCGACCGGTCGCGTTCGCCGGAAGGCGGCTTCAGCCCACGCTCAGGCGGTTGCGGCCGGCGCGTTTGGAGCGATAGAGCGCGGCGTCGGCGCGGCCGATCAGCTTCGCGGGGTTGATCGTATCCTCGTCCAGCACCGCTAGCCCGAGGCTGATGGTGACCCCGATTTCTTGATCGCCGTGGCGGCAGCGATGGGCTTCCACCGCGGCGCGAATGCGCTCACCGATCCGTTCGGCGTCGGCGAGGTCGGTGTCCGGCAGGATGGCCGCCATTTCCTCGCCGCCATAGCGGGCGACGGTGTCGCCCACGCGGCAGTGGTTCTTGATCTGCTGGGCGACCTCGCGCAGTACCTGGTCGCCGACCTGATGACCCCACGTGTCGTTGACCCGCTTGAAGTGGTCGATGTCGATCAGCAGCAGCGCCAGTGGCTGCTTGTGCCGATGGGCGGCGGCGACCTCTTGGGTCAGCAGGTTCTGGAAATAGCCGTGGTTGAACAGGCCGGTGAGGCCGTCGATGGCGGCCTTGCGTGAGAGCTCCAGGCGGCCGGCGGCGGCGATGCCGATCAGCTCCAGGACGTCGAAGCGTTCCTGGGTGAACACGCCGCTGGCGTGGTTGTTCTCTAGGTACAGCATGCCGATCAGCTCGCGCTGCGCGCCGGTGCCGGTCGTCAACGGCAGGCATAGCAGCGAGCGCGGCCACCGCGTCTGCACGTAGGGATCGAGTTCCAGGCCGGGGACTTCACCGTTCGGTTGCCGGGCGTCGGCGACCACGATGCCGGTCTGGGTGCGGGCCGCGAAATTGATCAGGGTCTGCGGCAGGTCGCTGTCGGCGACCGGCTGGGACTGCAGGATGCGCGGCTCGCCGCCGTCGACCGTGGCTTCCGCCTCGACGCAGAGCTGGCCGCCGGTGTTGCGCAAGATCAGCACGCCGCGCTGGGCGCCGGCGAATTCCATGGCGGTGGCGATGATGGTTTCCACCATGCGGCTGAGGGCCTGCTCGTCGGCGATCGCTTTCAACGCCTTGATCAGCGAGGCGAAGTCGGCGCTCGCGAGGGCGCTGCCGGCGCGTTTGTCGGCAGGGCGGTCCGCGGCTTTCTTGAGCCGTGGGAAGCGCCGCTCCAGGTCCGCGACCTTGGCCTGCGCTCCCCAGCGGCGATAGAGGGCGCGCGCGTCGTCCAGATAGGCCAGCGCCACCGGTTCGCGCCCGGCACGCCAGTGCATCAGCCCGCAGAGTTCGGCGGCGATGGCCGCCTCCGCGGTGAAGCCGTGTTCCAGCGCCAGTCGTCTGGCCTCGTCGTAGTGGTGCTGGGCGTCGAATTCGCGGCCGTGCACGCGCAGCCGCTCGGCTTCCAGCAGATGGACCTTGTTGAGGAAGTTGACCGGGTTGGCTTTCGCCCAGCGCTTCAGGAGCGCCTGATGGCGCGCCGCCTGCCGCAGCAGCCGGCGCCGTTGGCGCGGCGTGACACCGGTAACGCAGGCCAGGCGCACCAGCGCATCGAACAGCAGCTCGCTGACGTTGCAGTACATGCCCTGGTGGGCATCGATGTCGGCCAGCGCGGCGTCGGCCATCGGCAACGCCAGATCGGCTCGTCCGAACAGGTAGCTGAGCCGGATCTGGGTGGCGCGGGCCGCCAGGGCCAGGCTGCGGTCGCCGGCGGCCTCGTGGTCGGGCAGCCGCTGTTCCAGGTCGTACACCGGGCCGGCCAGGCGGCTCGGATCGGCGCTGCGGCCGAGGAAGTTGAGCGCCGCCTGCAGATCGCACTCCAGATAATGCACTAGCGGTCCCTGGTTGAGCGTCCTGGCCGTGGCTAGCAATCCGGCGATGTCGTCGGCGAGCTGGTCGAGCGGTACGCTGGCATCGAGGGAATTGGTGGCGTACACGGTGGCGGCGAGCACGGCGTACTCGAAGTCGCCGTGATCCAGGCACAGCTCGAACGCTTGCCGCAGCGGGGCCAGGCAGGCATGCAGCGGTTCGGCCCAATGCCGGACCAGGGCGCTGTGGATGTGCAGCACGCGGCCGGCGATGCTTTTGACCGGCAGGCGTTCGGTCAGCCGCAGCGCCAGTTCGCCGAACGCCTGGCCGCGTTCCACTTGGCCCAGCTTGCAGGCCAGGATCATGCCGTAGGAGGCGTACGCGGTCAGCGAGGCGTCGGTATGACCGTATTTCAGCGACGCCTCCACGCCCTTGAGGATCATGAGCGGCAGCAGGGCGGGCTGCACGAATAGCGCGGCGCCGCCGATGCGTTCGCCAATGCTCATCGCCGCCAATTGCCGTGGGTCGGTCATGGGCGGCAGCGCCTCCAGAGCTTCGACTGGCGTGTTGCGCAGCCGCCACTGCAGCGCGGCGAGGCGCAGCAGCGCGTGGACGCGGGTGGGCCGCTCCGGGTAGTCATGGCCCAGCTCGCGCAGCACCGGCTTGGCGATGGCGATGGCTTCGGTGAGGGCGCCGCGGGCGATGTTGGCGGAGATGCGGACCAGATACAGCTTGGTGCGGTCCAGCAGTGTCCTGGCGCGGGCGAAGGCGTCCGCCAGCAGCCGGTCCATGGCGTCGTAGCGGCCGCTGAGGTAGGCCGCCTCGGCGGCTTCGGCGTGCAGCTCCAAGGCGAGCGGGTAAGCGCGCTCCCAGGCATCGGCGCCGAGCAGCGCCAAGCCTTTCTCCAGATAGGCCAGCGCCTGGGGATAGGCGCCCGCCTGTTTGGCGCGCTTGCCGGCGGCGAGGTCGAGTTCGCTCAGGCGCCGGCGTTCGTCCGCGTCGTCGATCAGCTCGGCGCCGAGATTGAGATGATCCACGACCTCGAACAGTTGCTCGTCGTGCCCCTCGACCGGCAGCTGCCGCAGCAGCCGGCGGCCGATCAGCAGATGCGCGCGGCGCCGCTCGTTCTCGTCGAGCAGCTCGTAGGCGGCCTGATGGATGCGGTCGTGGTTGAACACCGCCAGCACGTCGTCGTTGGGGCCGAGGTCGCCGGGCAGGGAAATCAGGCCCTCGGCGAAAGCCTGGCGCAAATGGCGTTGCACGTCCGGCAGGGGCAGATCGGCGACCTCGGTCAGCGTCGCCAGCGCGAAGCGGCTGCCGATGCACGCCGCCAGCTGCAGCAGCGCCAGCGTCGGGGGTTCGAGCTGTCGAAGCTTCTCCATCATCAGATCGACCACGTTGTCGGTCATGCGCTGGGCGCGGATGCGCTCGATGTCCCAACGCCAGCGCCGCGCCTCGTGGTCGAACACGAACAGCCCGGACCTTTGCAGAGCCTTGATGAACTCGAAGCAGAAGAACGGGTTGCCGCCGGTCTTGACGGCGACCAGTTCCGCTAGCGGTTCGAGTTCGGCGGGCTCGGCGCCGAGCAGGTCGCCGAGCAGCTCGGTCAGATGCTGGCGGTCGAGCGGCTTGAGGGCGATGTGGGCGGCAACGCCGCGCTCGCGCAGCCTATCGAGCGCCCGCGCCAGCGGATGGCTGCCGCCGATCTCGTTGTCGCGGTAGGCGCCGATCAGCAGCAGATGCGGCACGCGCGCTTCCCGCGCCAGCGTCTCCAGCAGCCGCAGGCTGGCGCTGTCGGCCCACTGTAGATCGTCCAGGAACATCACCAGCGGGTGATTCGGCTGGCAGCAGGCGCGGAGGACGTTCACCAACGCGCGCCGGAAACGCTGCTCCGCCTCCAGCGGCGGCAGCGCCGGCACTTCCGGCTGCGGGCCGACGATCAACTCCAGCTCCGGCACGCCGGCCGTGATCAGGCGGATGTTGCGGCCCAGCGTGTTCAAGAGCCGCGACTTCCAGTGGGCCAGCTGCGCTTCCGGCTCGGTCAGCAGCTGCCTCGCCAGATCGCGTAGCGCCGCGGTGAACCCACTGTACGGCGCGTTGCGGTGCAGCTGCTCGAACTTGCCCATGACCAGCCGGCCGCCGGAAGCGGCCATCGGCCGATACAGCTCGCGGATCAGCGAGGTCTTGCCGATGCCGGGGCTGCCGAACATCAGCACCAGTTCCGACGATCCGCGCGCGGCCCGCGCGGCGTGCTCCAGCAGCAGCGCCAGTTCGGTGTCGCGGCCATACAGGCGGGTCGGCGGACGGATGCGCTCGGCGCGATCCAGCGCCGCCAGGGGGAAGCACGGTATGTCGCCGGTGGCCCGCAGCGCGTCCAGGCAGCGCTGCAGATCCGCCCGCAGGCCGACCGCGCTCTGGTAGCGCTCGTCCGGCGACTTGGCCAGCAGTTTCATGATCAGCGCCGACAGCACCGCCGGCACGCCGGGATCGACCGTGGCCGGCGCCGGTGGCTGCTTGGCGATGTGGCAGTGCAGCCACTCCAACGGCTCGCTGACCGGGAACAGCGGTCGCTGCAGCAACAGCTCGTAGAGCGTGGCGCCGAACGAGTAAAAATCGGCGCGGTGATCGACCGGGCGGTTGGTTCGGCCCGATTGCTCGGGGGGAAGGTAGGGCAGATTGCCTTGCAGGCTGTGTTGCGCCGGCAGCGACGGTGACGCCGGGTGCAGGTCGGCGGCGAGGCCGAAGTCGATCAGCTTGGCCGTGCCGCTAACCGGGTCATAGACGATATGGGCCGGGTTGATGCTCTTGTGAACGATGCCGGCGCCGTGGATCGCGGCCAGTCCCTCCGCCACCTGCACCGCGATCGCCAGCACCTCCTCTAGCGTCAGTCGTCGCCGTCGGCACAGCCGATCGAGCGATTCGCCGCCCAGATCCTCCAGCACCAGCACCGGCAGGTGGCCGTAGCGTTCCAGCGCCAGCGCGCGAATCACGCCCGGGCCGTCGACGCGGCGGATCATCTCGAACTCGTGCCGCAGATCGGTGGCCCCCTCCGGCCAGGTGGTCTTGAGAATCACCGGCAACCCGTCGGCCGTGCGGCAGGCGCGAAAGACGCGGGATTCTCTGCTGTCGGCGATCAGTTCGGCGATCTCGTAGCCCGGAATGGAAAAGGTCGCCGCGTCCTGCCGGAGTTCGGTGGTCATGCGAAAGGTTTGTTTAACTGTTATTGCTTCTCCTGATGCAGTTATTTAGCAGAAATAAACTGTTCGCAGTGCGAAAATGCTGAGCCCTTCATCACTGACGGCGCCGCACCGGGAAATCGAAGCGCCGCTCCGGATAGGGCTCATTGGCTAGGGTAAAGTGCCACCACTCCTGCGGGTAGTTGACGAAACCCTCCGCCTCCATCAGCGCGCGCAGCAGCAGCCGGTTGGCGCGCGCTTGCGGGCCGACCGCCATGCTCTCGGTCCAGGACTGCGGATCGAAGCAGTCGAAGCCGGTGCCCATCTCCAGCGAGTTGTCCCAGGGGCGGGTGTCGGCCGGCGCGGTGCAGGGCGGCAGATCGCCCACCGGCGGCTCGGCCTGGGGCGGCGCCGGATAGGGGACGATGGTCAGGTCCACCGTGCTGCCGCGGCTGTGGCCGGAGCGCTCGGCGATATAGCCTTCCTCGAACAGCTTCGCTTTCGGCACCGACGGATAGAAGCCGCTCTGGTGCAAGGTGTCCTGCTGATCCTTGGCCCACGCCACGAAGTGATCCACCGCCCGCTGCGGGCGATAGCAGTCGTAGACCTTCAGCCCTAGACCGTGCGTGCGCAGGCGCGCCTGGACCCGGGCCAGCGCCTCGGCGGCGGGACGGGTGAGCAGGCACACCGGCTCCTCGTAGCCGCGGACCGGCTTGGCCACGAAGTTGTGGCTGCCGTGGTAGCGCATCTCGATCACGATGTCGGGCGCGACGCCGGCGAGATCGACGAAGTCGTCCGGCCGCTGCTCGGCCCCGGCAGGGGCGGTCAGCAGGGCCGATAGGGCGAGGACGGTCAGGCGGCGGAACATGCTCGTCTCCTTAGCGGTGGATGGCCAGACGCTGCTTGAGCGCCTGAATGCGCCGGTAGGATTGGTCGATGCGCTCGCGGCGGATGCGTCCTTCCTCGACCAGCCGGACGATGTGGTCGATGGCGCGGGCCGCGATGCCGTCGTCGTAGGTCGAGCCGTTGTTGGACAGCACCAGGATGTCGACGCCGGCAGCGATGGCCAGCTCGAGCGCGGCTTCGAAGCCGTAGTAGTTGACGATGGCGCCCATCTGCATGTCGTCCGAGATCACCACGCCGTCGAAGCCCAGCTCGTCGCGCAGCAGCCCGGTGATCACCGCCGGCGACAGGGTGGCCGGGGCCGCGGGATCGAGGGCGCCGTTGAACACGTGCGCGGTCACCAGGTCGACCACGCCTTCGCCGATCAGGTCGCGGTACGGCTCCAGCTCCAGCGGCTGCCAGGTGTGGGTGACATCGGTGACGTCCAGGTGGGTATCGCCGGTGGAGCTGCCGTGGCCGGGGAAATGCTTGAGGGTGGTGAGCAAGCCGACGTCGTGATGGGCGCGGATGTAGGCCTGGGCGTGGCGGGTGACCGCCGCCGGGTCGGCGGAGAAGCTGCGCTCGTAGCGGGCGATGATCGGGTTGTCCGGGTTGGTGTTGATGTCCACCACCGGCGCGAAGTTGATGTTGATGCCATGCTCGCGCAGGTTCTCGGCGATGGCGCGAGCGGCGGCATAGGTGCCGTCCAGGTCGTCGGCGGCGCCTAGCTGGGCGTGCGACACGCTGTCCGGGAAACCGTAGCGGGGCTTGAGCCGCTGGATGATCCCGCCTTCCTGGTCGATGCCGATCAGCAGCGGATCGGGGCGGATGCCCTGCAAGGCCGAGGTCAGCGCCTTCAGCTGCGCCGGCGACTCGATGTTGCGCGGCTGGGTGCGGTTGCTGGGAACGTCGACATCGTAGAGCACCACTCCGCCCGGGTTGCGCTCGGCGATGTCCTGCCAGATCGGATCCTGCGGCGTCACGCTCAGGCCGCGGAAGCCGACCATCACCATCTGGCCGACTTTCGCTTCCAGGGTGGGTTCATGTCGCTGGTCGTCGCTATCGCCAAGCTTGCAGCCGCCGAGCAGCAGGATGGACAAAACGAGGGCGAGCAGTGTGCGAGGCGTGGTACTCAAGATGTCTCCCGCGTAGCAGGCGTGCCCGCGCTCGCGATCAGCGAGCCTTGCGCCCCGCCATGTGCTTGAGGTAGGCCAGGATGTCGTCGATTTCGCCGTCGCTGAGCTGCTCGGCGGTGAAGCCCTGCATCTGGCGGCCCGGCCAGTCGCGCACCGCGGCCGGGTCGCGGATCAGCGCGCGCAGCGCGGCGTCGGTGAAATACTCGGTCGGGTTCATCGGCAGATTCAGATCCGGTCCCATCTCGGCGGCGCCGCCGCCGTTCAGCCGATGGCAGACCAGACATTGGGTGAGGAACAGCGTCAGTCCGCGGCGGGCCGGAGCGTCGGCCGGCAGGTCGGCGGCCACGTCCAGCACCGGCCAGCGGCTCAACGGCGCCGGCAGCGCCGACAGCTCGGCCAGCTGGTAGGGCCATTGCTCGCTGCGGATGCCGCTGGCTTGCGGTCGCAGCCACACCAGATAGAACGGTCCGGCACTGCGGCTCTTGCCGGCCAGCGCCGGCCAAGGCGCGTCCGCGGGTTCGATCGCCAGCCAGGCCTCGGCCCGCTCGGGGCCGGCGTCGAGCAGCTCCCGGGTCGGCAGTTGGGCGACGAAGCCGTCGTCGGCGCGCGCCTGCACGACGTAGCCGTCGTCGATGCGCAGGCCCCGCAACAGGGTTTTGACCGGTACGGCGCGGTACTGCCGGGGAGCGCCGGGGTAGGCAACGTCGTCGGTGACGGTAATGGTGCGGGTATCGGCCAGCGCCAGCAGCTGGCTGGTGGTGAAGCTGCGCTGTTCGGTGCCGATCAGGACTTTCAGCACCGCCTCGGCGGCGGCCGATGCGCAAAACAGCATCAGCAGCGTGGCCAGCACAATCCTCGCCGATCCGATCATCGCTCCCCCATCGACCATTGGTCTTATTAGTCTTCGGCGTCGATCCGCCTGGATCGCGCCGTGTCGGTGCTGCCATACTTTGGCATATCAGTATTCTCAAATTCAAAAAGGCGGCCGTGACGCTCGCTCGCCGAAAACGAGCAATAACAAGAAAGGTTCAAGCTGTGAAATCGACTCTATTCGCACTAGGGCTGTCGCTGATGGCGACGGCGGCGGTCGCGGCCGAAAGCAAACCGATAAGTCAGTTCTCCACCCTCGGCGCGCTGATGCAGGGGGATTACGACGGCCCCACCACCGTCGCCGAACTGCGGCGCGCGGGCGAGCTGGGGCTAGGGACGGTCAACGGCCTGGACGGCGAGTTGCTCATGGTCGACGGCGTGGTCTACCAGGTGACCGGCGAGGGCAAGGTGAACGTGCTGGACGACGATACGCGCGTGCCGTTCGCCATGGTCAGCGGCTTCGCTCCGGAGCGGCGCCTGGCGCTGCCTCCCGGCACCGACTTCGCGGGCCTGGAGCGGCTGCTCGCCGCCAACCTGGAGTCGCCGAATCTGTTCTACGCCGTGCGCATCGACGGCCGCTTCCGCCAGCTGCGCACCCGCAGCGTGCCGCGCCAGACGCCGCCGTACCGGCCGCTGGCGCAGGTGGTGGAGGCGCAGCGGGAGTTCCAGTTCGAGGACGTGGAGGGGACCATCGTCGGTTTCTTCTCCCCGCCCTACGTCGGCGGCATCAACGTGCCGGGGCTGCACCTGCACTTCGTCAGCCGCGACCGCAGCGGTGGCGGCCATGTGCTGGCGTTCGAGACGGCGCGGGCCGAGCTGGCGCTGGACCGCCACATGGAGCTGCGGCTGATCCTGCCCGAGGATCCGGACTTCTTCCGGCTCGATCTACAGCCCCCGGCGGCGCGCGACCTGCACAAGGTGGAACGCCAGCAGGTGCCGTTGCCGGGAGGCAAGCAATGATCCCTGGGCAGTGCGTCCAGTCGAGGCACGGAGCGGTCATCGCCATGTTGTTCGCGACATTTCTCGCGCTTACCGGCTGTCAGGCGCAGCCGCGGCCCTCGGAATCGGCCCGGGCCAGCTTGGATGAGCTGCTGATCCTGATCGACCAGCGGCTGGCGGTGGCGCCGTTGGTGGCGCGCGCCAAATGGAATAGCCGCGCGCCGATCGACGATCCGGCGCGCGAGGCGCAGATCCTGGCCGACGTGACCGCGCAGGCGCAGCGGGCCGGCGTCGAGCCGGCGCTGGCGGGCGCGTTCTTCCAGAGCCAGTTCGAGGCCGGCAAGCTGATCCAGTGCGCGCTGCACGAGCAGTGGCGGCGCGAGGGCCGGCCGCCGTTCGCCGACGCGCCCGATCTGGCGCGCGACGTGCGGCCGGTGCTGGATGCGCTGACGCCGCGGCTGATCGCGTCGCTGCGCGCGGCGCAGCCGCTGCTCGCCGATTCGGCGGCGCGCGCCTACTTGGTCGAGCGCGGGGCGGTGGTGATCCGCGACGACAGCGGCGGCGCCGTCCGCGCCGAGGCCCTGCGGGCGCTGACGGCGGCGCGGCGCTGAGCCGCGCTGCTGGATTTCCAAGCTAGCCGCCGTCTCTAGAAGCCGGACGGCGGCGGGATGTTCCAGGGCGGCACGCCGCGGTGCGGGGCCGATTCCAGGGTTCGGACCGCCGTGTCGAACCAATCGCGGTGGCGCCAGGCGTCGTCGCGGCCCTGGATGAGAATTTCCCGCACCTCGGCCGGCGCACCGGCTAGCGCCTGTTCGTAGGCGGCGGCGACGTGCTCGGCGTTGCTGCGTAGCGCCCGGAGGATGGCGTCGTCGCCGCCCAGCTGAGCGATCAGCAGCTTGCCGTGCTCCAGGCGGCCGCGCAGATCCGGCGCGCGGGGCGGGGTGCCGCCTTGGCGGCGGACCAGCAGTTCGAGCTGATCGAGATGACGCCGATGGTCCGCCTTCAGCGCCGTCACTTCGTTGCTGTAGCGCGGATCGGCGAAGTGGTCGATGGCGGCCTGATAGGCCTCGTCGGCGTCGTACTCCAGCGCCATGAGGCGCTCGAGCTGCCGGACCGGGTCGGCCTGCCCATGCGTTCCTTTGGCCATTGTCCTTCCTCCTCGGCTTGCCGCTCGCCGCCTTCACGGTATGGGCGGCCAAGCGGCTGCGTCGGTCGTCGCGCTTTCCCTCGGACCGGCGCGGATCCGATCGCCATGGGAGCCGGCCGGCGAAAATCAACGCCATCGGCGCGAAAAATCCACGTCTGAGGCTGCTCGGGGGGATGGCTGCGCCGCAGCCGTCCCTATATGGCTAGGTGGGCGAGCGCGGCGAGGTGCCGACTGTCGCATGCGAGGAAAGCGCATGACCTCCCTAGTTCAGCACGTCTTCTGGCTATTGCTGGCGCTGCTCGGCGCCTTTGCCTTGGGCTCGGTGGCGCTGGCGCAGGGCGAGACCGTCAACGCCTTGTGGATCGTCATCGCCGCCGTGTCGATCTACCTGGTGGCGTACCGCTACTACGCGCTGTTCATCGCCGCGCGGGCGATGCAGCTCAATCCGCTACGGCCGACCCCGGCGGTGCGGCGCAACGACGGCCTCGATTACGTGCCCACCAACCGCTACGTGCTGTTCGGGCACCACTTCGCCGCCATCGCCGGCGCCGGGCCGTTGGTGGGGCCGGTGCTGGCGGCGCAGATGGGCTATCTGCCCGGCATGCTGTGGATCATCGTCGGCGTGGTGCTGGCCGGCGCCGTGCAGGACTTCATGGTGCTGTTCGTCTCCACCCGCCGCGACGGCCGCTCCCTGGGCGAGCTAGTGCGCGAGGAGATGGGCTACTGGCCGGGGGTGATCGCGCTGTTCGGCGCCTTCCTGATCATGGTGATCATCCTCGCCGTGCTGGCGCTGATCGTGGTCAAGGCGCTGGCCGAGAGCCCCTGGGGCACGTTCACGGTGGTGGCCACCATCCCGATCGCCATCGCCATGGGGCTGTGGATGCGCTTCGTGCAGCCGGGGCGGATCGGGTTGGTGTCGGTGGCGGGCTTCGTGCTGCTGCTGCTCGCCATCGTGTTCGGTGAGGACGTGGCGGCCAGCCCGCGCTGGGGACCGCTGTTCACGCTCGACGGCGTGCAGCTGACCTGGCTGCTGGTGGGCTATGGTTTCGTCGCCTCGGTACTGCCGGTGTGGCTGCTGCTGGCGCCGCGCGATTATCTGTCCACCTTCCTCAAGATTGGCGCCATCGTCGCGCTGGCGTTAGGCATTCTGATTCTGGCGCCGGATCTGCGCATGCCGGCGCTGACCCGCTTCACCGATGGCAGCGGCCCGGTCTGGGCCGGCGCGCTGTTCCCGTTCCTGTTCATCACCATCGCCTGCGGCGCGGTGTCGGGCTTCCATGCCCTGATCTCGTCGGGCACCACGCCCAAGCTGCTCGACAACGAGAAGAACATGCCGCTGATCGGCTACGGCGGCATGCTGATGGAATCATTCGTGGCGATCATGGCGCTGGTGGCCGCCTGCATCATCGACCCCGGCGTGTACTTCGCCATGAACAGCCCGGCGGCGCTGATCGGCACTACCGCCGAGTCGGCGGCCGCCGCGGTGAGCCAATGGGGTTTCGTGGTCACGCCCGAACTGCTGACCCAGACCGCCAAGGAGGTGGGCGAGGCCACCATCATCTCCCGCGCCGGCGGCGCGCCGACGCTGGCAGTGGGCATGGCCCACATCTTCTCGGCGCTCAGCGGCGGCGGTACGGCGATGATGGCGTTCTGGTACCACTTCGCCATCCTGTTCGAGGCGCTGTTCATCCTCACCGCGGTCGACGCTGGCACCCGCGCCGGCCGCTTCATGCTGCAGGACCTGCTCGGCACCTTCGTGCCGGCGCTCAAGCACACCGGCTCCTGGACCGCCAACGTGCTGGCCACCGCGCTGTGCGTCGGCGCCTGGGGCTATTTCCTCTACCAGGGCGTGGTCGACCCGCTGGGCGGCATCAACACCTTCTGGCCGCTGTTCGGCATCTCCAACCAGATGCTGGCGGCGGTGGCGCTGATGCTGGCTACGGTGGTGCTGTTCAAGCTCAAGCGCGAGCGCTACGCCTGGGTGACCTTGCTGCCCACCGCCTGGTTGCTGGTCTGCACCCTCACCGCCGGCTGGCAGAAGTTGTTCCATGCGGATCCGCGGGTCGGCTTCCTGACCCACGCCGCCAAGTTCCAGGCGGCGATCGAGCGCAACGAGGTGCTGGCGCCGGCCAAGAGCATCGCTGAGATGCGGCGCATCGTCTTCAACGACTACGTGGACGCGGTGCTGACCGCGCTGTTCATCGCCGTGGTGGTGAGCATGCTGGTGTTCAGCGTGCGCGCCTGCCTGCGCGCGCTCCGCCACGATCGGCCCACCGCCCGGGAGACGCCGTTCGAGCCCGCCGATCGCATCTCCACCGGCTCGGTCGGGCGAGGAGTGTAGGCATGGCGAACGAGCTGTCGACGCTGCTGCGTACCCTCCGACAAGCCGCTTACCTGCTGGTCGGTCTGCCCGACTACGACGCTTATGTGGCGCACATGCGCCGCGCGCATCCGCAGCGGCCGGTCATGAGCCGCGCCGAGTTCTTCCGCAACCGCCAGGCCGCCCGCTATGGAGAAGGCAACGGTCGCTGCTGCTGAAACCCTGTGCTAACGGCCGGAGGATACCGCCATGGACAAGCCGGTGATGCTGGTGCTCGATCATCAGCCGCAGTCGCGATGTAAGGTGGTGTGCGAGCTAAGCCGACGCTATGGCGCCGATTACGAGGTGCTGGCCGAGGACTGCGCCGCGGCGGGCGAGGCCCGGATCGCCGAGCTGCGCGAGCGACAGCGCCCGGTGGCGCTGGTGTTCGCCGACCTCGATTTGCCCGAGGTCGGCGGGGTGGAGTTCCTCACCGGCGTGCGCCACCTGCTGCCCGGCACCAAGCGCGTGGTGTTGGTCGAGCTGGGCGATTTCTCCTGCGCCGGCACGCTGCTGCAGGCGCTGACTTTCCACCAAGCCGACGACTACATGCGCAAGCCCTACGTCACGCCCGACGAGCAGTTCCATCGCGCCGTCAGCGTGCTGCTTGAGGAGTGGGCGCAGACCAACCGCGAGCGCTTTCAACTGGTGCGGGTGGTAGGGGAGCAATGGGCGCGGCGTTCCTACGTGCTGCGCGACATGATGAACCGCAGTGGCATTCCGGCCGTGTTCTACGACGTCGACTCGCCCGAGGGGCAGGAGCTGCTGGACGCGGTGGGGGTGGGGCGCGACCGCCTGCCGGTGTGCGTGCTCTACAACGGCGAGACGCTGATCGATCCGTCCGACACCGAGCTGGACGAAGCCATCGGCGTGCGCACCCGGCCCGAGGACAAGCGCTACGACCTGGCCATCGTCGGCGCCGGTCCCGCCGGGCTGTCGGCGGCCGTATACGCCGCCTCGGAGGGGCTGGACACCATGGTGGTAGAGCCGGCGGCGCCGGGCGGCCAGGCGGGGACTACGTCGATGGTGCGCAACTACCTGGGCTTTCCGCGTGGCATCAGCGGCGGCGAGCTGATGCGCGCCGCCTATCGCCAGGCTTGGCTGTTCCAGGCGCAGTTCGTGTTCTCGCGCCGGGCGATCGGGCTGCAGCCGGGCGACGACGGCGAGCACGTGGTACTGCTGCAGGGGCAGGAGCGGCTGCGTGCGCAGGCGGTGCTGCTCGCTACCGGGATTTCCTATCGCCGGCTGGGCATCGCCAGCCTGGACCGGCAGATCGGCGCCGGCGTGTACTACGGCACGGCGGTCAGCGAGGCGCAGGCCATGCTCGGCCGCCGGGTGTTCGTGGTGGGCGGCGGCAACTCGGCCGGGCAGGCGGCCTTGCACCTGGCGCGCTACGCCGAGCGGGTGACGCTGCTGGTGCGCGGCGAGAGCCTCTCCAGCTCCATGTCGCACTATCTCATCCAGGAGCTGCGGGAGACCTGCAACGTGGTGGTGCGCTTCCACACCGAGGTGATCGACGGCTACGGCGAGCACGTGCTCGAACGCTTGTTGCTGCGCGACCGCCGCAGCGGCGAGACCGAGCAGGTCGAGGCCGGCGCGCTGTTCATCCTCATCGGCGGCGCACCGCACACCGACTGGCTGCCGCCGCAGATCCACCGCGATAGCCAGGGCTATATCCTCACCGGCCGCGATCTGGGCGACGACGTCGGCTTCGGTCGCCGGCCGCTGCCGTTCGAGACCAGTGTGGCCGGCGTATTCGCCGCCGGCGACGTGCGCCGCGGTGCCGCCCAGCGCATCGCCACCGCGGTCGGCGAAGGCTCCGGCGCCATTCAGTTCGTGCACAAGTACCTGGGGATGATGTGACCGCCCCGCGCCCGCGCTCTCTCAAATGGTGGATGAAGCGGCGCCTCCGTCCTGATAAAAGCGGAGATTCGACCAGTGTTTGGCGGAGGGCGGCACCGAGCCGCGGGCACCAGCGTCTTTACATTATTTAGAAAAGTTGCGAATACTGCGGAGTTTGACGTTCATTGCGGGGGGAATTATGCGCTTTTCAGCCGCTTTGGCTATTGCCGTGGCCACGTTCGGCCTGTCCGGCTGCCTGTTTGGTCCCAAGATGGCGCCGCCCGTTCAGACGCCGGCCAAGCCGGCCGACGTCCGCCACTCGGTGCAGTTCACCGTCGAGGCGCGAGATCCGACGCCCGAGGTGTCGCGCTACGTCCAGGCCGGCGACGGCCAGCAGGCGCCGCGGTTGGCGAGCAAGGTGGTGATCAATATCAACACCTACGTGCAGGAGCGCATCTTCTGCATCGAGCGGCCCAACGACCGACGCTGCAAGGCGCAGACCGCCGATGTGGCCGCGGTCGAGTCCAGCCGCGCCAACGCCATCGATCCCACCGCGTTCGTATCCGATACCGAGCGGCAGCTGGAGAAGGAGCTCATCAAGGCCGGTTTCCGCGTCATCAACCGCGCCCGCCTCGAGGCCAAGCTGCGCGAGATGCGCGACAGCCGCGACGACTGCCTTGGCTCGTGGGGCGTGTATATCAGCGCCGACTGCATCAACCGCCTGCCGGACGACATCCGCAAGCTGCTGGAGCTGTACCGCCAGGAGCGCGCCGCCGGCAAGCTGAGCGACGCCGAATACCTGGCGAAGACCGAGGAATTGCGGCAGCGCTACCGGTATTCGTCGGCCGGCAAGCGGCGCGATGCCGACGAGATGACCGACGTGTCGGAGGTCATTCGCGCCGCCAAGGATGGTGAGGTGGGCGCCGACTACATCCTGCTGATCAACGGCTTCAGCGTTCAGCCGGCTAAGCGCACCATCAATCTGCTGGCCAACCCGCAGGTGCGCGAGTTCGCCCAGCTGGATGCCGGCATCGATAAGTGGGTCCGGGCGAACCAGTACCAGGAGTGCCTGCAGTCGGCGGTCGGCATCGACGCCTCGCTGGTGCACGTGCGTACCGGTGAGACGGTCTGGATCGGCGAGTACAAGGCCACCGAGGACATGCTGACCGCCACCCGCGATCCGCTCCGGTTCCAGATCGACTATCACCGCTACGTCAACAACGAGGAGGACGTGTACGGCTGGGTGCGGCAGCAGAACACCGAGCGGGCTCGCATCGTGCGCGCCAATATGACCCAGCAGCCGCAGCCTCCTGCCTGGCAGTGGGTTTACGAGGCGAAGCTGGATGTGGTCGGCGGCCGCTGCCCGACCAAGCCCGAGACGCTGGAGCCCGATCAGCTCAAGGCGCTCACCGAGCTGGCGGCCGGGCAGCTGATCAGCACCATCCGCATCCAGCCCTGAGCTGGCTGGGGCCGGGCAGCGGCGTCGCTGCCCGGCCGGTGCGAATCCGGTAAGCTTGGGTTTTCCTTATCACGAAACCATGTCTTGCCGATGATTCCGTTCTCAGTTCTCGACCTGGCTCCGATCGTCGAGGGCGGCGATGCCGCCCAGTCCTTCCGCAACTCGCTGGATCTGGCGCGGCACGCGGAACGCTGGGGCTATCGGCGCTACTGGCTGGCCGAGCACCACAGCATGCCGGGCATCGCCAGCTCCGCCACCGCCGTGCTGATGGGTTACATCGCCGGCGGCACGTCGAGCATCCTGATCGGCGCCGGCGGCATCATGCTGCCCAACCACTCGCCGCTGGTCGTCGCCGAGCAGTTCGGCACCCTGGAGTCGCTCTATCCCGGTCGCATCGAGCTGGGGTTGGGGCGCGCGCCGGGTTCGGACATGGCCACGGCGCGGGCGCTGCGGCGGCATCTGGACACCGACCCGGACGAGTTTCCGCGCGATGTCGCCGAGCTCATGGCCTATTTCGAGCCGGCCAAGCCCGGTCAGACGGTGCGCGCGGTGCCGGGGGAGGGGCTGAAGATCCCGATCTGGATCCTCGGCTCCAGTCTGTTCGGCGCCCAGCTGGCGGCCGCCTACGGCCTGCCGTACGCCTTCGCCTCGCATTTCGCGCCGGCGCAGATGATGGACGCGATCGCGCTGTACCGGCAGCTGTTCCGGCCATCGCCGCGGTTGGACAAGCCCTACGTGATGCTCGGCTTCAATGTGTTCGCCGCCGACACTGACGAAGAAGCGCGCCTGCTCGCCACCTCGGCGCAGCAGTCGTTCCTGAATCTGCGCGCGGGCCGGCCGAGCCGGCTGCCGCCGCCGGTGGAAGGGTTTTACGAGAAGGTCATCGGCCCGACGGAGCGGGCCGTCCTGCAGCAGGTGCTGGCCTGCTCGGCGATCGGCTCGCCGGACACGGTGCGGCGGACCATCCAGGACTTTATCGCCCGCACCGGCGCCGATGAGCTGATCATCACCTCGCACATCTACGATCACGCCGCGCGGCTGCGCTCCTACCAGATCGCCGCCGAGGTGCGCGAGTCGCTGCGATGAAGGCGCGCTGCGGAAAAACGAATGGCGCCCGCGGGCGCCATTCGCACCGGTCCGACCGTCGCCTTACATCACCTTCGGATCCAGCTCGCCGCGGGCGTAGCGCTGGGTCATGACCTCCAGGCTGATCGGCTTGATCTTGCTGGCGTTGCCGGCGGTGCCGAAGGCCTCGTAGCGAGCCACGCAGATCTCCTTCATGGCCTTGACCGACTCCGTCAGGTACTTGCGCGGGTCGAACTCGGACGGGTTCTTGGCCAGGAAGCGGCGGATGGCGCCGGTGGAGGCCAGGCGCAGGTCGGTGTCGATGTTGACCTTGCGCACGCCGTACTTGATGGCCTCGACGATCTGCTCGACCGGCACGCCGTAGGTTTCCTTGATGTCACCGCCGTACTCGTTGATGATCGCCAGCCACTCCTGCGGCACCGACGAGGAGCCGTGCATCACCAGGTGGGTGTCGGGGATGCGGGCGTGGATTTCCTTGATCCGGTCGATCGCCAGAATGTCACCGGTGGGCGGACGGGTGAACTTGTAGGCGCCGTGGCTGGTGCCGATGGCGATGGCCAGGGCGTCGACCTTGGTTTCCTTGACGAATCGGGCCGCTTCCTCGGGGTCGGTGAGCATCTGATCGTGGGACAGCTTGCCCTCGGCGCCGATGCCGTCTTCCTCGCCGGCAGCACCAGTTTCCAGGCTACCCAGGCAGCCCAGCTCGCCCTCCACCGACACGCCGCAGGCATGCGCCATCTCCACCGTGCGGCGGGTGACTTCGACGTTGTACTGGTAGGTGGTGGGGGTCTTGCCGTCCTCGCCCAGCGAGCCGTCCATCATCACTGAGGTGAAGCCGAGCTGGATGGAGCGCTGGCATACCGCCGGGCTGGTGCCGTGGTCCTGATGCATGACCACCGGAATGTGCGGAAACTCCTCGACCGCCGCCAGGATCAGGTGGCGCAGGAACGGCGCGCCGGCGTACTTGCGGGCGCCGGCCGAGGCCTGGACGATCACCGGCGAATCGGTCTGATCGGCCGCCTCCATGATGGCGCGCATCTGTTCGAGGTTGTTGACGTTGAACGCCGGCACGCCGTAGCCGTGTTCGGCGGCGTGGTCCAGCAGCTGGCGCATGCTGATCAGAGCCATAAGAACCTTCACCTATGCAGAGCGGGCCACCGCAGTGGCGTGTAGGGATCGCAGGCTGCCGATTTTAGGGGCAACGCCGCGCCATTGCACTCGAAAGCTGTCGCATATGCCGATCGAGCCGAGCATCGGCTTGCGCGCCGGCGCCGCTGGGCTACAGTTGCCATGGTCGGCCGCGGCGCGTTCGCCGGCGGCCGCGCGGTACGGCGTAAGGATGGCCCGGCGTCGCCGGGCAGGCGTGCGGAGGGACAGGGTGTCGGCGAATCCCGCTACGGTAGGCTCCGACCGCGAGTTTTCGCTCGGGGGCGTCAAATTCGGCCGGGAAGTGGCCGTGGTGGCGCTGGCGGCGGCGGTGCTGCCGGTCCTCAACCATTACTTCAACCCGTCCGCCGCGCTGATCCCCTACCTGCCGTGGCTGCAGCACATCCGCGCCGGCTACCTGATCTACGCCTTCGACATCGTGCTGCTGTACCTGCCGCTCCCCATCCTCGCCGCGCTGCTGTTGCTGCGCCGCGGTCCGGCCGACTACGGCATGCGGCTGGGCGATTGGCGGCGCGGGTTGCGCTGGACCTTGCTCTACTGCCTGGTGGCGACCGCCGTGCTGTTGGCGGTGGTGGCGGTCACCGAGGTGGGGCCGTACTACCGCGGTTTCTTCTACGCCCCCGGGCGGATGCCCGCGCTGCGCGATCATCTGGCGCTGATCGCCGTGAACCTGGCCCTGATGTTCGCCTGGGAGTTCCTCTGGCGCGGTTTCACCCTGTTCGGGCTGGGGCGCCACATCGGTCCGGGGCCGGCTATCCTGCTCCAGGCCGTCCCCTTCACCATCCTGCACTTCGGCAAGCCGTTCATCGAAACCCTGGCCTCGCCGCTGCTGGGGATCGTCTACGGCATCGTGTCCTGGCGCACCGGGTCGTTCTACTACGCGGTGCTGATGCACCTCTACACCTTCGTACTGACCAATTTCCTCGCGGTCGGTCTGCTGGGTTGAGCGCGGTCCCTCGCGGGGCCGCCGCGGCAGGGAGGCCCTACTCGGCGAAGCCCAGCCGGTCGAGGATGAAGGCGTAGTCGAAGGCCAGCTCCCGCAAGGCCTCGTAGCGGCCGGAGGCGCCGGCGTGGCCCGCGCCCATGTGGGTCTTGAGCAGCAGCAGGTTATCGTCGGTCTTCGTGGCGCGCAGCTTGGCGCACCACTTGGCCGGCTCCCAGTACTGCACCCGCGGGTCGTTGAGCCCGGCGACGATCAGCAGGTGCGGGTAGCGCTGCGGTACCACGTTGTCGTACGGCGAGTAGGCGCGGATGGCGTGGAAGAACTCCTCCTGCTGCGGGTTGCCCCACTCGTCGTACTCGATCACGGTCAGCGGCAGGCTCGGATCGAGCATGCTGGAGAGCACGTCGACGAACGGCACCTGCGCCACCGCGCAGTGGAACAGTTCGGGGCGCATGTTGCAGACCGCGCCGATGAGCATGCCGCCGGCGCTGCCGCCCATGATCGCCAGCCGGTCGGGTCGGGTATAGCCGGCGGCGATCAGGTGCTCGGCGGCGCTGATGAAGTCGCCGAAAGTATTGCTCTTCGCCAGCAGCTTGCCGGCGTTCTTCCACGGCTCGCCCAGTTCGCCGCCGCCGCGCACGTGGGCGATGGCGAACACGAAGCCGCGCTCCAGCAGGCTCAGGCGGGTGGGGGAGAAGCCAGGGTCGATGGAAATGCCGTAGGCGCCGTAGCCATACAGCAGGCAGGGATTGCCGCCGTCCAGCGCCAGCCCCTTGCGGTGCACCAGCGAGATCGGCACGCGCGTGCCGTCGGCGGCGGTGGCCCACAGCCGCCGGCTCTCGTACCGGTCGGGATCGTAGCCGGCGGGAACTTCTTGCTCCTTGAGCAGCGTTTTCCGGCGGCCGACCATGTCGTAGTCGTAGATCCGCTGGGGCGTCACCAGCGAGGTGTAGGCGAAGCGCAGCACGGTGCTGTCGAACTCCGGGTTCTCGCCGCCGTAGGTGGCGTAGACCTCCTCGTCGAAAGCGATGTCGTGCCACTCGTCGGTGGTCAGATCGAAGACGCGGATCTTCAGCAGCCCCTCGTCGCGCAGGTACAGCGCCAGGTGCGAGCGGAACAGCTCGAAGTCTTCCAGCTTGGTGGTTTCGCGGTGCGGGACGTACTCGCGCCAGGCGCCGCGGTCGCGGAAGCGGTCGGCCGGCACGCGCAGCAGCCGAAAGTTGACGGCGTCCTCGTTGGTGAGCACCCAGAGCTCGTCGCCGCGCCGCTCGATGGAATACTCCACGCCGTGACGGCGCGGCGCGAACAGCGTGGGCTGGGCGTGCGGGTCGGCGGCGTCGAGGAAATACTCCTCGCGGGTGACGTGGCTGCCCAGGGAGATGTAGATGTCGCGCCAGTCCTTGCTGCGGCCCAACCGCACGAAGAAGGCCTCGTCCGGCTCCTCCAGCACGGTTTCCTCCCGGCCGCCGTCCAGGTGGTGGCGCATCACCCGGTAGGGGCGGCGCGTGGCGTCCAGCACGGTGTAGTAGAAGCTGCGCGAGTTCAGGCACCACTCGACGTCGGCAGCGGTGTTGCCGATGTCGACGTCGAGCAGCACGCCGGATTCCAGGTCCTTGATGCGCAGCCGGTAGGTTTCCGAGCCGTCGGTGTCCTCGCCGAAGGCCAGCAGCCGGTGATCGGGGCTGACGGCGACGGTGCCGATGTCGTAGTAATCGTGGCCGACCGCCAGCGCATTGACGTCGAGGATCACCTCTTCCGGTGCCTCCAGGCTGCCGCGGCGGCGGCAGTAGACCGGGTAGTCGCGGCCTTGCTCGGTGCGGCTGTAGTAGTAATAGCCGTCACGGCGCACCGGCACCGACAGGTCGGTTTCCTTGATGCGGCTGAGGAACTCCTGGTAGAGCCGCTCCTGCAGCGGGCGGGTGTGCGCCATCATCGCCTCGGTGTAGGCGTTTTCCGCTTCCAGGTAGGCGATGACCTCGGGATTGTCGCGCTGGCGCAGCCAGAAGTAGTCGTCCACCCGGCGTTGGCCGAAGTGCTCCAGTACATGCGGATGGCGGGCGGCGATCGGCGGTTGCGGCATGGCGTCCTCTCTACGTCGGGCGGCGCTTTACCCTGGGGTGCGCGGCGCGCGCTGTCAACGCGTGCCTACGCCGCGAAGGCGAGGGGCGGTTGTGCGGAATTATGCCGCGCCGCTCGGCTCGGTCGCGCGCAGCAGCCGCAGGAACTCGGTCTCGGTGAGGATGCGCAGCGGGTAGCCCAAGCGGATCAGTTCCTCGGCGCGGCGCTGCCGGCCGTTGGGCAGGGTGCGCGCCGTATCGGCCACCACCAGCATCGTGGCGGTGGTGCGCAGCGCCGGGATCACCCGGCAACCGGCCGCGGCGGCGCGCAGGGCGAGCTCGGTCCGGCCATGGTGCAAGCCCTTGTCGAACACCACCACTTCGCCGAACAGCGGCCCGTCCGGGTTGGCGGCCAGTTCCATCGTTCTGGCCGGCGGCTGGTTGACCCGCAGCAGCCATTCCTCGGCCGAAATGCCGGTCTCGCGGATCGCCCGCAGCAGCACCTCGCCGGCGAGGCGGGCGTCCTCCAGGGCATCGTGATGACGGAACGGGAGGCCGAAATGGCGGCTGAGATTGGCCAGTCCATAGCCTCGCTTGGCGAACTGCGGCCAGGCGCGCCGCACCACCTGCGCGGTATCGAGCCAGCGGCAGGCCGGTGCCGGCAGGCCGTGCAGCTCGGCGGCGCCGCAGATGGCGCGGCGGTCGAAGGCGGTGTGGCTGCCGACGATGCGACCGTCGAAGCGGGCGCGCAGCTCGTGGAAGATGTCGGCGAAGTTGGGCGCGTCGCGCACGTCTTCCGGCCGGATGCCGTGGATGGCGATGTTGCCGGGGTCGAAGCGCGTGCCGGGGTTGACCAGGCTCTGCCAGGTTTCGACCAGCACGCCGTCGCGAAAGCCGACGATGCCGATCTGGCAGATGCTGCGGGAGTCCGGATTGGCTGTTTCGACGTCGACTACCAGAAAATCCACCCGTCTCGCTCCCGATGCCTCGCCGGCCTCATAACGCCAGATCCAGAAAGGGTTTCAGCGAAACGTACAGGACCAGCGCGACGATGGCCAGGTAGAACAGCGCCCGCAGCGGGCGGAAACGCGGCTTGGGCTCCGCCTGCGCACGTTGCCAGCGCTCCTGCTGGTAGCGGGCGATCAGCGCGCGCGCCTCGTCGAGGCGCTGCTCGTCGTGCAGCCAGATGCCGCCGCCGGAGACGCCCCAGAAGCTAGCCGGCGTCTCGTAGAACGCCAGCCCGTGCTGCCGCAGCAGGGCGCGGATCTCGTCGGCTTCGTCCTCGGGGACGTTGCGGAGGTGGAACAGCAGAACGGGCATGCGGCGGCGCTCGCGGATCAGGTGCTTCGGGACAAACGATAAAGCGGCCGTAGCGATCCGGGTAGGAGGGCTACAGCCAGTAGGCGAACACCAGCCCCAGCCATTCCTTGAGGCGTTGGGCGAGCGGTCGCCGCCGCCATCGCTCCAGGTCGACCGGCTCGGCTTGGGCGATGTCGCGCAGGAATAGCTGCTCCATCTGCTCGGCCACCTGCCGGTCGATGATCATGGCGTTGACCTCGTCGTTGTGCAGCAGGCTGCGGTAGTCGAGGTTGGCGGCGCCGACCGTGGACCAGCGGCCGTCGATCACCGCGGTCTTGGCGTGGATGAAGGCGTCGCGGCGTTCGTACACCCGCACCCCGGCCTCTAGCAGGCGGCCGTAGGTGGAGCGGGCGATGGGATAGGTGAGCGGCACGTCGCTGAAGCCCGGCAGTAGCAGACGCACATCCACGCCGCGCCGGGCGGCAGCGATCAACGCCGTCATCAGCGCCGGCTCCGGGGTGAAGTAGGAATGGGTGAGCCAGATCCGCCGCTGCGCGTGGCGGATGGCGTCGACGTAGGCGCGGTAGATGTCGTTGCGACCGCTGCCACCGATGCTTTCCACCGCACGTATGGCGGCGTCGCCGACCGGTTCGAGCGGCGGAAAGAACTGCTGGTCCGGCAGGTCCGGCAAGGGCCGCCGCATGCGCCAGCGCGCCAGAAACAGCGCCTGGAACTGCGCCACCGCCGGTCCTTCGATGCGGATATTGGTGTCGCGCCAGCCTTCGTCGCGCCGTCGGTTGGCGGCGGAGCTGGTGGCGTAGGCGTCGTTGAAGTTGATGCCGCCGACGAAAGCCACCCGGCCATCGACGATCAGCAGCTTGCGGTGATCTCGGTGCTGGTAGTCATACGGATAGACCAGCTCCGAGCCGGGCGGCGGCCGCAGCGCCAGCAGTTCCAGGCCCTGCTCGGCCAGGCCGTCGAGAAACGCCTGGCTGCTGCACGGCAGGGTGCCGTGATGGTCGTACATCAGCCGCACCACCACGCCCGCCCGGCGGCGCGCTGCCAGCAGCGCGGCGAACTCGCGGCCGACCTGATCGTCGCAGAGGATGTAGGTCTGCACATGCACGTGGTGGCGGGCTTCGGCGATGGCCTGGTGCATGGCGCGGTAGGTGGCGGGACCGTCGGTCAGCACCTGCACGGCGTTGCCGGGCAGATAGTGCTCGACCTGCTGCCAGGGCGGCGGTCCCGGCGGCTCGGCGAGCCGCACCGCCGGGGTGCAGCCCCACAGGCAGCCGATCAGGCATAGCAGGCCGAGCTTTCGTCTCACGCCGGCGGCCGTCATCGCGACGACCGCCGGACGCGTCAGAACCGCTCGGGCAGGTACGAGCGCAGTTGGTCGGCGCGTAGCTTGCTTAGATCCTTGGGCAATTCCAGGGTGACTTTGGCGCGGGTGTTGCCGTCCAGCTCGTTGCGCAGCGCGCCCAGAAACTGCGGCCCGGCCGCGAGCACCAGTCGCTGGTAGCGTTTCTCCAGGGCGCCGCGACGCAGGTAGCTGGCGACTTCCTTGGCGAAGCGCTCGGCGAGCACCTGCTCGGGCGTGCGTGCCGGCTGATAGTCGTTGCTCTGGTGCAGATTGTCCGCACCCATTTCCAGCTTGCGGGTCTGCTCGCTGTAATAGATGTCGCCTTCGTGCTGCCGCGCCTGACTATTGGTCAGATCCTCCAGTTCCTCGAGTGGACCGATTCGGGATGCTGCGCGAAAAACTCGGGCACGCGCCGAATCCGCTACCACGACCCAGGCTGCATCCATGTCCTGACCTCCGGGGAAACTGTAAGTGAACGACATTTAGAAAGATGGCGCCGACTCCTGCCAACCCAAGCATGGGGGTTGGCAACGGGGCGGGCGGCTCGGATCGGTGCGAGGCGGTCGGTGCCGGATCGCGATTACGGGGATTTCTTACGCGCCAATCGGAAATCCGCTACTCCCGTGGGCGCCGGTCCGACACCAGCTGCCTGGCACATTCCAGCACGCGAACGCGCCTGGCCATGGGAGAACGCAGCCGATGAGTCAGCCGAGCGGTCACTTCGGTGTCCTGGCGTCGTTGCCGTTCAAGCAGCGCAACTATGCGCTGGACGCGCTGTTCTACGATGTCGGCAGCCTCGCCCCGAGCGAGATCGCCGCCCTGTCCCCCGCCATCGATCGCGAGGGTAGCGTGATCGTGGTGCCGCCGGTCGCCGCGCGGCAGCCGATACGTCATTACCGCACCGCCCTGCGCTTCATGAACAACGACGGGGCCAATATCCGCGCCATGGTGGTGGCCGGGGTCGGCAGTTCGGTGGTCGGTACCGCCGCGCTGGCGCGCAACGTGGCCGACGCGTTCAACTGCGACGTAGCCGGCGTGGTCACCGGCTACGGCATGACCGATCTGCTTACCGAGGCGCTGGGTGGCTGGTTCATCTTCGGCGCCGCCGACCGCGCGCGCCTGGAGCTGGAGAGCAAGTTGCAGGCGCTGACCGCGCCGCTGCCGGACCGGATCGCGGGCAGCCTGGGCGATCTCGGCGTGAGCCTGGCCGATGTCTTCACCGACCGACTGGTCGACACCGCCGACGTCGCCACGCTGCTGGACGTGCTGATCGCCAACCCGCCGAAGCTGGAGCTGCTGGTCGGTCACAGCAAGGGCAGCTTGCTGATCGACTTCGTGCTGGAGCGTTTCGTCGAGGAGGTCGGGCCGGAGCACCTGCTGTATCGGCGGCTGCAGATCGTCACGCTCGGCGCGGTGGTGCGGCTGCCGGCGCAGTTTCCGCGCACCCGCCAGCTGCTGGGCGAGCGCGACTGGTTCGGCTGGCTCAACTCGCATCCGCGCGTGGCTTACGACACGGTGCCGAATGCCGGGCACCACCTCAACCGCGCCATCCCCTTCTATCTCGATGTCGCGCAGGCGCTGCGGGGCGCGATGCCGCGCACCTCCGGCGAGGTCGTGCAGCGGGCGCTGGCGGGCGTCCGCGGCGAGGCCGAGGAACCGCGGCGTCGGGCCGGGAGGACATCATGAAGCACGCCAAAACGGCAAAAGGCATCACCGAGGTGCATTCGTTCGCTACGGTGCGCCGTCCTGCCGATGCGAATCCGGCTCATACCTTGTACTGCCGCACGCCGCCGGTGGCCGAGCGGCAGTTCGCCCGCGAAGTGAACCCGCAGCGGGCCCGCCTCATCCGCATGCTCGACAAGAAATGGGTGAACGGCACGGTGCTGCACTATCACTTCTTCCGCAGCCCGCCCGAGTGGACCACCAGCGAGCGCGAGCGGGACGTGGTGCGCCGCGCCTTCCAGATCTGGAAGGATCTGGGTATCGGTCTGGAGTTCCGCGAAGTCGATTCGCCCGCCGAGGCGGAGATCCGGATTGGCTTCCAGCGCGGCGACGGCGCCTGGTCGTACGTCGGCCGCGACATCGTCGACCTTGGGCTGGGCCCGGACGCCCGCACCATGAACTTCGGCTGGGACTTGACCAGCGATCCGAGGGAGATCGATACGGCGCTGCACGAGATCGGCCATGCCCTGGGCTTTCCTCACGAGCATCAGAACCCCAACGCCGGCATCGTCTGGAACGAGGAGGCGGTATACGCCGCTTTGGCCAGACCGCCCAACAACTGGCCGCGCGAGGTCACTTATCACAACATCATCCGCAAGATCCCGGCCGACGCGGTGCAAGGCTCGGCTTGGGATCCGAACTCGGTGATGCACTATCCGTTCGGCCCGGGGCTGATCGACCAGCCGGTGGAGTTCCGCGACGGCCTGGTGCCGGCCGGCGGCCTGTCGGAGCGCGACCGCGAGTGGGTCCGCACCTTCTACCCGCCGCTGGGGCCCGAGCCGGAGCCGACGCTGGAGGTGGCCACTTCGGTCAAGCTGGCGATCGCGCCCGGCGAGCAGCGCAACTTCCAGGTGTTGCCGAATGCCACCCGCTATTATCACTTCAGCACGTTCGGCGACTCCGATACCGTCATGGTGTTGTTCGAGGATGTGAACGGCGAGTTGCGCTACCTCACCGCCGACGACGACAGCGGTGTCGACCGCAACGCCAGTTTCCGCGTCAAGCTGTTCGCCGGTCGCCGCTACGTGCTGCGCGTGCGCCTGTACTACGCCCAGCAGGCGGGGGCGACTGCGGTTATGATGTGGTGACGGACCCGCCGCTTTCGGCCGTGGGCGCCGTTTCTCGCAAGCCCTGCTAGGCTTCGTCCCTTTCAATCAACCCGAACCGCGCGGGCACGGGCCCCGCGCCGGCGCGCTTTTGCCATGGGGGGAGCGATGCGGCCGGTATTCATCTTCGTCGATCTGCTGGAGGACTTCCTCTCTCAGCCGCCGCTCGACGCGCAGCGGTCGGCGTTGGCGCGCGCCGTCAACGAGCTGGCGGGGATGGCGCGGACGGCTGGCGCGCCGGTGATCTGGGTGCGGCAGGCGTTCGAGCCGGATCTGAGCGATGCCTTCCTGTCCATGCGGCAGACCGGCCGGCGCGTGACCATTCGCGGCACGCCCGGCTGCCGAACGATCGCGGAGCTGGAGCGCCGTCCAGAGGACCACGAGATCGTGAAGAAGCGCTACAGCGCTTTCTTCCGCACCGGCTTGGACGAGCTGCTGCAACGGCTCGGCTGCACGCACACGGTCATCGGCGGCGTCAACAGCCACGCCTGCGTGCGCATGACCGCGATCGACGCCTATCAGCGCGATTACCACGTGATTCTGGCGCGGGAGGCGATCGCCTCCTACGACGCCGAGTATCACCGCGAGTCCATGCGCTACCTCACGCGCTCGATCGGCGCGGCGTTCAGCAACCGCGAGATCGGACGCCTGCTGCGGGATCGGTGAGAGCGCGTTCGCGGGCCGGTCATCGCGCCCGCGTCCGACACCGTGTTTTTTCGTTGCATGCTTTTCGATTCAGGAGTGTTTCAATGACTGAGAGAATCCGCATCGGCATCGTCGGTTACGGCAATCTCGGCCGCGGCGTCGAGATGGCGCTGGCGCGCAGCCCCGACATGCAGTTGGTCGGAATCTTCAGTCGCCGCGATCCCGCCACGGTCACTCCGGTCGGGGCGGATGTGCCGGTGCTGAAGCTCGATAGCGTGGAGCAGTATCGCGACCGCATCGACGTGCTCATCCTCTGCGGCGGCTCCAAGGACGACCTGCCGCAGCAAGGCCCCACGCTGGCGGCCTTGTTCAACACTGTCGACAGCTACGACACCCATAACAAGATCCCCGAGTACTTCGCCGCCGTGGACGCGGCCGCGCGCGCCGCGCGGCGTACCGCGGTGATCTCGGTGGGTTGGGATCCGGGACTGTTCTCGCTCAATCGTCTGTTCGGCGAGGCCGTGCTGCCCGAGGGCGAAACTTACACCTTCTGGGGCCGCGGCCTGAGCCAGGGGCATTCGGACGCCGTGCGGCGGGTGCCGGGCGTGAAGGCCGGGGTGCAGTACACCATCCCCTCCGAGGAGGCGATCGCGCAGGTGCGGGCCGGCACTTTGCCGAAGCTGTCGACCCGGGACAAGCACAAGCGCGAGTGCTACGTGGTGCTGGCGGAGGGCGCCGATCCCGAGGCGGTGCGGCAGGCCATCGTCACCATGCCGGACTACTTCGCCGATTACGACACGGTGGTGCACTTCATCAGCGAGGAGGAGCTGCGGCGCGACCACGCCACCATGCCGCACGGCGGCTTCGTGATCCGCAGCGGGCGGACCGGCGACGGCAGCAAGCAGACCGTGGAGTTCTCCTTGAGGCTCGACAGCAATCCGGAGTTCACCGCCAGCGTGTTGGTCGCTTACGCGCGCGCCGCGTACCGTCTGCACCGCAGCGGCGAGTACGGCGCGCGCACGGTGTTCGACATCGCGCCGGGGCTGCTTTCGCCCAAGAGCCCGGAGCAGCTGCGCAAGGAACTGCTCTGAGGCCGAGCCCGCCGTTGCCGGGCCGATGACGGCGGCTCGTCGCGTTTCGCCGCGCCGCCGCCAGACCCGAGCCGGGCGAGGGACACGAACCCTCAGGCAATGCGCGCGCTTATACCGCGTATGCCCGCTCGGCGGCCGGTTTCGGCCCGTCCTGCGCCATCAGCGGCAGGGCGACCCGGTAGCCGCCGTTCTGGCGATGGAAGACGTAATCGGCGGCGTTCGGCTCGCCGCCGCACAATACCTGGCCGGCGCGCAGACCGTTGACGGCCAGCAGGCCCCAGAGCACTTGGCAGGCGTCGTCGGGCTCCAGCCAGATGCTGGCGGCGCGTCGCTCCGGCGGCAGCCGGTTCCAGTCGGATTCGGTGGCGATCAGCACCGTGCGCGGCACGGCCGGGGACGGCGCGGGGCGGCAGCGATACAGCTGGTAAATGGCGAGATGGAGGGGATCCGGCGGGTAGAGCAGGGCGTCGATTTGTTCTTCCCTGAGCGTCGACAGCGTCAACTGCATGGTCGTGTCCTCCTTGACCCGATCATTATCCGTTCCCTTTAAGCCTATCTCACGAAGCCGGATGTGTCGCGCCGGCGGCGGGCATTCGGGAGCGGCTTGGGCAGCGCCGTCCTCCCCCGGCGGGGGAGGAGCGGCGGGAAACGCGGCGATCAGTAACCGCGCATCGAGGCGTAGCGACCGGCGTGATAGCTGTAGTCGCCGAACAGCACCTGCACCGGGCGGGCGCGCTTGAGGAACAGACCGATGTCGAACTCGTCGGTCATGCCGATGCCGCCGTGCATCTGGATGCCCTCGTTGGTGGCCAGCTCGGCCACTTCGCAGGCTTTGGCCTTGGCCACGCTGATCAGCGCCGAAGCATCCTCGGCGTTCTCATCCAGCGCTTGCAGGGCGCGCAGCACCACCGACTTCACCAGCTCGATCTCGCTCCACAGGTGCGCGGCGCGATGCTGCAGACCCTGGAAGGTGCCGATCAGCACGCCGAACTGCTTGCGCTCCTTGAGGTACTGCAGGGTGCGGGCGAACACCTCCTGGGCGATGCCGAGCAGCTCGGCCGCCAGATGGGCGTTGCCGACATCCAGGACGCGGCTGAGCGTGGCGTAGCCTTTGTCGACTTCGCCCAGCACGGCGTCGGCGCCGACCCGCACGTCCTTGAAGCGCACCACGGCAGCGTTGCGGCTATCGACCATGATGGTGCGCTCGACCTCCACGCCCGGCGCGGTGCGGTCGATCAGTAGCAGGGTGATGCCGTTCTCGTCGTTGACCTCGCCGGAGGTGCGCACCGAGACGATCAGCTTGTCGGCGACGTGGCCGTCGATGACGTAGGTCTTCTGGCCGTTGACCACGAAGCCGTCGGCGGTCTTCTCGGCGCGGGTCTGCACGTAGGACGGCGCATGGCGACGCTTCTCGTCCACCGCCAGCGCCATCAGCAGCGAGCCCTCGGCGATGGCCGGCAGCAGCGCCTGCTGCTGCTGTTCGCTGCCCGCCAGGCGCAGGGCGGTGACGCCCAGCACGGCGGTGGCGAACAGCGGTGAGGCGGTCAGCGTGCGGCCGGCTTCCTCGAAGATCTGCCCCATGCCGACGTGGCCGAAGTCGGTGCCGCCGAACTGCTCGGGAATCAGCGTGCCGACGAAGCCCATCTCCACCATGCCGCGCCACAACTCCCGGGAGAAGCCGGTCTCGTCGCGGCTGTCGCGCAGTTGACGCAGCTGCTTGATCGGCCCGCGCTCCTGCAGGAAGTCGCGCGCCGAGTCCTTGAGCATGCGTTGTTCGTCGTTCAGTACCAGCAATGCCATGTTCGTGTTTCCTCGCGCGGGCTTACGACGGCAGGCCCAGGATGTTCTTGGAGATCACGTTGAGCTGCACCTCGGAGGTGCCGCCCTCGATCGAGTTGGCTTTGGTGCGGGCCCAAGCGCGCGGCAGAGCGCCTTCGTTGGAAGCCGCGCCTTCCCAGACCATGGCATCGCTGCCGTACAGCGCCATCAGCAGTTCGTAGCGGCGCTTGTTGAGCTCGGTGCCGTAGTACTTGAGCATGGCGGAGGTGTTGCCCACGCCCTGGCCGGCCTTGGACTCGTCGAGCACGCGCTCGGCGGTGAGCTCGAAGGCCTTGGCGTCGATCTCCCAGCGCGCCACCGCGGCGCGCAGCAGGTCGTCGCTGAGCCGGCCGTTCTCGAGGCCGATCGCGTCCACCGCCATCTGGCTCAGGGTCTTCTGGCCGGCCGCGGTGCGGCCCATGCCGCCGATCATCTCGCGCTCGTGGGTGAGCAGGTACTTGGCGATGGTCCAGCCCTGGTTGACCTCGCCGACCACCTGATCCTTCTCGACGCGAACGTTCTCGAGGAAGGTCTCGCAGAACGGCGAGCTGCCGGAGATCAGCTTGATCGGCCGGGTGGTCACGCCCGGCGTGGTCATGTCGAACAGCACCAGGCTGATGCCGAGCTGCTTCTTGGCGTTCGGGTCCGTGCGGACCAGGCAGAACATCCAGTCGGCCTTATCGGCGTAGGAGGTCCAGATCTTGTGGCCGTTGACGATGAAGTGATCGCCCTTGTCCTCGGCGCGGGTCTGCAGGCCGGCCAGGTCGGAGCCGGCGCCCGGCTCGGAGTAGCCCTGGCACCAGCGGATCTCGCCGCGGACAATGGGGGGAAGGTGCTGACGCTTGAGCTTCTCGGAGCCGAACTTGAGGATGGCCGGTCCGATCATCCAGATGCCGAAGCTGTTCAGCGGCGGGCGGGCTTTGATGCGCGCCATTTCCTCGCGCAGGATCTTGGTTTCCTCCTTGGAGAGGCCGCCGCCGCCGTACTCCTTGGGCCAGTCCGGCGCGGTCCAGCCGCGCTCGGCCATGCGCTCGAGCCAGATCCGCTGGTCTTCGCTCTTGAACACCCACTTGCGGCCGCCCCAGCAAGCATCGTCGTCGCTGCGTATCGGCTGGCGCATGCTCTCGGGGCAGTTGGCCTCGAGCCAGGCCCGAGTTTCCTTACGGAATTTTTCCAAATCGGACACGTCCACCTCCAAAGTGGTGTTTGATTGTACTTCCGGCGCGGCGAGACACCGGCCGTGCGTCTGGACGGATGATGACGTTACGGGATAGATAGCAGGCTTTCAATCCTGACAACAGTCAGGAAGCTTGTTTTTTCTGCATCTATGCGAAAAAAAGCACAACGACAACCGGGAGAGCGCCGTGATCGAGCAAGTCAAGCCTGAATCGGTGGGGATGAGCGAAGACCGCCTGCGGCGGGTGGATGCCTGGATGGAGCAGCACGTGGAGCGGCAGCGATTAGCCGGGGTCAGCGTGCTGATCGAGCGGCGCGGGCGGGTCGCCTATTTCGGGGCCCGCGGTTGTCGGAGCGTGGAGTCGGGCCAGCCGATCGGCGCCGACACCATCTTTCGCATCTACTCGATGACCAAGCCGATCACCAGCGTGGCGGCGATGATGCTC